>NZ_VXLD01000017.1:0-45579 GCF_008867985.1 Acinetobacter tandoii
AATAAAATATAAGTAAACACTGATTTTAAAATAAAAATTTTATTACATTTAAATACTCATCTTAACCAAAGATAATTTATAACTAATAATGTAAGTACAATTAATCTCACACTAGTATTAGAAAAGCCTCTGAGTCAATTGACTTCTTTAAAATAAACTTTTTTACCATCCGAACACACTCCATAAAAAATCCCATAAAAGTTATCTTTTACAGATAAGTTATTTAAATAACTATTGCATTCTAAAACTAAATCTCCGGCAATTTTCTTAAAAACTATTTTTTGCTTTTGATAATATGGAGCACCTTCATAATTATCATCTAAATAATAGAATCCTGATTTAAAGTTCTTTGATTCAGCTTGTTTAGTTGCATATCCATTCTTTATAAAATCAACCCCACCTAAGGCCAAGTTAATTTTATCAATATTTAAATTCAACTCATTATTATTTTTATCCACTTTAGCTTTTGCCCATCCAACTTGAACATCTTCACTATAAACATTTTTATAATATAAAGTAAAATTACCATTATTATCTTTTATGTAAAATTCATCATATGCAGGATCAAGTCTTTTAAATAAATAATCATCTACTTTTTTTGTAGGTGTAAAATTCTTACATTTTCCTGACTTTTCACAGATTCGATATGAAAAATAAAGTTTTGTATTACTTGACTTATGTTGAACTGCCTCTGTTGTACACGCATACATCAAACTAATTACAAATAAAAGAAATAATCTATTCATCATTGCATAATCTCTATGTGCATGGCGCCTTCACCAGGTACATCTGCTGAAATAAAACCTGAAATAATTCCATCTTTTAAAGCTTTCTGACAAACTTCTTTAAATTTTTTTCCTACACTGTTCAAAGTATTTCCTGTCCCAAAACCATTACTGTTCGTACCTAAATCAATAATATTATTTTTTCTATATTGCTCTTCTGAAACGCAATGTTTCGAAACTCTCTGCCCTTTTTTTTGGAACTCAATAATTTTATCAACCATTTTCTGAATAGTTTCTTCTTTTCCAAGCCCCTTAGCAATACAATCTGCTTTAACTTTTTTCACAGCCTCCCCAGGTCCTGCATATTGCGTTGCCTTCAAATACATTGCTTCTGCTTGAGCTCTTGGGCTCCTTATTGTACTTGTAATAAAAAGCCTATTCATATTTGCTTCTTTAGCTAAGTAAGCTAGTACATTTTTCGTTTTCTGGCTGACGATTACTTGTCTTTCTTGCTCATTAACACCTTTAAACCCAATGGTTACATCTGATACATTCGGGATAGCAGGTCTATCTAATTTTAACTCAAAGGCTTTCATTCCTTTACTAATTTCGCCATCAAAAACAATATATTCCCTTCCCGCACTAATCACTGTAATTTTTATCTTTTGACCAATTTCACCTTTATGTATTTTCTTACCTAGACCATGCATGCCACTTGAGTGGCTCTTTTTCTTATCTTTATATTCAATCGAATAATTTCCTCCACTAAATAATTGATTAGTTTTTTGATCGTATGTATATACTGTAAATTCAGTTTCACCATTGTCATTAACTAAAGTTTTTGGGTGACCATCATCACTCGTTGATTGCTTTTGATCTCTTCTAAGGGTCTGATCAGCTCCTGACTTTGGTCTAGAGACTAATGTAGATTGAGTTGTATTACTTTTTTGTGGAGTATTTTTACTAACATCTGTCTTTAACTTTTCTGATGCTGATTCAATAGCACCCTTTTCAATATAAATCTCCCTTTGTGCTTTATTCTTATCTACTTTTAAAGTACTAATATGAGTACCATCTCTTAATTTATAATTTAATTCAAATCCAGGCATTGCCTTGACTGTAATTTTACCATTACTATTAGTAACTTTAGATTTAGTTTTTCCTCTATAAGTCTGTACTAAATTTAAATTACTTATAGGCTTCTTTAAGTTATCATCATGATAAAATATTATATCAAATGAATGTAAATCTATTTTTATTAATTGTTCTTTCATTCCTTGTGAAACAGTAAAAGATTTAAGAATTTGACGAGAATCCTTCCCACTTATTTCAACAGAAATTTTCTCTCCTGATGTAGCAACTATATTTTTTTCAATCCCATCAATTCCAACTGAATGCTTTTTATCATTTCCTTTATATTTTATGAAATATGAAAAATTGGGTATTATCTTATTTTCACTATCTATTAATTTAAGATCAAAAATAACATCTGATATATTATTAAATATTTTATTTTGATCTATTTTTTCCTCATTGCTCTGAGAGTTATCCGTACTTATGGGTTGTTTGGATAATGGAGGTGGCGTTTGATTATGTACATCTGTTTTCGACTTAATACCACCCTTCCCATTATTTACTACAATAACTGATGCATAATTTTTTCCATCACCCAATAAAGAGATTTCCTTATTATTCTTATCTTTTACTAAAATACCATTAACCTTAAACCTAGCACCCATATAGCTACAAACCTTAACCTTCTTTATCTTTCCTTTTTTATCTGTAATTAAACCCTTGAATAAAGGTACTGGTTCTTTATCTTTATATACCACATCAACTGTTACACCAACTAATGGATTACCAGCATTATCAACAAATGAAACATCGAATATTGAAGTTATAACTTTATACCAACGCATATCATCTTTTTCAGTCCCTGATATTTGAACTTGTTGAGTAGGATTCGATTTACTTACTACAAAATCAGGAACTAAAGAAGGGTAATTAGAAGGGTCAGATTTATGTAATTGTGCCTGTGCCTTAGGACTATAATAATATACAACACCACCTGTAAAATCAGGCTCTGTTCCATTAAATATAGGTTCTACTGCTTTAATCAAACTCATCAGCTTAGATGAAATATCACCCGAATCTAAAGCTTTTTTTGCTCTTTTATAAGGTGAATTTTTCTGAGTATACGCATCGTATCCTGTTTTTGTAACGATTTGGATAATATTGCTCCAGGATTTCCAGTTTGCAAACCCCATTCTGTTTCTCATTGTATGGGCAATAACTTTCCATGAAGTTTCACTACAATTTTCAGCTTCACCATTAATAGTTGCAACAAATATTTTAAAATCTTCGCTATAGCTCATTTATTACTCACAAGTTTTCTTAATTATTTTATTAAAATATAAAATATTACCTTTTTTATCCACATCCGCCAACATTGCCACTAAATGTAATTGTCCTTTATCATCAAAATATGATTTTTCTTGAAATGAGTTATATATAGCGCTATCTATTGGAACATTATTAAATTCTTTATTTTTCAAATTAGCTATTATTTTTTTATTTTTATTAAACAACATTCTAGCATAGATAATATTTTTTTCAGAATCACTTTCAATTAAACAATTATTTTTTTTATCTATGACAATAAACTCTTTAGTTTGATCTTCCTGTGTTTTACTTATAAAAAAATGATATTGACATGGTGAACCACAACTACCATAAGCATGAAAAATATTTTCATTTACTTTATCAACTTCAGGATATCTCATATTTCTTAAAATGAAAGTAGTTTTATTATCAGAATTTTTTACAATATCACAATATTCTTGATCATGCCCTTTACATTTCAATTCAACATTAAATATATCTTTTGCATAGACAGTCGAACTAATAATAACTCCACAAAAAGCAAGAGCTAAAATGATTAAGCTATTAATATTAAATAAATAAAATTGTGATCTCTTACTTTGTAAAATTTCAATCATGTTCATGCTCTTCTCCACAACCACAGCTATCAATATCGTCACCATCTAATGATTCAGCTTCCTGTTCAGAAATTAACTCTTTAATTTCTGTTAAATAAACTCCTGGTACTAAAGCGAGTTCTACATTATCAACAGAATCACTATAAACTCTTGCGCTACTTTCTTGCTCAAACTCATATACAGCTTCAATTTTCTTAGAATGATTAATTAATTTATATTCCATATTTTTTAATATTTTAATATCAAATATTTGACTTAAATCAAATCTCATACTGTACATTCCTGTTTCCGGCATTTTCGGCAACTCAGCATTTACTGTTGCCCCACTCGTAAACAAATGCTGCCCAGCTTTACTCTCAAACTTACCGCCTGTAGTTGAAAATACGCCATCTGCATTAATTTTGAGCTGAGACCCACCCGCTGTTAGTACAATTTCTTTTGGGCTTGTAAGCTCGATTTTATCTTCAGTAGAAATCAGTTTAATGACCTTCTTGGCGATTGCATCAATCGCATCATCCTGTGCTTGTAACTCCAATTTCCCTTTTGCAGCATAAGCTTTAAAGCCCTTTTGTGCGGCAAACAAACTGATTTTGTCCTGTGCATGCCCAATAATATTTTTCTGAGCACTCAGGTTAATTGAACCACTGGCACTCTCCGCAATATCCTGCGAAGCTTGTAGAATAATGTTTTCAGGTGTTGTTAAAGCAATCCCATTAGGTGATGCTAATAACATCAAGGCCTGTCTAAAAATCTTGCCTTGTTCTTGCTGCTTTGCATCAGAACTACTTTCTAGACCTTGGGTATACCCCTCCATAAAGTCTTGCAAAGAATCTAATGCTTTGGATGGTGTAACTTCCAATTTATTTCCTTTGCGAAAAGTTCCACATGCACTCATCAAGTCAAAATCTTGAATATCAACATTGGCTAAAACTTTTCCTACTTCCTGAATACTCTCAAAAGGGTTTTGCTGAATTCGATCCTTGATACTTGCCAGTTTACCTTTAACCAGATCAGCACCATGTTCTTCAACATTTTCAATAAATGCTTTTAAATTTTCAGCAGCATCCTTGGCATCACTAAAGAATGCATTGAACTCCTCTACAACGGTTTTGGTATCGCCCCCTAATGCCCCGATGTCTGCAATAAAACCGCCACAATCCTTTAATGCATGAATTGGATCTTTATTCATACTTTCTTTGAACAGATTTAATGTGCTTTCTAGCGCTTGCCCTGTGGTTTTTAACTCGAGTGATTGAATAAACTTCGGCAACCGATGAATCACATTCAAAGCATCTGTTTGCTGTTTCACTGCAATTTCGCTCAGTACATTCATACTGTCGTAGCCCTGTGAAAGCAAAGACTGCGCTTGGGCTGCTTCTAAGTGGTCAGCAATCGCTTGCTCTTGCGCATAAGTACTAATCAGCATGCCTTTGCCAGCACGCACCGCTCCCCAAGCATCAGTTCTGAGTTCGAAACCCTCGCCTCGACCACTGCTTTGCTCAGTTTCTTTAGGATGGCTAAGATTACCCAAATTCAGCTGGGTTGCAGCATGGCTGCTTTGTAACTGGGCACTGATCTGACCCGTCGTATCGTCAAAACGCAACTGATTAAAACCGCTTCCGTCCACTTCTTGAGAACGTATTCCACTTAATTTCTTCGTCGAAGGTAATTGTCCTTTTACATCAAAACGCGTTGGATAACGTTCGGCTTCGTGGATCCGCCCCGTCACAAAAGGCCGATCAACACTGCCATCAAAGAAGTCAATCACCACCAATTCACCGACACGTGGTAGAAAACGGACGCCATAGCCTTCGCCTGCCCAAGGCGTTAAAACATCCACCCATGCTGAATCGGTGTCATTTTGATTGCTGCCTGCACCTTCGTCATGCTGATGATCGGAAGATTGGGTAAAGAGAAAACGAACTTTAATTCGCCCCCATTCGTCCACATAAATTTTCTCGCCTTCTGGTCCAACTACACGAGCATGCTGCGGGTAGGCCACGGGGCGATGTGTTAAAGGATTGTATTCAGGTAAAACTCTTATTTGTCGACGGACCAGTGTCAGCTCATTGGCTTGACGCTCTTCAGATGATCTGCGAGAAAAATGACTAGATTCGAGCAAATGACGCAATTGATTGTGTAATTCAACGGGCAAATTGTTTTGGTTATAAAACTGCTTTTCGTAAATCAAAAACTGCCTATCAGCACCTGTGTGTTGGTCAATTTCAGGATGTCCTTGCAATTCAAACCAATACCCCACTTGCGCATCACGCACGCTCGTCTGCGCTTTAAAATATTTAGCGCAAGCAGCTTGATACTGCCCCAAATTCGCATTGAGTTTTTCTAATTGTTGCGTCCCCGATGCCGTGGTCTGATCGGCGCCTGTCAGGTCTGAAATCCAAGCAGGCGTAATTGACCATGCCTGTTCCAAACTGAGGCTTTCATTGGCATAACTTTCACTCTGCTGATGGCTGCTCAACAATGAGCCACTTCCATCATCCTGTTGCAAAGTATCCGCTTGCCAACGTTGAACCGAACTGGCTGTCGACTGTAATTGTCGATGCGCCACCAAACTGGTCATACTATCAAAACGCTCGGTAGCATGACTGCGATGAAAACGGATAATGCCCCGATTCAAAGCAGTAAATTGCAACTGATCATCTATCAATCTTAACTTTTGTGACTCAATCGCTTGCAAAGCATGGCTAACGATCAGACTGGTTTCATCGACCAGCCAATTAATACCCTCACTACGCCATAGACGGGTTAAAAAATCATAATCGGTTTCGTTCGCCTGCATCACAAATGGACGAACATCATAATTTTGAGTTAAACCTGAAAGATTTAGACTCAGGCTAGCATTAAACAGCGTGCTTTTTTCCTGCCATTCCTTAAATAGAATTTCACTAATTTCAGGCACGCTTTTATTCATAAATACTCGACTGTTACGTCGCTTATGCCAAAGTGCCGTTGCATCTTGCAACACCAATCGATAAACCGTAAAAGCACCATCGCTTTGTAATTGGCTGGCTTGGGTAATGATGCCTGTGATCCGTGCCAATTGCCCCATATCGGTCACTTGGTCAACTGCCACTTGGCAACCTATAAATTGCTTTAAGGCCAGATGAGCATTGGTCGATAAACAGATTAATTCGAGTTCTAAGCCAACATTGAGCGCATGTTTCCCCTCAATACGCTGTAGAAAGACCTGCGTATTCAACTCCGCATTGGAAAATTGGACGTGAATAGCCCTTTTTAGTGTCGTTAGACCCAATTGGTCTAAAACACGATGAATATGATTCAACATAGTTGTAATTCGTTATTAAAAGTTATACGTATATTAAGCGCGACATTCTAATGAACCGCTCAAATCAACGTCTAGCTCTTTTTGTAGTATTTTTATTCCATGTTTAAACATACTTTCGAGAAATGTTTTAGGCTCAACACCTATCCATAAAAAAAAGAGACTTACGCCTCTTTTTTATTAAAACCTTTCGATTGGATTAAAAGGTAATCCGACGATATTGACGGTATTCTGGTTTCCAGAAATTCGCTTCAATCGCTTCATGTAATAGTTCATCGCTGACCATCGGTGCAACGCCTGCATCCATGGCTGCTTTTGCCACTTTAAATGCAATGATTTTAGAAACCTTTTGAATATCATTGATATCTGGCAGTAAATCTGCATCAGCGTTACTGAGTTTAGGGGAGCAATCTGCCAAGGCATTGCTTGATGCCATGAGCATACTGTCCGTTACACGAGTTGCGCCTGAAGCCACCACCCCTAAACCAATCCCCGGGAAGATATACGAGTTATTGCATTGTGAAATGTTATAAATTTTGCCTTGATAATTCACAGGTGCAAAAGGACTTCCTGTGGCAATCAATGCACGACCTTCGGTCCATTGCACAATATCTGCAGGCACTGCTTCCACACGCGAAGTTGGATTCGATAAAGGCAACACAATTGGAGATTCGCAATTACTCGCCAAGGTCTTAATCACTTCTTCAGTAAATAGACCTGGTTGACCCGAAACACCAATTAATACCGTCGGTTTAGCCTGCTTAACCACATCCAATAAAGAAATATGTTCTTCAGCATTACCCCAAGTCGCAATCACTTCAGGTTTTTGCGCCAATTTACGTTGGAAATCAAGCAAGTTAGGCTGATTTTCAGTGATCAAACCAAAACGATCCACCATGAACACACGTCCACGCGCCTCAGCTTCAGTTAAACCTTCTGCTACCATTTGCGCAACGATTTGCTCTGCAATACCACAACCTGCTGAACCTGCACCCAAAAAGGTAATAATTTGGTCTTTGAGTTGCTTGCCTGCCGCACGCGATGCCGCAATCAAACTGCCCACTGAAACCGCTGCAGTGCCTTGAATATCATCATTAAAGCAGCACACCTCATCGCGGTATTTGTTTAACAATGGCATCGCATTATTTTGCGCGAAATCCTCAAACTGAATCAGTGCTTTCGGCCAACGACGTTTGATCGCTGCCATCACTTCATCCACAAAGCTATAGTACTCTTCACCACTGATTCGTGGCTGACTCCAACCCATATAGATAGGATCATTCAGCAATTGTTGATTGTTGGTACCCACGTCAAGCGTAATTGGCAAAGTATAAGCTGGGCTAATTCCGCCACATGCAGTATAGAGGGAAAGCTTACCAATCGGGATGCCCATACCACCAATCCCTTGGTCCCCCAGACCTAAAATACGCTCACCATCGGTAATCACAATCACTTTGACATTCTTTTTATTTACATTGTGTAAAATATCATCGATATGTGCACGATCAGGGTATGAAATAAAAATCCCACGATGACGGCGATAGATATCTGAAAAACGCTGACACGCTTCACCTACAGTCGGCGTGTAAATAATTGGCATCATCTCACTTAGATGATTTTCAATCAGATGATAAAACAAAGTCTCATTGGTGTCTTGAATATTGCGCAGGTAAATATGCTTATTAATTTCATCATTGAAAGCACAGTATTGTTGGTATGAGCGCTGGCTTTGCTCTTCAATCGACTCAATCACATGCGGAACCAAGCCATGTAAATTAAAGCGCGTGCGTTCTTCTTCTGTAAAAGCAGAGCCTTTATTTAATAGTGGGAGTTCTAACAGAGTGTTTCCAGCGTACGGGATATATAAAGGGTGTTTCGTCTTCAATTGTGCAGTTGTCATAACCAGTCTCAGTGCGCGCAATCCTCTCAGCAGGATTACTTTACGTCATCAAATTTCTTTTGATTCGGTGTATAGCTTAGACCTATTTTCCCAGCAACGTATATTTAGATACGTGATAATGGTATTAAGATAATTTCGCTATTAAATGGAGCATTATTTATTGTTTTTTTATATTTAAAATATATGCCGATTTCATTAATATTGCTGATATATTTATAATATATAGCTATTTTAGCAAGTTAAAGCTTAAATACACCTAAATCAATTATCATTATTTTCTATAATTTAGTTTTTTACACTCAATTCCATTTAATTCACTTAGTATTTTTTAAAATGATACTAAAATTCAAGAAAGTAAAAATATTATTATATAAAACAATATCTTATAAATATTAAGACTTTTGGCTAATTTCTTCGTGAGTTTTCATCCTTATTTGGGTGGTTGATTAGGTGGCATCTCTACCAATAGCCCAGTCAACTTACGCACCAATGGCAACATCACCAACACTACGGGATAGGCAATTGCCCATGACATCATCCATGCTGAAAACCAAAGTGATAAAAAGGTATCACTCCAACCCAAATTACGTAGCATGTTGATAAATGAAATAATACCACTCATTAAACAAGAGAGAAAAAAGGGCATCACCCAACCGACAAATTTGGCTGGCAGCTTCGGAATATTTCCAATAATTTTAGGACGTTCTGTAGTCATCTATTGCTTCCAAAATTTTGTATTTAATCACTATGCCATAGTTTCTCTGACAAGATGTGATGCAGCTTATAAGAGCCTTATGAAAAATTTCAAGGCGAATAAAAAACATTCTATAGAAAGGACTCACCTTATGGTCCGAAATTTGCTATATTTGCTGTTTTTCTGCGACATTTATTTTCGACTCTATGAACACGGCAATACAAGCAGCGCTCGATCATGCAGTGCAATCCCTTCAAGCGGAAGGCGTACTCCCATCTGACTGGAATAACAACAGTACTTTGACGCGTACCAAAGACCGAAGCCATGGGGATTTCGCATCAAATATCGCCATGATTGGTGCAAAAGCTGCGGGTATCAAGCCACGTGATTTGGCCGAAAAAATTCTCGCAGCACTGCCTGAAGTAGCTGACATCAGCAAAGCAGAAATTGCAGGTCCAGGCTTTATTAACTTCTTTTTAAATGCCGATCAGCGTTTTGCTGTACTTGATCAAATTCAAGCACAAAACTCACAATTTGGTCGCACCCAAGTGAATGCAGAAAAACGCATCCAAGTCGAGTTTGTTTCCGCCAACCCAACATCTAGCTTGCATGTAGGCCATGGTCGTGGTGCAGCTTATGGCATGACGGTTGCGAACCTGCTTGAAGCTACAGGTGCAAAAGTTGACCGCGAATACTATGTCAATGATGCAGGCCGTCAAATGGACATTTTGGCAACCTCCACTTACTTACGTTACCTAGAGTTGACAGGTCAAGAACTAGTGTTCCCGAAAAATGCCTATCAAGGGGACTACGTTAAGGAAATTGCGCAAAGCATTATTGATAAAGATGGCAATACCTATGTTCACCCTATAGCAGACGTCTATAAAGATGTACCTGAAGATGTGCAATATGCCGAAGAACTCGATGCTGAAGGCAACAAAGTGGTACTTTCTGGCGACAAAGAAAAGCATATTGATGGTTTAATTTTTAATTCACAACAATTGACGGGCAAAGGTTATCGCGTTTTCCATCAAGCTGCCCTCAAAGCCATTTTAGATGATATTAAAGATGACCTAGGTGAGTTTGGTGTGACCTTTAATCACTGGTTCAGTGAAGCCTCTTTAACTGAAAAGATTGATGAAGCACTTCAAACCCTTGATCAACGTGGTTTCCTCTACGAAAAAGAGGGCAATATCTGGTTTAAATCGACTGAATTTGGCGATGAAAAAGACCGTGTGGTCAAACGCCGTAACGGTCAAACCACGTATTTTGCCTCTGACATTGCTTACCACCTAAACAAATTACAACGCGGTTATACTGACCTGCTTGATATTTGGGGTTCAGACCACCACGGTTATATTTCACGTGTAAAAGCTGCTATTGATGCAATGGGTTATGACTCGAAGAAACTGACTGTCCTTTTAGTTCAGTTCGTGAGCTTGTGGCGTAGTGGTGAAATGGTGCAAATGTCTTCGCGTTCAGGTCAATTCGTGACTTTACGTGACCTGCGTAAAGAAGTCGGCAATGACGCTGCACGTTTTTATTATGTGATGCGTAAATCTGAACAACACATTGATTTTGACTTGGACCTTGCAGTTTCACAAAGCAAAGACAATGCGGTGTACTACATTCAATATGCCCATGCCCGTATCTGTCGTATGCTTGAAAAAGCGACCACAACAGGTGTCAATTTCAATGCTGAAACTGCCCGCCAATTTGCCAATAAATTGGACTTGGATGCAGAAACAGAAATTCTTGCCAAACTTGCTGCTTACCCAGAAGTGGTTGCACGTGCTGCCAATGCTTACGAACCACATCAGGTCGGTAACTACTTGAAAGAATTGGCTGCTTTATTCCATGGTTGGTATAATGAGCACAAAGTACTGAATGATGATGCTGAACTTACACAAGCACGTCTATTGCTTTCAGTAAACGTACAACAAGTATTACGCAATGGTTTAGAATTATTAGGTGTATCTGCACCTGAGACGATGTAACAGGTAAAGTAACGCTTTGCACATCGTCGGATCAAGAGCCATGCCTGAACTGTAAGACCGAAAGCTACGCACTTGAAAGCGGCTATGTAAACACTGATGTATTTCTCGCTTTGTGAAACTTGAGTTTTGCAAAGCGATTGTTTATTTTGATACGACACACCTCTCTCAATCCATTGAGGCCGTGTATTAAAATAAAGAAATAATAAGTCAGTCCTTTGTATTGATGAGAAGAAAAGAGGTTTCCACGTGTTTGGAAAAACGCAACGCGGTGTTTCAGAACGACCAAATAAGCCGAAAAAACCACTGATTCCAGCGTGGTTAGGTACGCTTGTGGTTATTCTTATCGTACTTAGTTTTGCAGTTGCTTTAATGCTATGGAAACCGTGGGCACCTGTTCAACCTAAAAATCAGGTGACATCTGAACACTATCAGGAAGAAACCAACAAGGATTATCGTTTTTATGATTTGTTGCCACAACAACAAGTCACCCCGATTCCCGAACAGGCTATTCCTGAAAATAAAGATTCAGGCACTGTGGTGATTGTGGAAGCACCTCAAGCAGAACAAGCGGCAAGCAGCACCGCAACTGATGCTACAGAAGCTCAAATCAATCCAACACCAGCAGAACGTACACCAAGCTATATTTTACAAGTTCGTAGCTACCCCGATCCTGACAGTGCTGATGCGCGCCGTGCTGAAATTATCTTGAATGGTTTATCCGCTGATGTGGTGAAAACTGTTGAAGGGGGTAAAACTTGGTATCGTGTGGTATCTGGGCCTTATGACTCACAAGAAGCAGCCGTCATTGCACAACAAACTTTACAACATAGCGGTATCGACTCCATTGTCGTCAAACGCTAAGTAACATAAAAAAAGATGCTGATGTAGCATCTTTTTTTATGCCCTCGACCCTTATAAGGCTTGCTCTTTGCCTTGTGCGCGGAGATAGGCTGGACGCTGAGCAATACGCTGGATAAAGGCTTGAATATTAGGATATTCCCCCTGAGTTCTCGACACTAATGCCTGCAAAGGAAAGCTCATCTGAATATCTGCAAAAGAGAACGTACCTGCAAAATAATCATGACTAGCCAAATAGCTTTCTAAAAATTGCACATGATCTTTTAAGCGGGGTTGAATAAATCCTGCTTTCACCCCCGCAGTAATTTTTTTCGCGACAGGCTTAATCAAAAAAGGAACATGCTGCGGTACATTGGTCATCACCAATTGCATCACCAACAGCGGCATTAATGAGCCTTCTGCATAATGCATCCAATAACGGTATTGTTGTTTATTGGCATGATCCTGCGGTTTGAACTGTTGCTGTGTATCATATTGTTCTTGTAAATACTCTAAAATCACAGCTGATTCAGCAATACTCTCCTCCCCATCCGTTAAAACAGGGGCCTTACCCAAAGGATGTACCAGTTTCAGTTCAGGAGGTGCAGCAAACGTTGGCAAACGACGGTAAAACTGAATCTGATAATTCAGATTTAACTCCTCCAAAGCCCACAAAATGCGAAAAGAGCGAGATTGCTCCAAATGATGTAAGGTAATCATGCCCTAGCCTCAATTTGCCAATATCAGAATTGCTTAACCTCAGCAATTCTCCCGAATATAAAAAGCCTGATTACATCAGGCGAGTGTGTATTTCTAAACTACGTAATAAAGTTTTGGTAACAGGAGTCTTTTCACTAATCTCAAGGACTTTCTGTTGTAATTCTTCTGATAAAGACTGTTGAAAGGATAACCGACGCTCAATCCATTCCTGCCCATCCTTATTACCATGAAACTCGGCTTCCACGCTAAAATCACCCAAATCAATTTGCTTATGCTGTGCATACATACGCAAAGTAATCATGGTACACGACACCAAACCTGAACAAAGAAAATCATAGGGTGCTGGTCCCAAATCTTGCCCCCCAAATGAGGCAGGTTTATCTGTGAGAAAATGATGTGTCCCACTTGAGATGTCACCTAACCAATGTTCCGCACGTGTGCGAACCTGTGCTTGCGCAATAATACTCATCTTATTGTTCCTTTGTTATTTTGATGCTTTCATTTTATCTGGGAAAACAGGGGCTTCTAAACGCGGTCCATCATAATCAGGAATACTTCCAAAGCGCTCATCTTGATTGACCCACTGTTCACGTGCTAACTGCAACTCTTCTTGAGTACGCCCTACAAAGTTCCACCACAGTAAAATTGCCGATTCAAAGGGTTCCCCGCCAAGCAACAAAATACGCGCTCCCTCATGCAATTCCACTGTAATTTCTGTTACACCTGGTTCTAATGCCAACATGTTGTCATCATTTAATTCATGACCATTAACAACAGCGGTGCCTTCTAATGCTAGAAAACCATATTCAAACTTTGGATTTAGTCGCAAC
The DNA here is from genome assembly GCF_008867985.1 of Acinetobacter tandoii. Classification (NCBI taxonomy): domain Bacteria; kingdom Pseudomonadati; phylum Pseudomonadota; class Gammaproteobacteria; order Moraxellales; family Moraxellaceae; genus Acinetobacter; species Acinetobacter tandoii. The sequence goes on from NZ_VXLD01000017.1 coordinate 14,007, forward strand.
CGTGTTGTGGTCGACGCCAAGGCTTTCATATCGACACCCAACAGTTCGGTATGCACTTTTACAGGGGAAACTACATTTAAGAACTCACCCACCAACACCGTAAATTCAACTTGGTCTTGTTCTAAAGTGGGTAATTCTGGGTAATGATCGAAACGCGGTGCCATATTCTGCTTGTCATCAGGCAAAGCAATCCAGAGTTGCGCTGCGTGCATATGGGTTTCTGTCGCAGGAGCAACTTCGGTATGTGAAATTCCATAACCCGCGGTCATTAAATTCACCTGTTTCGGGCGAATTAGCTGTTTCGAACCTAAACTATCCGTATGCATCATGGTGCCTTCAATCATCCATGTGAAAGTTTGCAGACCAATATGTGGATGAGGTCCTACATCCAAACCATCCCCTTGAGGAAAACTGACTGGGCCTGCATGATCCAAGAAGCACCATGCTCCAATCATGCGTTTATGACGACTTGGCAAAGCACGTTTAATAACAGTTCCTTGACCAATTTCTGCTGAACGTAGCGGAAACTCTTGAATAAATTGGTTAATATATTTTTCACAATCATCTGAATCTGAAAGTTCAATATAGTTACTATTCGTCATATTGTTATCCTAAAACTATGTTTATCCAATCACATCAGCATAGCGATAACCTCTACAAACGACCAGTTCAATTTAAAATTTACATGTAAATCTTTATCTGAAAGATAAAATTTCCATACAATAAAATACAGCTGTCTATATAATGCATCGCATTTATCGAATAAAATGAAAAAATATGAACAAGAACAAAGAATTTAGTTTTACATACCTATTCCAATGAAAAATGTGCATTTTATATACAAAACTGTGATTAATGTTTATTATTTCATAAGAATGCATTGTAAATACAATGGAGCAGTAGCCTATGATTAAAGGAGGATATGGACAGACTGAATTGGGTCATAAGCACAACATCGAATTAGAAAACCGCCATAAAATTCAGCATAGCCCTGACAATACTTACATTTTACCCTCCCAATTATGCGAACCTGAAAATCGTGCGGCAATCGTCAATGCATTACAAGATCGTAACGCCCCCATTCCGCCACAATTTGAAGAGTGTTATTACAGTTATCAAAATGTGCATCAACGACATCATTTAAGACAAATTAATTTTTTAGCACAACTGTCCTTTCTTTGTTATTTTTTTGCAGATTGGTTTTTATTGCCAGATATTGTCTATATTTCAGGCATTGCACGTACAAGTGCAGTATCAAGCTTTATGCTACTGAATTGGGCGATGTTTAAATACTGTAAAAACATTCTAACTTTAGACTTATTACTGCCAATCTCGAGTGCTTTCGCTGCCACAGTATGGTTCTGGCTACTCCATCAATCTGAAAACTCAAGTGTTTATTTTTATCAATATGCTTCGGTCATTTTTATCTTGCTGGGCTGTTTATCTATTCAAGTCCGCTTTCGACCTTCAGTATTAACGGCATTACTCATCAGTGCTGTTATTATTTCTGGAGTCATACATCTTAATAATACGCTACAACAAACAATTATCTTTTTACTGGTCTATATTCCAATTCTCATCTTTAGCTTATATATCAGTTGGAATAACACTTTAAATGCGCGCCGCACCTTCTTACGCTCTATGTTAGAAGAATGGGATCGTCACATGTTGCGTGAACTGGCACATACTGATGAACTCACCCAATTAAACAACCGTCGCCAATTTGAATTGATTGCTGATCAAAAAATCCATCAATGGCCACAATATCAATCTATTTGTTTGCTCATGTTTGATGTCGACTTTTTTAAACGCATTAATGACAGCTATGGTCATGATATTGGCGATCAAGTTCTACAGAATATTGCGGAAATCGCACGCAAAGAAATGCGTCGCGAAGATGTCTTAGCACGTTTTGGTGGCGAAGAGTTTGTTGCGCTTCTTCCCGAAACTGCACTAGAAGATGCCATGATGATTGCCAACCGATTAAGACAAAAAATTGAATCCTCAACGGTGTATATTGGCAATAATATTCAACTTAATTTCACCATTTCAATTGGTGTTTCACAGCTTGATCCTGAAGACGTCGATTTACATCTACTGATTAAAGAAGCCGACGTTGCCCTTTATCGCGCCAAACAAAATGGGCGCAATCAAGTAGTCTGTTTTGATTCTTTACCGAATGAAGTCTAAGTCCATCCTAGATTATTCTTCTCTTACTCTTGAACTGTGGTCTGTTGTGCCAATTTGTGTTTAAGATGTTTCATAAATTGCCCAAACTGCGGTAATAGCTGTTCAAATAAAGGATGCTGACGATTTTCCAACAGTGTTTCACCAAACAACTTTAATCCAAGTGCAAATGCAGCAGTGGCATCTTTATCAAACAATTTTGCCTGTTGCATACGCTCGACAATCGCCAAAATATCATCATGATTACCTACATTGAATGCCAATTTTTCAGTATAGGTTGAGGGTTGTCCCTTGGCATCACAAAGATGTTGCACTGTAATATGATATTGATGTTATTTCATTTTATTGTCCTTTTAACGAATAAATTTAAAACTCAGCTTTAGGTTGTACATGTAAGATGAGTTCAACCTTGACCAGTTGCTGTTGCATAACATCAGCCAACTGGTTCAGATAGTTGGATAAATCTTGATGTTAAAATGCTTCGACTTGCCCATTTTGCAGATATAAGACTTGAAACTGCGTTCGTTGTTGCCGTATTACAAAACTGGCTTTGGCGCGTTGATGGTATTGTCGTTCAATCAATTTTGCTTGTTCTAGCTCTGTCAGTACGCGATAGATAGTGGTCAAACTCAAACCGCTTTGTTGCTGGTGTAGCTGTAAATATAGCTGTTTGCACTACACGCTACTGTGGCATCCAATAATTGCTGCAAAATGGAAGTGCGAGCTGAAGAGACTTTTAAATGTGCCTGTTTTAATAATTCCTGACTTTGCATACTAGGCTCGAGATCCTTAAAGTCGACCAATTGCCACGGCAGCAGCATCAATTTGTGCAGCAATCTGACGCACGGTTTCAGCATCAAGAGGTTTAGCATTTAGTTTTAGGCGTAGTGAAGTTTTTAAGTTTTCCATAGCACGATGAATATCCATCAGCTCATCTTTATTTTGTATATCTCGCTTGGTTTCCAACTTATCTAATAGCTGCTGAATCACGGAATGCTGTTCTTTTAAATGTATTTTTCCCGCATCCGTAATATAGAACTGCTTACGATCCCCTTCTGTCAGTTGCACTTGAACAAAACCCATATCTTCTAAATATGTTAAAGTCGGATAGATGGTGCCTGCACTTGGACTATAACCGCCTCCTACCAATTCACTAATATCTTTAATCAGTTCATAACCATGTTTGGGGGCTTGGGCAATCAGATATAGCACCAATAATTTCATTCGACCTGCTTCAAATAAACGACCACGACGTCCACCATGCGGGCGTTCTGTATAATGGGAGTACGACTCATAGTCATGATGGGAACCCTGTTTCATAATATTTATTCGCTTTATAGATGAATTTATACTTATTAAGATATATCTTTATATATCTTAAATCAACTATTCTTCCTTATTTCAAGCCATAAAAAGGACGCTTACGCGTCCTTAAAAATTATCTTCATCGAACCGATCTTGGTCTATTTTATAAATATGGAAACTTCTTTCAATTTGCACACCCAGCCCAAATTCGATCATTAAAGAAGTTAATTTATCGCCATCAATTAATACAATGCCTGATTTTCTGGCAGATTCAATTGCTTCTTTACTAAAGTTAGAAGTGGTAATAAATACACCTTTTTTAGCAACTTGATCTGCTAAAGCACCTTTAAATTGTTGAATATCAGGACGACCAACCGTGTTTTCCCAACGCTTGGCTTGAATATAAATTTTATCCAAACCTAAACGATCTTCACTGATCACCCCATCAATACCACCATCGTTTGTCTTACCAATTGCTTTGGCTGCATCTTGGTATGAGCCACCATAGCCAATTGCCACAAGTAAATCGACTACGAGCCTTTCAAAAAACTGTGGAGAATTTTCTTTTATCAATCTCAGCAGGTCTCGCTTTAATGATTCTTTTAATAACTCAGTAGTTCCTATAATAATTTCATCAGGAGTTTTTGTTTCTTCTAACTTCTGTATAAAAGTAACTTCGCTAACCTCATTCTCAACTTCTTTATTTTCTTTTAGTATTCCTAACTTATAATTTGAAAAGCTCTCATATTGCATTAAAAATTCAATCGTAATACTGGTCAGATTTTTCAAATCTAATCGACGCCCAATTTCGCTTAACTCACAGAATCCTCGTTTTGGCTGATTTATCAATCCTGCTTTAACAAGATAGGTTTTAGCCCAACCAACTCAATCATAAAAAATTGTTTTTGTTCCACTCGATAATCTTAAATTTAATTCTTCTGTACTAAGTCCAGAGCGTTCTGCCATTAAAGTAGCCATATCTCCAAATTTTATCGCTTCATGCTGTTCAGAAAGTAACTTCATTAAGGGGAGCATTAATTGATCATATGTTGGAAGCGACATGGTATTCTCTATAATTAAAATCATGATTTTGTATAGTATAAAATAAAAAAAGAGCGCCTAAGCGCTCTTTCTTAAATCATTCTATTTTGCCGCGAGCATAGCTCTTGGCGTAATTCAGGCAAGAAGCTTCGCTTCTTGAAATCTCTGAATTACTCCCACTCAATTGTTGCTGGTGGCTTAGATGACACGTCGTAAACAACACGTGAAACATCTTTGATTTCATTCATAATACGCGTTGAGATTTTGTCGACCAATTCATACGGTAAGTGCGCGAAACGAGCAGTCATGAAGTCCACAGTTTCAACCGCACGAAGTGCAATTACCCATGCATAACGACGACCATCACCGACTACACCAACTGATTTAACAGGTTGGAATACCGCAAATGCTTGTGCAGTTTTGTCGTACCAACCGCTATCACGAAGTTCTTGCATGAAAATGTCGTCCGCAAGACGAAGAATATCTGCATATTCTTTTTTCACTTCACCCAAAATACGCACGCCCAAACCTGGACCTGGGAATGGATGACGGTAAATCATGCTATGCGGCAAACCTAGAGTTGTACCTAGTTTACGTACTTCATCTTTAAACAAGTCACGTAATGGTTCAACAAGGTCAAATGCTAAATCTTCTGGTAAACCACCCACGTTGTGGTGCGATTTAATCACATGTGCTTTACCTTGCTTGCTTGCAGCAGATTCAATTACGTCTGGATAGATCGTACCTTGAGCCAAGAATTTCACGCCATCAAGTTTACGTGCTTCTTCTGCAAATACTTCAATGAACTCGCGACCAATGATCTTACGTTTTTTCTCAGGATCAACTTCACCTGCCAACGCTGTTAAGAAACGCTCTTCTGCATCGGCACGGATCACACGGATACCCATGTTGTCTGCGAACATTTGCATCACTTGATCACCTTCGTTTAAACGAAGTAAACCGTTGTCTACAAATACGCAAGTCAGTTGATCACCAATCGCTTTATGTAATAAAGCAGCCACAACTGATGAATCTACGCCGCCAGATAAACCAAGTAGAACTTTTTCATCACCAATCTGTTCACGTAGTTGTTCTACACGAAGATCGATAATGTGTTCTGGTGTCCATAAACCGCCACAACCACAAATTTTGTGAACAAAGTTAGATAATAACTCTGCACCTTTTGCAGTATGCGTAACTTCTGGGTGGAACTGCACGCCATAGAAACGACGGCTTTCATCAGATGCCGCAGCGAATGGGCAGCTTGGTGTACTTGCAGTTGTTGTAAAACCTTCTGGAAGACGGCTCACTTTGTCACCGTGGCTCATCCACACGTGTAATTGGTTTTCACGGTCTTGAAGCTGACCAATTAAGTGATCGCGCTGTTGAATATCAACTTCAGCATAGCCAAATTCGTGTACTGTACCCGCTTCAACCTTACCACCGAGTTGTTCAGACATGGTTTGGAAACCGTAACAGATTCCCAATACAGGCACACCTAATTCAAACACCACTTGCGGTGCACGTGGACTGCCTTCTTCATGCACACTTTCAGGTCCACCCGATAAAATAATACCGTTTGGATTAAACGCACGGATGTCTTCTTCAGACATATCGTAGGCATACATTTCAGAATATACACCCGCCTCGCGTACGCGACGTGCAATAAGCTGACTATATTGAGAGCCGAAATCCAAAATAAGGATACGATCTTCAGTAATTTGAGAATTGGTAGTCATGACAAACAACTATGATAGGCAAACGAATATAAGCGCCATATTCTACCATTTTTCCAGTTATTAAGCACACTATTTGGACAACCAATAAATATACATATAAAACAAATATTTAAATAAAAAGCACCGAACTTATCGGTGCTTCTGACTTGCAATAGGATTGCTGAATCCTACAGCAAATAATTTAAACCTCTGATTTTTCAATAAGGGCATCTAGACTGAACTTGCCTGCGCCATGCAGCATCAAGAAAAATAAGCCACCTGCCATAGCAAAGTTTTTCATAAAGTTAATAGCATCGTCTGCACCACCGTGGAAAATGAACGCGGTAATAAGGCTAAATATACCTAGACCGAGTGCAGCAAAGCGCGCTTGGAAACCAAATAACAGTGCCAAACCACCGCCAAATTCAACCAAAATGGTTAAAGGCAATAATGCACCTGGCACCCCCATTGCTTCCATATAACCAACGGTAGCGCTATAGGCGGTCAATTTGCCCCAGCCCGCAACCAAAAAGATATACGCGAGGAGCACACGGGCGATTAAACTCACAGCGTTATCAAACGCAGGTTGAGTCACGATATTTTTCACAACAACATTTGGATTAAACATAATTGAACCTTTTCTTAATTTTGTGGATAGGCACAGCTTAGTTTTTGTTGATAATAGAATAAATATGCATTTTTCAGACTTATCGTTTTATATTTGAAACAATAGATAGCTAAAATTAATTACGTTTTTATACTGACTTTCCGTATATGGACTGCTAGGATTTGGCTACATTTTCGCGATGTTTTACCCCATGGAACTCATTGATTTTATTTTACACGTAGATGACCATTTACTCGAATTTATTACAAATTATGGGGTATGGATTTACGCTATTTTATTTCTAATTATTTTTGTCGAAACAGGTTTAGTGGTCATGCCATTTTTACCTGGCGACAGCTTGTTATTTGCTGCAGGGGCATTGGCAGCATCTACAGGAGCAATGGATCCTTGGGTCTTGGGCATTTTACTGTTTATTGCAGCAGTTTTAGGTGACACCCTGAATTACCATATTGGTAAATATATTGGACCACGGGTATTTGAACTTGATTCGCGTTTTATTAATAAACAGCACTTGATTAATACCCAAAAATTCTTTGAAAAACATGGTGGTAAAACCATTATTTTTGCCCGCTTTGTACCTTTTGCCCGTACCTTTGCACCCTTTGTCGCAGGTGCAGGAAAAATGAATTATAAATTCTTTTTAACCTATAATTTAATTGGTGCTTTTTGCTGGATTGCCTCGTTTATTACACTCGGCTATTTATTTGGCAATATGCCTGTAGTCAAAGACAATTTCACCCATTTAATCTTCGGGATTATTATTATCAGTATCTTACCAGGCATTATCGGTTTTATTCGTCAGAAACTAGCAAAAAATAAAGTAAAAGCATAAGCGTTAAAAGAATCGAATTACCACTGGCAACATACAGATAATCAATAACATGGCCGATCCTTTATATAAATGATCGGCTTTTATTTGCTTTAAATTTCCCGCCAAAATCGCTTTGCCAAAGACCATCCAGAACAGCGCAACTGGAATCAAAATTAAAGAAAAGACCAAAAAAACCAAGCCTGCATTCAAACTACTATTCCACATTTCTAATGGTAAAATTCCAGCAGCGAAAAGTAGTGCTTTCGGGTTTTTAAGCGTGGAAAAAAACAGTTGATGTGGTCGAATATGAGGATGCTTTTGATGATGCGATTGCAAATGCGTCGACTTCCATAAATGAAATGCGATCCAGAACACATATAATGCACTTAACACATGCAGCAAGGTAATCAAATGCGGCCAGACAGGATAGGTCAAATGGATAAACAGCGACCACAAGCTAATTGCATAGATGTAGCCCAATAATTCGGCCGGAATAAGTAAACTGGTTTTAGGAATACCTTGTTGATGCGCAGAGCTTGCCAGTAATGCATTGGTCGGTCCTGGAATCAGGAACACCGCAATCATCGCAAATACAAATAGCCAACTCTCAATCATAAAAACCTATTACTCAAGCTTAAAGTGTTGCACACCTTATCTGAAACCCACCCTAAAGGACAAGCCGAACCTAGTCTAAATTGAGAACCGTTAAGTTGTATACAATACAATAAACCAAGATAAGTCTTTATTTATATTATATTTTATATTGAAATATTTTGAAAAACTTTCACCCTTCATCCTTTCAGTGGTGCAATGACAAAGGGTGAAATAGCTATTTTGCAGTTCTTGGTACTACTTTAATTGGACAGTTTTTAAACTGAGCAGCTTGTACAATAGCATCTTGCTGGCCCATCAAACGGGAAATCTCGGTCTTTTTGGTATTTGAAGACTGTCCCATATTTAATGAAACACTTGGGCCAAAGCCCCAGCCTCCTCCACGGCTCCAACCACCACCTAGTCCAACATCGACTCCCATTCCCGTACTTTTGGGTACTGAAACACCTTGGTCTAAATATTGTTGAATACGGTCATACTCTGCCTGTAATTGTTGACAGTTCAATGACTGATATTGTGTAGGCGAAACATAAGTCGGTTTAACCGTGGTTGCACACGCTGTCAGCAATAAACCACTTGCAGCAAGGATAGATAAAGCAATTTTTTTCATCTGTTTTCTCAATCTTATTTTTGCTCAATTTCATTGAACAATGAAAGATAGGCCTGCGTCAATTTATGATCTTTGGCTAAATAGATTAATGGCTGGTTTTGATGATGGGATTCTTTCATCAGCACTGAAGGTGGCAACATATTTTCCAATACTGGCAAGCCTTCATCTTTTAGTTGCTGCACCACTTCACGCGGCAACTTGGCTTGTGCTTGGTACTGATTCACCACAATGCCTTCAATTTCCAGTTGGTCATTATGATCATCTTGGGTTTCAATCACATTTTCAATCAGGCTTTGTAGGGCGCGTTTTGAGAATACATCACAATCGAACGGAATCAACACGCGATCTGCGGCAATTAATGCCGACAAAGTAAAAAAATTGAAGGCTGGTGGAGTATCAATATAAACACGGTCATATTTGCCTTCGAGTAACTTCAAAGCATCCCGTAATTTATAAATTTTATGTTTGGCTTCTAAAGCATGGGCCAAAGCCCCTAAACTCGGACTGGCTGGAATCACATCCAATAGTTTAAACGGGGTTTGATGCACATAACTTTCCAAACCTTTGGAACGATTTTTTAGTAAAGAGCCAATCGCATTGCCCAATAAACCGGCTTTGCTTTGGGTTGCTCCCAACACTTCTTCAAAGTAGTTTTCGATATTCGGTTCCAATGCAGGCTTATCCACCGAATACGTCGCATCATCCCCCAATAAATACTGACTGGAGTTGGCTTGCGGATCCAAATCAATCACCAGTGTTTTTAAGCCCTGATAAGCACTAATCGCAGCCAAATTGACTGTAATACTCGACTTGCCTACGCCACCTTTCTGATTAAACACCACACGTGTCCGCATATTCCCCCTCCCTCAATTTTTATCAGTGATCGTTCAGCAGTGTAAACGATCATTTTTTTATCGTTATCGAAAATGTCTGACAATCAACCAAAATTTGGCTGAATCATTACCAAGCCCAAAATTGCAACAAACGCCACTACGGCTAAAAACAAGCCAGCACGGCGTTGTGCCAAAACGATCTGATCCTGCTTCTTATAGGCTTTGCTTAAAGAAGATAACAGTACGAAAAACAGAATGATTTTGGCATAAAACCAAGACTGTACCTCAAAACCTTTCATCACCAACAAGGCAACACCTGTCAAAATCAACAAGGTCATAGCACTGTGCTGAAAAGCCACAAAGAATTTACGTGCAGATGGATTCGGCAAATTACCTTCGGTTCCCGAAAATAAACTCCGCGCGCGAATCACAATTGCCACACCTGCCAGAACAACAGCCAACCAATGCAGCATTAACAACATTTGAGCATCCATAACAAGCCAATATCCTTAATGCTTAGGTGCATGTGCACATTCAGGGCTTGACGTGTCTTGTCCCTGCCATTCCGATTCTACAAAGGCATGAATGGCTAAGGCATGAATACGACTCGGTGCCAATAAATCACCCACAGCCGCATAAATTTTCTGATGTCGTTGTACTAAACGTAAGCCATCAAAGGCTTCGCTGACAATCACCACTTTGAAATGGGACTCTTTGCCAGGAAAATAACCACCATGCCCCGAAGATTCATTCACAATTTCTAAATAAGTCGGTGCCAATTGCTGTAAACGGTCACGCAGTTGTAATTCTAAGCTCATGAGAATCTGCCTTTATCTTATCGATTGTATACAGTATAGCTGTTCTACCTCTATGTTTTGTATTCAGAGGTGACTTTTAGGGTTTCAAGCGCAATTTTTTAGAAAATCTGGCATAAAATGCTTGTATTTTATGCAATTGATACAAGTTTTTTCAGAAACATATTGACCATCATTTTTCATACTGTATTATACACGGCATGCGGGAATAGCTCAGTTGGTAGAGCACAACCTTGCCAAGGTTGGGGTCGCGAGTTCGAGTCTCGTTTCCCGCTCCAAATTTTTTAGTGTAAGTTTTAGAAAAAACTGCTCAATATGCGGGAATAGCTCAGTTGGTAGAGCACAACCTTGCCAAGGTTGGGGTCGCGAGTTCGAGTCTCGTTTCCCGCTCCAGATTCAAAAAAGCCCTAGTCAAATGATTAGGGCTTTTTTATGGTTAAAATTTAAATCTGAATAATCCATCCATTTTCATTCAAGTAGCCCGCCAAATTTTTACAAAATTGATCTGATTCGCCAGCAATTTTTAGAAAATTACTGACTCAAACATTTACACTCAAATAGCCGTTGCATGTGCTTTTGAACCACTTTTACATCGCCTCAAAGCTCTGGGGTATAGCCACAATACGCACAAAAAAATAATCACCGTTAAAAATAGCCTAACATCTTGATCATAGAAGGTATTGGATGTCCAATTATAGGAATACGAGTTCAAAGCTTAAATGGGATTTATGAATTTGATGTGTTCCCCTGAAGGTGAAGACTCAACTGAGCATGAACGATCAATATTAAGCTGGATAGACAATCAATTGCCCCTCTACACAGCCATATAAAAATTACCCCACGCCTGAAAGTTCAGACATGGGGTAGTCATTTACATTAATGAATTATTGTCAGCTTAGCGTACAGCAATTTTAGGATTAGAATTGCCCCACATGGTGTAGACATCTGCAAGCAGCGCACCATTGTATTCTTCTAAATCACTTTGCTTGACGCTTTCATTGCCTTGCTGACCAAACAACACCACTTCATCACTGGCACGAATATCAGGAAAATCAGTGACATCGACCATGGTGGTATTCATCGACGTCCGCCCGACCACAGGAACTTTATGTCCACGAATCAACACATAGGCTTTATTACTAAAAGCGCGACGATAGCCATCTGAATAGCCCATCGGCAAGTTCGCCAATAAAGAATCACGTTTTAAAGTATAGGTTTGGTCATACCCGACAGTTGTACCTTTTAAATAAGCATTCACTGTTGTCACTTGGGTTTTAAACGTCATCAACTTTTTATATTCCACACGGTCAGGAATACTGTCACCATAAATCACACCACCAGCACGGACCATATCTAAATGTGACTCTGGCACGGTTAAAGTGGCAAATGAATTGGCGGTATGTAAGGTTAGCTCTTCACGTTTGAGTTTGGCTTTTTTAATGAGCCAGTTCGTTTGCTGGTTAAAGACCGCTAAACGTTCCCGTACATATTTTTCATCTTCTACTGCATAATGCGTCATGATGCCGACCAACTTCAAATTTGGCAGTTTGGTCATACGCAGGGCTTGCTGTTTACCTTGCTCGCTGTTTAGCTCTAAACCATTACGATCCATGCCGCCCGCATTTAAACCCAGATGGTAGGCAACTGTAATCCCTTGCTGTTTCGCCCAAGTAGAAATACGCTGCGCTTGCTCATAGTTTCCGAATAATTCTTCCATCTTGAGTGAAGCTGCATTTTGAATTTCCTGATCGGTGGCTGCACGCAATCTTAAAATACGACCTTGATAACCCGATTGGCGCACCATCGCGGCTTCGGCATTACTGGTAATGCCCACACAAGGTACATTTAACTTGATAATGCTCGGCATCAACAACTGAATTCCATGCCCATAAGCATCGGCTTTCATCACAGCACAAATTTGGCTCTTATCCTGCAATTGTTGCTGCAAGGTTTGAATATTTTGTTCAAAGGCTTGCACATTAATTTCAACCCACGCGTTGGCTTGAGGGGCCGCAGCCTGTGTTGCTGAAATCTGTGATGTCAACATCGGTGCCGCCATCGCACTGCTCATATTCAGCAGCCCCGCCCCCAACATACACGCCAATAATGTTACTTTTTTCAAGACAAATCCCTCTTCGTCGTTATAAAAAAGAGAGGGTAAATACCCTCTCTCACTCTTCATTAATTATTTTCTGATAGTTCATCATGATCAATGCGACGACCATGCTCTAAAATCCAAGTGCGCTCGCTATCTTGACGTTGACGACGCTTATAAGCAATCCATAAGCCGATAAACCAAAGTGGTGAAACAAACAGTGAAATACGCGTATCATGATCGAGACATAAAATCGCAACCACAAACACCATAAAGGCGATCCCAAACCAGCTCATAAAAATACCCGCAGGCATTTTATAAATAGATTTCGCGTGCAAATCAGGACGCTTTTTACGATAAGCCAAATACGATGCCAGAATCATACCAAAGGCAAATACAGTCAAAATTGAGGTCAATGCTGTCACAATATTAAATGCAGACATGACATTTGGTGTAACGAACAGAATCAACGTACCGATAAATACACAAATCATAGAACACAACAGTGCTTGTACAGGCACTTTACCTTTAGATAAGGTTTTAAAGCGCTGCGGCGCATCTTTCTCAACCGCCAAACCATACAACATACGGCTGGTGGCGAAGATACCACTGTTTGCAGAAGACATTGCCGAAGTCACGACCACGAAGTTCACCACAGCAGCAGCAGCTGTAAGTCCGACCAATTGGAACATAGCCACAAATGGACTTTTACCTGGATCAACGTGCTGCCATGAGGTTACGGAAATGATGACCAACAAGGCACCCACATAAAACAACAGAATTCGCCACGGAATTGAATTAATGGCTTTAGGTAATGATTTTTCTGGGTTTTTGGTTTCTGCAGCAGTTGTACCGACCAACTCAATACCCAAGAAAGCAAACACTGCCATTTGGAAACCCGCCAAGAAACCTGTCACACCATGCGGTAAAAATGCATCAGGATCGGTAATATGTGAGAACGATGCCTTGACTCCATTTGGCGACACGAAGCCCATAACCACCAAGCTCACACCCAAAATTAAAAAGGCAACAATTGCCACAATCTTGATCATGGCAAACCAAAACTCGGTTTCACCAAACATTTTCACCGTAAGTAAGTTTAGTACCGTCAAAACAGTGATCGTGGCCAAAGCAGGCAACCATACGGGTAAATCGGGATACCAGAACTGCATATAACCGCCAATCGCAATAATATCGGCAATCGCAGTAATGATCCAACTGAGCCAGTAGGTCCAGCCCAAAAAGTAGCCTGCCCAAGGACCTAAATAATCCGTAGCAAAATCTACAAATGACTTATAATTGGTGTTGGAAAGCAGTAACTCTCCCATGGCACGCATGACAAAAAACAGGACAAAGCCAACGATCATATAAGTCAAAATGACTGAGGTTCCAGAATTGGCAATGGTTTGCCCCGAACCCATAAATAGACCTGTTCCGATAGCTCCGCCAATCGCAATCATTTGAATATGGCGATTGCTGAGAGAACGATCGAGTTGTTCTTCTCCAGCTGAATCGTAATGATGTCCACCCAGTAAATCACCCTCTAGGGTTTCTTTCGACTTATTGAACTTATTTCCATTCATCATGTTTATTACTCCAATTTACACCTCAAAGAGGTGCAAATACGGGACAGATATAAAATTTTTCCTTATTTAATATCCATCCAAAATTAAGCTAAATATTATCTTTCAATAATATTAATTTTATTATTTAACCGAATTTATAAAATAAAAATAGCGACCAAATAATCACAACACAGATTGCAAAACCTATACCAATTTTATTAATTTAACATTAAAAAATAATAGCTTAATAAAAACATGACGCGAGTTTATCCACTGATTACAAGCGAACTCATAATCACTGGGCGTAAATATTGCATTAATATTTTTTACAATATCCATATATTCAATTCCATTGAAAATCAATTTAACGATTTAAATTCTATAAATCACCATCATCATATTTAATAAATCGAGACGAATAATCACACACGAAGCTCAGTTAATATCAAGCCTGCTCTTAACCCTTTTTTCACTTGAGTATTTGGAAATAAAATCCAGACCTGTTCTGGTGCAATCACATAAGGTTTGCCCTGTTGCAGGGCAATCACTGCATCTGATTGGAACATTGAGAAATTGGGCGCAGAATCGGCAAGATTGAGCTGAAAGTCATCTTCAGTTTTGATAATCGAATCGACGACACGAAAGTTTTTAATTGCTGACTTTTGGCGTGCAGGTAAAGCTTGTTCTGTCACCACCGCACGTAAAACTTGATTAATTGCAGCAAATGCTGCCAAATCATTTTGACCAAAAGGCTTGGCATGTCCAAGCTCAAGGGTTGAACTCGCTGCCTGAAATCTTGAACTGGTATAGTGCGTGAAGGTGCGACCCGCTGCATTGTGGTATACCAAGGCATCCAGTTCCGCAGCATTTAAACACGCCAACATGACCGCATCATAGCCATGAGTTTGATAAGGAAATAAAGCAAAAGTCGGAAGCAAAGATGGACGGATCGCTGTGTGCAAATCATAGTGATAGCGTTTGACCTGTGCAGGGCAAGATTGAAAGAAATCTGCCACCAACTGCTCTAGCTCAGCCACTCGCTTTGCTTCAAAGGTTTCAGAAAATTGCTGATGTGCACCACAAAACATCCGATTCATATCATTTTCAACATAGCGTTGACCTGAACGAATCGCGACAGGGTTGCCCAAAATCAATATTAATTTGACCTTGAGCTGTAACGCACATGCAAAAATATCCTGACTGAGCTGCGCCAATAACTCGATTGGCGCAGTTTCATTGCCATGTACACCCGCGGAAAGCACGATGGCTTTTTCATAAGCCTGCTTTGGAGTAAAAGATAAAACCCCTTCAGCTAACCATTCCCAATGAAAATCATGCTGTTCGCCCTGCGATACAGTCGGGATACGTTGTGCTAAAACATCACCTAGAAAATCTATCATTTGCTTTCCCTGCACGATTACTTAACGTTGGAAGTGATATACCGAACCCAAGCCTAAAATTTGCGTCAACTCATCTAACGCAGTACGGCTTTCAATCAATAATTGTGGGTCGGCCAAATCTTGCTGTGCCAACTGATCACGGTAGTACTGATCTACCCACGTATTTAAACGTGCAAACAAAGCATCATTCATAAATAGATTCGGATTAATCGCGTTCAGTTCTGCTTCATTCACGGCAACACGCAAACGTAAACATGCAGGACCGCCACCGTTACGCATACTTTCACGTAAATCGAAAACTTTGATGTCATCAATTGGGGTACCCATTTGAATCATGTCGTTCAAGTAGCTCCATACCGCTTGGTTTTGACGCGATTCTTCAGGCACTACAATGCTCATACCGCCATCGGCACGTGTGAGTAATTGACTATTGAATAAATAGGTATTCACTGCATCTTTCACTGAAACACGCTGATCAGGTACTTCAATGGACACCAACTCTTGACCTAAACTCGCCATTTTTTCACGAATTTCGGCCAAAGCTTCCGTTTGGTTCAAAAATGCATGTTGATGATGAAACAAGACGTTTTGGTTACTCACCGCAATCACATCGTTGTGGAAGACCCCTTGATCAATCACATCGGGATGCTGCTGCACAAAAACGGTTTGTTCAGCTTTCAATTGATGTAAACGTGCAACAGCTTCACTCGCCTCACGTGACTGACGCGCAGGATAATGTTTCGGACCAATACCACCGCCGAGGAACTGCTGACCATAAACGAACACTTGTACGCTGGCTTGATCATAAGCACCACCTAAACGGTTGTGGTTTGCCGCGCCTTCATCACCAAACAACGCCACGGGTGGTAAAGCTTCGTGATGGGCAAAGTGGCGCTCATCGTTAAACATAGCTGCCATAACACGCGAGGTCGTTTCATGTTCAATCGAGCGGTGGAATTTGTTGTTCAAGTTTGCCGCAGTAAAATGCACACGACCATCTGTACTGTCTGCCGACGGTGAAACCGTTGCCGCATTGGCTGTCCACATGCACGATGCAGAACTCAAAGCGGATAACAATGCAGGCGAAGTACGCATCGCTTGTTCAATCACGCTATGGTCATCCCCACGGAAGCCCAATTTGCGCAAAGTTGGCACATGTGGGCGTTCTTGCGGTGCAAATACACCTTGCTTTAAGCCCATGTCGGCCAAAGCTTTCATCTTTAACAGACCTTGCTTGGCAGCCAACTTCGGATTCGATAAATTATTACGGTTTTTGGTCGAAGCTTCGTTTCCAAAAGACAATCCTGCATAGTGATGCGTTGGACCGACTAAACCATCAAAATTAATTTCATAGCCTGACATTTCTAAACTCCCTTTTCTGTCGACTTACAGCACAATGCCTGGCGATAATTTTTCAGGTAGACTTACCTGTTGACTTTCTAGTGATGCCATTGGCCATGCGCAATAATCTGCCGCATAGAAGGCACTGGCACGATGATTCCCTGATGCACCAACACCACCAAATGGCGCGGCACTTGAAGCGCCTGTTAATGGTTTATTCCAGTTCACAATGCCTGCACGCGCTTCAATCAATAAACGCTCGAACAGTTCACGATCTGGTGAAACTAAACCTACTGACAAGCCAAAGCGTGTTGCATTGGCAAGCGCTAAAGCTTCATCAAAATGGTCATAACGATAGATACAACTCAATGGACCAAAATATTCTTCATCTGGCACATTATTGACGTTTGTGACCTCTAAAAGACCCGGGCTTAACAAGCTGCTGTTTGGATCAGTTTGAGTCACAGGCAATAACACCTCAGCACCCAAATCCACCAAACGTTGTTGCGCTTGTAAAATTTGCTGTGCAGCATGCAATGAAATCACACCACCCATGAACGGTTGTGGCTGTGCATCCCACTGACCCACCACCAAGTTACGGCTCACTTCAACCAAACGTTGAATGAAAGCATCACCTACAGCACCATTTTTGATAATCAAACGGCGCGCACAAGTACAGCGCTGACCTGCGGAAATAAAGGCAGATTGAATGGTTAAATTCACCACTGCATCAATATCAGTAATTTCATCGATAATTAATGCGTTGTTCCCCCCCATTTCTAGAGCGAGAATTTTTTCTGGAGCGCCCGCTAATTGTTTATGCAAGTGGTAACCCGTATTGGCACTACCCGTGAACAACAGGCCATCAATTTCATGCGACTGCGCAAGTGCCTCGCCTGTGCTACGACCGCCTTGCACCAAGTTCAATACGCCTGCTGGTAAACCTGCTTCATGCCACAACTTCACGGTTTCTTCCGCAGTCCACGGCGTGAGTTCACTTGGTTTAAAAACAATGGTGTTGCCCGCGATTAAGGCTGGAACAATATGACCATTCGGCAAGTGACCTGGGAAATTATAGGGGCCAAATACAGCCAATACCCCATGTGGACGGTGACGCAAAGAGGCTGCACCATCAGCCATTTCGGTGATGCTTTCGCCTGTACGCTCATGGTAAGCACGAATCGAAATGGCCACTTTAGCAATCATCGATTGAACTTCGGTTAAGGTTTCCCAAATCGGCTTGCTGGTTTCACGGCTAATGACTGTCGCTAACTGTTGTTTATTTTGTTCTAGCAAGCTTGCAAAGCGATGAATCACCTCAATACGCTCTGCAAGTGGACGACGTGCCCAAGCAGCAAAGGCAGCACGTGCTGACTGACATGCTTGTTCCACTTGTTCAGCCGTAGCTTCTGCACCTTGCCAAATCACTTCTTGAGAAACTGGATCAAGTTTGTTCCAAGCTGCACCCTGCGCTGGAGACCATGTCCCATTAATAAATAAATTCCCTTGTGACATTATTTTTACTCCATCTTATCTAAAGGCAACATACGAATACTTTGCCCCGCTTGTACGCCAAGCGCATAGGCTTGTTCAGCCGTTAAACTTAAGTTGTCTGCATCCGCAGCATGTTGAATTAAAATTGCGCGATAATCATGATAACGGTCATTCGCCACCAAATAACGACCTGTCGCTTCTGGCAAACTGCTCACGATTTTCACAGCACAGGTCTGGCTTTCCTTGACTGCACGTAAGTTTTTCACTTCAGCTTCGAGGGTTGGTCCTGCATCAAAAATATCGACATACCCTTGATAACGCAGACCTTCCGACTCTAAAACACGAGAAGCTGGAACGGTCTGAGGATGAACTTGCGCAATCACTTGCTGTGCGGCCAATGGCAATAAATCGGTATACACAGGGAAGCGTGGCATTAATTCCGCAATAAAGACTTTTTGCCCAATACCACTCAAGTAATCCGCCGTGGAGAAATCCATATTGAAAAAGTGATAGCCCAAGGCATCCCAAAATGGTGATCGACCATTTTCATCAGAATAACCACGCATTTCTGCAATCAGGGTATTTTGAAATGCCTGCTGAAATGCTGCGATAAACAGAAAACGGATTTTAGAGAGCAATTTACCATTTTGATCTTTACGGTATTCAGGATCTAAAAACAGCGTACACAGCTCACTACATCCTGTATGGTCATTGCTTAAAAATAGGGTGTTTAAGGCCTTATAAACATTCAGAGCTTGTGAAGCATGAACTTGTTTGCCCACATGAAAGTTATAAAATGGTTCCGTCAAACCCACTGCAACTTCAATCGCACTCACGCCAACCACGCGCTGCAACTGGGTATCTTCTAAAACAAATAAATAACCTTGCTCATTTGGCGCCGCTTGACCTTGTAAGGTCTTTTGTGTGCGGGCAATTCGAGCCAATAAGATGTCTTTATTTTGGGGTAAAGAAGTCAGACCTACGCCCGACTTCCCCGCCAGAATGAAGATATCATCTAAATCTCGATGCTCTGCATGTCTAACAATCATCATCAGCGGTGACCTATCACGCGCCAACAAAACGTGCGAGCGCACGCTCAAAACGTTGTAAACCTACTTCAATATCCGCTTCTGGAATAATTAAAGATGGCGTGAAACGCACGACATTTGGACCTGCAACCAAGGCCAAGAGACCTTCTTCACCAGCAAGAGTGACGATATCTTTGGCTCTACCTGCATATTCTGCTTTGAGTACACAGCCAATCAATAAACCTTGACCGCGAACTTCTTCAAACAAGCCAAAACGTTCATTCAAACGCTTCAAACCTTCAGCAAAGATTTGCGCACGAGTACGTACACCATTCAATACTTCAGGGGTGTTGATAAAGCCAAACACTGCATTTGCTACAGCAGATGCCAATGGATTACCGCCATAAGTCGTGCCATGATCTCCCACTGCATACATATTCGCGTATTTATCTGTGGTAATCATGGCACCAATTGGGAAACCACCACCGAGTGCTTTGGCTGTGGTTAAAATGTCTGGCGTCACTTCAGTGTTCATATAGGCATATAGCGCCCCTGTACGACCTACACCTGTTTGTACTTCATCAAAAATTAATACTGCACCGTGTTGATCACACAGCTCACGTAAACCTTTTAAAAATTCAGGATCAGCCGTAATGACCCCACCTTCACCTTGAATCGGTTCAACAATCACGGCACACGTGTCGGCATCAATCGCTGCACGGGCTGCGTCCAAATCATTAAATGGAAGATGCTGAATGCCTTCTGGTAAAGGAGCAAAATCTTGTGAATATTTCGGTTGACCACCTGCCGAAACGGTAAATAAGGTACGACCGTGGAAGGCATTTTTAAATGCAATAATCTTGTTCTTGCGCGCAGAGCCTGAAAGTAGGCCCACTTTGCGCGCAAGTTTCAAAGCCGCTTCATTGGCTTCTGCACCAGAGTTACAGAAGAACACTTTATCGGCGAAGGTACTTTCAACCAATTGTTTTGCTAGGGTAAGTACAGGTTCATTGGTATAACCATTACCGATATGCCATAACTTTTGACCTTGTTCGACTAAGGCTTTGACTGCAACTGGATGTGCATGTCCAAGCGCATTCACCGCAATGCCACCTGCAAAATCAATATATTCTTTACCTTGCTGATCCCACAAACGAGAACCTTCGCCACGCACAGGAATAAATTGAGCGGGTGCAAAAACAGGCACCATATACTGATTAAAATCTTGGCGATTCGGTTGGCTAGTCTGGTTCATGGTCTGTTCTTCCTTAATAAATCTGATATTTTTCTTACTTGAATGTGCCCCGAAGGGCACGAAACTTCCCCTTAACCTGGGAAAATTCCTCGTTCTTTACGTGCTTTCAAAATGCGTTCACAAGCCAAAATGTACGCTGCAGTACGCAAGCTACAATCTTTGTCATCTGCTGTATGCCAAACATCTTCAACCGCTTTAATCATGAGCTTATCTAAGCGTTCATTAATTTCTTCTTCGGTCCAGAAGTAACTTGCCATGTCTTGAACCCACTCGAAGTAACTCACGGTTACACCGCCAGCATTACAGAGCACATCTGGAACAATCATGATTTGACGTTGTAAAAGAATATCTTCTGCTTCTGGATAAGTTGGGCCGTTCGCACCTTCCAAGACCAATTTCGCAGTCAATTTTTGCGCACGCTCAGCAGTAATCTGACCTTCTAAAGCAGCAGGGATTAAAATATCCATCTCTACTGTCCAGAACGCTTCATCTTCAATTACGGTTGCATTAGGGAAGCCTGCAACACCTTTATGAATCGCAACGTAGTCTTGTAATTGCTTAACGTCAAAACCATCTGCGTTGAAAATTGTGCCTGTGTGGTCTTGTACACATACTACTTTTGCGTTGGCTTTATGGAATAAATATGCAGCTTCGCTACCTACGTTACCAAAACCCTGAACTGCAATACGGCTGCCTTCAAGTGCTAAGTTAATTTTTTTGGCAACTTCTAAACCTGTAACGAATACACCACGACCTGTTGCACGGACACGACCTAATGAACCACCTAAATGTACAGGCTTACCTGTCACGACACCTGTGACGGTATGACCTTTAATCGTGGAATAGGTGTCCATCATCCAACCCATAATGTCTGCATTAGTGCCTACATCTGGCGCTGGAATATCAATTTGTGGACCAATAATTGGGCTAATTTCAGTGGTAAAACGACGCGTTAAGCGTTCAAGTTCACGTGGTGACAATTTACGCGGGTCTACTCGAATACCGCCTTTTGCACCACCATACGGTAAGTTCAATACCGCAGTTTTAATGGTCATCCATGCTGAGAGGGCCATGACCTCATTCAGTTCTACATCTGGATGGTAACGAATACCGCCCTTACCTGGTCCACGCGACAAATTGTGTTGTACACGGTAACCTTCGAAATGCTGAATAGAACCGTCGTCCATTACAATAGGCACATCAACAATGAGCGCACGCTTTGGACGCTTTAAAGTATTGATAAATGGGATTAAGTCTTCTTCAAGATAAGGGGCTACACGGTTAATCTGAGCAAGGTAGGTTTGCCATGCACCACTATTTTCCATTTCATATGACAAAGACATTATTTTATCCTCTGAGAATTTAATTGAGCTAATCCATTCAAAATAGGAAACACCCCATCTATTGGACACCGCCTCAGCTCGGTGTTGTTCCAACTGGAGTGTTACCTAATACGCATAGTATGAAAAATCAAAACGACTCTAAAAAGTTGTAATTTTGATAAAAATGCAATAAATTTTATCAAAATGATAATCATGGAAATCAAAATGAATGATACTGACAGCCAAATTCTAGGTTTGCTGCGTGACAACGCCCGTATGTCAATTACCGACATTGCCCAAAAAGTGCGCGTTTCCCGAAATACTGTGCAGAAACGAATCGAATATTTAGAATCGAGTGGCATCATTACGGGCTATACCGTTCGCTTAAAACCCGGCAGTGAGAAAAACACCATTCGTGCTTGGATGAATATTATGGTGGAAGGCACCAAAACCAGTGCGGTCGTAAAAGAGTTAAGAATCGACCCTTCTGTACATACGCTGCATACCACCAATGGTAAATGGGATTTATTGGTTGAGCTGAAATCGGACAGTTTGGAAAGTTTTGATAAAACCTTAGAGCGCATTCGAACCATTTCGGGCATTTATAACACCGAAACCAGTATTTTGCTTTCGACTTATAAAGCATAAGCAATTCACTTATCGTGATTTTAAGTAAGAAACCCGCATACTCTTAGAAATCAAACCATCCTGATCAATACAGCCTGATTTGACTAAAATGTACAGTTCGCCCCCGTTTTCTAGGAAATTTGAACCGATTTTGACCCCATGAGTTTAATCGATTGCTCATTTTTAAATAGTGCAACTCTTTTAAAGTCTTGCGTGGCTGTGTATAACAATCGACGTACAGAAAAGTAAAAGCATAGGCAAACTGTCTAAAAAAGCGTTAGACTATGCCACAATCAGAAATGCAAAGACTTTGGTCATTTGCAGACGAATAGAAAGGTGAAGATTGATGCCGCTCAATACCGTTGAAGAGCTCGTAGCAGATATCCGTGCAGGGAAAATGGTCATCCTGATGGATGATGAAGACCGTGAAAATGAAGGCGACTTGGTCATTGCGGCGACACACGTCCGCCCAGAAGACATCAACTTCATGATTACACATGCGCGTGGTTTGGTGTGCTTAACTTTAAGCCGTGAGCGTTGTCAGCAATTGAATTTACCATTAATGGTCGATGCCAATGGTGCACAACACGCCACCAACTTCACCCTATCCATTGAAGCAGCCGAAGGGATTACCACAGGTATTTCCGCTGCTGAACGTGCTCATACCATTCAAACAGCGGTTGCGGCACATGCCAAGCCTAGCGATATCGTACAGCCTGGACATATCTTCCCATTGATGGCGCAACCTGGTGGTGTACTGCACCGTGCAGGACATACTGAAGCAGGCTGTGACCTTGCACGCATTGCTGGCCTAGAACCTGCTTCTGTAATTTGTGAAATTATCAAAGAAGACGGCACCATGGCCCGTCGCCCAGATTTAGAAATTTTCGCTGAAAAGCATGGCCTAAAAATGGGAACCATTGCTGACCTCATCCATTACCGCATGACCAATGAACAAACAGTTGAGCGTTTAGGTCAAGAAAGCATCGATACTGAATACGGTACATTTGAACTGTTCCGTTACCGTGAAATTGGCAATCCAGATATTCATTTGGCTTTGGTCAAAGGTGAGCCAAAAGATGGCATCACTACGGTTCGCGTACATGGTTTTAATCCGACACGTGACTTGCTCAAATTGAACAAGCAAGATGGCGAACCGGCGTGGAACTTAGACCGTGCCTTAAAAGAAATTGCACAAAGTGATCGTGGTGTACTGGTCTGGATTGGTCAACGTCATCTACAAGATCTAGGCCCTGCCCTCGACAGCCTAACTGCACCAAAGAAAACCAAATCTAGTGCAGCTCTGTCTCAGCAATATCAAACGATTGGTGTAGGCGCACAAATTTTACGTGATTTAGGCGTTGAAAAAATGAAGCTGCTAAGTTCGCCGCTACGTTTCAACGCATTATCAGGTTTTAATCTTGAAGTGGTGGAATATGTCACCGCTCAACAAACATTAACGAAATAATCGAGGTTGCTATGGCGATTCGCCGAATTGAAGGTTTATTACATCTCGCGAGCGAAGGCCGTTACGCGATTTTAGTTGGTCGTTTCAATAGCTTTGTGGTTGAACACTTGCTAGAAGGCGCAATTGATACATTGAAACGTCATGGTGTATCAGAGGATAATATCACTGTTGTTCATGCACCAGGCGCTTGGGAACTTCCAGTGGTTGCAAAAAAACTGGCTGCTTCTGATCGCTTTGATGCCATCATCGCTCTTGGCGCTGTGATTCGTGGTAGTACGCCTCACTTTGACTTTGTTGCAGGTGAATGTGCCAAAGGTTTAGGCGTAGTTGGCTTAGACACTGGTTTACCAGTGATTAACGGTGTATTGACTACGGACAGCATTGAACAAGCGATTGAACGCTCTGGAACAAAAGCAGGTAATAAAGGTAGCGAAGCTGCTCTTACTGCAATTGAAATGGTTAACTTGTTAAAGGCTATTTAAAGCATGTCGCAAACACTTCAAGCCGCTTATGCTGCAAAACGTAAAGCACGTCGTTTTGCTGTACAAGGCATTTATGAATGGCAAATGAGCCGCAACCCAGTGCATGAAATTGAAGCACGTACGCGTGTTGAAAATGCCATGCATAAAGTGGACCTAAGCTATTATCATGAATTGCTGACTCAAGTGGTTGCCAATCATGAAGCTTTGGATGCGCTTCTTATCCCTGTGCTAGATCGCCAAATCGAAGCACTAGACGGTGTTGAACTTGCAACATTACGTTTAGGCGCTTACGAATTGAAAGAACATCTTGAAATCCCGTATCGCGTGGTTTTAGATGAAGCGATTGAACTTGCCAAACACTTTGGTGGTGCTGACAGTCATAAATACATCAATGGTGTATTAGACCGTTTAGCCAACAGCCTTCGTGCAGCAGAAAAGCAACAAGCACAATAAGACGTGTAGTAAGTAATATGGCTGAGTTTTCTATCATTGAAACCTATTTTAATCGACAGAAGCATACTTCAGTCGACTTAGGGGTCGGAGATGACTCAGCCGTACTTACCCCGCCTCCGCAGCAACAATTGGTGATCTGCACAGACACCTTGATTGCAGGACGACATTTTCCTCTCGATACTCCTCCCCATGCCATTGGCTGGAAATCTGTTGCCGTGAATCTTTCCGATATTGCAGCGATGGGCGCCAAACCGCAGAGTATCTTATTGGCATTGAGCCTACCCCAAATTGATCATGACTGGCTGAAAGAATTTAGTCGGGGACTTTACGATTGTTGCGATCAATTTGGCGTGAGTTTAATTGGTGGTGATACGACCCAAAGCCCTCACCTCACCATTTCCGTCACCGCCCTCGGTTGGGTAGATACGGGGCAAGCGGTAAAACGCTCAGGTGCTCAAGTCGGTGATTACGTTTGCGTCAGCGGTCAGGTCGGTGATGCGGCCTTTGGTCTTCAACATCCAAATCATACCTTAAAGCACCGTTTAGATTACCCAACACCACGTTGCCAGCTTGGACAGCAGTTGAAAGGCTTAGCTTCTGCCATGATTGATGTGTCGGATGGACTGGCACAAGATCTTGGACATATTCTTAAGGCATCACAGGTCGGTGCTCGACTACAATTGGAACAGCTCCCTATCGATGTCAGTCTGCAACATTTAACACAAGTACAACAATGGCAATACGCACTCGCAGGTGGTGATGACTACGAGTTATGCTTTACAATAAGCCCGCAAAATTACCAACAACTTTTGCAACAACAATTAGATGTAAAAATTACGGTGATTGGAACTATTACAACATCTACTGGGCTTACATTTGAAAAAGATGGCAAAGATCATCCGCTTCAATTTCAAGGGTATCAACACTTTGCATAAACCTCCAATTCAGTTTAACCATATGTCTTGGTCGAACCGCTGTATTGTATTTTGCGGTGTCGGTTTTGGCTCTGGTTTATTACCTAAAGCACCAGGCACATTTGGTTCGGCTTTTGCCCTGCTTTTTATTCCATTGTGGTTGAATTTAGGCTTTATCAACTCCATATACGCCATCATCTTCATGTCACTGATTGGCATCTATATTTGCGGTCAAACCGCCAAAGTGATGGGCGTACATGATGATGGACGCATTGTCTGGGATGAGTTTGCAGGTCAATCTATTACCTTGTTACCGTTGATTTATTTCGGACAAATGAGTGTCTTCTCTGCATTGATTGGTTTTTTGCTGTTTCGCCTGTTTGATGTATGGAAGCCATGGCCCATTCGCGTCATTGACCGCCAAGTCCACGGCGGATTTGGCATTATGCTCGATGACATTATTGCGGGGCTTTGGGCAGCGCTCTGTATTTTTATATACCTCAATATTTCTCTGGCTTAGCGCCAGCTTGTAAGGTGTGTTATGACAACTTCTGTGATTATTCTTGCTGCAGGTAAGGGAACCCGAATGCGTTCCCAGCTCCCCAAAGTGTTACAACCCTTAGCAGGACGCCCCTTACTTGGACATGTGATTGACACAGCAAAGCAACTCCATGCTGATCACATCATCACTATTTATGGACATGGTGGCGAACAAGTGCAACAGCACTTTAACCATGAACAAATACAATGGGTCGAACAAGCAGAACAACTGGGTACTGGTCACGCTGTTCAGATGACTTTACCTGTACTACCTCAAGATGGCATCTCACTGATTTTGTCTGGTGATGTACCCTGTATTACCCCCGCAACATTACAAAAATTACTTGATGCTTCACGTGGAACAGGGATTGGCCTCGTGACCTTAACCCTTGAAGATGCCACAGGCTATGGTCGCATTGTGCGCGAAAATGGGAAAATTCAAGCGATTGTTGAGCATAAAGATGCCAACGAACAGCAACGTCAGATTCGTGAAATCAACACTGGTATCTATTGCGTGAGTAATGCCAAGTTACATCAATGGCTACCACAGCTCACCAACAATAATGCTCAGGGTGAATATTACCTTACTGACATCGTGGCGATGGCACTGGCCGATGGTCTTGAGGTCGCTTCAGTTGAACCTGTGATGAACTTTGAAGTCGAAGGTGTGAATGACCGTATTCAACTTGCAGCATTAGAACGTCAATTTCAAAACTTCCAAGCTAAACAATTGATGCAACAAGGCGTGCATTTGATTGACCCGAGTCGTTTTGATTTACGTGGCAAGCTTAAAGTTGGCCAAGATGTACGTATTGATATTAACGTGATCATTGAAGGCGATTGCGAACTGGGTGATTCCGTTGAGATTGGCGCAGGTTGCGTCATCAAAAACACCAAAATTGCTGCAGGCACCAAAGTGCAACCGTATAGCATTTTCGATCAAGCCATTGTCGGTGAAGACACCCAAATTGGACCTTTTGCACGTTTACGTCCAGGTGCAAAACTCGCCAATGAAGTCCATATTGGGAATTTTGTTGAAGTGAAAAACTCAAGCATCGGTCTGGGTTCTAAAGCCAATCATTTTACTTATTTAGGCGATGCCGAAATTGGTGAAAATTCAAATATTGGTGCAGGAACCATTACCTGTAATTATGACGGTGCCAACAAATTCAAAACCATTATTGGTGACGCGGCCTTTATTGGCTCGAACAGTTCACTGGTCGCCCCTGTACGCATTGGCCATGGTGCCACTGTCGGCGCTGGTTCAGTGATTACCCGTGATGTTGAAGATCACAACTTAGCCTTTGAACGTTCAAAGCAGATAGTCAAAGAAAACTATCAACGTCCACAAAAATTGAAGAAATAAGAGGATATTCCTATGTGTGGTATTGTCGGTGGCGTTGCAGAACGTAGTATTACCAATATTTTAATTGAAGGTTTAAAGCGACTGGAATATCGTGGCTATGATTCGGCAGGCCTAGCGCTAGTGAATCATGATGATATTTTACGTGAACGTCGTGTCGGTAAAGTTGCCAATCTTGAACAAGCCGTGAATGAATCACTGGTCACAGGTTCACTTGGGATTGCACATACTCGTTGGGCAACCCATGGTAAACCAACCGAAAATAATGCTCATCCACATGTCTCGGGTCATGTTGCCGTCGTACATAACGGGATTATCGAGAACTATCAAGAGCTGAAAGATGATCTTGAAGCCCTGGGTTATGTATTCACCTCACAAACCGATACTGAGGTTGTCGCGCATCTGGTACATGATGCCTTGAAATCAACCTCTAGCCTGTTAGAAGCTGTACAAAGTGTAGTACCACAGCTTAAAGGTGCATATGCACTGGGAATTATTCACACAGATTATCCTGATGAACTGATTACGGTGCGTGAAGGCTCACCACTTGTGATTGGCGTGGGTATTGGTGAAAACTTCATTAGCTCGGATCAATTAGCTTTATTACCGATTACCAACCGCTTTATTTACCTTGAAGAAGGTGACATTGCTCGCTTAACACGTGACAAGATTGAAGTATTTGTAAATGGGCAACTGGTCAATCGTCCAGTGAAAGAACTGGATGCAACGGTCAGCAATGCATCGAAAGGTGAATTTAAGCATTACATGCTGAAAGAAATTTACGAACAGCCTGAAGCATTACAACAAACTATTTCTCAAGCTTTAGATGGTAATGCTTTACGCGCAGATTTCTTAAAGCATGCAGAAGCGGATTTTGCAAACATTCAACAAGTGCAAATTCTAGCTTGTGGGACCAGCTACCATGCCGGCATGATTGCCAAATACTGGTTTGAACAACTCATTGATGTACCATGTCAAGTCGAAATTGCCAGCGAGTTCCGTTATCGCACTCCTGTCATTGTGAATAACACGCTTTACTTATGTATTTCGCAATCGGGTGAAACTGCGGATACCTTAGCTGCACTGCGTGATACCCAAAAGCGTGCTGTATCAAAGAATATCAATATTGTGACTATGGCAATTTGTAATGTGGCCACTTCATCGATGATTCGTGAAACCAACCACAGTTTATTGACCTTGGCAGGCCCTGAAATTGGCGTAGCATCAACCAAAGCTTTTACCACGCAATTGGCCGCATTGATGTTACTGATTTTAAAAATTGGTCAAATCAAACAAACCATTTCAGAACATCAAATTCAAAGCATTGCAGCAGAGTTATGGCACTTACCTAAGGTTATTTTAGATACTTTGCAAAATAACGCAGCTATTTTGCGACTTTCAGAATTGTTTGTGGAAAAACAACACTGCTTATTCCTTGGTCGTGGCACACATTTCCCGATCGCCTTGGAAGGTGCATTGAAACTGAAGGAAATTTCCTATATTCATGCTGAAGGTTATGCTGCGGGCGAACTCAAACATGGGCCGTTGGCTTTGGTCGATAATGACATGCCTGTGGTTATTCTTGCTCCACAAGATGACATGCTAGATAAACTCAAATCGAACATGGAAGAAGTTCAAGCACGTGGTGGTGAATTGTTTGTCTTTGCGGATGAACATAGTGGCATTCACAATAAAGATCGCCAACACGTAGTAAGTGTACCAAGTATCAGTGCGACTTTAGCACCAATCGTGTATAGCGTCCCTGTACAGCTACTGTCTTATCATGTCGCAGTATTGCGTGGTACCGATGTAGACCAGCCTCGAAACTTGGCCAAGAGTGTTACTGTCGAATAAGAATAAAGGCTCGAATTTCGAGCCTTTTTTATCAAATAATATGAGTTAAAAATATGACCAGCCTTACCTGTTTTAAAGCTTATGATATTCGTGGCAAACTCGGCTCAGAATTGAATGAAGAGATTGCCTATAAAATTGGGCGTGCCTATGGACAAATTTACCAACCTAAAACCGTGGTGATTGGTTGCGATATCCGTCTGAGCAGCGAAGGCCTAAAACAAGCCACCATCCAAGGGCTCATCGATGCTGGCGTCAATGTTCTTGATTTGGGTATGACAGGAACTGAAGAAGTGTATTTCGGTGCCTTCCATCTTGACGTACAAGGGGGTATCGAAATCACGGCCAGTCACAATCCAATGGATTATAACGGCATGAAACTGGTGCGTGAAAATGCACGCCCAATCAGTGCTGACACCGGTTTAAAAGATATTCAAGCACTGGCGGAATCAGGCGCATTTACCACAGTTGAGCGTAGAGGTACAGTTGAAAGTTACAATATTCTGCCTGAATTCATCGATCACCTCCTCACCTACATTCGCCCTGAAAAAATTCGCCCACTCAAACTGGTGGTCAATGCGGGCAATGGTTCAGCAGGACATGTGATTGATGCACTGGAGCAAAAGTTCAAGCAACTGCAAGTTCCAGTCGAGTTTATCAAAATTCATCATGAAGCCGATGGCACATTCCCGAATGGTATTCCAAATCCGATTTTAGTTGAAAATCGTGATAGTACCCGTCATGCAGTACTAGAACATCAGGCGGATATGGGCATTGCTTGGGATGGCGATTTTGACCGCTGTTTCCTCTTTGATGAAAAAGGGCAATTTATTGAAGGTTATTACATTGTCGGCTTATTGGCTCAAGCCTTCTTGTTAAAACAAAGCAATGAAAAAATTGTACATGACCCACGGTTGGTCTGGAACACCTTAGATATTGTCGATCAATATCAAGGGATTACTGTACAGTCTAAATCTGGTCACGCCTTTATTAAAGATGTCATGCGTGAACATAATGCAGTCTATGGCGGAGAAATGAGTGCACACCACTATTTCCGTGATTTTGCTTATTGCGATAGTGGCATGATTCCATGGTTACTGGCGATTAGCGTTTTATCTGAAACACAGCAATCTTTATCTAGCTTGGTTGAAGATATGATTACCAAGTTTCCATGTAGTGGTGAAATCAACTTTAAGGTTGCAGATACGCAAGCTACAATTCAAAAACTGTTTGACCATTTTGCAGATCAAAATCCTGAGATTGATCGTACTGATGGGGTAAGCTTAGATTTCGGCACTTGGCGTTTTAACGTACGTGCATCCAATACAGAACCTTTGCTTCGCTTGAATATTGAAAGCCGTTTGGATCAAAATCCGCAACCGATGCAAGCTTATGTGAATGAATTAACGCAATTGATTCAGCAATAATTTCTTTTGAACGGAGTCGACATATGACTTCGTTCATGCTTAATTAGAAAATATATATGAAACGATATGAAACCCTTGATTGGTTAAGGGGTGTAACCGCCTGTGCCATCATGATTTATCACCTTATCAGTTGGACATTGTGGCATCCTCAAGCGGGCAGCCTCTTAGGTAATTTAGGTATTTATGGCGTTTCCATCTTTTTTGTGCTTTCAGGGCTAAGCATGGGAATTGTCTATAATCATTTTTTCCACAATTATAAATCTTCCTTTATATTTTTTATTCGGCGCTTATTTAGATTACTCCCCCTTCTTTGGGTTGTTATTGTCATTATTAGCCTTGATCAATTTTATCTCACACACTATTTCGATTTATCTAAATTCATATTAAA
>NZ_VXLD01000018.1:0-45540 GCF_008867985.1 Acinetobacter tandoii
ATCTAATACTTCGTCAGTATTAGATGCTGGACTCAATAAACTCAACAACTCAGTGCTTCGCACTTCGTTCGTTTCCGTCTATCTCGTCGGTATGGGGTGCATTCTATACGGTTTTATTTTCAGTGCAAGCACTTTTAACTGGCTGTTTTATTGAGTGTTGTATTTTTATGCACCATTTTAGCTCACCAATAAACAAAAAACCACATAACCCATTAATTATAAAGCAGAAATACAAATAAATATATTTCTGCTATTTTTTTAATGATTTAGCAGTGCCTGCTTACTTAATATTCACACTAAGAATTTTCACAGGTTGTTTCGGTACATCTTGGTGCATTCCATAGCTCGCAGTCGGTACTTTTACAATTTTATCGACCACATCCATTCCCTTCGTCACTTTACCAAAGACCGCATAACCTGCATTCATAGACCCTTTATTTAAAAAATCATTGTCTACGACATTAATAAAGAATTGGCTGGTAGCCGAGTTTGGGTTATTGGTCCGTGCCATCGCTAATGTGCCACGCGTATTCTTTAAACCATTTGAAGATTCGTTTTTGATAGGTGCCTTGGTTGGCTTTTCGACCATATTGGCATCCATTCCTCCGCCCTGAATCATAAACCCAGGAATGACACGGTGAAAAATAGTGCCGTTATAGAAATTTGCTTTTGCGTAGTCTTCAAAGTTTTTAGCTGAAACTGGTGCCTTATCATTAAATAGCTCAATTTCAATATTTCCCATTGATGTTTTCATTTCCACCAGAGTATTGGCTGCATAGGTACACACACTGAATGTAGCAGCAGTCAATAACGCGAGGCTCTGTTTTAACATGTTGGGGGTTCCTGTAATGCTGTTTTATATTTGGTTATATTTAACACAACTCTTTAAATTCAGATACTTTTAAACTTTTTATTTATAAGATCTAAATCATTGTTTTAAATTTATGCATGGATATTCAAATATTTAAAACACTTTATTTATGTCTTACTTTAACTGTGTTTATCCCAAAATTTTCTGAATTTCTTACTCATTTCGATGTAGTTCTTCTTTGCAGTCCGCGATAAGCCTACCATGTTAATGAAACCATGAGTCATACTTGGATAATCATGATAAGCCACGGAGACACCATGATGTCGTAGCTTATGGGCGTAGATCTCGGCTTCATCGTGCAGTACATCATGCCCTGCCGTAACAACAAAGGCGGATGCTAATTTTCTTAAACTACCATAAGTCGGGGAAATAATTGGATCATCCAAAGCAACCTGATGCTGAGTGGCATAATGTGCGGTCACGGTATCAACATCGTCTCCAGTTAAGACTAGACCATCTTTATAAGCAAAAAAGGAAGGATGACGACTTTTAAAGTCTAATGCTGGATAAATTAGAAACTGGACTTGCGGTGCATAGGCTTTACCTATACTACGTTGCGCAACCACCGCACTTAAATTGCCACCTGCACTGTCACCAGCAACGGCTATACGATTTTTTAAAATTTTGAGTTGTTTTCGATTTTGGTATACCCATGCCAAGGCATCTTCACAACTTTGTACAATTTGATACGGCGAGGCTTCTGGTGCTAAGGGATAATCTATACTGAGCACTTGTACATGCGCATGTACAGCCAATAGACGACACACTTCATCATAACTATCGATAGTACCAACGACAAAACCTCCTCCATGATAGAACACTAACATTGGAAGTTTTTTATTGGGTGCAGGATGATAGTGACGCGCAAAAATAGTTCCACTTTGCAAAGGTAAGCGTAAATCTTCGACTTGTTTAATGACTGTTGATTTTCCTGCAATAAGCTGGCTCTGCAATTCAAAGACTTTACGAGAGTGCTGTGCATCTGCAGAAATAAAGCCTGTTTTATTTTGTTTATATTGAACAGCAACCAGACATTTAAGAAAAGAGTCTAATTCGGGGTAGTGATAAGGATAGGCTAAAGCCTTGACGATATTCTCCTGTACAAAGTTAGGCAACTTATCGAGTAGTCGCGCTGCTGTCCCTTGATTTTGTTCCATCACTTTTTGTATTGATATGCCCATAAACGACTCATTCCTTGTTGTTTTATTTTTCGGTCAAACTTTACTAAAGATGTTCAACCTTAAAGTATGGCTTTTGCAACAAAGCTAATCTGCTTTAAGCATATTGTCATTAACATTGTTTCTGCAAGTTCAAGTCAAAATCATCAATAGAAAAGTTGGGTTCTTTAACACATCCTTAATTAATAAGAGCATCTATTGATTCAGACAGTACACCTCATTCAAGTACTGTCTTTTACTCTAAATATGCTGTTTTTCAACTCAACAACATAAACATTATTATTGAATCGATTGTGGTTGACCCTGCATATCATTCATTTGAGTCTGTGGAGCATTCATGTTTGCAGAACCATCTGCTTGCGCAGCAATCCCAACTTGTCCTTGTGCACCCACTTCTGCTCCAGTCGACATTTGAGCTGTTTCAGTCGCTTGTACAGGATCTTTTGAAGTACAACCCACTGCAAGCACTGAAATAGCTAACATAGAAATAGAAAATAAACCGACTTTTTTCATACATTGTTCCTTTTCAAATAAAAAATACAAAAACCAATCTTTAGTTTTGCCAAGTCATCATTCATTTTTTTTCAATGAATTGCGCACATATATGGTGAGCGTTTTTTATTTGTTGGTTGCATTCTGCAATGTTTTATTAAACTGATTGAGACGTTTCTTTTATTCTATGAGAATAAAAAAATCAATTAAGTGATTATTTTTAATCGTATAAAGTACATCGTTCTAGCCAAACACAATTAAAAAAACAAATTTGGTTAAAAGATATTGAAATGAAAAAACTTACTGCTGTTGCCAAGTATTTACAAAATGACTTGCCCATAACGTTTCTATGCTACTAAATCTATAAAAAGTCATAACTCTCAACAATTTCCCCAAAAAAAAGCTTATTCAAAGGTTGAATAAGCTTAAAAACAGACTCCGACATGCTTATCAGAAACTACAGCAGTGATTACTAAGCTCTAGGTTAAGAAAATCTGTAACGCTTGTGAAATATTTAATTTCGTTTAACTTGATCGTTTTTTACTCTCAACTGCTTAAGGCCATTTCATCTCACTTTTCACTACTTTGGCACCCAATGCTAGGTTGCCAGACTCGGCCAAATCTGGATATTGTTGCTGCATGCTTTGAATTAACTGTGCAGAATTTTTGCTATTTTTCGCGGCTTTTTCATACTGTTTTAAATAATCTATGGAAAAGTTCACTGCATTTAAACCTTCAGCAGCGCCTGCCTGCATATGTGCAGGAATAACAACTTCAGGTTGAAGTGCTTTGATTGATTCTAAGGTCTTAACTACTTCTGCACGATCTTTCGAGCTTGGTGTATCTGCCATCCAAAGATGAATGCCTGATGAAACAGGAATACCACCAACCACTGCTTTAGCACTTGGAATCCATAAATAAGTCAGTTCCTTTTGCCCCTTAATTGCAATCACTTCATCTTCGAGCGTTAATGTTTTGGGAGTATATACCTCTGGCACAATAATTTTGCTGGGTGCATTCACGCCCATTTGTGGTCCCCAGTACTGCACTTTCAGGGCTTGCGTTGCCTGAATATGTTGCACGGTTTCAGGTGTTGCAATGATTTTTACGTTTGGAAAATATTGTTTAAAAACATCCAAACCAAAATAGAAATCAGGATCGCCATAACTCACAAAAATCGTTTTTAAAGTTTTACCGCTGTCTAAAATCTCTGCTGCGATACGTAAAGCTTCCGATTTAGAAAATTGAGCATTCACCAACATGACTTCTTTATCCCCTTCAATAAGGGTAGATGTCACGCCAAAATGTTCAGGCTTAGCTAAATAGGTGTGAATTTTTAGGTCTTGCGCATAGGCAGTCGAGCTAAGTGCTAAAGCAGTTAAGGCAAGGGCATAAAACTTGGTTTGCATGGTATTCATCTCTTATTTGATTTTGAATACTTTAAATTTCAGTTTATGACAAATAAACACCTCAACTTAAGATAAACTGTTACAATATACGCAACAATAAACATAAATATGGATACCCTAAAAGCCATTCAAGTCTTTGTCTGTATTACCCAGCAAGGCAGTTTGACCAAAGCTGCAGACCATCTCAATGTTTCACGCGCCATGGTATCTCGCTACCTTGAACATCTGGAAAATCATTTTTCGACCCGATTGTTTCATCGCAATACCCGTAAAATCTCACTTACGGCTGCTGGCGAGCAGGCGCTGCATTACTGTGAAAATATTTTGCAACAACAGCAATTGCTGTTGGATATGACACAAGATCAGCAACAAACAGGAATGATTCGACTGACCACGGGGCTGTTTTTACTACAAAATGGTTTAGCCGAATGTATTCAACGCTTTCGTGAGCAATTTCCATTTGTACAATTTGATATTGTGATTACCGAAGACACACTCGATTTAATTGATGCCCAAATCGATTTAGCCTTTCGGATTAGCCCTAAAATAGCTGAAGGTTTAATTGCCCGTCCGCTGTTTCCGATTGACTCTGTTTTATGCGCACACCCCGATTATTTGGCTCAAGCGCCCGAGATCCAACATCCTGAACAGCTGTTACAACATACCTGCCTGACCCATCACAGTATGCATTCAGTTTGGACGCTGAACGCTCCGAATCAACACCCCCAAAACTATAACTTGCATAGTGTGATCAAAAGCAATGATGCCTATGCATTATTAGAGATGTGCAAACAGGCTCAAGGCATCGCCATGTTACCAACCGCATTGGTACAAACTGAGCTGAATCAAAATCGGCTACATCAGATTCTGCCCGACTACGCCCTGCCACAAATGCAACTGTCTGTGGTGTATTCGTCTCGTCGCCATTTAAGTAAAAAAACGCAAGAATTCATCGCATTTGTAATTCAACACTTCAATTTATCTGAGAAAAAATAGAAATAGTGCAAATTTAATCAGGTATGCAACTTGAATTTTGCATTCCTGCCCCGACCTCTTTTACTAATCATGAATTTCATCACTCATGACAGTTCAGATTTAACCAGTGAACACTGACACCAAAGGACTGTACATGTTTAAGAACTTTTTTCAACGGAGATCATCAATGGCTAATGAGCACAATGAGCAAGCTCAAGACATTCAAAATGAGCAACAGACAGAACAAACTCAAGCTGAAGGTGTAGAGCAAGCAAACGAGCTTAGCGTTGAAGATTTACAAGCGCAAATCGGCAAACTTGAAGAAAGCTTGAAATTAGAAAAAGCCCGTACAGCAAATGCCGTTTATGAAGCACAAAAGAGTGTTGAGCGTATTCAACGTGAAGCTGAAAAGCATAAGGAAACTGTGCTTGAAAAGTTTGCCAAAGAATTACTCGACTCTGTCGACAATTTAGAACGTGCCATTCAAGCCGCAGGTGAAGAAGAAACCCCTGTACTTGAAGGCGTAAAACTTACCTTGAAATCTTTACTCACAACACTTGAAAAATTTGGTGTGGTTGAAGCAGATACACAAAGCGGTTTCAATGCAGATTTACACCAAGCTGTCGGCATTGATCCAAATGCCAAAGCGAACGAAATTGGCACCGTTTTACAGAAAGGTTACACCTTAAATGGTCGTTTACTTCGCCCTGCTATGGTGATGGTAGGCGCATAAACCCTATAAATACGGGAGTTTGTGAAAAATTTTCAGAAAAATAACTTGAAAAATTTTGAACGGCTCTCATATCGGATAACAAGCAAAAACATTGCACAAGAATTTTTGAGGAACAGATCTAATGGCTAAAATCATTGGTATTGACTTAGGTACAACAAACTCATGCGTTGCTGTACTTGAAGGCGACAAAGTTAAAGTAATCGAGAACGCCGAAGGCGCTCGTACAACTCCATCAATCATTGCATATAAAGATGGTGAAATCTTGGTTGGTCAATCTGCTAAACGTCAAGCAGTGACTAACCCTAAAAACACATTATTCGCGATTAAGCGTTTAATTGGTCGTCGTTATGAAGACCAGGCGGTACAAAAAGATATCGGTCTTGTACCTTACAAAATCATCAAAGCAGACAATGGCGATGCTTGGGTTGAAGTAAACGATAAAAAATTAGCGCCTCAACAGGTTTCTGCTGAAATCTTGAAAAAGATGAAGAAAACTGCAGAAGACTATTTAGGTGAAACAGTTACTGAAGCAGTTATTACTGTTCCTGCTTACTTTAACGATGCTCAACGTCAAGCAACTAAAGATGCGGGTAAAATCGCTGGTTTAGATGTTAAACGTATCATTAACGAACCAACTGCTGCGGCACTTGCGTTCGGTATGGACAAAAAAGAAGGCGACCGTAAAGTTGCAGTTTACGACTTAGGTGGTGGTACTTTTGACGTATCAATCATTGAAATCGCAGATCTTGATGGCGACCAACAAATCGAAGTGTTATCAACAAACGGTGATACTTTCCTTGGTGGTGAAGACTTTGATAACGCATTGATTGAATTCTTGGTTGAAGAATTTAAGAAAGAACAAAGTGTGAACTTGAAAAATGATCCACTTGCGTTACAACGTTTGAAAGAAGCTGCTGAAAAAGCAAAAATTGAGCTTTCTTCATCAAATGCAACTGAAATTAACCTTCCATATATCACGGCTGATGCAACTGGTCCTAAACACTTAGTGATCAACGTAACTCGTGCAAAACTTGAAGGTTTAGTTGCTGATTTAGTTGCTCGTACAATTGAGCCTTGCCGTATTGCGCTTAAAGATGCTGGTCTTTCGACTTCTGACATCTCTGACGTAATCTTGGTGGGTGGTCAGTCTCGTATGCCACTTGTACAACAAAAAGTACAAGAATTCTTTGGTAAAGAGCCACGTAAAGACGTGAACCCTGACGAAGCAGTTGCAATCGGTGCTGCGATTCAAGGTGCGGTATTGTCTGGTGACAAAACTGACGTTCTTTTATTAGACGTAACGCCATTAACTTTAGGTATTGAAACAATGGGTGGTGTATTAACACCAATCATTGAGAAAAACACGACGATTCCTGCGAAGAAATCACAAGTGTTCTCTACTGCTGCTGACAACCAGCCTGCTGTAGACATTTCTGTTTACCAAGGTGAACGTAAGATGGCTCAACAAAACAAATTGTTGGGTAACTTCCAATTAGGTGACATTCCGCCTGCTCCACGCGGTGTGCCACAAATTGAAGTATCTTTCGACATCAATGCTGATGGTATCTTGAAAGTATCTGCTAAAGATAAGAGCACTGGTAAAGAGCAATCGATCCAGATTAAAGCAAACTCAGGTTTGTCTGATGCTGAAATCGAAGCAATGATCAAAGATGCTGAAGCGAATGCTGAAGAAGATCGTAAGTTTGAAGAACTTGCAAAAGCTCGTAACGAAGCTGATGCATTAATTTCAAGCTCAAACAAAGCTGTTAAAGATCTTGGTGACAAAGTGACTGAAGATGAAAAAACAGCGGTAAGCACTGCCGTTTCTGAGCTAGAAGCAGCAACCAAAGAAAATGATGTTGAAGATATCAAAGCGAAAACTGAAGCTTTACAAAACATCTTGATGCCTATCACTCAACGTGCTTATGAACAAGCACAACAAGCTGGTGGTGCTGAAGGCTTTGATCCAAATGCATTCCAAGGTGGCGATGCAGGTCAACAAAAAGCTGATGATGGCGTTGTAGATGCTGAATTTACTGAAGTAAAAGATGACAAAAAATAATTTGTCTCTTTAAAAAAACCGCGCTTACGCGCGGTTTTTTTTATTTTTAGAGGAAGCATATATTTCCACACCACACACTTTTCGCTACATTACACACAAATGAAAAAGAAAAATGATTTATGCATCGACTTGGATTCATCCTACTCTTCTTAGCGATACTCTGGCTCAGCTACCAAAGCCATGCACATTATCAATTACGCTATAATGCCTGGTCAGATCGGTTACTGCACCCCTTTGATCAACGACTACGCTTTAAAATTGGCAATGTAGATCCACGTTTTGGTCTTACTCAAGCACAGGTTATACAATTGAGCCAAGAAGCTCTTGAAATCTGGCATCAAGGTACACAACAAACTCTGTTTGTTTACGATCCGCATGCAAAACTCAGCATTGAACTGATCTATGATCAGCGCCAGCAAGATGCAAATGCGTTAAAACAAACCCAACAAAAACTAGATAAGAGCAAAAATCAAAACAATCGCTCTTCAGACAATATTGAACGCGCCAGAACTCAACTGGATTTCACACAACATCGTTTAGAACAACAACAACAACAACTGGAAGCCGAATATCGCTATTTACAGAGCCAACAAACTCAAGCGCAGTCCGCGGAACAACAAAAAAATTTACGTGACCAACTCGCTCAACTACAATACAGAATTGCACAGTTCGAACAAGAAACTGCTTATTTTCAACAACAAAATCAAAACTTTAATCAGCAGGTCGATCAACACAACTTGAGTATTCAACAGCTAAATAAGGAAATCGTGCAAGCCCAACGACGTTTCCCAGCACGTGAATTCCATAAAGGCGTGTTTATGGGCAATAAAATTGAAATCTACCAATTTGATGGAAATGATGATCTGAGACTGACCATCGCACATGAATTAGGCCATGCACTAGGACTGGCACACCATAATGACTCTCAAGCCCTAATGTACCCTATTTTGGGAGAACAAGATTTACAGCATTTTAGGCTCAGAGCTGCAGATTTACAGTTATTGGCAGCACGCCAATAACCTTGTGAAAAATACCCTTAAACTTTATAAGGCTTTTTGCTTGATTTGCGCAGCAAAAGATTAGATTTCATGCTATTGTGATAGAACCATCCACACAGCAAACTGAGCGGAGAACAATGTGAGTTACTACCATATTCTCATTGAAGTGAATGATCATATCAGCACAATTGAACAAACTCGTGATTTGGAATTGTTTGATATTATTGAAATTCAGCCTTATCTCCACTCTATTATCCTGCCATATTTCAATGAGCAAGAAATTGAACTGGAAGATGAAAATATTGAATTTCAGGATATCTTGCATTTAGAAATCAAGCAGACTTTGTTGCCAATTCAACACCTGATTGAAGAAGAACAACGTCTACTGCCAAGCGACACAGATGTCACCATTAGCGCACATGAAATTTTTAATAACCGCGATTTAAGTCAGGATGTCACTACTGTAATTTTTGATATTCTAGAGGCGGTGAAACTCGATCCAATTGAAGTCGAATAAAGCACCTAAAATGTGATGACGGTACACCTGCACCGTCATCTTTCCGTTTTACTTCATCATTAATTTGGCATTTTCATTACGAAAGGCCTGCAAAGTCTGTTGCCCTGCTCGTCCAGTCGGATTTAAACCTATACGAATCTGTTCATCACGAATCGCTTGCCGGGTTTTATCACCAATCAAACCATCCACTTTACCAACATCATAACCACGATTGAGTAAATATTGCTGAATTTCACGACGTTCTGCACGCGATGTGCCTGCATCATTGGTTGGCCAACCTTGTCGGAAATTGCCTTTGCCTTGTAAACGATCCGATAAATGAGCAATCGCTAAAGCATAACTTTCAGCCGCGTTATAACTATAAATAGCATCAAAATTCTTGAAAACTAGGAATTTAGGTCCGTTTTCTCCAGCGGGTGCCATTAATCCAGCTGGGGTGCTTTCAGATAGATTCCCTTGAATTAAGGCACTCCCATCCGCACGTGTCAGTCCTTGATTCATCCAGTAAGACAAACTTTTCTTATTACGGCGCCCTTCACCTGAAATCGACAGGTTTGCGGGTATCGTTACCTCAAAACCCCAAGGCATGCCTGTTTGCCAACCCCGCTTGGTCAGGAAATTGGCGGTCGAAGCCAGTGCATCTGAGGTACTCGAGACCAAATCACGGCGACCATCACCATCAAAATCGACGGCTAACTCCTCATAGGTCGATGGCATAAACTGCGTATGACCAAATGCACCCGCCCACGACCCACGTAATTGTTCTTCTCTTAAATCACCACGCTGTAAAATACGCATAGTGGCAAAAAACTCACCACGGAAATAACTTTGGCGGCGGCCTTCACAACTTAAAGTACCAAGAGCCTGTAATAAAGGATAACTGCCTGAAATATTACCAAAATTACTTTCAACTCCCCAGACGGCCACCACAGTTTCAGCAGGTACACCATAAGCTTGGGCAACGCGATTCAGAACCTCACGATGCTGGGCTAATTTTTGCCGCCCCATTTCCACTCGCTCATCATCGACCAGACCTGACAAATAGTCCCAAATTGGTGTAGAAAATTCAGGTTGATAATTTAACTTATCAATCACGCTATAATCAGGCGTCAAATTTTGGGTATAACGATCATAAGTACTCGCACTGACACCCACAGCAAGTGCTTGACTACGCAAATTTGACAAGCAACCTTGAAAATTATTCTCAGCACTGTAACCACTTTGGTTTGTTAAGTTATTATTATAAGTCGAAGCAGAAGTAGGCTGACCATTAATAATCAATTCCGCATGGGATGGTGCCGTAAACCAAAAAATGGATCCAAAAATAAAATAATTAATTCGTTTCATCATCACTTTCGTTTTAAATTCAAATTATGCGCTTACCTTAACATTCCAGTACAAAATTGACAGATAAGAAACGTAAAATTTGAATTCATTTTCTTAATTTTAAATTCAAAAATAGTTACCCACAACCCAAATCACGCTTTAATTTAAATTCAAAAGCACCACTTTAAATTTAAAACCAAAAATTTGAATTTAAAAGAGGTTATCCACAACCGTATTCTTTAAATTCAAAGCGCACACACTAACAAATCAAGTAAACTCAGCATGAGTCATGACCTTTAATCATGATTTTTGAATTCAAAAATGCCGATTTAAATTCATAACTCGCACTTTAAATTTAAAAAAAATGAATTTAAAAATGCTCATCGATTTTAAATTCAAATTACTTTATCCACAATTGATGATTTACTCTGTGTTTAAATTTAAAACTTTCACCCAACCTCAGTTTTAAATTCAAAGTTTTTATTATTTTTTAACAACCAAAAATACCACATACAGCTTATTTTTTATTCAAACCAGACACAACAAAAAGCTAAAATTTGCGATAAAAGGCAATACTTCAATACAGGGTCGCGTAGCATGCCTGAGTCATTGACATAAAAAAAGCGATCCACAGAGTGATCGCTTTTTTGCTAAACAGTTCAAGATTTAAATGGTCATATCTTCGCTTAATGCTAAAGGCACAGGCAAAATTTTCGCCAATTGACGGCATAAAGTGGTCAATTGGGTGCTGTCATTTGGCATTAACGTGATGTGACCGATCTTGCGGCCCACACGTTCTGTTTTGTTGTACAAATGCAGATGTGCGCCATTTAAAGCCAAAACCTGTTCTGATTTTGGATATTGTCCAATGATATTGATCATCACAGTAGGGCGGACCACTTCGGTTGAACCTAAAGGTAGGCCTGCAACTGCACGAATATGATTTTCAAATTGCGAGCAGACTGCACCTTCAATCGACCAATGACCTGAGTTATGTACGCGTGGTGCCATTTCATTGGCAAATAGGCCTTGTTCTGTCACAAACAATTCCAACGTCAGTACACCCACATAGTTCAGGTGATTGAGTAAACGTGTGA
Organism: Acinetobacter tandoii; assembly: GCF_008867985.1. Taxonomy (NCBI): domain Bacteria; kingdom Pseudomonadati; phylum Pseudomonadota; class Gammaproteobacteria; order Moraxellales; family Moraxellaceae; genus Acinetobacter; species Acinetobacter tandoii. The sequence continues at coordinate 11,659 of NZ_VXLD01000018.1, forward strand.
TGTAGTCTTGTGCAGCTGGTTGTAAATCTACACTGTTTGGCGCAGGAACAATCGAATGCGACAAGATGCCATTGTGGTGATGGTTTTCAGCCAAAGGCCAAGTTTTCACTTCACCATCTTGACCACGCACCGCAATGATGGAAACCTCACGCGAGAACGTCACAAAACTTTCTGCAATCAAGCTTTTTGCTGGACCCAATTCAGCCCATGCTTGCTCAATTTGATCTTCGCTACGCAGTACAAATTGACCTTTACCATCATAACCGCCAGTAGCTGTTTTCAGCACCAATGGTAAACCTAGCATCTTAACAGCTTGTTGTAAACTTGCTAAAGAATCCACGGCTTGATATGGCGCAACAGGAATCTGCAATTGATCGAATAAGGCTTTTTCCATTAAACGATTTTGTGCAGTCGCTAAAGCTTGACGTGGTGGGTGAATGGCTTTGCTTTGCGTCAAAAGATCGACATCTGCCAGTGGCGTATTTTCAAATTCCAGACTAAACACGTCTGCGCTTTGAATAAACTGTTGCAGACCTTGTTCAGTCTGACTTGAAATCACCTGACCTAAAGCTGCGGAAGGGCAGTCTGTATCTGCTTCATAGAAGGTACATTGAATATTGAGTGGTAAAGCAGCTTGCGCCATCATACGACCCAACTGACCACCACCAAAAATACCGATGGTTTTGTTCATAACTGTGTCCCGTTTTAAGCTTGACCCGGAATATTGTTGCTTGCCACTTTTTCCGTTTGTGCTGCACGGAAATTTGCTACATTTTCAGCAATCTCTGGACGCGTCAAACCAAGAATCTGTGCTGCCATAATTGCAGCATTGGTTGCACCCGCAGGGCCAATTGCTAAAGTACCAACTGCAATACCTGCTGGCATTTGTACAATTGAAAGCAGTGAGTCAACACCATTTAAAATAGAAGATTTTACAGGTACACCCAAGACTGGTAAGTCGGTTTTTGCCGCGCACATACCTGGTAAATGTGCTGCGCCGCCTGCGCCTGCAATAATCACTTGAATTCCGCGATCACGTGCAGTTTCAGCATATTCAAATAAACGATCTGGGGTACGGTGTGCAGAAACCACTTCAGCTTCAAATGGGACACCAAGTTGCTTAAGCATATTGGCAGTGTGTTCGAGAGTCGCCCAATCAGATTGAGAACCCATGATAATTCCTACGAGGGGTTGAGCGTCTTGTGCTGCGGCCGCATTCATTGCTAATGTTCCAGAGACTAGAGTGAAGGAGGATAAATCTCGACGAGAGCCAAGCTTTAAATGGTTCAGAAGCCCCATATTATAGACTGCTTTTTCATCTCTCCAAAACTTAAGCAGGGCTAGAGCGAGATATTTTTAGTTTTTTTTCGATAAAAATAAGGAAATGATTCCCTTGATGAAAAAATCAGCCACTCAAAGTCATATTTAGACCATTCTATAGCGAACTGGTTGCAGTAAGTTTTTTACATCATCTCTGAAAACCACTCACTACAACCTTAATAGCCCTAAAAGCAATTATTGACTTCTAAATACGAAATACACACAACCTAATAAACACAGGCCTGCCCAAAGATAATCTAACTTAAATGGTTGTTTAAACAGATAAATCATAAATGGGACAAAAACCAATAAAGTCATGACTTCTTGGGTAATTTTCATTTGCCCTACAGACCAGCCATCCTGTGCCAAGAGACGAGTAGCAGGAATCATAAAAGCATATTCTAATAGGGCAATTAACCAACCAAATAAAATGGCTTGCCACAATGGTGCACCATGTAAAAATTTTAGATGACCGTACCAAGCCAATGTCATAAAACAATTGGATATTACTAACAATGCAAACGGAATCAGCATGGTATTCATCATTACACCACATTCACAATTAAGACCTAAAATAGGCTCAAAAGTATAAGTCAAAGTCCTTTCTTTAGGTAATTTTATCGACTTTAATCTTGGTGAAATTTGTCATGAGTGAACTGTCTAAATTGATACAAGAAAAACTATCTTTTCCCTAAGAGCCTTGATATCGTTGCTGTCAAATCGAATCAATTCTGACAACAACACCAATCATGAAGTGCTGTGTCAAAAAGCAGTGGAGTTAAAGATCAATGCATCTGCATATTTTGGGTATTTGCGGCACCTTTATGGGTTCATTGGCGTTATTAGCGCGAGATTTAGGACATAAGGTGACAGGTTCAGATCTGAACGTTTATCCGCCCATGTCCACTCAACTGGAAAATGCAGGCATTACTTTAATGCAAGGCTATGATCGTAGCCATTTACAACCGCACCCCGATTTAGTCATTGTCGGTAATGCCATGAAACGCGGAATTGACGCGGTTGAATATATGCTCAATGAAAGTTTACCTTATATTTCAGGGCCACAATTCCTTGCAGATCATGTCTTGCAAGGTAAACATGTGCTTGGGGTTGCTGGGACTCATGGTAAAACCACCACCACCACCATGTTGGCGTGGGTATTGGATCAGGCAGGCTTAGAACCAGGCTTTTTAATTGGCGGTGTGCCTTTAGGTTTCTCTGAAAGTGCTCGCTTAGGCGGCGGAAAATATTTCTGTGTTGAAGCGGATGAATACGATTCGGCATTTTTCGACAAACGTTCTAAGTTTGTGCACTACCATCCAAAAACTGCCATTTTAAACAACCTTGAATTTGACCATGCCGACATTTTTGATGATTTGGCTGCCATTCAAAAACAATTCCATCATTTAGTCCGTACCATCCCAAGTGAAGGTCGCATTATTGCCCCAATTACTGAAACCAACATTGATGAAGTATTGGAAATGGGCTGTTGGACACCTGTGGTACGCACATCTTTAACAGCACAGGCTCATGCAGCACTTTATGCAGAACAGCTTTCAGCAGATGGTTCACACTTTAAAGTGTTACAACACGGCGTGGTCAAAGGTGAAGTGAAATGGAACATGACAGGGCAACATTCGGTAGCAAATGCTTTGGCTACTATTGCTGCGGCTGAGCACGTGGGTGTAAGCATTGAAACTGCATGTGAAGCACTGTCTCACTTCGGCGGTGTAAAGCGTCGTATGGAACTCTTAGGGACTGTACGTGGTGTTGAAGTCTACGATGACTTTGCCCATCATCCAACTGCAATTGACACCACACTTGAAGGTGCACGTAAACGTTTAGGTGAACGTAAACTTTGGGCAATCATAGAACCACGTTCAAACACCATGCGTATGGGTAGCCATAAAGATGGACTGGCATATTCGGCACGTCTGGCAGATGAAGTGATTTGGTATCAGCCTGAAGGTTTGGATTGGGACTTACAACCTGTGATTGATGCAGCATCTAACAAAGCAATTGTAGCGCGTTCCCTTGAAGATATTATTCAAACTGTAGTAAATGAAGCAGGAGAAGGGGACGCCGTGGTGATTATGTCCAACGGTGGGTTTGGTGGCTTACACCAAAAATTGATTCATGCTTTAAATGCAGAATAAACGCTTACTACTCTCAAAAAACCCGCAGATTAGATTGCGGGTTTTTTTGAGGTTCTCCAACTAAAAAGCGGACATCGTGCCCGTATATTCAAAGTCTTTTAGTTTTGCCCAACCTTGTACTGTGTCACCCAAATGCTTGCTGATATACATGATCGAAACCCATTGTTCTTTGCCATCATCATAAGTGCTATAAGCGGTAATAAAATCATTTTTTATAATGAACAGATCCTTGATTTTACAGGCATCACTGGGTGCAGAGTGAAAATAGACACGTGATGGGGCAATCACTTTCATGCCCCAACGGGGAATCATCTGGACTTCTTTTTGTCCTGCCTTTTCCTCAAGTTTTGCACAATCTTCGGCAAATACTAAAGGGGAAAGCAAACTGCATAAGACAAAAGATAAAAGCTTGTTCATTTACGTCAATTCAACTGTCTTAACACACTGTTCAGGCAACACAACCATGTTGTTCTCATTAAGTTGTAATCCTTAAAGTACAATAAAATACGATGACTGTATTAAGCCGCGACATCCAACAAACTTTGATCACGTTTAAACATCACATCAACATAACTACACACGGGCACAATTTTTAACTGTTTTTCGCGTGCGTATTCGACCAAGACATCCAACAACTGACGTGCCACACCTTGACCACGTAAACAATCATCTACCCAAGTATGGTCAGCAACAATCGTAGATGCATCACGCCAAACATAGGTAATTTCAGCAATACGTTGCCCCTCAGCATCATTTAGAAAAAACTCACCTTTTTCGGCATTATTATGGTGTTGGAATTGCATACTGCGCTTTCCTCTAAGTAGATGCATTGCAGTTAACATGCCATAAGCACCGTAGAAAAAACAGCCATTTTTCGACCAAAGTTTAAAATCTGGTTACACCTTAAGCAGGAAATCCCTAGTTCAAGGGATGAAGCTCACGCTTATTTATTTCTATGCTAAACAGATGGTACGCACAGGAGTAGCGGCATGTTAATTTATTTCGTATTAATGCTCTGTGGTTCGTTATTGGCCAAAGTGATCGCTCAATATGACAACACAGTTCCATTTAGACCCTAAACTTTAAACCCAAGATAAAGAATAAACTTTTCTTTCAACTTCGGGTCAGGCATCTCATAATTTACATCGATCACATACTCGTTAAATTTGCACTTTTATATAAAATATGCGATTCTTGCCACATCATTTGGATTCAATCCAATACAGAATTTGAACAAGGGGAGTAGCCTCCTCCAGACGTCAGCTACAGTACTCCGTGCTGACGTGTCAGAATATCGTCATTACACTTTGCAAAAAAGTCGGTATCTGAGCATTACCCAAGGTAATGTAGGCAAGACCTTGATCATGTTGACACAGATGTTTATTTCATCTGGCAACAGGTCAAGGTTTTTTTGTGGCCAATTGCCAGATGTGGAGGATTTTTATGGAATCTATCGGCAATTTATGGCTGTATTTGGTCTTCTTCGGCATTGTAATTATCATGCTGTTGATCGACTTTCTCGGATTTAAACAAAAACAAGGGCAACAAGTTGCCATTAAAACTGCAGCCTATTGGAGTATTGCTTGGGTCACTGTGGCGATGTTATTCGCAGGCGGTCTCTGGCTGTATTTACAACAAACTGTGGGGGTTGCAATTGCTAACCAAAAAACCATGGAATATATCGCAGGTTATTTACTGGAAAAATCCCTTGCGATTGACAATGTCTTTGTTTGGCTCATGATTTTTGCGGCTTTTGCGATTCCACCAGCATTACAACGTAAAATTTTGCTCTACGGTGTACTCGGCGCAATTGTACTGCGGACCATCTTTATTTTTATTGGTGCATGGTTTGTCCAAGAATTCTCTTGGATTCTATATCTGTTCGGCGCGTTCTTGGTTTACACGGGCTTTAAGTTCCTAAAAGGGCAGGATGACGAACCCGATATCGAGAACATGGCATTATTGAAATGGTTACGTAAGCATTTGCGTATTACACCCCAACTGCAAGGCGATAAATTCTTTGTTCGTCAAAATGGCGTGTTGTGGTTTACACCGCTATTTTTAGTCCTGATTTTGGTCGAAGCTTCAGACGTTATTTTTGCGGTCGACTCAATTCCGGCCATCTTTGCCGTCACCAGTGATCCGTTTATTGTGTTAACGGCAAACCTGATGGCTATTTTAGGTCTGCGTGCCATGTTCTTCTTGCTCTCTGGCGCTGCATCGAAGATGCATTACCTCCCATATGGTCTCGGGATTATCCTGTTATTCATCGGCTTTAAGATGTTGATGCTGGATGTCTTCCATATGCCAATCTGGATTTCACTCGGTTTTATCGTGATTGTATTAAGCATTACCGCGTGGCTGTCGATTCGTCACAATAAAAAACAAGAAAATCCATCGGCTTAAGCCTGATGAATTGATTTTAAAGAAGACAGATTCAGTTCGCTGAATCTGTCTTTTCGACTTCTGCAAAACTCAAAATTCAAACGGCTTTTTCTCTTCATCTCATTTGGACTTCGGCTGCAAAAAAACTTCCTTATTGTATTTGAGCAAAATGAGATGCCGTAAAGGTTATACAGTTTAGTCAGTCATTTTCAGGTACAATCAACCGAAAAAAGTAAAAGTTATAGGGTTTTTCCATGTCTTCATTGTTGCAGACCACCGTCGTTCGTGGTCGTTTTTTAGATATCCAAAATTTAGTTACGCAAGCCGCGGACATCGCCGAGCAAGTACGTTATATAGAAGATGGCGTGCTAATCAGTGAAGCTGGAAAAATTCAATGGTTTGGTGCTTGGCAAGATGCAGCAGCACATTTGCCAGAAGGTGTCGAAATCCAACATTATCCTGAAAAGTTGATTGTGCCAGGTTTTATTGATACCCATATCCATTTTCCGCAGATGGAAATGGTGGGTGCCTATGGTGAGCAACTGCTTGAATGGCTCAACACCTATACTTTCCCTACCGAAATGCAGTTTCAAAACCCTGAATATGCTGCAAAAATTGCTGAATTCTTTGTGCAAGAACTGTTAAAAAATGGCACAACTACAGCGTTGGTGTTTTGTACCGTGCATCCTGAATCGGTAGATGCTCTGTTTGAAGCTGCGCAACGTCACCAGATGCGTCTCATTGCAGGCAAAGTCATGATGGACCGCCATGCACCCGAAGCTTTATGCGACACGCCTGCACGTGCTTATACAGACTCTAAGGCACTGATTGAAAAATGGCACGGGCAGGGGCGTGCGCTATACGCAATTACACCTCGTTTTGCACCCACCTCCACACCTGAACAATTACAACTCGCTGGGCAACTTAAAGCCGAATATCCAGATGTCTATGTACATACCCATTTAAGTGAAAATAAGAATGAAATTGCATGGGTCAAAGAATTATTCCCTGCACAGCAAGGTTATCTGGATGTTTATCATCATTATGGACTGACAGGTTCACGTTCGGTCTTTGCTCACTGCCTGCATTTAGAAGACAGTGAATGGGATTGCATGCATGCCACGGATTCAGCTATTGCTTTTTGTCCAACCTCCAACCTGTTTCTCGGTAGTGGTTTATTCCCCTTGAAGAAGACATGGGAAAAACAAGTGAAAGTCGGTTTGGGCACCGATATTGGTGCAGGAACATCCTTCAACCAACTCCAGACACTAAATGAAGCCTATAAGGTACAGCAATTGCAAGGCAACAAACTGTCTGCTTTTGAATCGCTTTACCACGCCACGTTAGGGGGTGCCAAAGCATTAAGCCTTGAACAGCAATTAGGTAATTTTGATATCGGCAAAGAAGCTGATTTTATCGTACTCGACCTACAAGCAACTGCCTTGCAGGCATTGCGTCAACAACATGCCAAAGGCATTGAAGATGCTTTATTTGCCCTCATGACGATGGGGGATGACCGTAATATTCACGCAACTTATGTATATGGTCAAGCGGCGTATGTCCAGCCAAAATAACGCCATTACACCTCCAATATCCAAGTTAAAACTGTGCCTGCTGCTGCTTGTAGGCACGATCATACTTCGACACGACAGTCATGGTGCGAGCAAAAAACATACAACAAAAGATGCATCTCGATAGAAGATGTATTAAAATAAACGCATATTTTGAGGTGTTGCAGGTCAACGCCTTTTTTATTTTTGATTTTTAGGTATCTGCCCATGACCGTTCAAATGAGCGTAATGATTTCAGCTGAAGAGATCCAAGCAAAAGTGCAAGAGCTTGGTGCTAAAATTAATGCCCACTATGCCCAAAGTGATAAAGAACTTGTCTTAATAGGCTTATTACGTGGTTCCGTTATTTTTATGGCTGATTTATGCCGAACAATTGAAAAACCACATGAACTCGACTTTATGACAGTTTCGAGCTATGGAAAATCAACCGTTTCAAGCCGTGATGTACGCATTCTAAAAGACTTAGATGGCGAAATTCGTGGTAAAGATGTCCTTGTTGTTGAAGATATTATTGACTCAGGGCATACCTTAAGCAAAGTGCTTGAAATCTTGCAAACACGTGAACCCAACTCAATTGAATTGTGCACACTCGTGAGCAAACCTTCACGCCGTGAAATTGATTTAGAAGTAAAATTCTTAGGCTTTGAAGTCGAAGATAAATTTATTGTCGGCTATGGTCTCGACTATGATCAAAAATATCGCCATATTCCTTTTATTGGTGAAATTGGTCTCTAAGCTTAGCGTCGAATAACCCAATATTCAGCCTTCTATCTCCCGCATTGCTCGGGGTTTAGAAGGTTTTTTTATGTCTTTTTGCTATAAATCCCTCACACAAAAACACCACAGGTTTTTGCAGATCTGCTGTTTAATTCCCACCCTTTTCTCCAAAATAATAAGCAGTACGTCAAAATCATTGATTCAAAACAAGAACAAGGAGAATACTTATGTGGTCACTCATTGTTGCAATTGTGGTAGGTTTTATTGCAGGTCTGATTGCCCGTGCACTTCATCCTGGCGATGATAAGGCAGGCTTCTTCGTTACCACCCTGTTAGGGATCGCGGGTTCTTTACTCGCAACTTACGGTGGACGCATGCTCGGGTTGTATGCCGACAATGTAGCTGCTGGCTTTATTGCCTCAGTGATTGGCGCGATTATTATTTTGTTTATTTATAATCTTATTATGAAAAAATCCCGCGCTTAATTTTTCGCACAAAAAAGCCTGTTCATGTGAACCATGAAAAGGCTTTTTTTTTAAATTAATTTCTATCTCATTACAAACCAAACTCTTTCCAAATGAGTTCAATTTGCTCGGCAGGGAAGCCACCCGCCGCTTTAAAACCGTTCGAGAAAATCAACGTAGGTGTACCATTTACACCAAGAGATTGACCTAATTTCAAATTACGCTCAATGGGATTGGCACAGCTTTTATTACCCGTAGGAGCAATCCCTTTAGCAATCAAGTTTTCCCAAGCATAACTTTGATCTTTTTCACAATACACCGCTTTAGACGGCGCAACCGATTGTGGCTTGATTGGATAAATAAAAGTATAAATGGTCACGTTATCCAGTTTTTTTAATTCAGCCTCAAGTTGCTTACAATACGGGCAATTTGGGTCAGAAAAGATCGCCAATTGGCGTTTACCATTACCCCGCACCGTTTTCACCGCATCTTGTAATGGCAATTTTTTCCAATCAACCGAGTTCTGTTTTACAATTAAGTCTTTGGTCAGGTTGTGCTGATCTTTCAACCGAATCATCGATCCCACTAAAATATGTTGGGCATTTTCTCCAACATAAACCACTTGACCATCCATAGAACCACTATAGATACCTGGCATTTCCGTGCTTTGAATATTCTCAATTTTCAAATCTGGATGTTGTTTGGCTAAATTGGTTTTTACAGTCTCGACACTCGCAAAACTAGACCAAGAAATGAAACCTGCCAGCATCGCAACCATTGTTCTTTTCAACATGAATTCTGCTCGTTCACGTAAGTTATAAAAGTGAATCAGTTTAATCCGAATTATGGTGCTGATTAATAATTTTTATCAGGTATTTGGTAAAACAAATACCTGAGTGTTTCACGTGGAACTTAAACGGCAACATCAAATGAATTAATTTCTACCGAGATATGTACAATTTCTTCATGAATTGATAAAGCGGCACGCACTTCATCCGCCGTTAATGGAGAAGGGCTGTTCAATGCCAAAATACAGGCAAACTTACCTTTGGCGACTTTCCAGACATGTAAATCGGTCACTTCAACAACAACTGGCAAATCATGAATCACCTCACGGATTTCCTCCACGACAGGATGATTCATTTCTGCATCTAATAGGGTTTTCGCCGTGTCCCGCATCAATCCCACAGCCCAACGTGCGACCAAAATTGCCCCTAAAATCCCTAATAAAGCATCAAGGAATGACCACCCCATGTATTTCCCAGCAAAAAGAGCAACAATAGCAAAGACCGAAGTCACGGCATCGGCAACCACATGTAAAAAAGCTGCTTTTTGATTCAAATCATGCTCGTGATGATGCGAATGAGCCGATTCTTCGTGATGGTGATGGTGATGGTGATGGTGACCATCATGTAACAACCATGCACAAATCAAGTTCACGACCAAGCCTAAAATTGCAATCGGAATCGCTTGATTATATTGAATATCAATAGGATGAATTAGTCGTTCTACCGACTGAAATGCCATAAAAATTGCAACCACTAACAGTAAAATTGCGCTGCTATATCCCGCTAAAATTTCAATTTTCCACGTACCAAAGCTAAAACGATGATCTTGGGCATAATGACGAGCCGCGCGATAAGCAAAATAAGCCAGACCCAATGCCAACATATGCGAACTCATGTGCCAACCATCGGCGAGTAATGCCATCGAATTAAAAATCCAGCCGCCAATGACTTCTAATAACATCATGACTGCAGTTAGAATAGTGGCCAGTAAAATACGTTTTTGTGCGAGCGGATTACCTTCATCAAATTGATGGGTGTGACTGCGTGAAGATGGGAAAATATTCATTTTAGGTCATTTTAAATATACTCCCCCATAGTATATTTATTTTTGGAGCAGCGTGTGGGCCATTTGCATCAGGATAAAAAGATTTTAAACCGCGTTAAGCGTCTACAAGGCCAATTGAATGCTGTGGAACAATCATTACAGCAGCCCGATGCAGAATGTATCGCAATATTACAACAAGCTGCTGCAATTAAAGGTGCTGTTAACGGTCTGATGAACGAATTAATCGAAGCACATCTACGCCATCATGTTATTGGGGAGCATGCAGAGGTTAATGAACAAGAACTGGCTGAATTTATGAAGTTACTTAAACGTTATAGCTAAGTTTTTATTAGATTAGATAAATTGACCGAAGAAGCACATCACCAGTACACTGCCAAGAATATCTTCTTTTTGCTCATTGTTAGCTTTTTATAGCATGGCAATATGCACTCATTTGTGGTTGGCTTCATGACAAACTCTCAAACTTGGCGTCCATTTATCATGGTCAGCCTTGCCTTGATTATGGGAACTATCGGTACAGCTTTAGCCAGCCCGCTGTATCCGATTTATCAAGAACTGTGGCATTTATTGCCCAGTCAGATTACCTATATTTTCGTTGCTTATATGTTTGGTTGTTTAGCAACACTGTTGTTTTTCGGCCGCGCCAGTAACAGCTTTGGTTTTTTGCGCACGCTACAAGTCGGTTTAGGATTCGTCATCATAGGGTTAGTCCTTTCTGCTTTTGCCCATACAGCGATTTCGCTCGGCTTAGGACGTTTTATTATTGGGATTGCATCAGGACTGATCAGTACTTCCGCCATGTTAGGCCTAATGCTCACTATTCCAGACCATTATAAACCTCATGCACCTCAGATAAGTTCCATTATTACTGTCATCGGCTTTGCTTTAGGCCCCTTGATTGGTGGTGTAATTGCTCAATTTTCAGCATTGCCATTACTGGTACCTTATCTCCCAGTGATTGCGGGGGCAATGCTCTGTTTGATCGGTCTCTTTTGCTTAAAGCCACCGACTTTTCAAGCACAAGCCTTTTCGATTGCACCACATTTGGAACTTCCTGTCGCCTCAGCACGTATTCATTTTTTTATTGCAGGTTTAACTGCATTTTGTGCTTTTGGCGCATTCAGTCTGTTTGCTTCACTGTCAGCATCTTTTGTCAAAGACCTAATTCCTTGGCATGGTCCTTTGGTCAGTGGTCTGGCCATTTCCAGCATTCTGTTTATTTCTGCACTGGTTCAGTTTTTTGCCAAATCGTTACCCGCGGCACGTAGCTTAAATTATGGTTTGATTCTGATGATGGGAAGTTGTTTACTTTTAGCCATCTGTATGCAAACGCATTGGAGTCTTTTGTTTTTTATCAGTGATATTGGCGTTGGCTTGGGGCATGGTTTGGGTATCATGGGGTCTTTTGGTCTGATTCATCAAATGACCACCCCACACAATCGTGCTGCGGTCATTTCGACATATTTGTTTATAGGTTATTTGGGGACTATCGTACCGATTATTGCAGTCGGTTACAGTGCCGATCTATGGGGCTTAAATTTGGCAGTGAGCGGTTTTGGTATGGCTATGGCACTTCTATGTTTCACATTATTGTTCTGGCAGAAGAAAAATAACCTCCAAATTTAAAACCACTTTGAATAAATTTTTTCATTATTCAACAATCATGCCTTAACACTTTGCAAACTGCCTGCTTAATGTACATCATTATGATGTAATCAAAATCAATCACAAATTCAGCAACGACCAACAAAGCGATCACTCACGTATTAAAGTTCCGCTAATATCACTCAACATCTTCTTTACTGTTTTTTTCATTAGACTCAATGGCAATCTGAGACTGGTAACTATTAGATACAGTGGCACGATGTATGTCCCTATTTTCAGATCTTGTGATTTGTTATGATTGTGGTACAAAACGCGAATTAATGACAACATATTGAATACTCGCCCGACTAGCATAATCAAATAAGCACAATTAAATACTGAATAAAACAGATATTTTCACACCTTTCTTCAGTCATAGAGTCAATATGTCCTATCACTTACAGTCAACACGAGGAGGATCATATTTATGCAATCTCGTGTCAATCAAACAATCCAAATGCACTATACACGTCCCGATTTGGGAGACATCATCCTGAACGCACTGGAAAAAGCAGGTAAGAACATCAACCAGCTAACACCCGAAGATCTGGCACCGATTGATGAGTTTCATATCCGAGGACGCATAGCCACTCTGGAGCTGGCCCATGCTGCTGGACTTGATGCAACAAAACATGTACTGGATGTCGGTAGCGGTATTGGTGGAACTTCGCGTTGTCTTGCAAAAGAATTCGGCTGTCACGTCACAGGCATTGACCTCACAGAAGAATACTGTCGTGCTGCGAGAATGCTTTCTACCAAGATTGGTCTTGCGCACCAAGTTGATTATCACCAAGGAGATGCGACCCAACTTCCATTTCCCGATCAGACCTTTGACGTCGTCTGGACAGAACATGTGGCAATGAATATCTTGGATAAAGCTCGTCTGTATCAGGAAATGTATCGGGTGCTAAAACCAGGTGGCACACTAGCAATTTATGATGTTCTTGCAGGCCCATCGGGTCCTGTCCTTTTTCCGGTGCCATGGGCACGCACAGCAAATACCAGCTTTCTGGTACAGCCAAATGAGCTACGTCAGCTACTCCAAGAAGCAGGTTTTACAATTACTGACTGGTTAGATACAACCGAAAGTGCACGTACATGGTTTGTGTCTCTGGCTGAAAAGATACAAAAGGAAGGCTTACCCTCCCTGGGGTTTCACATACTACTGGGGGCTGATTTTAAAATCATGGCGCAGAATCAAGGAAAAAACCTACAAGAGGGAAGGATTGTCCTGGCACAAATGATTGCGAAAAAATGACTTTGCTTAACTCAAGACAACCAATGCTTAAGTAACTCAGGATATATAAAATAAAGAAATAGATGAGGGCATGATCTCATAGAAAATGCCTTTACGAGATTAAAAACTTTCCTGCTATTTCAACTCGATTTATTGTAAAGTCAAATGATGAAACCCCATAGAACAATAAAAAGCATTCCGTCATTGTGAACTGAATGCTTTTTATTTTATAAATAGAATTTATTGCAGCTTATTCAACAACACTTAAGTTCTAAATTACTTTCCAATACAGAATGAGCCGAAAATTTTCCCAAGCAAGTCATCCGCACTAAATTCACCCGTAATTTCTCCCAAAGCATTTTGAGCAAGGCGTAATGACTCGGCAACCAATTCACCTGCATGAAACACTACCAACTGTTCATGTGCTTCTGCAAGATAGTGCTGAGTGCGCTTCATTGCGTCTAGATGACGAGTTCGTGCAATAAAGGTGTCTTCCTCTGGCTGGAAGCCTGCATGCGCCGTAATCGCTTCTATAAGCGATTGAACACCTGTTTCCTGTTTAGCTGAAACCGTAATATGACGGAAACCGTGAAAATCGCCAATTTGAACAGTTGCACCAGTCAAATCACACTTATTCCCAATCAACATTAGACGCTTAGGCTCAAGATGGTGTTCAAAATATTCACGTGCCAATTGCAGAGGATCTTCGCCTTGACTCAAGTCATAGACCAATAACAGCAAATCAGCTTGTTCAATTTCCTTAATCGCACGGCGAATACCTTCTTTTTCCACCACATCGCCCGTTTCACGCAATCCTGCGGTATCGGTTAACGTAATCGGCAAACCATTCAAGCTAATTTTTTCATGTAATACATCACGGGTAGTGCCTGCAATATCCGTTACAATCGCACGTTCAATCCCTGCTAATGCATTGAGTAAGGAAGATTTACCTGCGTTCGGTTTACCAGCAATCACCACCTGCAAACCTTCGCGCAGCAATTGCCCTTGGCGAGCAGATTGTTGTACCGCAGCCACTGAGTGCTGTACTTCTTCCAATAAAGTTAAAATCTTGCCATCAGCCAAGAAATCAATTTCTTCTTCAGGAAAGTCGATTGCGGCTTCCACATGTAGACGTAAATGAATCAACTTTTCCAGTACAGTATTCACTTTATGTGAAAAGGCGCCTTGCAAAGAACGCACAGCTGAACGTGCAGCAGCCTGCGAAGTCGCATCAATCAAATCGGCAATCGCTTCGGCTTGAATCAAATCCAGTTTGCCATTTTCAAAGGCACGCATGGAGAATTCACCTGCCTTAGCAGCAGTTGCACCTAATTCTAAGCACCGCGCAAGCAAAGCATTTTGAATCACAGGCCCACCATGTCCCTGTAACTCCACGACATCCTCACCTGTAAATGAGTTTGGATTGGGAAAACAAATTACCAAACCTTCATCCAGTACTTCATTTTCAAAATCAAGAAACTGGCGGAACCCAGCCATGCGTGCTTTTGGTAATGCATTTTGCGTCAACTGTTCTGCAATCGCATAAGCTTGCGGACCAGAAAGACGAATCACTCCCACACCACCACGACCTGGAGGAGTAGCAATCGCTGCGATAGTGGTTTGATGTTGCATACAATTCACCTGACGTTAGTCCCAATCGAACCCAAAGAAAAATCCGCCTAAGATTACCATCTTAAGCGGATTTAATCAGCTAGTTGCTGTGAGAAGCTGCGTTATGCGGCTTCTTTCGAGCTACGTGCTTTTTCTACTGATTTATTAATAAACCATTGTTGTGTAATGGTAATCGTGTTGTTCACAATCCAGTACAGAACCAAGCCTGCAGGGAAGAACAACATAAATACAGTAAACATAATTGGCATAATGCGGAACACTTTCGCCTGCATTGGATCAGCAGGTTGCGGGTTCAACATTTGCTGAATGAACATGGTCGCACCCATCAATAATGGCAGGATAAACCACGGGTCCATTGCTGATAAGTCTTGAATCCAGAGCATCCAAGGTGCATGGCGCAATTCCACACTTTCCATTAGTACCCAATACAAAGCCAAGAAGATCGGCATTTGCAGTAATAACGGTAAACAGCCTGAAAGTGGGTTGACTTGCTCACGCTTGTACAATGCCATCATTTCTTGAGAGAAGCGCATACGGTCTTCACCGAATTCTTCTTTCATACGCTGCATTTCTGGTGCAATTACACGCATTTTCGCCATTGAGCGATAGCTCTTAGACGACAATGGCCACAGAATGAGTTTAACCAATACAGTCAGTAAAATGATTGACCAGCCCCAGTTTCCGACCAAGTTATGGAAGAATTGTAAGCCTAGGAACAATAATTTTGCGATTGGCCATAACCAACCATAATCAACGGTCTGATTTAAACCTACAGCCAAATCTTTCAATTCAGATTGAATTTTAGGACCTGAATAGAACGTCGCGTCAACCTCTGCCACAGTACCTGCAGGTACATTGATGGTCGGTGAAGTAAAACTGAGGATGTTCATATCATCACTCGATTTACGCGATTCTAATTTAGCGCTATAAGCTTGACCATTGGCCTGAGTCAACTTCAACTCGCCTGGAATCCAAGCACTGACAAAGTAATGCTGAACCATTGCAACCCAGCCGCCTTTTGCTTCAACATTTAACTTTTCATCGTTAAAGTTGGCAAATTTAAGCTTGTTGTAATGTTCTTCAGGCGTACCCCACGCACCACCCAAGAAGGTACCCAAAGTGAAAATCCCTTGATCCGATTTTCCTGGATCTTCTGAATTATCGCGTTTGAGCTGACCAAACATCTGGCCTTGCCAGTTTTGACCGCTGCGGTTAACCACTTTGTGATTGACCACAACTGGATATTCACCTTGAGTGAAGGTAAATGTTTTAATAATTTCTACACCGTCAGCCGTTTTAAAGACCATCGGAACAGAAAGTACTTTAACTGACTTGCCGTCTTTATCTTTCGCTGCTTTTGCATCAGCTAAAGTATATGCAGATTTCTCAATTTCATAGACAGGACGACCATTACGGCTACTGTCAGGCCCATTTAGACCAATTAAACCAGATTGTGCAACATACGTACGTTTGGCATCGCTTTCCAGCATAACAAACGGTTCATCGCTATCTTTGTTTTTATCATGATTGAGTAATTCAACACGAACAATATCACCACCTTTTGGACTAATCCAAAGATGATAAAGGTCAGTTTGAACTGAAATAAGCTGTTGACTTGCTGCCGCAGTCGATTCTGTAGTTTGCTGAGCAGTACTATTTGCTTGTGGCACATCAGAAGCAGCCGTAGCTGTCTGTCCATTTGGCAAGTCAGCAGAGACTTCATGTGAAACGACAGCAGCTTTTTGTGGCTGTTGTTGAGTTTCATTATGACCATAGTCCTTTTGCCATGCCAAAATAAGCAAATATGCGACGACAAACATGGCTCCTAGAATTGCAATCCTGGCCCATTGTTGCATATCTATTACCCCAAAAAGTTAGAGTGATTTTGATTCCATAAACATCCACGAAAGGGTACAGCAACGAGATGCATTTGAGAATCGATTTGCTGAAATGAAATAAAACGAATTGCTTTTGCAGGAACAGGATCATAACCTGAGCCGCCCCATGGATGACATCGACAAATACGATTTGCAGCCAACCAAACACCCCGTACAGCTCCATGCGTATGGATTGCTTCCAATGAATATTGAGAACATGTAGGTATATAACGACAGCGTGGTCCCAACATAGGACTAATCGCGATCTGATAGAATCGAATGAACCAATGCAGCACACGTACCATTGGCTTTCTCTACTTCTGTGGGGAGGGAGCTATTTTTGAATGCTTTTTGGCAATGCGTTGCAGCTTTTGCCAAGCAAATTGTAATTGCTGATGCAATTCTGAATTGGCGACTGTTTCTATACCAACTTTAGGCATAACAACAATATCCAAGGCATCCAGTTGCATTTGATGCAGGCGAAAACTTTCGCGAGCAAGTCGTTTTACTCTATTTCTTTCATGCGCACGGCGCACTTTTTTCTTGGCAACAACAATTCCCAAACGACTGTTAGGTTGCTTGGAATGTGTTGCAAGAAACAAGAAATGGGGTTGATGCACTTTAAAAAGCGCACCATCAAATACAACTTTATAATCGGCAGCACAGCGAAGACGCCGCTCTGCGCCGAAGTCATAAAGTGTCATAACACCCAAAATCGTTTAAGCATTAACAGATTAAACAGTTAAGCTGTGACGACCTTTTGCACGACGGCGAGCTAATACTTGACGACCAGCTTTAGTAGCCATACGAGCACGGAAACCATGAACGCGTTTACGCTTTAATTCAGATGGTTGGAATGTACGTTTCATATCGAAACTCCAAAAATTGATCTTTCTATAAAGGTCCGCGATTTTAGTGTTCATTGCTTGAGCTGTCAATCAAAAACGCTCATTCAGAGCAAATAAACTTATAATCAAAACAGCTTGACTACAAAAACCTCAATTGTTCTATTCACGAAATTAAAAAGTATTCACACCATAATAAGTTGTTAAATAATAAAAAATAAGTTATAAACAATATTATTCACAAATTTATCCACATAACGATAGACAACTGATGGTTTAAATTTAAATTTATTCTTTTGTTTGAGTTATCCCCAACAAAAGTTGGCTTTAATAAATAAATTCAAATTTTAAAATTTAAATTTATTCTTATTAGGGAGTAGTTTTTCTGTGGAAAAGCTATTTTTAATATATAAAAACAAGACTTAACCCTGTGGATATCTGTGTTTTTAAGATTTTAATCAATTGTGGATAACTTGGTGGTTATTTTTATCCACAGCCTGCGGGTGCTTTTATCCACATGAGGTTTTGAATTTAAATTTAGATTGTTTATTTCTTTTTTGAGCAAATTTTGCAGAATTCTTCATGACAGATGTGGATAACTTGGTTAGAATGGCGACCCGCTTAGGCGGACAGTGGTGTTTTTAAATTTAAAAATGGATGAATAGGGGTTTCACATGCTTTGGACAGACTGCTTAACTCGCTTGCGACAAGAGCTCTCTGGAAATGTTTTTACAATGTGGATTCGCCCTTTAGTTGCTGAAGAGTTAGAAGACACTTTGCGACTATATGCGCCTAATCCATATTGGACGCGTTATATTCAAGAACATCATTTAGAACTTATTACTATTTTGGCAGAGCAATTGTCAGAAGGACGAGTACGTCATGTGGAAATCATGGTGGATTCTCGGCCTGGTGCAATTTTATCTCCAAGTGAACAACCTGCTACAACAACAGCAGCCTTGGAAACTTCAACCCCTGTACCAGCAGTAAAGCCAAAGAAAGAAAAAGATGATTTGTCGCTAAAAAACAAAAAGCGATTGCTAAATCCCTTATTTACTTTTTCACTGTTTGTTGAAGGTCGTTCTAACCAAATGGCCGCTGAAACTTGCCGTAAAGTATTGACTCAATTGGGAGCTTCTCAGCATAACCCTTTGTTTTTATATGGCCCGACAGGTTTAGGTAAAACTCACTTAATGCAAGCGGTAGGGAATGCTTTATTGCAAGCTAAGCCAAATGCACGAGTGATGTATATGACCGCTGAAAGCTTTGTGCAGGACTTTGTTAGCTCCTTACAACAAGGCAAAGTGGAAGAATTTAAGAAAAACTGTCGTTCTTTAGACTTGCTTTTGGTGGACGATATTCACTTATTGGCTGGAAAAGAAGCCAGTTTGGTCGAGTTTTTCTATACATTTAATGCCTTGTTGGATGAATCGAAGCAAATTATCTTAACTTCAGATCGTTATCCTAAAGAATTGACGGAACTCGATGCCCGTTTAGTTTCGCGTTTTTCTTGGGGCTTGTCGGTTGGTGTAGAACCTCCAGATATTGAAACGCGAATTGAGATTTTATTGAAGAAAGCTCAGAGTAGTGGCGTAGATTTACCACGTAACTGTGCGTTATTTATTGCACAACAAGTCGTTGCGAATGTCCGTGAGTTAGAAGGTGCACTCAATAAAGTGGTCGCTATTTCACGGTTTAAAGGTACATCAATTGATCTTGATGTGGTGCGCGAGTCACTTAAAGATGTATTGGCGATTCGTGCTCGAACCATCAGTACAGAAAACATTCAACGTGTGGTGAGTGAATATTTCCGTATTCCATTGAAAGAGTTGATTGGTCCTAAACGGACGCGTATTTATGCACGCCCTCGTCAATTGGCTATGGGCTTGGCACGTGAACTGACAGGGGACAGCTTTCCTGAAATTGGTATGGCATTTGGTGGTCGTGACCACAGTACTGTCATGCATGCGTGTGAAAAAGTGCAAAGCCTCAGAGAGGATGATCCTATCTTTAATGAGGATTACAAAAACTTGCAACGCCTGCTGCAAAGCTAATCTATATTGATCAAATTCTATTCTTGCAATGCGGTATATTCTGCCGCATAGTACACTGCTAAAAACACATTTATTTATATTTCATCTTCAGTTTTTTCGAGGAATGCATCGTGCGTTTAAAAATCGCCAAAGAAAGTTTACTTAATGTTCTTTCACATGTAGTAGGAGCGGTGGAACGTCGCCACACCTTAAACATTTTATCGAATGTTAAAGTACAAGTGAGTCAAAATGCTTTGGCGATTACAGGTTCAGATTTAGAAGTTGAATTGGTTGCGAGTACCAATTTAATGGAAGGTGCGTGCTTACAAGCGGGTGAAACGACAGTACCTGCACGTAAACTGATGGATATCTGTAAATCTTTACCAAGTTCTGCCTTAATCGATATTCAAATTACCGAAGATCAGCGCTGTATTCTGAAATCGGGGAACAGCCGTTTTGTATTGGGGACTTTGCCTGCCGAAGATTACCCGTTGCTTAATACAGAAAACACACAAGGCACACAAGTTGCGGTCACTCAGCGTGAATTAAAACGTTTATTTGAAAAAACGGCCTTTGCAATGGCTGTACAGGATGTTCGTTTTTATTTAACAGGTACTTTACTAGAAATTGATGAAAATCAATTGCGTGCAGTCACAACAGATGGTCACCGTTTGGCCTTGTGTGAAACATTGGCTTCTTCAAATACGCAACAGTTGATTCAAGCGATTGTACCGCGTAAAGCTGTGGGTGAATTACAACGTTTACTGAGCATTGAAGATGAGCAATTGTCGTTATTAATTGGTCGTGAACTACTGAATGTGACCATTAATACACCAAGCCGCGATAAAGAGCAGGGAACCATTACTGTTCGTTTTACCACGAAACTGATCGATGGGAAATTTCCAGATTATCGCCGTGTCATTCCACGTGGTGGTGATAAAAATGTATTAATCGCTCATGATGTGTTTAAGCAGTCTTTACAGCGTGTTTCGATTTTAAGTAATGAAAAACTGCGTGGCGTATTCTTGAATTTCAGTGCAGATACTTTGCAATTGCGTGCCAATAACCCTGAGCAAGATGAAGCGATTGAAGATTTGGCAATTCAGTACAACGATGCACCGTTAGAAATGTCATTTAATGCACAGTATTTACTGGATGTGCTTGGTGTCCTAGATGGTGATGATGTATCGATGACCATGAGTGAGGCCAACCAATCAGTATTGGTTCATGATCCTGCACATGCTGATCAGACCTATGTTGTTATGCCAATGCGTGTGTAATCGCTAGATTTATTATGCAGATTACGCGTTTAAACATCGAACGTGTTCGTAATTTAAAAACGGTTGCACTCTCTGAGTTGCAGCCGTTTAACGTCTTTTATGGTGCGAATGGTTCGGGAAAAACTTCAATTTTGGAGGCGATCCATTTGCTGGCGACGGGTCGTTCCTTTCGCACCCATATTCCCAAACACTATATTCTGCATGATGCTCAGAATGCTGTTGTTTTTGCTCAATCTTCCAGTGAAAAAATTGGAATGCAAAAACATATTAATGGCGAGCAGGTTATGAAAGTGAATGGAGATCATATTGCCACACAAGGGCAGTTGGCCAAACTACTGCCTTTACAGCATATCGATCCGCAAAGTACCGATATTATTGATCAGGGTGCCAAACCAAGACGACAATTGCTCGACTGGCTAATGTTTCACGTGGAACCAGAGTTTTATCATGCTTGGCAATATTATTCGCGTGCCTTAAAACAACGCAATAGCCTATTAAAGTCGCAGCGGCATTTAAGTCTAGAAAGCTTAGAACCGTGGAATAAAATGTTGGGTGAATATGGTGAAATTTTGCATTCACAGCGGGTTGCGATTGTGGAACAGTGGAATGTATTTTTTCAGCAAGATTTACACTATCTGCTGCCTAACTTAAGTGTTGAACTGCAATATATTGCTGGCTTTCATACTGAACATGGATTGCTACATGACCTATGCATTCATCATCAAAAAGATGTTGACCGAAGATATACAGAATATGGTCCACATCGTGCCGATTTACGCCTGAAAACCCCTAACGGGGAGGCGGATATTGTTTTATCCCGCGGCCAAAAAAAGCTACTGATTATAGCGCTAAAACTCTCACAGATTGCAATGCTACATGCCTGTAATAAGGAAACTGTGGTATTATTAGATGATCTGACAGCAGAATTAGATTTAGCCGCACAACAACGTTTAATTGAGCGATTAAGCCAACTTGGTAGTCAAGTTTTTATTACCACTTTAGAGCATGAATCTGTGCAAAAACATTTACATGACTTGTCTATTTCCCACCAATTGTTCCACGTGGAAAATGGCCAAGTAGCATGTGTTGTGCAATGATTTCCCATCTTTGGATAGACCGATTTTTCACTAGGGAGTAACCATGAGTTCAGAAGACCAATCTGTCACTCAAACAGAACAAAGCAACGAAAAGGCTTATGATTCCTCTAGCATCAAAGTGTTGCGTGGTTTGGATGCCGTTCGTAAGCGCCCAGGTATGTATATTGGCGATACTGATGATGGTTCAGGTTTGCATCACATGGTGTTCGAGGTGGTGGATAACGCCATTGATGAAGCTTTAGCTGGTCATTGTGATGAAATCTTGGTGACGATTCATGAAGATGAGTCGGTCAGTGTTTCTGATAACGGTCGTGGTATTCCAACCGATATTCACCCTGAAGAAGGGGTTTCTGCCGCAGAAGTTATTTTAACGATTCTGCACGCTGGCGGTAAATTTGACGATAATAGTTATAAAGTTTCAGGTGGTTTACACGGTGTAGGTGTTTCCGTTGTAAATGCCTTGTCGAGCAAACTCGAGTTAACCATTCATCGTGCTGGGCATATTCATCAACAAGAATATCGTCACGGTGACCCACAGTACCCTCTTAAAGTCATTGGTAATACAGAAACTACAGGTACGATTGTACGTTTCTGGCCAAGTGCAGAAACGTTTAGCCAAACGATTTTTAATGTCGATATTTTGGCGCGTCGTTTACGTGAATTGTCTTTCCTGAACGCAGGTGTGCGTATCGTTCTTCGTGATGAGCGAATTAATTTAGAACATGTATATGACTATGAAGGTGGTTTATCTGAATTTGTTAAATACATTAATCAGGGTAAAAACCATCTGAATGACATTTTCCACTTTACCACTCAAGCTGAAAATGGCATTGGCGTGGAAGTGGCGTTGCAATGGAATGATACTTATCAAGAAAATGTCCGTTGCTTCACCAACAATATTCCGCAAAAAGATGGTGGTACACACTTAGCAGGCTTCCGTGCAGCACTGACCCGTGGCTTAAACAGCTATATGGAAAATGAGAGTCTGCTGAAAAAAGAAAAAGTAGCAGTTACGGGCGATGATGCGCGTGAAGGTTTAACTGCAATTATTTCAGTGAAAGTGCCAGATCCAAAATTCTCTTCACAAACCAAAGAAAAATTGGTATCGAGTGAGGTAAAACCTGCGGTTGAGCAGGCGATGAACAAATCGTTCTCTGAGTATTTGCTTGAGAATCCTGCTGCAGCAAAATCAATTGCTGGCAAAATTATTGATGCGGCTCGTGCTCGTGATGCGGCTCGTAAAGCCCGCGAAATGACTCGTCGTAAAAGTGCCTTAGATATTGCTGGTTTGCCAGGTAAATTGGCAGACTGTCAGGAAAAAGATCCTGCAATGTCTGAATTGTATCTAGTCGAGGGTGACTCTGCGGGTGGTTCGGCGAAACAAGGGCGTAACCGTAAAATGCAGGCCATTTTACCCTTGAAAGGTAAAATCTTGAACGTAGAACGTGCACGCTTTGACAAGATGATTTCTTCTCAGGAAGTGGGGACGCTGATCACCGCTTTGGGCTGTGGTATTGGGCGTGAAGAATACAATCCTGATAAGTTACGTTATCATAAAATTATTATCATGACCGATGCCGACGTCGATGGTTCACACATTCGTACTTTGTTGTTAACTTTCTTCTTCCGTCAAATGCCAGAATTGGTGGAACGTGGTCATATTTATATTGCCCAACCACCATTGTATAAGTTGAAAAAAGGTAAGCAAGAGCAATACATCAAAGATAATGAAGCATTGGAAACCTTCCTGATTTCAAATGCGATTGATGATTTGGCTTTGCATATTAGTGCTGAAGCGCCTGCGATTCGTGGCGAAGCTTTAGCCAATGTGATTGCGGATTATCAAACCTCGCAAAAGAGTCTACAGCGTTTAACTCAGCGTTATCCTGCAAGCTTGTTGGATGGTCTGATCTCAATGGATGCTTATAAGTTTGATCATTCACAAGATTTGGCTTATGTACAACAGTGGGGTGAGCAATTGCGTGCTGCTGTTGAAAAAACTCAGCCGAGCTTGCGTCCTGAATTGACCTTGGAAGCTTTTGATAAAGAGCTGGCTGATGGTCAGAAGGTAGTGGTGTATTTCCCACGTATCACGATTTATGTGCACAACCTTCCGCACAGCTATTTGCTTGATGCAGGCTTGTTATCTTCGGGTGAGTATGTCCGTTTGCTGAAAAACTCGAAGAGTTGGTTTAGCTTGCTTGAAGAAGGTGCATATTTAGAGAAGGGCGAACGCAAGATTGCGGTCAACAATTTCCATCAAGTATGGCAACACATTTTACAAGACTCGCGTCGCGGCATGATGATCCAACGTTATAAAGGTTTGGGTGAAATGAACGCCGAGCAGCTCTGGGAAACCACGATGGACCCTGATAATCGTAATATGTTGCAAGTGACAATTGATGATGCGATTGAGGCTGATCGCATGTTCTCTTGTTTGATGGGGGATGATGTCGAACCACGTCGTGCCTTTATTGAAGAGAATGCTTTAAATGCCGATATTGATGCCTAACAGCATGTCACCTTGAAAGCAGCCTACGGGCTGCTTTTTTATTGCATAGACTTTGTTGGTTTTTAGTGATGGTTATTAAACTGTCGTATTGTTCTGGCATGCTGACTAAAAATAACTGAGCGGAAAGCATATGGATTTAAGTTTGGAACAGTGTCGAGATCATTGGCTGAATGCTTTTTATACGGGACAAGTACAGGAATTGATGGTATACGAGCATCCAGAATTTAAAGTGGTATATGAGGCACAAGGGAAGGTAGAAAGTAATTTGAGTCGTTATGCATGTATTGAGCATGCAGTTCAAAACGGTGTCTGGAAGCCACGTCATTTAGACATTCAAACTGAAATATTTGAGTTTAACCCGACACAAACTGAATGCCGAATTTTGCTCCATCTCGCGCAGCCTGGACAGGTCGTTCAAGAAACTTGGTCCTTTCATGCCGATGCATGGCAAATTATTGAACTACGGTTTTGCAAAAAGAAACTGGTTGATCTATGTGATTGAATTGATTTAAGCATAAAAAAAGCAGGTCGTGTGACCTGCTTTTAATTTATTAGGGATTGGTCTTAGTCAGTAAAAGTCACTTTCGCGATGGCTTTTTTACCTGCTTGAACAATCACCGTGATATTTTCTTTCACAGAGAAGCCGGCATCGACCACATTCCAATCGACTTTAACGGCTCCACGTGAAACAGCGTCTTTGGCAGCAGCCGCATTTTTGGTTAAGCCCGCAGCGCGTACAATCGAAGCAATAAACATTTCACCACCAAACTCGGCACGTGAAATCGTAATTTCAGGTGTTCCTTCTGGTAATTCACCTTCGGTAATGATGTTGCCAGCACCTTTATGCGCATTGGCAGCTGCTTCAGCACCGTGGAAACGTTCGACCAACTCAAGTGCAAGAATCTTCTTCACTTCTTGTGGGTTACGACCATCTTCAATTTCTTTCAACAAGACTTTGATTTCTTCAAGTGATTTAAAGCTGAGCAGATCAAAATAACGTTCAATCAAAGCATCTGGCATGGAAAGTACTTTTTGATACATTGCCCCAGGCGTATCAAATACCCCAATGTAGTTGCCTAAAGATTTAGACATTTTGTTGACGCCATCTAAACCTTCAAGAATTGGCACGGTAATACATACTTGCGCTTCTTGATCATAACGACCTTGCAAGGTACGACCCATCAGCAAGTTAAAGGTTTGATCTGTCCCACCAAGTTCCACATCGGCATGTAAGGCAACAGAATCATAGCCTTGTACCAGTGGATACAAGAATTCGTGAATGGCAATCGGTTGTTGATTATTATAACGCTTAGTGAAGTCATCACGTTCTAACATACGCGCCACAGTTTGCTGTGAAGCCAACTGAATTAAATCAGCCGCAGTTTTAGTCGCAAACCATTCCGAGTTAAACACTACTTTGGTTTTGTTCGGGTCAAGAATTTTAAACACTTGTTCTTGATAGGTCTTGGCATTTTCTAAGACTTGTTCACGTGACAATGGTGGGCGAGTCGCACTTTTACCCGTAGGGTCACCGATCATTGCCGTATAGTCACCAATCAAGAAAAACACTTCATGACCAAGGTCTTGGAACGTTTTTAATTTATTGATCAGCACGGTATGACCTAAGTGTAAGTCAGGTGCAGTCGGGTCGAAGCCCGCTTTAATTTTTAAAGGACGATTCTCTTTGAGTTTCTTTAATAGATCCTCTTCAGAGATAATTTCATGAGTGCCTCGTTGAATGAGGGCAAGTTGTTCTTCAGCCGGCAGGAAATTTGACATCACAAAACCCAAACACATCAGTTATTCAATTTGTGCGATATACTAACACTTTTTCAGCACATTGCAGGCTTTAGAATAATCATGACAGCAATCTATATTGGGGTAATGACCGGCACCAGCATGGATGGGGTAGATATTGTGGCCGCTTCATTCGACCCATTGCAGTTGCATGCCACGCTTACCTTAGCGTTTGACCCCGATTTACGAAATGAACTGATGGCACTCACTTTGCCTGATGATAACGAAATAGATCGTATGGGCAAGGCTGATGTGGCTTTGGCAAAAATGATTGGTGAAGGCATCAATACGCTGATTGAACAGCATCAACTTGATCGTAGCCAAATTAAAGCGATTGGTTCGCATGGGCAGACCATTCGACATCGCCCAGAGCATGGCTTTACTTTACAGATTGGCGATCCCAACATTATTACTGAAATGACTCAAATCCCTGTGGTCTCTGATTTCCGTCGTCGCGACATGGCTGCGGGTGGGCAGGGTGCACCCTTGGTCCCTGCTTTTCATCAAGCTTTATTTCAGCATGAAAGCATTCACCGTGTGATTCTGAATTTAGGGGGCATTGCAAATGTCAGCCTTTTACCTGCGGGTGCACCAGAGCAAGTTTCGGGTTTTGATACAGGACCAGCCAATATTCTGATGGATGCATGGTGCCATCGTTATACCGGACAACCTTATGATGAAAATGGTAACTGGGCAGCTTATGGTCAGCCAATTCGCAGCTTGTTAGAGCGTTTACAGGCCCATGATTTTTTTGCCAAAGAGCCACCTAAAAGTACGGGACGTGAAGATTTTAATCTGGATTGGCTAGATGACCAAATCATGGACTGGCGCAATGACGAGCTGGCTTATGATGAATTGGAAGATACACCTGAAAATGTCCAAGCGACTCTATTAAAACTCACCACACGTGCCATTAAGAAAGCCATTTATCGCTCAGGAATGGATACAGGCGAGGTCTATGTCTGTGGCGGTGGTGCTTATAATTCACAACTATTAGAACAATTACGTTGGCGTTTACGCAAACACCAATGGACAGTCCAAAGTACCGCAGATTTGGGCTTAAGTCCGACTTGGGTCGAAGCCACAGCTTTTGCTTGGTTGGCGATGCGTTTTGTTGAACATTTGAGTGGTAATTTACCTGCGGTAACTGGCGCTGACGGTTATCGTATTTTAGGTAGCATAACTGCAGTTTAAACGTCCAGAACACATGCATAAAAAAACCTCCTGAATAGGAGGTTTTTTTATCTATAATCGATTTAAATCGAGAAAGATGATCCACAGCCACAAGTGGTGGTTGCATTCGGATTTTGTACAATAAAGCGTGAACCTTCAAGACCTTCAATATAATCGACCACTGAACCGACGAGATATTGATAGCTCAGTGAGTCAACCAGCATTTTCACATCACCATTGATGAATTCTGCATCATCTTCATTCATATTATCGGCAAAGTTAAAACCATAAGAAAAGCCAGAACAGCCCCCGCCCGTTACATAGACACGTAACATGAGATCTTGGTTGCCTTCACTATCGCGCAATTGGCGTACTTTATTTGCAGCATTGTCGGTCAACACAAGCGCTGGAGCAGTCATGATAGATTCCTCTGTTCGGTTCATGGGTCTTTTAAAAATGAAAAAGACCATATGTCTAGTATAGCATACTCAATATATGGTCAATATTCGAAGATTAAAAGTCAAAGCAGAGTAATTTTATCAAGATTATTTGTAGTTTTCATCTTGTAAGCCGCATTCAAAATTTTTGGCATCTTCTTTACAGCGGAATTGCCACAGCAGTTTCATCATGCGTTTATCGTATACGCCTTGCTGAGTCAAATTAATTCGCGCATCACGCATCATTTTTTGATAGCCAGGTTTGTCGGTTGCGGAAACTTCCATCCAGTATTTTGTTGGAATATCGGCTTTCATTTTACCTAAAATGCCAAAGGCACGAGGAAGCTGTGATTTCACCCATTCACGTGATTGCTGTCCGTAGCCTTTAGGGAAACGGTCAGGGCGGATAATGATGTTGCCAGTAACTTGCAAAATTGGGTAGTTCACAATTGCCCCTTTGTTGCCTAAACCTTTGTGTAATTCGAGTGGTTTAAAGGCCGCTGCAGGGGCACCAATAATATCGACCTGACCATTATTAAATTTGCTGCCAAAATTGGTGACATCTGAACTAACGGCTTGGGCACCGACTTGTTGCACCATGATTTTTTGCGCTTGATCATAATCCAGCACGGCAATTTTTTTGCCTGCGGCTTTAGCAACAGTATTGATGCTACGATCATTGACCAACAGATAGGCATCACCCACTGGAATGACGCCTGCAACTTCATATTTGCCTTTCACCATATATTTGCTAAAAGTAGGATTGGCTAAACCTTGCATGACTTTAACTGCTAATTTTAGATTGGGAATGGCTCCAATCGCATCCAGTGAGCCAGTAAAATCATTAAATTGACGTCCGCGCATGCCAGTCACACTAATGCCATCGCATTTCCCTGCCTTAAAATCTTCGGCAATGACCGCTTCATTTTGGGCAACTCGTAATTCAATATCTGCCCCCCAGTTTTTGGCGGCCAATTGATAATCTTTCATTAGCGCATAGACATCACCACTTTTACCGACCAAGTCAAATACGCAGACCACTTGTTTGGCTTGTACAAGGCTGGTTGCAGTACACAGCCCGAGTCCGATCAAAAGTTGTATTGATGATCGTTTCATCATATGAATTTTCCTTATTCCGTTCTTTTTATATTGTTGGGATGATGTTTTTCATCACTTTAAGTGATAAAACAATCCGTTTTCCTGAGTTCAAGATTAGCGTGTTTTTATCCTTGAACATTGGCACTTTAGACTAAAACTTAAATAAAAAAGCCTAGAGTAATCTAGGCCTTAGTTATTGATTTATGGTCTATTCACCAGCCATCGAGCATTCGAAATTGGCTTTATCGACAGAGCAACGTGCTTTTTTCAAAACACTCATCATGCCTGCATCATAAATACCTTGCTTGGTGAGATCGATACGACCATCACGTAACATTTTTTGGTATTTAATTTTATCTTCAGCATTTAAATTCATGCGGTATTTTGCAGGAATACCCGCTTCAAGACGATTAATCATCGAGAAGCTTTTTGGTAAATTCTTCACAAACCAGTCTCGAGATTTTTGTCCAAAACCAGCAGGGAATTGCTCAGGACGAATCACAAAGTCAGCAGTCACTTGTAGAACTGGAAAGTTAAACATTGCGCCGTTATTGCCTAAACCCTTATAAATTTCGAGAGGTTTATATGCATAGGCTGGGGCGCCCACCATGTCCACTTGACCATTATTAAATTTAGCCACGAAATTTGAAACATCTGAAATCACAGCTTGGGCACCAACACGCTGTACCATAATTTTTTGTGCTTGGTCATAACCCAAGACTGCGAATTTTTTTCCAGCAGCCTTTTCGATGGAATTGATGTTTTTGTCACGGACGAATATAAAAGCAGAGCCAAGGGGAGCAATGCCTGCCACTTCATATTTTTTGCCACTCAATGTGGTCACCATTTTGCTGGCATTACGTTGGTCTAAGGCAAAGCTAATGGCTTTTTGCGCAATCGCATTACTGGGTACACCGCCCAAGGCATCAATTGAACCAGCAAATTTATTGTATTGACGTGCGCGCATTGCAGTCATAAAAACGCCGTCACATTTACCTGCTTTAAAATCGTTGTCTGCGACAGCTTCATCTTGTCGTGGAATGAGGTTGACTTCTGCCCCCCAGCTTTTTGCTGCTAGTGCCCATTCTTGCGCCATTTGATAAGACTCACCTGACTTACCAAGCAAATCAAATACACAGATATCGACTTTAGCTGCTTGTGTAGTCGTAGAAAGACCCACAGCAGTCAAAGCAGCTAAACTTAACATGACTTTTTTCATTGTGTTCATCCTTTTCAGATTGGTTATTGTTTTAAGTGTCCTTACACGCAAACAATATTAAGCAAGTTTTGTATTTATAAATAGAGTATTTACTCCAATTTTAAATAAAAAAATGACACGCGCTGCAAAATTGCTGTCAAATTGTCCAATCCAAAGCTGTGTTTTAAATAAAATCAGTGAATTAAAAGGATTTAGGCCTAAAAAATTATCATTAAATTATTCCCCACCAAGCGAGCATTCAAAATTGGTGCGCTCAATGGTACATCTGGCTTTTTTCAATACCGTCATCATGGTGGGGTCATAGATGCCTTGTTGGGTCAGATCCATCCGTGCATCACGTAACAGTTTTTGATATTTCTCTTTAGCATCCTTATCGAGTTCCATACGATATTTGCTTGGAATAGTGGCTTCTACACGCTGTACCATGGCAAAACTTTTAGGCAATTGACGGACAAACCATTGACGAGATTGAGCTGCAAAACCTTCTGGAAATTGCTCTGGTCGAATAATCAGGTCTGCTGTGACATTTAATACGGGAAAATTGACCATTGCACCGTTATTGCCCAGCCCTTTATAAATCTCAAGAGGTTTAAAGGCATAAGCTGGTGCGGGTACGACATCGACTTCATTCTGATTAAATTTTTTCACAAAATTGGAAATTTCAGACATCACAGGAACAGCATTCACGCGTTTCACCATAATTTTTTGTGCCTGATCAAACTCCATCACTGCAATTTTTTTGCCATTGAGTTTTTCAACGGTATTGATGGACTTATCCCGTACAAATAAATAGGCTGGACCAATCTGACCAATCCCCGCAACTTCATAAGTCTCTTTGCCTGATTTGGTGATGAGACGCTTTTGATTGCGTTTGTCTAAAACATAAGTAATGGCTTTTTGAGCAATCGCGTTATTGGGTACCCCACCCAATGCATCAATTGAACCTGCAAATTTATTATAATTACGGGCACGCATGGAGGTCATATAAAAACCGTCACATTTTCCAGCTTTGAAGTCTTGGTCTAATTTGGCTTCATCTTTGTAAGCCGTCAGGTCGATATTGGCACCCCAGT
Source organism: Acinetobacter tandoii (assembly GCF_008867985.1). Taxonomy (NCBI): domain Bacteria; kingdom Pseudomonadati; phylum Pseudomonadota; class Gammaproteobacteria; order Moraxellales; family Moraxellaceae; genus Acinetobacter; species Acinetobacter tandoii. Next base: position 43,080 of record NZ_VXLD01000018.1, read on the forward strand.
TTTTACTGGCCAATGCCCATTCTTCAAGAAACTTATAAGATTCCCCAGATTTGGCAAGCAAATCGAAAACACAAACATTAATATTTGCATGCGCTAAATTAGGCATATTGAATAGGGTTGCTGTAGACAAGACAAAAAAGGCTTTTTTCATTATTTCACCTCATTTTTTTGATTTTGCTGGAACAAATTTATATAAACATGTTTTTTTTGAATAAAATAGAGCTTTTACTCTATTTCCGACCGATAACATTTCGGTGTGTAGGATATTGGTCCTTTTTCTTTTCTAGGCGACTTCCTTTAGAATAGTGCTAACTTTTTATCTGCCAGTGTGTGTAATGATCCAATTAGACCAACTTTCAATACGTCGTGGAGGACGCGTACTCTTCCAAAAAGCCTCGATGCAATTGCATCCAGGTTGGAAAATTGGTTTAACGGGCGTCAATGGTGCAGGTAAATCCACATTATTTTCTGCGCTCTTGGGGGGAATGGAATCTGATGGAGGATCTTTAACCCGTCCTGCGGTATGGACCGTGGCCCATATGGCACAAGAAATCAAAGCTTTAGATATGAAAGCTATTGATTTTGTTTTATCTGGCGACGAGGAATTTTGGGAAATTCAGCACAAACTCGATCATCCAGAAAACTTAAGTAATGATGAACTTGCTCATTTATATGGTCGCTTTGATGAAATTCATGGTTATTCAGCCGTAGCCAAAGCATCGCAACTCATGGCGGGTTTAGGTTTCTTCGAACATCAATCCCAGCTCGATGTTTCAAGTTTCTCGGGTGGTTGGCGTATGCGTCTGAACCTTGCGCGTACCCTTATGAGTCGTTCAGATTTACTGTTATTGGATGAGCCAACCAATCATTTAGACTTAGATGCAATTCTGTGGTTAGAAGATTGGTTGAAAGCTTATGAAGGAACTTTGGTTTTGATTTCGCATGACCGAGATTTCTTGGATGCCATTACCGACCATATTCTGCATATTGAAAATCAAGAGCTGACATTATATACAGGCAATTATTCGACCTTCGAACGTACCCGCAGCGAGCGTTTAGCACAACAACAACAAGCTTATGAAAAGCAACTAGAAACTCGTGCCCATTTGCAAAAATATATCGACCGCTTTAAAGCACAAGCGACCAAAGCCAAACAAGCACAAAGTCGAATTAAGCAATTAGAACGTATGCAGGAACTTTCTGCTGCACATGTGGATACGCCGTTTACCTTTAGTTTCCGTGAACCATCAAAAATGAGTTCACCTTTATTAGAACTTGAAAATGCCGATATTGGTTACGGTGAAAAACTGATTGTAACCAATGTTAATTTGCAAATTACCCCAACCAGCCGAATTGGTTTATTGGGCATGAATGGTGCTGGTAAATCAACCCTGATTAAATCGCTAGTCGGCGATCTAAAATTATTACAAGGGACGCGTAAAGACTCTGAACTATTAAATATTGGTTACTTTGCTCAGCATCAAATGGATGTTTTGGATGGGAATGCCAGCCCAATGTTGCAATTGGCACGTATCGCCGACAAAAAAATTAGTGAAGCCAGCTTACGCTCTTTCTTGGGCAGTTTTGGTTTTAGTGGTGAGCGAATGGACACACCAAGTGAAAGTTTCTCAGGGGGGGAACGAGCGCGTTTGGCTTTGGCGCTGATCGTGTGGCAACGTCCAAATGTTTTAATTCTAGATGAGCCGACCAACCATTTAGACTTAGATATGCGTCATGCACTAACTATGGCACTCCAAGATTTTGAAGGTGCCGTTGTTCTTGTTTCACATGAACGCCAACTCATTGCCAGCGTTTGTGACGAACTTCTATTAGTACATAAAGGAACTTATCGTGAATTTGATGGTGATTTGACAGCTTATGCCGAATGGTTACGCCAAGCACGGATCGACATGATGAAGACTGGGCAACAACCCTCTGCTCCAGTTCAATCCCAAGTTGAAGTAAAAGCCACTATTTCAAAATTGGACAAAGAGGCGCAACGTAAAGAAGCAGCACGGCACCGTGAACTCAGTCGACCCATTCGTAAAAATATTGAAAAATACGAATTGCAGATGGAAAAAATACAGCCGCGTCTACAAGAAATTGAAACTCTGTTGGGAGATAGCAGTTTATATGAAGCAGAGCGTAAACAAGATTTGCTGAAATTGATGGATGAACAAAATCAGTTAAAAGCAAAGTTAGAGCAAATTGAAGAAGAGATGCTGACGTTAATGATGGAATTAGAAGCATTAGAAAGCTCGTTCTAATACGTCGAATGACAAAATAGAAAAGCACAACATAAAAGTTGTGCTTTTTTTTACATTTCACGCTGATAATAAAAGCCAAAAACACATCAAATGAAAATAAATATGCGATTTAGGTTCGAAAACGATTAAAAAATGAATGAAAAACTACTTATTTGCATTATTTTGTGGAAAAAACCAACACATGTGCAAAATAA
>NZ_VXLD01000002.1:0-648097 GCF_008867985.1 Acinetobacter tandoii
TAGATAACTCCATTGTGCATCATGCAAAATTTGAAAAGGCACGGAAACCTAACTTATACTGGAGAGCAATTCAGCTAAAACAACATTCCCTAGTCTTTTAGTTCGATTTCCTTATACGTTCATTTTTTATCATTTCTTAACGCTGGACTAGATAGCGACAGGTGCTTTTGTTCGATGATCGAACATTTTTACTTATTATCGAACAAAACCTGATTTTTTCAGTCAGATTTCACGCTATAGTAAAAATATAAACACAATACATATCAGGAAAGTATCTAAATGGATGAGGAATTGCATAAAACTGAAAGATGGCTTGAAAATAAAGATAATAAAAAAATCATTCGACATGAAGATTTTGTGGCCGGCATCAGTAAAGGTATGGCAATTCTGGATTGTTTTGGTGCTGACCGTCATCGTTTAAATATTTCAATGGCTGCTGAACGGACTGGGATGACCCGCGCGGCAGCACGGCGTCACTTACTCACTCTTGAATATTTGGGCTATTTAGAGTCGGATGGTCATTATTTTTATTTAACGCCTAAAATTTTAAAATTCTCAGGTGCTTATCTTGGCGGTGCACAACTTCCTAAAATATCTCAGCCTCTATTGAATCTACTCACCAATCAAACGTCTTTAATCTTTTCCGTGATGGTACTGGATGGATATGAAGCCATTACTATTGCACGTAGCGCTGCGCATCAACAAACAGATCGTGTTAACCCCTATGGTTTACACTTAGGAAATCGTTTACCTGCACATGCAACATCCGCAGGGAAAATTTTATTGGCCCATCTGGAACCAAATGAGCAACGTGAATGGCTGGAAAAATATCCACTACAACGTTTAACCAAATATACCCATACCGACAATGCAACATTTTTAAACTTGCTACATGAAATCAAAGAACAAGACTGGTGCTATTCTTGTGAAGAACATGAGTTAGGTGTCCATGCGCTTGCCGTACCGATTTATCAACAAAGATCTAAAGTGATTGCTGCTTTAAATATTGTGTCCCCGACTACTCGTACCACTAAGGAATATCTGATTCAGCACATTTTGCCATTACTACAAGAGACGGCACGTGAGTTGCGCAATATTTTATAAAAAGCCTAGATAAACAATCTAAATCTACATACTTAATCTAGTGCTTTAATCACAGAGTATGTGTTAATTTTTTTTAGGACTTAGCAAAATAAAAAACCGCGATAACAGAGCGGTTTTTTATTTTATCAGCTTTAGTCAAATACCACTTTTTTATGGGTGAATCGACTATAGAAAAATACAAGCAACCCCAATAAATATAGGCAACCCGACAACAATAATAATGATACGCCTGCCGCATAAAGTAACCATGCTGCATAGATGACTGCGACTGCGGCAATCCAAATATGCTTACTACGTTTATGTTTCACAGATTCTTTTAAATAGAATGCAGAAACCAAAAAGTATGGCAATAAAATCATTACTGATGAAATCAGCAATAACTGCGTATAGTTTTTATCAAAGAAGCAGACTGCAATCAGCGAAATTTGCACCACAATAGACGTTAGCCAAAGTGAAGCAATCGGCACACCATTCTGATTGGTTTTTAAAAATATAGAAGGAAAAGCTTTATTTTTTGCAGCTAAAAATGGAATTTCCGTTGCAAATAAAGTCCAACTCAAATAAGAAGAACTAACCGAAATAATCAAACCTAGCGTAATAATAATCGTACCAGGCAGCCCAATCAGTTGCTCCAATATGGTTGCCATAGAAGGGTTATGCATATTGGCAATTTCAGCTCGCCCAGTTACACCATAAGCCAGTACAGTCACCATGACATAGAAACTCAATGCCAACAGCACACCCAAAACGGTTGCACGGCCAATATCTTGTCTGTTCTTGGCGCGAGATGATAAAACTACAGCGCCCTCAATACCCGTAAATACCCATAAGGTAATGAGCATCAAATTACGCACCTGTTCCCAAACAGGCAACTGTAAAGAAAAGTCGATAAAGTTAAGTTTGAACAGATCCAGTTTGAACGCAATAAAACTACAGGCAATAAAAATAACCAAAGGAACAATCTTGGCAATCGTCGCAATAAGATTCACCAAAGCTGCTTCTTTAATGCCCTGACTGACCAGCCAATGCACAATCCAGACAAAGATAGATGAACCAATCAATGCATACAGGGTATTGCCTTCACCAAAATACACATGCTCTGGGCTATCAGTAAATAAACCCACACCAGAAAAGGCAATTACCACATATCCAACAATGCCGATGGTGGTACAAAGCCAATAGCCCCATGCAGAACAAAAGCCAATTAATTCACCAAAACCTTCTCGAGCATAATTATAAATACCACCATCTAAGTCAGGTCTTTGCCGTGTTAAAAAAAGCAGTGCAAAAGCAAGAAACAGAATTCCTACGCCTGTTATAAGCCAAGCCATGAGTAAGGCTTGGCCATTTGCGACTGCAGCCATGTTTTGTGGCAAACTAAATACCCCTGAACCCACCATAGAACTAAACACTAAGGCAGTTAAGGAAAGTAAGCCAATTTTAGCTGTAGACATAAGAAAATCTTACTGTTTAAAAAATTGAGAAAGTTCTGCAATATGCTCGGGACCAATACCACAACAGCCCCCAATTAAAGTTGCTCCCGCAGCTTGCCATTGCTGTGCAAAGCTTAAATATAATTCAGGATTTAAATCGGCACGGATTTCATCTAAACCATCGTTAGCGGTTGCTTCACTTTTCTGTGGCGGAAATGCGTTGGCATAAGCCCCAATTTGTACTGTTTCTGGTAGTAATTTTTTAATTTGGATAATGGCTTGCAATACCACTTCTGGTTGGCAGCAGTTAAACAATATTGCGTTGGCACCAAGACGTTGTATCAACTCAGCCACTTGTTCAAGGCTTTCCCCAGAACGCAATAAGGGTTGTTCTAACTGAATTTCATCTTGTAAGGTAAATGACACCCAAAAATCTCGCCCATCTTTAGGTAATAATGCATGTACGGTTTCGACTTCTTTGAGGCAAGATTGTGTCTCTGCCAACCAAAAATCGACATGCGGTGACAAAGTTTCAATAATTGGTGTTGCAAGGGTTTTAGCTTCTGCTTCTTTAAATAAATCCGCACGGTAAGAACCAAATAACGGAGGCAAACAACCCGCAATGCGAACGTCTTTTCCACTCTCTTCAACTGCTTTTTTCGCCTGAGTTACAGCAACATTCACCAAACTTGTTACTTCATTTTCAAAGCGCTGCTCGCCAATATGAAATGGAACCACTGCATAATTATTGGTGGTAATAACTTCTGCACCCGCTTCAATAAAATCTAAATGCACTTGTTTTACAATGTCTGGGGCTTCTGTTAAAGCCAATGCAGACCATTCAGGTTGTCTAAAAGGTGCACCTCTACGCGCAAGTTCACGACCAAAACCGCCATCTAAGATTTTCATAAAGTTAAGTTATATTAAATAAAAAAGCTGATTATAGAGAAACTCTTAAAAGATTTAATGCTTGAATCCTCCAAACAATATCTTTATTTCAGCTAATGAAAATTCATTTTTCTAATAACTCATGCTGATATAGCGTAATTTGAACAATAGTGTTGAATTTCGGAAAAGCGTTTTTTCCATATGCTCCGTTATTACGCACTCTTCTCTCAGCCAGAGGGATATCAAATAATAGAGGACTGCATAAGGTATGATCTTTGATTAACCCTATACAAATTGTCATCAGCATATTCAACAAATAGATAACGCACTATCCCATTAAAAATTTTATTGATTCAATATGCTGAAAATACAGCTCAACGCAGAGCTATCTTGTTTTTTGATTGAATCATGTCTCCTGCAATTAATCTCTAATTGGCATTTATTTTGCTTATCAGTAATACGGTTTTAAAAATTCGTAATACTAGGCGGACTAGCGATATGGGATATGTTGCAACTGAACTTAACCAAAAAAATAAGCTGATTCTGGGCTTTTGCTCATTTCTCATTCCAATTTTGATTTGGTGTGCAGTCAGTTATCTGCCATTTATTTGGCATCCTCAAGTCCAAATTACCGACTCTGGCAGCGTGCCTTATTTGCAAGTCGACAGTCGGATTGATAAAGCATTGTTCTATAATGAAGCACAAAATGCAGTCAATCACGGCGATGCGCCACCTCAAGGCAAATTGGTCAACCCGATTTATTTACCCGCCCCCGATGAAGTTGCAACTGCACTGATTACTGCATTTACGACACCTCCTGTACAACCCGATGCTCCATGGTTTCATCAAAGCCTATGGCATAGTATTAAACTGGTGTTTACCGCGTTTTTCTTATCTTCCCTAATTGGTATTCCCTTAGGGATTTTATGTGGCTTCTCCCTCAAAATTTCAAAACTGACTGAACCTTTTGTTGAGTTCTTCCGTTATTTACCTGCCCCTGCATTCGGTGCACTTGCGGTTGCCATCTTGGGGATTAATGATGCGCCGAAAGTCGCGATTATTGTGATAGGAACGCTGTTTCAACAAATTTTAATTATTGCCAACACCACACGGATGGTCGACCGTGGACTGATAGAAGCAGGTTATACCCTTGGCACCAACAAAATAAAAAGTCTGTTTCATGTGGTGATTCCCGCTGCCCTGCCAGATATTTATCGCGATTTACGCGTGCTACTTGGCTGGGCATGGACCTATTTAATTGTGTCTGAATTGATTGGTACGACCTCGGGCATCACATGGTTTATTACTCAACAAGCGCGCTATCAAAACTTTGACAATGTCTATGCTGCTATTTTGATTATTGGGGTCATTGGACTGGTCTGTGATGTCATTTTAATGAAATTAGGCGAACGACTGTTCACATGGAAAGCAGGAGCAAAATAATGAATACAACGACGAATGATGATGCAAAACAGTATTTTGAACAAATCTATCAACGCCCTGTAATTCTTGAAGCAAAAAAACTCACGCAAGTGTTTCAACATGGTAAGACCCAACGCACTGTCTTGAATCAACTGGATTTAAAAATTCATAAGCGTGAATTTATTTGTGTGATTGGTCCCTCGGGTTGTGGCAAATCTACTTTTAGCCGTGTCGTCGCGGGACTCGATCCGTATCACAGTGGAGAACTACTGGTCGATGGTCAACCGATTACAGGCCCTAGCCCAGAACGTGGCATGGTGTTTCAAGGTTACACCCTATTTCCGTGGAAAACTGTCAAAGAAAATGTCATGTTCGGTCCGCTCATGAAAGGTGCAAGCCATGCCTCCGCAGAAGCACATGCCCGCGAATGGATCAACATTATTGGCTTAGAAAAATATGAAAACCAATACCCGCATCAACTTTCGGGTGGTATGAAACAACGCGTTGCTATTGCTCGTGCCTTAGTCAATCAACCGAAAATTTTACTGATGGATGAACCTTTTGGGGCACTCGATCCGCATACACGCCAGAAAATGCAAAAGCATCTTATGGATTTATGGCAGAACATCGACATCACCATTATTTTTGTCACACATGACATGGATGAAGCCATTTTACTGGCAGATCGAATTGTGGCTCTAAAGGCCAATCCAGGCGAAATTAAAGAAATTATTGAAGTGGATTTACCACGACCACGCAATGCGGAACTGATGCTTACACCCGAATTTAAACGCTTACGCGAACATGTCGATGCCTTGGTTCATGCGCAAGAAGAAGAACTAGATCCTGCTTTAGAGGAGCTGCCAAAAATTCCACGTATGACACAAGTCAGTACACACAAATAAGACACTTATAAATAATCATAACCTTTGGGACGACCCAAAGTGTTGAACAATACGTTGGACGACCAACTTTTGGTGATGATCATGCAATCGGATTATATATTACCACTGGTAGAAATCTCAAAACTTAACAGCCCACTTTTAGAAGATCGACTATCAGTCGCACAGGCTCTCGATCAAGCCTGTAAAGAAGTTGGATTTTTATATTTAAAAGGCGAGCAATTCCAACCCGAACTTTTTGAAAATTTGTGTCGGATCAGTACGCAATATTTTGCTCGTGATGAGCAAAGTAAAATGCAGCAATACATTGGTTTTTCAGAAAATCATAGCGGTTATGTTCCTATTGGCGAAGAACAATTTGTCAAAAACGTCTATGACCTGAAAGAATCCTATGATGTGAATTATGACTATTTAGGCACAGAACAACGACGTCCTTTGGTGGGGCCGACCCAGTGGCCAGAAGATGCAGAATTTAAACAGCATGTATCGCAGTATTATCAACATCTAAAAGATATTGGTCAGAAATTGTTCCAATGTTTTGCTTTAGCCCTAGGTTTAAAGGAAACCTATTTTGATGCACATATTGCCCATGCACCAAGTCAACTGCGACTGATTCACTATCCGTTCAATCCTCAGGCACAAGACCAAGAAGGTATGGGAGCACATACCGATTATGAATGTTTTACCTTACTCCTTCCGACAGCTCCCGGTCTACAAGTTCTGAATAAACAAGGGGAATGGATCGATATTCCCTTACTCGAAAACACACTGGTCATGAACATTGGTGACATGATGGAAATTCTGTCCAATGGGCGTTATTTGGCTACCAAACATCGAGTCAAAAAAGTTCAACAAGAGCGCTACTCGTTCCCGCTGTTTTTCTCTTGCGATTATGACTATGTGATTCAGCCTGTGATTGAAACAGATCAACCCAAATATGCCCCTTTAAGTGGCGGAGAACACCTGTTTAACCAAACGGCTCAAACCTTTCATTATTTAAAAGAAAAAGTCGCTTCTGGCGAAATTGTGCTGAACAATGCCCGCCCTTTGTATTCCTTTGGTCTAAATGAACACAAGGAAAAGCTATGAATTTAATCGATTTATGTGCAGATTTATCAACTAAACTTTTGCCGACAGATATAAGCACTGTAGAGCTGCCTTTAGAATTGCTCGGTGCGTTTAGACGCAAAAGCATTAGTTTTTATAATGGTCAAACGGATGAGAAAACCATCGTCTATTGGTTTCAATCCAAATCTTTTACCATTGATTTAAGACTGAAAGATATTGAGCTTACCCCAGTATTACAACGTCAGGGCTGGCTTGGACAAACCCTGTGGAATAAACAACAGCAAGTCTTATCTTGGCAAGTCGATTCAAATTCCAATTACCAAAATCACATTCAATGGCCAGAACCCGCAACCTTACATTGCATCGGCAACTGTATTTTGGAATTCTCTCCTAGCAATGCCTATGTGGAGGATTGGCGTCAACAAGCCAATCAAGGTTTATACCTTGGTTTACGTTTAGAAAAAGCCATTCATCTTGAATCGAATACTCCAGTTCAACTGGATGCAGGCTTGATTATTTGTGGTGACTTGGTGGCTTATGCACAGTCTCGATTGCCGCAAAACCAGCAAGCCATTCAACCTTTCGGCAATTTGATTGAAGCACATCAAGCAGGTATTCATTTAGAGCAAATCAATCAATTTGAAGTTTCAGTGGGTTCGTTATCTTCGAGCGTACAATTCAGTACCCAAAATTATCGCTTGCAGCAGCCCTTTTCACTCGAAGACTTCGAATATATTGGTGAAAATCAGCTTAAGCAAGTCAAAGAAATTGAAGGTGAAACCTATACCTTATATTTCAAGGTCGACATCTATCTACCCCATTATCAATTCCAAACACAAACCTCTACAACAGCAGCCAGTCAAACTTGGCTCACACAAGAAGCTGAGCATCTGTTACATCATGCTCAAGCAACATATTAAGTAGGTGATATTTTGATTGCATTTATCTACTTAAGCATTGCAATTATTGCTGAAGTGATTGCTACTTCAGCATTAAAAGCTTCACAAGGGTTTAGTGTGTTTATCCCTTCTTGTATTACCGTATTGGGCTATACGATTGCTTTATATTTTCTGTCTTTAACTTTAAAAACCATTCCTATGGGCATAGCTTATGCCATTTGGTCGGGTGCGGGCATTATTTTAATTTCATTGGTGGGATGGTTTGGCTTTAAGCAACAATTGGACGTACCTGCACTGATTGGTTTGGCTTTAATGATTTCTGGAATTTTAGTGATTAATATCTTTTCACAAAGCACCCATCTTTAATATAAAAATAGCCTGACCGAAACATCGCCGTGCTGTACCACCCAACACAAAAGCCCAGAACATTTCTGGGCTTTTCCTCGTATAGATGACTTATTTCAACCCTTCAATCAATGCGGGATAAATTAAACCATTGACATCCATTTCAGTTTTGTAGATGCCATTACTGACATTAAATTTATTCACATGATACGTCGAACCATAAATGGAATCGAAGCCCGAACCTTTGGTAAACACTTTCTTGTTTGCAGCTAAATCCAGTAAATGTGTTCCACCGATAAATTGTTCATATTGCTGCGGATCCACCCCAACACGGTTCGACATAATCTTGACTGCATCAGCATGGGTTGCAGGGTCATTAATATATTTAACGGTTTTATCCCAAACCTGAATTAATTTAGACCACTGTTCTTTGTTGGCGGCCAAATGGCTCATATTTACAGTTAAAGTATCGTAAATCAGACCCGGTTTATCTTTTGAGGTATAAATAATTTTAGACCCAGCAACTGATTTTAATGCCTGATTGGCAACAGGTTGCCATACTGCAATCGCATCTACACCATTACTTGCAAAAACTTGCGGCAATTCGTTGGTCATTGAGTTGACCAGCTTCACGTCCGACAATGAAATTTTGGCATCATCCAAAGCTGTTGATAATAATAGATGATCCACTAGCCCTTTTTCAGTGGCGATAGATTTCCCTTTTAAATCTGCAATGCTGTTTATGCCCTCTTTGGCAATAATCACATCATTTCCTGCGGAATAATCGGTTGCCATAATCATGATGCCTTTGGTTCCGCCCGATGCTGTAACCAAATTATCACCATTGGTCACCAAAACCGCATCTAACCGGTTCGCTGCAAATGCTGAAAGCGATGCTGAATAATCAAACCATTTAAATTCGACATTTAAACCCGCTTCTTTTAACCAACCCTTTTCAATGGCTACTTGCCAAGCCACAAAACCCGGCCAGTCACTATAACCAATGGTGATTGCCTGTGTTGCTGCTGTTTCAGTCTTCTTTTCCGCTTCTAGTACTTTGGCGGTATTGTCACAACCTGAGAGTAAAATACCCGCAACTACTGACATTGATAACACTGCTTTTTTCATCATTTTCAGGTTCCCCTAAGATTATTCAACATTTTGTGGAATCGGTGGCATCACCGCATCCATCAGTTCAAGGTGTCCGTTAATGACCCCTTTCAAGGCAATAAATTGCTGGCTCATTAACTTTAATTCTGCGCTTTTGCCCTGCATAAGCATGACTTCCATAATTTTTTGCTCATCCAGTTGGATATGCAGTGAGCTAATCACTTGTTCTAAATATTGTTGTTGCAAATCCATCAACTGAACTCGCAATGGCATAGAACTGGCGTCATACAGCAAAGTCAATGTGCCGACCATGACCGAATTTTGCCGTTCTTCTTCTGCAATTAAGTGCTTGTGAATCATGTCTACAATGGCTTGCGAGCGGCTTTCATAGCATTGATCAACAATTTTCTGATCCAGTGCACTTAAAGTACTCTCAGGTACAGTGACACTGATTCGGGCAAGTTTAGGTTTAGCCACAATTTACTTCCGCAATGTTTCAGGATGATGAGGATCTTGCTTGACATAAAAACCCGCGCGAACGCTAATTAGCTCCAGTAAAAACTGTTTAAAGAGCTGTGATGTCGACTTATCTTTATTCTGTGGCTTTTGCATCTGTGGCTCCTCTTTGGTATTACCAAATTCGAATTTTGTATTACTCGATTAAATGCAGAAAGCGTGCCAATCCATTCCATCAAAATAGAGACGAAAACAAGAAAATTGCTTGAAATTTGGGCAAAATAAATCAAATCGCGCTGTTATGGAGCTTTAAATTAAAGAACAGTTTTTCAGGGAAAAATCATGAGAGAAATTCGGCTGAATCTTTAAATGCAAAAGCCAGCGCGATCACGCACTGGCTGTTTAGATTTGATAATTTTGAGATAAGATCTAAGCCACAGGTGCCAATGTAAACAGTACTTGCCCTGTTTTCACGGTTTGCCCTTTTTCAATGGTAATGGCTTCAACTTTCATTCGTTCAGGTGCCAAAATTGGAATCTCAATTTTCATGGCTTCAATTACTGCCAGAGTCGCCCCTTCTTCAACCACATCACCCATCTGACATTCAATTTTCCAAATCGAACCGGGCATGTGCGACTCCACTGCACAGCCACCATCTGGAATTAACACGGCTTCACCCTCATCCACCGTATCTAAGCTTTCAGATACATATTCCGCCAAACCTGCTTCATGCCAACGACGGCGCTCGGCTTCAAAATTACTTTGCTGTATTTGCTTAAATGCCTGAATGGTTTCAGTATTGTCCTGCAAGAATTGGTTGTACTCTTTCAGGTTTAACACGCCTTCTTCAACGCGAAGGTTTAAACGTCCTGCTTTAAAATCTTCACGCATCTGCATCAATTCAGTTTCAGACACTTCATAGAATTTAATCTGGTCGAAAAAGCGCAGTAACCACGGCTTACCCTCTTCAAAATTGGCATTTTTACGGTAGCGACTCCACATTTGCGTGGTCCGTCCCACAAACTGATAACCGCCCGGTCCTTCCATGCCGTACACGCACATATAGGCACCACCAATACCAACTGCATTTTCAGGTGTCCATGTCCGCGCAGGGTTATATTTGGTGGTGACTAAACGTTGTCGTGGGTCTAAAGGTGTTGCCACTGGTGCACCCAAATAGACATCTCCCAGTCCCATCACCAAATAACTGGCGTTATAGACCACATCTTTCACCGCCTGTTTAGAATCTAAACCATTAATACGTCGAATAAATTCAATGTTATCTGGACACCATGGAGCATCGGCACGCACGATTTGGCTATAACGTTCCGTCGCCAATTGGGTTTGCGAATCTTCCCAAGCCAAAGGCAAATATACAGTTCGTGATGGAACCTGCATTTCTGCAATATTCGGGATTTGTTCTTCTGCCACTTCAAGCAAACGTAATAAGTCGGTTTGATCCAGCACCAAACAATCATAATGGATTTGTAGCGAGCGAATGCCCGGAGTTAAATCAATAATGCCCTTGATGTTTTGCTCTTTCATCCATTGCATTAAGGCATGAATGCGGAAGCGCAGATTCAAATCTAGCACCAACTCACCATATTCCACCAACAGGTAATGATTCCCCGCAGGACGATAGACCACATCTGGACGTATACCATCGCCTTTAAAGGTATCTAAAATTACATGGTTTAAAGTAATTTCCTCTGCTTGAATGACTTGCTCGTAATGAATACTTTCAAGTGATGCAGCATCCAGCATGGCTTGATAGTCTTGATTGAGCTGCTTGGCTTGGTGATAACTGACAGGTACAAATTTAACTTTATCCCCCGCTTTGAGTTGTCCTAACTTCCACAATTCAGAATGAATCACCACCGCAGGACAGACAAAACCACCTAGACTCGGACCATCTGGGCCTAAAATAATTGGCATATCGCCAGTAAAGTCGATCGCACCAATAGCATAGGCGTTATCGTGAATATTTGATGGGTGTAAGCCCGCCTCACCACCATCTTCCCGTGCCCATTCAGGTTTTGGTCCAATCAGACGAATACCTGTTCGACTTGAGTTAAAATGGATTTCAAACTCATGTTCAAAGAAAGTTTCAATATCCTGATTGGTAAAAAAGTCAGGTGCACCATGCGGACCATACATCACCGCAATTTCCCAATTCGAATTAAATGCAGGAATTTGCGACTGATTTAAAGCATTCGCAGGCTGATCGCTAAAAGATGTGATCGGCAACATATCCCCGACCAATAAGTTACGCCCTGCATGACCACCAAATTGCCCTAAGGTAAATGTGGCTTGCGAGCCTAAATATTCAGGGACTTTAAAGCCGCCTTTGACCCCAATATAACTGCGGCAGCCTGTGCTAATTTTGCTACATTTTAGGATTTGCCCTTTCTTTACATTCACGGTTTGCCACATTGGAATACTTACGCCATCCAGCGTACTTGGCATCTCGCCGCCCGTAAGCACAATTTGACTGTCGCAATGGAATTTCAGACTAGGACCTTGTAGGGTACATTCCAAACCCGCAGTATTCTTTTCATTGCCCAACAGTTGATTGGCAACATTCAAAGAAAAGGGATCAATCGCCCCTGATGGTGGGACTCCAACATCCCAATATCCCAAGCGTCCTGTAACGTCCTGAATCGAAGTTTGAATACCAGCTTGCAGTACCTCAATTTTTTGAGTTTTCCATGTGAAACTGTTTAAGAACCGTGTGGTTTGCGTGCCTGCTTGGAACACTTCACCTGCGACAATGTTTTGTAAATACTCAAGATTGGTTTCAATCCCCGCCACTTGGGTATTGGCTAAACTGGCTGTCATGGCTTTAATCGCGGCATCACGATCTGTAGCAGTCACAATAATTTTGGCAATCATCGGGTCATAATAAGACGATACATTTGAGCCTGTTTCGACCCAAGTTTCGACACGACAATGCGGATCAAATTCAACTTCAGTTAAAAGTCCTGCACTCGGCTGAAAGTTTTTGATCGGGTCTTCGGCATATAAACGCACTTGAATGGAATGCCCTTTAGACTGTAAAGCCGAAGTCGGTGCAACCCAGTCGCCACTGGCTAAAGTCACCATCCATTCCACCAAGTCCACAGCATAAACCTGTTCAGTCACGCCATGTTCCACTTGTAAACGAGTATTCACTTCCAAGAAATAAAATTCTTGAGTATCAGTATCCATCACAAATTCAACTGTACCCGCAGAACGGTAGTGCACTGATTGCATCAGTTGAATCGCCACCTGTTGCAGATAATCACGTTGTTCATCCGACAAATGCGGTGCAGGCGTTTCTTCAATCACTTTCTGGTTACGGCGTTGTACCGAACAATCACGCTCACCCAATGCCAAGACCCGACCTTGACCATCCCCGAAAATTTGCACTTCAATATGACGGGCATTTTGCACAAATTTTTCTAAATATAAGCCTGCATCTTTAAAGTTGGCTTGCGCCAAATAAGATACTGTTTGATAAGCATCTTTTAGTTCTTCGGTATTCCAAACCAACCGCATACCAATCCCGCCACCGCCTGCGGTACTTTTAAGCATCACGGGATAACCAATCTTTTCTGCTTCTGCCAATGCTTCCGCTTCATCAGCCAACAAGCCACTTCCCGGCAAAAGTGGCACTTGACTCTGAATCGCCAGTTCACGCGCAGTATGCTTTAAACCAAAACTGCGCATTTGGGCAGAAGTCGGACCAATAAATGCAATTCCTGCAGCTTCACATAAGTCACAAAACTCAGCATTTTCCGATAAAAAACCATAGCCGGGGTGAATCGCTTCCGCCTCTGTTTGCTGTGCAACTTGCAGGATTTTTTCAATATTTAAATAACTTTGACTGGCAGGTGCCGCACCAATACATACCGCTTCATCCGCCATGGTCACATGTAAAGAATCACGGTCGGCTTCTGAATACACAGCAACAGATTGAATCCCCAATTTTTTCAGGGTGCGGATCACGCGGCAAGCTATCGCACCACGGTTGGCAATCAGAACTTTATTAAACATGGTGCTTACTCCGCAGCTTCACGCACAATCAGTTGGATGGGCGTTGGGTTATAGGCATTACACGGATTATTTAGCTGAGGGCAATTTGAAATCAGCACAATCAAATCCATCTGCGCTTGAATTTCCACATATTTCCCTGCGGCTGAAATGCCATCATCAAACTTCAAATGACCGTCTGCGGTAACAGGCACATTCATAAAGAAATTAATATTGGGACCAATATGACGCACATTTAGACCATGCTTTAACGCCACAGGGTTTTTCGCTAAGGCATACATAAAATTATTGCGGCAACTATGCATCGGGTAAGTGTCGTGCGCATAACGCACCGTGTTGCTTTCACAAGAACATGCACCACCGAGTGTGTCATGTCGACCACAGTTATCATCGTGAATCACGGCCATCGGGCGCGCCAAGTTACTGTATAACATGGTGCCTTTTTCTAAATAAATCTGACGATTGATGGCCAAGGTATCAGTGGCGCTATAGCGTTCTTCTGGATTTTCAGCACTGATAAACAGCGTATCTACCGCCTGATTGCCTTCTAAATCGACAATGCGGAAGTACTGTCCTTTTTTCACTTCGCACATCCATGCTTCACCCGCAGGGCACACTTCACTTAACACTGTTTTTTCAAAGTTTTGTAATACTGTCATGACTGTTCTCCCGAGTTCTTAGCAAGCATCAGATAATGCGAAATAACGTGCATTGTTTTGAAATGCACGCTGGTTTTGGGCACATGAATCACGACAAATATCATGCTCATTCAAAGGATTGGCTTTAAACAGAGAAAGCTGAATGTCAGCAGGTTGATAAGTAGGATTTTGGTCTAAAGCATGGGGTGCAGCAGATAAGAACACCAAACAATCCATTTCAAAGCGCAGCTCAATCACCTGATCAGTATTGTCAGCAGTCACATAAGAAAGTTCGCCCGCATCATTCGGCGCGACTTTAGAAAATAAATTCAGGGTGGCACTTAAGTCGGTTTGTCCTAAGGAAAATTTCGCCATTTCCACCAATAAACCATCCACACCACTTTGATACATGGCATTGCGTGCAGCTTGGAAGTTTAGGTGACCGTATTGAGCTGTGATCTGTTCAGCACGACTTGCACCACATAGCACATCATTCCAGCCATGTTCATCTGTGACGATGGAAGCCATGACACGCCCAAGATCTGAATACAGTACATGACCCGAACTTAAATAGGCGGTATGTTGTCCTTTCAAACTGTCTGGCATATTAAAACGCTCTAGTTTATCGGCAGCATTAACACAGAACAGTGAAACATTGGCATGTTTAGAGCGTGCTTTAAAACGGAGAATTGCGCCTTTTTGAATACGTCCCGACCAGTGATGCCCGCCCGGCAAAACCTCAGTCCATAGTGTTTGATTATTATGATATTGCTGTAAGCCCATTGCTGTTACCTCTTCGGTGGATTCGCATGACCTCCCGGGCTTTTATCCCTCCGTGTAGTTCTTTCGAACCGCGAACTCTCGGTCTCAGACATACGCGTGCGTATCGGAACCCTAGATCACATTTTTCATAGTCATGATTAAGCAAAGGCTGTGCCAATTTAGTATTACGTTTTTTATCATTCGTAATACTATTTTTGAGCGAAGATGATGCAAAAATAAAAAAAGGTGCTTTTTTGCACCAGAATTAAAACAATTCACCTTAAAGGCTGTAATAGAATGATTTCTATTAACTCATTTCACAAATATATTGCACGCCATCACGTCCTTGGCGTTTTACTTCATATAAAGCCTGATCTGCCATCTTCAGCCAGTCCGTTGTAGAACCTGCTGCGGCTGCCGAAGAAATTCCAATACTGATACTCATGCGAAAGTTCGGATTACTCGGTAAACGAAAATGTCGCACTTTATCCAAAATGGTTTGAGACAATTGCATAATTTCCTGTGAACTGCTGTCCATCACAATCACTGCTAACTCATCACCACCAAATCTGGCAGGTATATCTTTGCTTTGAATCGATTCTCTTAAAATATTCGACAGTTCAATCAGGACATAATCTCCCATTTCATGCCCATAGGTATCATTAATGTCCTTAAAATGATCTACATCGATTAACATTAAATGAGCCGTACTATTTCCACGTTGTGTTTGTACAAAAGTGCTGGCTAAACGCTGCTCAAACAAACGGCGGTTAGGAATATGCAAACGCGGATCCATTAAGGCAATCCGTTCAAACTGCCGATTTTTTTGGCTCAGATTGGTAGAAAGCTTCCGAGATAAAATACTCAAGGCAATTAAATACAAAGTCGCCAATGGAATGGTGAGCCATACCGTATGCGGACTAAATGTGAGGGTTAGAGGCATACCAACCAATAACCAAATGCCAATTAAGGAGACGGTAAATCCTAAAATTGAAGGGGCTAAAAGTTTCCATCCTCCTGCAGCATAACGGTCTGCAATAAATACAGCCAAAATAATAAAAGATGGCATGGGGCTTAAACCCATCACGCCAATCCAAGCCCCACCAAACATGGTATCTACAATCAAGCTTGTTTGTTCAGTTTTCACAGGATCGCCAGATCGTTGACTAATTAAATAAGCAAAACTTGGCCAAACAAAAGCATTCACTGCCAATAAAATGAAATAATTACTTTCATAATGCATATCCCGTAATACAGAAAAAATGGGGATAAAACACAAAATCGTTCCAAGCTGTCGCATAACGAAAATTCTTTTAAGGAATTTTTTCGTTCGCATTTGTAATAATTCTTCATCAGGAACGATATAAGACATATTTAACCTAATGCTAAATGAGAATGGTTTCTTCTAATGTAGCAAATTTTATTCCCTTATTTATCCATATCATTTAAAAAAGTTGATATTTATCGCTTTTTGAGACAACAATTCTTTTTAATTTTCAAAACCAAGCACTGATATTTAACGTTCAGCTTAAAAGGCTTTTATCAAACACCAAACGCACAAATGTAAATCATTACACTTGTGCGTAGCTCATTAAGATCGAGATATAAAATATTATTTTTTCGCTTGCTGAGCTTTAAAACGTGATAATGCAGTGACGGCAATTGCGGAAAGAATAATGCCTGGAGCACTTGCCACCAAAATACCCGATGTACCTAAACCTAAGGCTAAAATTTTACCCGTCAGTAATGGACCTGTCATTGCACCTAGGCGTCCTAAAGAGATTGCGCTCCCTACACCTGTGACCTTACCCGCGCCTGAATAAAAGATTGGAGAAATTCCGTAGAGAATAGATTGACCACCTGTAGAGAAAATTCCGCCCAACACCCCAGCTATAATTAATACAGCCACCACCTTACTGGTGAACAGTAAAAATATGGCAATAAATAATCCTGAATAGATAATTACCGCCATTTGCCATAATTTCAGGCGATCTAGCAAGTAACCAAAACCCAAGGTTCCAATCACTGCGCCCACCTGAAAAACCAGCATCACCAGAAATGCTTGCTGCTTTTCTAAGCCTTGTTCCATCAACAAGTTCGGTAACCAGCTAATTAAAATATAGTTCACCATCAAAGTGAAAAAGAAACTTACCCAGAGTGGTAAAGTCTGTTTAAATTTTTGCTGCTGAAATAATACTTCAGTCATTGCAGGAACTGGTGCTGGTTCAGCATTTTCGACAAGCGTTGTTTGCTTCGGTTTATCTTTTAAAATAAATGCCATGAATGGAATGAGGACTAATGGGGTAATCCCACCAATCAAGAACAATGTCTGCCATGGAATATCTTTAAAATAAATCGCAAGCCCTGCCACAAAAATGGCGCCTACAGGCAAGCCACAATACATTAAACTGTTTAATTTGCCGCGGTTGGCTTCCGTTGCTTCATCCCCCACCACTGAAATCATGGTCGGCATCGCAGCACCTAAACCCAGCCCTGTGAAAAAGCGTGCAAGATATAAAACTTCTACATTGGGTGCGATTGCTGTAATACTAAAAAACACCCCAAAGATCGCAATAGACAGCATCAGGACTTTCTTTTGACCTAAATAATCTGCAACGCGTCCGCCAAAGAATGCGCCAAACAGCATACCAAATACACCTAGGCTAAACACATATCCCATTTGTACTTGATCTAATCCAAAGGTTGCTGCGATTCCTTTTGCTGCAATACCAGGTGCTTGTAAATCGAAACCTTCAAAAAAAGCTACCCAAAAACACAAAAATACGATGAGGAATTTCTGCGTTTTTCCCATGTTTGTTTGAGCCATAATTGATCTCCATCAATAGTTTGCAAGTTGGCTAAAACTTGTGGGGCTATTTTGAAAGGTATCACTGGCGAGAAATAGCACGACAATGGTCGGGATTCATTCACTCTCATTTTTAAATGATTCGGTTATTTAGAGCTAAACCCTTATAAAATGATAGCTAAAAGCTCTTATCAAAATATATAACCTATAAAATACAGTATGTTATACAAATGAAAGCTATTAACTATACAGTTATAGTTAATAGCAATCGTGGTGGAAATTTGCTTTTATTTTTTCCAAAAAAGCCATTTGTTGCGTTTCGGACGCTTTTGCTCAACACGAACAAGTCCATTCAATGCCTCACTATTCATTTGCTCGTACATTTTTAAATACTCAGGATTTAATTGCCCAGCGATGTGTTCTGGATAATATGCTGTTGATGGGGTCCTTAGTGACCGCTCATACCACTTTTCTGCAAGATCTAAATCTGGATTAAAATAAAGTCCATTTTCATACATATATCCAATCTTGCATTCCGCATACGAGTCTTTTTGATCGGCCGCTTTCTGAATCCAATACGCCGCTTCCTCTAAATCTTTTTCGGTATAGAAACCATTTAAATACCAATACCCCACTTGATACTGTGAGGAAGCTTCACCTTTTTGAGCATTAAGTAAAAATAATTTAAAGAATAATTGCTTGGCTTCATTCATATGCAGAAATGAATCAATCTTCCTAATCTGCTCAGAAATTTGCTCAATTGAATAATCACGCGCATTTTTGAGAACGTGTTGAGCCTGTTGCAGTGGGCTATCTTCGGTAAAGGACGCAAGCAGTTGCATCGCCTCCGCTTGCATTGTATCTATACCGTCAATGCGTGCCTCTAGTACAACATTTAAATGTTTTCGAGCCAATTCGAAGTCTTGCTCAACACCTCGTCCTTCTACATACATACGCCCCAAGCTTAAATCGGCTGCTATCACTCGCCCAGCGACTTGTTGATACAGCTCAATAGCCATATCTAAATCAAGCGGTACACCTAAACCATGCTCATATTTATCAGCTAAATTATTGATTGCAACTGAATTGCCTAAATCAGCCGATTTTTGATACCAATAGACACATTGCTCATAATCACGTTTTGTGCCAATACCATCTTGATACATCCAAGCTAAATGATAATAAGCATTAGCCAAAACAACTTTTTCAGTTTCAGGAGCCTGAGATGCAATTCGGTGATACAGATATAATGCCTGCCCAGGATGAATCACATGGTCGCTCACCACACCGTAATTCGGATAAACTGGATTGACTAAAAAACAGGTTAACCAACCAAAACGATAATAGGCAGCCAATCCCAATGTCGCTGCCCAACAACCCTGTTCGGATGATTGCTCCAAGAGCTGCAAACTTTTCTGTAAATCTTGTTCGGTGCCCTGTGCTCGCGCATAACATCCCGCCAACTGATATAGCGCAATACTATCCATTTTGGATGCGGCTTCTCGATACCAGTTAAAGCTTCCTTCCAAACTTTTTTGTAAAATTCCGCCAATAAATAATTGCTGAGCTAACTGACACATCGCAGGACTATATCCCGACTGTGCAGAGTAACGTAGTAAATCAATATAGCGTTGAAAGTCACGTGCTTGATAAGCCTGATCTGCCAAATAATATTGATAAATGCCGTGATACTGTTCTGCTTTCTTCTGAATTATTTGATGAATCAGTTCGCCATGTCCTCTTTCATGTTCAGCAAAATAATCAATACGTGCAACCAAGCCCAAACTTTTAGAAACTTGCTGTAAAGGTAAAAACCATCGTGTAATGGTATAAAGCCCCGGAACATCTGACATTTTCATAATTTCACCAGATGATTCAGGATCATTTGGTCGAACCAAAGCTCTCAACATCTGCATAGGAGACTCAGCTTCAGGAGGCATTAAATTTACCCCCACCAACTCCCCATCATTGGTTTTAGCAACATTCCATACTTTCATAATGGCTTGATCAAATTGATAAAATTCACCATTTTGATTTAACCAAATCACAACATCGCCCTCGCGAATCTCTTCACCATTTTTATATTGTAATGACATTACTTAACCTTATTTTTTTATTGTGCTTTATAGCGCGCTGATTTTACCTAAAAAAAAGCCCGCATAAAGCGGACTTTTTTAATCATTTTCAAAGATTAAGCAGATTTCTTGGTTTGTGCATTCTTACGAATCGTGATCATCACCAATTGAACTGCTGCTGGTGTCACACCAGGAATACGGCTAGCTTGTGCCAAAGTATCTGGACGTACATCTTTCAGCTTTAAGGTAATTTCACGTGAAAGACCAGAAACAACATCGTAATTAAAATCGGCTGGAATTTTCGTTTCTTCCAGACGCTTCATTTGAGCGACATCTTCATGCTGACGGTTAATATAACCTTCGTATTTCACTGCAATTTCAATTTGGTCACCTACTTGTTGTGACACTTCAGAACCAGTCAATTCCGCAATTTGGGCAAATGAAATATTTGGACGTTTGAGTAAGTCAATCGCGCTACATTCTTTCGACAAGTCAGCGCCTGTCATTTCAACAAACTTTTTACCCATTGGGTTATTTGGCGCAGCCCAAAGGTGTTGTAAACGACCTGTTTCTTTTTCAACAGCTTCCATTTTTTCACAGTAAGCAGCCCAACGAACGTCATCCACCAAGCCCATTTCACGACCTACTGGCGTTAAACGCTGATCTGCATTATCTTCACGCAACATCAAACGATATTCTGCACGCGAAGTAAACATACGGTACGGTTCTTTCGTACCCAATGTAATCAAGTCATCAACCAACACGCCCATATACGCTTCATCACGTTTTGGCGTCCATTGTTCCTGATCCCAAGCACGACGCGCAGCGTTCAGACCTGCCAACAAACCTTGTGCACCCGCTTCTTCATAACCTGTCGTACCATTAATCTGACCTGCAAAATACAGGTTGTTAATCGCCTTGGTTTCTAAAGTAAATTTAAGCGCTTGCGGGTTGAAATAGTCATATTCAATCGCATAACCTGGACGCAAAATATGCGCATTTTCCATACCACGAATCGAACGTACCAATTCAAACTGCACATCAAATGGTAAAGAGGTCGAAATACCATTTGGATAAAGCTCATGTGTATCTAAACCTTCAGGCTCTAAGAACACTTGATGTGAATCTTTGTCTGAAAAACGGTGAATTTTATCTTCAATCGATGGACAGTAACGCGGACCCACACCTTCAATCACACCTGTGTACATTGGTGAACGGTCTAAACCGCCACGAATAATGTCATGAGTTTTTTCATTGGTATGCGTGATATAACAATTGACTTGTTCTGGGTGCATAGATGCATCACCCATAAATGACATCACTGGAGATGGGAAATCACCTGGTTGAGGAGTCATCACAGAAAAATCAACAGAACGTGCATCAATACGTGGTGGTGTACCTGTTTTTAAACGGCCTACAGGCAGATTTAACTCACGTAAACGGTGAGCAAGCGAAATTGATGGTGGATCACCTGCACGACCGCCACTCGATTTTTCTAAACCAACATGAATTACACCGCCTAAGAAGGTTCCCGCCGTCAGTACAACCGTTTTCGCATCAAAACGAATTCCCATTTGAGTCACAACACCTTTTACAGTATCGCCATCAACAATAAGGTCATCTGCTGCTTGCTGGAAAATATCTAGATTGGCTTGGTTTTCCAAAGTTTCTCGAATCGCGGCTTTATAACGTACACGGTCAGCCTGTGCACGTGTTGCACGTACCGCTGCACCCTTACGTGAGTTCAGAATACGGAACTGGATACCACCTTTATCGGCAGCCAATGCCATTGCACCACCTAAGGCATCAATTTCACGAACTAAGTGCGATTTACCGATACCACCAATAGCTGGGTTACAGCTCATCTGCCCTAAAGTCTCAATGTTATGAGTCAGGAGTAAAGTCTGTCGACCCATACGCGCCGCAGCAAGTGCTGCTTCCGTACCTGCGTGACCGCCACCGATAACAATGACATCGTAAACTTTAGGATAATGCATAGTGGTATAGAGAGAAATAAAAAGAATGACAGAGTATTATATCAAATTTTGTTGAGTAAGTTGACTAAGCAACTCAATTTTATTTTTTAAACAATTATTATTGAATGTTTCATATCACTACATAAACACCATTGAATCGTCTAATAATTAAGCAATTTAACACAATTTTTCAGCACTATTTACCTGATTTACACTGTTTTATTTTGTCTATTTTTTATCCTATTAAGAGGCAACATGACAAATAAAGGAATAAGGTACACATCATGAATAAAAATATTCTACTCTCTGCTGTTCTCTGCGGTTTATGTCTTGCTCCATTTGCTACTGTGCAAGCAAATGATAAAGTTGAAACCACCTACAATGCCCAAAAATACATGCAAGTTTGTAAAGGCAAATCCCAAGGAACCTGGGTTAGTTTTGCTTACCGTGGAATTATTTGGAATGGTACCTGCGAACCGCAATTCTTTAGTACCAATAAAGCCGTGAAAGGAAATGAATCCGAATTAATGACAGCATGCCAAACCGATATGGCAACCAAATCTGTCATGATCAATGGGATGGAAGTGAAAGGAAAATGTGCTTTAGGTTTCACTGCGCCTTATCCTAAATAAATATCAAGTCTCTCAATATTATATGACTCTAAGTGGTTGAAGTGTTTCATCTTCGACCACTTTTGTTATAGAGTAAGCGCTCTTGTTTACTCTCATTTTTTTTCCATCAAATACCAAAACACATAATGAGAACCCAAGAGTCACTTTTACAGCTACTTTGATAATAAAATGCATTTACCATCTTTTAGAGTTGACAAATTCCATCTAAAACAACACACAAGAAACAATGCTTCAATAAATGAAATACGCCATAACCAAAAAAATATAAATATTTAAAAACAATTACTTATAAAAAACACCACAAAATTAATGCTTATTTTTTTTAAGAAATACGACCAACATTCCCCTCATTATTTTAGTTATAAAGCTTATATATCATGCTTAAACCAACAAGTTTTGTGCATGAATGTCATTTGCAACGTTTATGCTTATACTATGATCAAATCAATTGTGTATTGCTTAAGCCAAAGCCCCACACAAAAATAACCATAATTTCAATTAAAAACTCAGGATCGAGTTTTTACTGATTTTTTTAAAAATAAATCAATTTAATAATAGGAATAAAGAATGGATGCAGGATTAATTACCGTTGTTTTACCACTGGCATTGGCAATTGTCATGATGGGTTTAGGTCTTGAACTTACTCCAAAAGATTTTGCGCGTGTCACACAACAACCCAAAGCCGTACTCATTTCACTTTTTAGTCAACTTTTCTTACTTGTAGGGGTAGCTTTCCTGCTCTGTAAGCTTTTTGCATTACCACCACTGCTTGCAGTAGGTTTAATGTTGCTAGCAGCTTCGCCTGGTGGAAGTACCGCCAATTTGTTTAGCTATTTATTTAAAGGTGATGTAGCTTTAAATATTACCCTCACAGCAATTAACTCCGTGCTCGCAGCAGTAACGCTACCCATAATTGTAAATTTCTCGATCAATTATTTTATGAATGACGGACAGCAAGTTAGCCTACAGTTCAGTAAAATTATTCAAGTGTTTGGCATTATTATTGTGCCTGTGTGCATCGGAATGCTTATTCGTCATTTTGCACCGAATTTCACACATAAAATGAATAAACCTGTGCGTATCTTTGCAGTTGTATTCTTAATCCTGATTATTGTTGCTGCCTTTATTAAAGAGCGCGCTCACATCATGGAATACTTTGCTCAAATTGGTGTGGCAACAATCGTTTTCTGTATCATCAGCTTGTCCATTGGTTATTTCGTACCTCGTGTTATGGGTGTACATACAACGCAAGCACGTGCCTGTGCTTTTGAAATTGGCATTCATAACGGTACATTAGCCATGACCATTGCCCTTACAGTTCTTGAAAATACCACCATATCTATACCAGCAGCTGTGTATTCAATATTTATGTATATCATCGCCGCAGGGTTCGGCATGTTATTAAATAAATTTGATCGCACTACAACACCAGTCAATAAAAGTGATTCACTCAAACTCGAATCTTAATCATAAATTTAATCAGGATGTCTCGGCATCATTTTTACAGTTATATGAAAGTGTAGCTGTAAATGCTGCTCTCAGTTACAATGTGCGCTTTAGAAAAGCAAAGTTTGGGTTATTCCGTGAAGTGGTTACAAATTCATATTACTGTTGATCAAGCACAAGTCGATTTTACAGAAACATTATTAAGTTCTTTGGGTGCAGTGAGCGTGACTTTGGACGATGCTGAAAATCAAGACTTACTTGAGCCACTTCCGGGTGAAACACCACTTTGGAATAAAGTGATTGTGACAGGTATTTATGCACAAGAAGAAAATGAAGAAATTGATGTCGCTGCATTAGAAACCTTCATTCGTACACAAATGCCTGATGCACCTTTGCGTAGCGAGTTCTTAGAAGATCAAGTTTGGGAACGATCTTGGATGGATTACTACGAACCAATTCAAATCAGTGAAAAATTCTGGATTGTGCCTGAATGGTTAGAGCCACCTGAAGCAGATGCTGTGAACATTAAACTTGATCCAGGTCTAGCTTTTGGTACGGGTAACCATGCCAGCACATTCCTGTGTTTACAATGGCTTGGCAAAACCGACCTCAAAGATAAAGTCGTAATCGATTACGGATGTGGTTCAGGTATTCTGGGTGTTGCAGCATTATTATTGGGTGCTAAAAAGGTCTACGCTACAGATATTGATCCGCAAGCGGTATTGGCGACTCAACAAAATGCTGAGTTAAATGGTGTACTCGACAAAATTTTTGTGGGCTTACCTGATGAGTTTAATGAAACGTTTGGCAGCCAAAAAGCGGATGTATTAGTTGCAAATATTTTAGCAGGTCCGCTAATGGCTCTTGCACCAGAGTTTGCAACTTTAACAAAATATGAGGCAGAGTTCGCACTTGCAGGTGTAATCGAAGAGCAAGTTGCTGATGTTTCTAGTATTTACTCAGAATTTTTTGATATATTAGAAGTTGAAAAACGTGAAGAAAACTGGTGCCGTATTTCAGGCAAACGCCACAAAGCCTAACTATCTAACTTAAAAACTATGAGCGAAAAACAAACCAGCTGTCCTGAGTGTCTAACAATTTATCGAGTCTCTGTGGCTCAACTGACTGTTGCTCAGGGCATGGTTTGTTGCCCAAAGTGTTCAACCACGTTTAATGCTTTAACGCATTTGATCAATCAGCCATTTGGCCAGCTTTCGACTTATCCAGCTTCGGAAGATCATTTTGATTCATCCAATCAAGATGTTGATTTTCGTCCGCAAATGTCGAATATTGCTTTTGAACATTCTTTATCGAATCGTCAGCAATTACTCGAGATTTTTGATCGAAAAATTGAACACTCAAATATTGATCTAAAAACATATTTGAACAATCTCAATTATTTTAGTACCGATCCAATCGGCAACTTTCCTGCCCTTAACCTTGCAGAAAAAGATCTCGACCACAAACCTCGCACCCCGATATATTATGTCATGTGGGGCATCATAAACATTGCCCTCATTCTATTATTATTGTTCCAATTTTTTTGGTTTAATCCTCAGTACTTAAGAAGTAGCCCTAAATTAGCCACGAGCTTTAATCAAGTTTGTGCTTTGTTCAAATGTGAAATACAACAAGAAAACTATACCCTTATTAGCGTCACCAAAATAAAAGCCAAGCGCATTGCAAAAAACAAAACACTATTTACAGGTGAATTAATCAATTATCACGATAAGAGCCTTCCATTACCGACCTTAAAGGTTATCTTACGTGAACAAGGAGCAGAAACAGGTAACTTTACGCTTCAACCCAAAGAATATTTGGCAGACAACTTGGTCGGTATTGAGCGCATCCCTCAAAAAAGGCCTTTTAAAATCCATTTTGAGCTTCCAGTCGATCGAAAAAGCTTTGATGACTATAGTTTAGAAATTGTTGGACCTTAAAAAATGAAAAAACTACAAAAAAAGTAAAAAAAAAGTAAAAAAAATGCAGTTTTCTTGCTCACTTTTTCTAAGACAATGGTATCATACGCGCCACGAAAGCTTTGTGCTGCAAACTCCTCGCTAATTTTCACAACAACTACTAGTTTTGCCAATGCGCTTTATTCCAGATAATGCGTAGGGTATCTATTTTTTGTTTTGATTTTGATCAGTAACAAATATTAAATTATTGTTACGTATGTTTTTTGATCAAAATAGCTAGTTTGTGGCAAGCTAAATGTACGAGTTTTAGAACTCCTCGTTTTAGGATCTAAAACGGAGTTCATTTATTTTTATAGACAACATTAATATATCGCTTTACCCAAGCGGTATCTGATTTTTCGGATTAATTCGCATGAATAGCAAATCTCCTATTTTTACTGCACAATCTGATGTTGCTCTACGTATTCACGTAGATCGCGCAGTTCGCCATTACTTTGCTCAATTGCAAGGCGAGCAACCTTCTCAGGTCTATGACATGGTGCTAGCAGAAATGGAGAAACCTCTTTTATCTGTAGTTCTTGAGTATACACGTGGTAATCAAACACGCGCTGCCGAGATTCTTGGACTGAACCGTGGTACTTTACGTAAAAAGTTGAAAGCTCACGGTTTAATGAGTGAATAAATGATAAAATGCTTGCGGCTTCCGCGGGCATTTTTTTTACCTGCTATTTTTAGCTTTTTTTGTTTTAATCCTTGATAACTGTGACGAAGATCATGACCATTAAACGCGCATTAATCTCTGTTTCCGATAAAACTGGCATTGTTGAGTTCGCTCAAAACCTTTCTGCTCTTGGGGTAGAAATTTTATCAACTGGCGGTACATATAAGTTGCTTAAAGACAACAATATCGCTGTAGTGGAAGTTTCAGAACATACTGGTTTCCCAGAAATGATGGATGGGCGTGTAAAAACTTTACATCCAAAAATTCATGGCGGTATTTTAGCTCGTCGTGGTCTAGACGAAGCAGTAATGGCTGAACACAACATCGATGCGATTGACTTGGTGATTGTGAACCTTTATCCATTTGCTGCAACAGTCGCTAAACCAAACTGCTCACTTGCAGATGCAATTGAAAACATTGATATCGGTGGCCCAACAATGGTTCGCGCTGCTGCGAAAAACCATGCATCTGTTGGTATTGTGGTAAATGCTTCTGACTATGACACTGTTATTGCTGAGCTTAAAGCAAATGGTGCGCTGTCTTATGAAACTCGTTTTGATTTAGCAGTAAAAGCTTTCGAACACACTGCTCAATACGACGGCATGATTGCTTCTTACCTAGGTGCTCGTGTAGGCAAAGTAGAAGGTGAAGCAGACAAATTTGCACGTACTTTCAATACGCAATTAAATAAAGCTCAAGATTTACGTTACGGCGAAAACCCGCATCAATCCGCTGCTTTCTATGTTGACCCAGCTGCAACTGAAGCTTCTGTTTCAACTGCAAAACAGCTTCAAGGTAAAGAGCTTTCTTATAACAACATCGCAGATACAGATGCTGCACTTGAATGTGTAAAATCTTTCGCTAAACCAGCGTGCGTAATTGTGAAACATGCTAACCCATGTGGCGTTGCAGTTTCATTAGATGGCATTCAAACAGCTTACGATCTTGCGTATGCAACTGACCCCGAATCTGCTTTCGGTGGTATTATTGCTTTTAACCGCGAGTTAGATGTTGCAACTGCTCAAGCAATTGTTGACCGTCAATTTGTTGAAGTGATCATTGCACCAAGTATTGCTGAAGGCGTACTTGAAGTGACTGGCGCGAAGAAAAATGTTCGTGTCTTAGTTTGCGGTGAATTACCAGCAATTGATGAACGTGCTCCACAGTTAGACTATAAACGTGTGAATGGTGGTTTATTGGTTCAAGACCAAGACTTGGGCATGATCACGAAAGATGATCTTAAAGTCGTAACTAAGCGTGCACCAACTGAACAAGAAATTGATGACCTAATTTTTGCGTGGAAAGTCGCAAAATATGTGAAATCTAATGCAATTGTTTATGCAAAAAACCGTCAAACGATTGGTGTAGGTGCAGGTCAAATGAGCCGCGTAAACTCAGCACGTATTGCAGCAATTAAAGCTGAACATGCAGGCTTAGTAGTTGAAGGTGCTGTAATGGCT
Source organism: Acinetobacter tandoii (assembly GCF_008867985.1). Taxonomy (NCBI): domain Bacteria; kingdom Pseudomonadati; phylum Pseudomonadota; class Gammaproteobacteria; order Moraxellales; family Moraxellaceae; genus Acinetobacter; species Acinetobacter tandoii. The sequence continues at coordinate 28,095 of NZ_VXLD01000002.1, forward strand.
TCTGATGCATTCTTCCCATTCCGTGATGGTATTGATAATGCAGCGAAAGCAGGCATTAAGTGCATTATTCAACCAGGTGGTTCTATGCGTGATGAAGAAACGATTGCTGCTGCTGATGAAGCGGGTATTGCAATGGTCTTCACAGGTATGCGTCATTTCCGTCACTAATTTCGGATTTCGACGGTAATGACTTTGTCATTCGTATTAATTAAAACAGATTTCTAAATCTTGCATAAAGTCTTCGGCGCTTCAGCGGAAGACTTTATGTCATTTTCGATTCATGGAGTATGAACCGATGAATATTTTAGTTTTGGGTAGTGGCGGTCGTGAACATGCTTTGTCATGGAAAATCGCTCAAGATGAAAAAGTAACTAAGGTATTTGTTGCACCTGGTAATGCAGGAACTGCAACTGAAGATAAATGTGAAAACGTTGCATTAGACATTCAAAATAATCCTGCAATTATTGAATTTGCTCAAAATAATGCAGTTGATTTGATTGTTGTTGGGCCAGAAGCTCCGCTGGTCAATGGTGTGGTCGATGCATGCCGTGAAGCGGGTCTTAAAATTTGGGGACCAACTCAATTTGCTGCACAATTAGAAGGCTCAAAGGCTTTCGCTAAGCACTTCTTAAAGCGTCACAATATTCCAACTGCTTTTTACGATGTGTTCACTGAAGTCGATGCAGCAAAAGCATACGTGACAGAACATGGTGCTCCTATCGTAATTAAAGCGGACGGTCTTGCTGCGGGTAAAGGTGTTATCGTTGCAATGACCAACGAAGAAGCTTTTGCAGCGATTGATGACATGCTCGCTGGCAACAAATTTGGTGACGCGGGTTCTCGTGTTGTTATCGAGCAATTCCTTGCTGGTGAAGAAGCCTCTTTCATTTGTATGATCGATGGTAACAACATCCTGCCAATGGCAACTTCACAAGATCACAAACGTATCTTTGAAGGAGATCAAGGTCCAAACACAGGTGGTATGGGTGCATACTCTCCTGCTCCAGTGGTTACTCCAGAAGTATTTGACCGCGTCATGACTGAAATTATGCGTCCAACTGTGGAAGGCATGAAAAAGGATGGTCATGTTTACACTGGCTTCTTATATGCAGGCCTTATGATTGATGAGCAAGGTCAACCACGTGTAATTGAGTTTAACTGTCGTTTTGGTGACCCTGAAACACAGCCGATTATGATGCGTTTAAAATCGTCTTTGGTCGATTTGGTTGAAGCTGGTATTGCAGGCAATCTCCCAGCAGAAGCTGAATGGGACGAACGTAAATCAATTGGTATTGTACTTGCAGCAGAAGGTTATCCTGAAACAGTTCGTAAAGGTGACGTTATCTCTGGTCTTGGCCAATCTCCAGAAAATACTAAAATCTTCCATGCTGGCACAGCAATGAGCGCTGACGGTCACATTTTGACTGCAGGTGGTCGTGTTTTATGTGTGACTGCACTTGGTGATACCGTACTTGAAGCACAAGTCAATGCTTTAGAAGTTTGTGGTCAAGTTACATTTACAGGTATGCAATATCGTACAGATATTGGTTATCGCGCTATTGCACGTGAAAATGCATAACTCCCATTGATACGGCAACAGAAAAACCCGCTAATTTGCGGGTTTTTTTATTTCCCCATTACCTAAGAAGGTTGTAACTTAAGCAAAAGTAATCTACTTAATTCAGCAAGTTAATCTCTTTTTCACCCCCAGTTCAGAGGTTTGTGATATTGATTGCGAACTCAAAGCTTTGATTTTAAGCTCTCGAGGCGACATTCCAAACCAATTTTTACAAGCTCGACTTAAAGTAGATTGTTCTGAAAAGCCAAGTGTTGATGCAATTTGGCTCATAGACAACTGCGAATCGACTAAGTATTGTAAAAGTAAGTCTCGCTTCAACTGCTCTTTAATTTCTTCAAAACTTGTACCTGCTTCATTGAGCTTACGTTGCAAACTTCTTGGATGCATTGCCAACATCTGAGCAACTTCGGCTTTATTCGCTTTGGGACTTGATAAATGAATGCGTATAGCGTGACGAACTCGCTCGACAATGGAACTATGATGATTGTGGAATCTTTGTTCAAGATAACTATCCACAATTTCTCGTAAACCCCAATCTGAACTATTAAACTGAATATTCAACATATCCTTATGTAAATATAAAGCTGCATGTTTTTGACCCACTACAACTTCAGCATTGAAAAATCGTTTATAGATATTCAATGGTGCAAGCGGGCTATGTGGTAGTGAAACTTTTAAAAGTTGATATTGATTACCACTCAAATATGCGAGCACTCGGTGGCATACAGCTAAACCTAAGTCTATAACTTGACGTTTACTGAAAATATTTTCTGAATTTTTGAGTTGTATATCGTAAACAATCTCTATAATTTCAGCATTCTGATCAAATAAATCAGTCGTTACATGTTCATTCATCTCTAAGCGCAATGCTGAACCATGCAGGAATAAAAGATCAGATGAAAATTTAATTACTTCTCGGAATGTGGATGCACTTTGTATAATCTGTCCGAGTACACCTAATACACTAATATCCTGATAAGTGGAAATTCTCAAACCCAAATCAGCACAATTGGCTTTTTGTGAACTCTCTTCTAAAAGTTGTATTAAGAACTGATGCTTAATCCATACATTACCAGCGTGTAAATCTGTTAAATTAATGTGATATTTTTCCAATAAAGGCAGCGGATCTATTCGTTGCTGCTGCATAACATCTACATAGCCACGCAAACCTGAGCTATGTACCATATCTTGTCGCGTATCTTTTTTATGTATTAAATCCAAATCAACCATTTAAACAATCCTTGTCTCAATATGTCAAAAAATTGACTCATTTTGTCAAGCTAGCATAAATATTCAAAGGCACAATAGCAAAAAATGGACATTTAACCACGCATGACCAACATCTCGAAAGGATGAACTCCTATTGTAAATACGTAGGTTAAGGAAATAAATGTTCCATTTCCATTAAGGATAATATAAGGACACAAGAATGAATTTTAAAAATGTAACTGTTGCTGGTAGTGGTGTATTAGGTTACCAAATTGCGTTTCAAACTGCTTTTCATGGTTTCAAAGTCTCAGTTTATGACATTAATGATGACGTACTTAATCATGCAAAAGCCAAATTTTCTGAATTAAGCGCATGCTATAAACGAGATATAAATGCAACTCAGGAACAATTGGACAATACATTTAACAACTTAAGCTACCATTCAAACCTTGCAGAAGCTGTTCAAGATGCCGACCTAGTAATTGAAGCAGTGCCTGAAGATGTGGCAATTAAAACTGAATTTTACAAGCAACTGAGCCAAGTTGCTCCTGCAAAAACGGTTTTCGCAACCAATACCTCTACTTTATTACCAAGTCAGTTCCGTGATTTGACTGGTCGACCAGAGAAGTTTCTCGCCCTCCATTTTGCCAATATCATTTGGGTCAACAATATGGCTGAAATCATGGGACATGAACAAACAGATAAACACGTGTTTGATGATTTGGTTCAATTTGCAAAAGCAATTGGCATGGTCGCGTTACCTATTTATAAAGAACAACCAGGTCACCTACTTAACTCAATGCTCGTTCCATTTTTAATCTCAGCATTAGATCTTTGGATTAAAGAAGTTTCAGAACCAGAAACTATTGATAAAGCATGGATGAAATCGTTTGGTTCACCCAAAGGTCCTTTTGCAATCTTAGACATCATTGGCATTAACACTGTATATAATGTTGCAAAATTAAATGCAGATACCAATCCACTTATGGTTCCACTCATGCAAAAGCTAGAAGTTGAATTTATTAACCCTGGTCATTTAGGTATGCCAAGTGGCAAAGGTTTCTACAACTATCCAAATCCTGCGTATGAATCTGCTAACTTTTTAAAATAAAAGTTGCGTATAGAAATTAAACATTCAATTCTATACACGCATATTCCATATACAGCAAAGCGATGCTTCTTATAGTATCGCTTTGACTTTTATACCTCTCAAGCCTTTTTATTTCATAAAGCTCAAAAGTATTCTATATATTTTCTCAATTGAATAGACATTAAAGAACACCGAAGACCAGACCCTCTTTTTTTATAACCTTAAAAATTCACACGCAACAATTTAAAAATAAAAAATTGTTTAAATTATTGATCAACTCAATCACTCATATATTAAACAATTAATGCTATTTACATAAATTATTCATTTTTCGTATGTCTATTGGATAAAATCTTATAAAGCTTATTTTTTCAACAAAATGAATGGATTATTTATATTTATTTAAAACAATGTATTGTTTTTACTATTCTTTTATAAAAAATGAACACTTTCTTTTGCGCCTAAAATGATAAGCATTGAATTCTTATTCACTATATTGAATATAGTTTTATTGTTATGATAGCGTAACTTTTTGAGAGATTAGAGCTGCTTTGTCAGTACTGCAACGTGATATCAATATCATAACGCGATAATCTAATCCTCTAAATACGAAATTATTTTGGTCTTGTTGGGATGAAGCGAATTTTTAGCTCTGTATATAGCTAGAAATCGCAAAGTACCGAATTTTTATCAGACAACTTCATTCATCGTGAGCATCGGATATTTATTTAGCATGTCTTTATAATGTGAAACGATGAAATGATGTCTGTACTAGGAAATATTCATGAAAAAGCTATTTAGCGTTTTATTGAGTGCATCTGTGTTAACACTCAGTGCCTGCGGCAAACAGGAAGCTCCTGCAACTGAAACCAAAACTGATGCGGCAACAACTACAGAACAAACCGTAGTGATGGCTTCAACTGGTTCTGACGCAGATATCTGGCGTTTTATTGCGACCCTTCCTGAAACTAAACAGGCAGGCATTAAACTAGAAGTAAAAAACTTTACTGACTACGTGGCAATGAACACTGCTGTAGCCAATAAAGAAATCGACATTAACGCATTCCAATCTTATGCTTATCTTGTTGCCTTCAATGCCAACAATAAAGATAAAATTGCACCTGTTTCTACGACTTACCTTGAGCCTATGGGTATTTATTCAAGCAAAGTGAAAAAGCTTGATGAATTCAAAACTGGCGCAACAATTGCTATTCCAAATGACGGTGCAAATGAATCACGTGCATTGTTATTGCTTCAATCTGCTGGCTTAGTAAAATTAAAAGCTGGTTTTGATGATGTAAAAGGTACGCCTGCTGACGTTGTAGAGAACAGCAAAAACATCGTGATTAAACCAATTCAAATGGCTACGGCTGTTCGTGTTAAAGACGAAGTAGATGCAATTGTATTGGGCAACACCTTGGCTATGGAAGGTGGTTTAAATGTATTGAAAGATGCGATTTACTATGAGCCAGTTGACCAAACTACTAAAATGAATGTTAACGTTTTAGCGGTAGCAGAATCACGTAAAGATGACCCTGTATTGAAGAAAGTAGGTGAGCTTTACCACACCAAAGCTGTAGAACAATATGTTCAAGAACACTTTGGTGGTACTAAAATTGATGTAAACAAACCTGTTAGCTATCTTACCGAAAGCAAATAGTAATATAATGCTGCAAACAAAACAGGCAAAGTGACTTTGCCTGTTTTTTCATTTTGTACAGTTTTTGACGCTATGATTGAATTTAAAGACATTTCAAAACACTACGAGCTCAAAGGTCAAACCATACGTGCTCTGGATAACATTAATCTGACTATTCCAGATGGCAGTATTTTTGGCATTATTGGCTATAGTGGTGCAGGTAAAAGTACCTTAATCCGTCTGATTAATTTGCTTGAACGTCCTACGCAGGGTCAGGTCATTATTCGTGACACCGACTTTACAGCATTGGATGCACGTTCATTACGTCAAGAACGTGCAAATATCGGTATGATTTTTCAGCACTTCAATTTACTGCAAACCAAAACGGTTGCAGCCAATATTGAAATGCCACTGAAGCTTTTAGGCTTTTCCAAAGCAGAAAGAGAAAAACGCCTGAATGAACTACTCGAATTTATCGATCTGAAGCATAAAAAAGATGCTTATCCAGATGAACTTTCTGGTGGTCAAAAGCAACGCGTCGGTATTGCGCGTGCATTGGCAAATCATCCAAAAATCTTACTTTGCGATGAAGCAACTTCTGCACTTGACCCACAAACCACAAAGTCCGTTTTGGCCTTGCTAAAAAAGATCAATCAGGAACAAGGTATTACCATTGTTATGGTCACCCATGAAATGGATGTGATTGAATCAGTTTGTGATTATGTTGCTGTAATGGAACAAGGCAAAGTGATTGAAACAGGTCCTACCCTTGATATTTTCAGTCAGCCGCAACATCCAACGACCAAAAATTTCATTCAAACTGTGTTACAGCAACAATTGCCGATTAATATTCTTAATAATTTAGAGAATCAAAATCAGCATAGTATTTATAGCTTGCAGTTCTTAGGGACTTCAGCGCAAGAAACTGTAGTTCAAGCTGCAATTAAACAATTTGATATCAGTTTGAATATTTTATTTGCCAACATGACCGAAATTAATGGTTCTGTCATTGGGCAAATGTTTGTTCAGTTATTGGGCGATCCAAACATCATTCAAGACACTATTGCCTTCTTTGAACAACACGGCGTAAAAGTTGAACAATCTGGAGTCTGCGAATGAGAGATTTAATTGTACAATGGCTGACAGACCTCACAGCACCTTTCTGGCATAGTTCACTCAGCATTGACCAATTTGTCACTGCCATGCAGGAAACTTTCCACATGGTGTTTTTTGCAATGCTATTTGGTTCAATTTGGGGCTTTATTCAAGCCATTACCTTATTGGTAACACGTCCAGATGGTATTTTGCCAAATCGTGTCGTGTATCACTTACTCAATCCAGTTGTGAATGCCCTACGTTCATTGCCATTTATTATCTTACTCATTGCGGTAATTCCACTCACAAAAGTGCTTGTAGGGACTTCTATTGGTACATGGGCTGCAATTGTTCCCCTCACCATTTATGTAGGACCTTATATTGGTCGTCTGATTGAAACCTCACTTTTAGAGGTGAATGAAGGGATTATTGAATCTGCTCAAGCAATGGGTGCGAGTCCTTGGCAAATCATTTTCAAGTTTATTGTGCCTGAAGCACGCAGTTCGCTTATTTTAAATTTAACCACTGCCACCATTAGCCTGATTGGTGCCACTGCAATGGCAGGTGCTGTAGGTGCTGGCGGTATTGGTGACCTTGCTATTTCTTATGGTTACCAACGTTTTGACACCAGTGTGGTGATTCTCACTGTCATTGTATTGCTGATTTTAGTTCAGTTGGTACAAAGCTTAGGTGATTGGCTGTCTCGTTTAAGATAAAACCAATCTTTTAAAGCTCCCGAAATGGGAGCTTTTTTCAGGTCTAAAATTTATATAATCAGCATAACAACAAAATGAATTCAAACTTAACCATGAAAATAAACACGATATTAATGAGTCTCTGTGTACTTTCGACTATCAGCCATGCAAATGCGATTTCTTATAATTATGTTACCAGTATCAAAGTGAATCAGATTGAACTGAATGCTCCAGTATCGGCAGATCAAATCAACAAATTGGTTAAAACAGAAAGTACTAAAACTCATAGAACTTATTCAGAATGCACAGGAAATTATGAATACAGCCTGAATCCATCTTCTAATCAAGCCCTAACCTTTGAAATCTATGCTGAAGATAATCCTCAAATCAAACATGAACAATTTTATCAGGATAAATCTAATTTCAAGCAATTGGGGCAAACCAAAGGTCGCGTGTGGTTAACTTGGAACAACAGCAAAGACATGAATGATAAAATAGTTGTGAACAACACTCAAATTACACCGCAGTATACATTGCAGCAATTTAAACAAGATTTTAAACACAGTGCACAAAGTATGAACCCCAAAGGAGATGCTCAAGTCCTGATTTTAGAAGTCGAGCAAGTCAAAGAATTCATGAAACATCCTGAAGATTTTAGCCCACCTTATACGGCTTATCTCAATTTCAGTTTTAAAAATGGGAAACTTGCACAATTCTCGATTCAGCAAGCGCTTGCATGTTAATACCTATCAAATCATTTCAGCTCATTTCTTCAAGCAAGCAAAGAAATGAATTATCAATTCAAGTACGACAAAATAAAACAAGCTGATTCTGAGCTTTAGGCTATTAAAACTTAACCAATTCATTTCAATTAAACTCAGAATAAGCACAGAGCATGCTAAACTATTGAGTGGTTTTTGCAGGAACTCATTTATGCACTTTGTTCATCTTGGTATTCATACCGAATTTTCTATCACTGAATCTATCGTTCGGATACCTGATCTAATTAAAGCTGCCGTAAATGATGAAATGCCCGCTTTAGCATTAACGGATTTGTCGAACTTACATGCAGCAGTCAAATTCTATGGCTCTTGCTTATCTAAAGGCATCAAGCCAATTTTGGGTTCAGTCATTCGACTCAATGATGCTGAACATCGTGTGACCTTATTGGCCATGACCAATCAAGGTTGGCGAGGACTCACTGAAATTGTTTCCCGTGGTTATATTGAAGGTCAACAACTCGACATCCCCTGCGTACAGAAAGACTGGGTTCTAGAACAACATCAAGATATTATTGCATTATTGGGTATGCACAGTGATGTTGGCAAAATGCTGTGTTCATCGAATCCGCAAAAAGCCGAACCACTCCTTGAACAGTGGATCGAGAAATTTGGCAACCGTGTTTATTTGGCGCTTACTCGAACTGATCGCCCCTTTGAAGAAGATTACATTGTAGAAGCCGTTAAACTGGCAAAAAAATATAACATTGGTGTAGTAGCACACAACGATGTGCACTTTATTACACGTGAAGACTTTGAGGCGCATGAAGCCCGCGTCTGTATTGCAGATGGTTATGTTCTAGGGGATGACCGTCGTCCGAAACCCTATAGCCCTGAGCAATATTTTAAAACTGCAGCTGAAATGACTGAACTGTTTTCAGATGTGCCGACCGCCATTGAAAACAGTTTCCATATCGCCCGACGTTGTAATGTCACACTACAATTAGGCAAATACTTCCTGCCTGACTACCCAATTCCTGAAGGTCACACCATTGACACTTTCTTTGAACATTTGTCCAAAGAAGGTCTAGAAGAGCGCCTCAATCACTTATACCCTGTAGAACAACGCGGTGATGATTGGGCTGAAATCCGTAAACCTTATGATGAGCGTATTAATTACGAAATTAACATCATTAACTCAATGGGATTCCCTGGCTACTTCCTGATTGTCATGGACTTCATTCAATGGTCAAAAAATAACGGTGTACCTGTTGGTCCTGGTCGTGGTTCTGGTGCAGGTTCATTGGTTGCATATAGCTTAAAAATTACCGACCTAGACCCACTTCGTTACGATTTGCTTTTCGAACGTTTCTTGAACCCAGAACGTGTATCTATGCCCGACTTTGACGTCGACTTCTGTATTGCAGGTCGAGATAAAGTGATTGACTATGTAGCACGTAACTATGGGCGAGATGCAGTTTCTCAGATTGCAACTTTCGGAACCATGGCGGCAAAAGGTGCCATTCGTGATGTGGCACGTGTCTTGGGTAAATCTTATGGTTTAGCGGATCGTATTTCTAAAATGATTCCAACCAAACCTCTAGGTTTGTCTTTAGAGGAGTCGATTGAAGCTGAACCGCAACTGAAAGATATTGTCACCAATCCATCCAACCCAGACAATGACGATGCCGCAGAAATTTGGGAAATGGCGCTTAAATTAGAAGGTATTACCCGAAATACAGGTAAGCATGCGGGTGGTGTAGTGATTGCACCAACTAAAATTACCGACTTCTCTGCGGTACTTTGTGATGCGGATGGTACAGGTCGTGTTGCACAATACGATAAAGACGATGTCGAAGCGGCAGGACTGGTTAAATTCGACTTCTTGGGTTTGCGTAACTTAACCGTTATCGAAGATGCAGTGCAAAATATTAACAAGCACTATCCTGCTGAGATACCACTGGATATTGCCAATATTCCTTTAGACGACAAAGATGCCTACTTGGTCTTTGCCGATGCCAATACGACAGCGGTATTCCAGTTTGAATCCGTCGGCATGAAAAAAATGCTCAAAGAAGCGCGTCCGAGCAAATTTGAGGAAATTATTGCCTTCGTATCTTTATACCGTCCAGGTCCTATGGACCTAATTCCTGACTTTATTCACCGTATGCATGGCGGAGAATTTGAATACTTACATCCTTTACTTGAAGGCGTACTCGAGCCGACTTACGGGATTATGGTCTATCAAGAACAGGTAATGCAGGCTGCACAGTATTGTGCTGGCTATACACTTGGTGGTGCGGACTTATTGCGTCGTGCCATGGGTAAAAAGAAACCCGAAGAGATGGTAAAACAACGCCAGATCTTTATTGAGGGTGCAGCAAAAAAAGATATTGATGAAGCCACAGCTAACCATATCTTCGACTATATGGAAAAGTTCGCAGGTTATGGTTTTAACAAATCCCATGCTGCTGCCTATGCTTTGGTTGCCTATCAAACTGCTTGGTTAAAAGCGCATTACCCTGCTGAGTTCTTGTCTGCGGTACTCTCTTCGGAAATGCAGAATACCGACAACGTGGTATTCCTGATTGATGACTGCCGTACCAATGGTTTAGAAGTATTACCGCCCTCGGTAAATATGTCACTTTACCATTTCCATGCGACCGATGAGACAACCATTGTATATGGCTTAGGCGCAATTAAGGGTGTTGGTGAACAAGCCATGCAGTCTGTCATTGACTCTCGCTTGCATGACGGTCCGTATAAAGACCTGTTTGATTTCTGCCATCGAATTGATTTAAAGAAAATCAACAAGCGTACCCTTGAAGCGCTGATTCGTGCAGGTGCTTTAGACTGCTTAGGCATAGAACGTTCAAGCTTAATGGCACAGTTGCCAGAGGCTGTCCAAGCCGCAGAACAAGCACGTAGCAACCGTGAAACGGGTATTATGGATTTATTTGGTGAAGTTGAAGAAGTTCAACGTAAACCTGCCAAACCTGTGAAGCCTTGGTCAGATGAAGTCCGCCTTAAAGGTGAAAAAGACACGCTCGGCTTGTATTTAACAGGACACCCGATTGATGTGTATCGTCCTGAGTTAAAATCCTTCATTCCTGCCAAAATTAATGAACTGACACCAACACGTCGTGGTGTAACCACCGTTTTTGCAGGTTTAGTAGTTGATGTTGCCAACTTCCCGAACCGTGTCATGATTACCCTTGATGATGGTACATCACGAATTGAAGTGTCTGCCAATCATGAACGCTTCCAGCGCTTTAAAGACATTATTGTCAATGAACGCGTGGTGGTTATTGAAGGTGAAATTTATGAGCGCGAAGGTTTTGACCGTCCAATGGGACGCTTAACCAAAGCCTTTAGTCTGAACGAAATTCGTCAAAAACGTGCCAATAGTATTCAAATTAAGTTACAGGCAGATCATCTGAGCAAAACCTTGAGTCAAGATTTACAGAAAATCTTATTGCCTTATTGCAATGTCGATCTGTGCAATCATATTCCTGTGTTATTGCAACTTGATTATGCTTACGCCTCTGCGGAATTACATTTTGGTATGCAATGGAAAGTTGCGCCATTAGATGAACTTTTAAGTAAATTGCGCGATTATTTTGGTAAAGAAGCCATCTATATTGAATATCAGGTCAAGTCGAAAGCTGCCAAAGCCGTCAATTACGAACAAGCCAGACCTGCGCAGGTCCCTCCTCCACCTGCCGATTTAAGCATGGATGAGGCAATGGATTTATATCAAGCTGATGTTAATCAATATTCATAACGATTAACCACATTCAGTGATTTAACAAAATTGGAAATGCAATGAATCAATTCGACAATACTGCGGTTGCAGCACATCTTTCCCATGTCCGTATTGTCATGGTGAATACCACTCTACCTGCCAATATTGGAAGTGCATTGCGGGCCATGAAAACGATGGGACTTAGCCAGTTGGTCTTGGTTGCCCCAAAAACCTATCCGCATCCAGACATTGAAGCATTGGCAGCAGGTGCAGTCGATCTTATTCCGCACATTAAAATTGTAGAAACTTTAGAACAAGCTATTCAGGACTGTCATATTGTATTTGGTACAAGTGCACGTAGCCGAACAATTCCTTGGCCTTTGCTTGATGCACGTCCTGCAGCAGAAATGTCTCTCAAAGCTGTAGTCTCTCAACAGCAAAATATTGCGGTAGTGTTTGGTCGTGAAGACCGTGGCTTAACCAATGAAGAACTGGCTTTAGCCAACTATCATGTCACGATTCCAGTCAATACGGATTATGGTGTGTTGAATGTTGCTCAAGCCATTCAAGTCATTTGTTACGAAATGCGTATAGCAGCACTGGCTCATGTAGAAAAAACTGAAGATCTTGAAGCAACTATGCCCGTTACCGATACCGCTCAAATGCATTGGGACGAGCCATTAGTCACGCATGATCAGATGCAACAATTTTACCCTCATTTAGAGAAAATGCTTGAAGATATTGAATTTTTAGATCCAAACAACCCAAGATTACTCCCTTTACGCTTGCGTCGCTTATTTGGGCGTATACAATTAGATAAAATGGAATACCATTTATTACGTGGCATTTTCAGCCGTGTACAAGCCTTGAATAAAGGCACTTGGAAACCATCTATACCAAAAACCAAAGACAAAGAGGATCCGTCTGATGCTTAAACAGCTCAAAGAGGATATACAAGCTGTCTTCGCGCGCGATCCAGCCGCACGAAACACTTTAGAAGTTTTAACCACTTACCCAGGCATTCATGCCTTAATCATGCACCGTATGGCACATGAACTGTGGAAAAAAGACTGTAAAGGCTCAGCTCGACTTCTGTCTTCATTTAGCCGTTTTGCGACAGGTATTGAAATTCACCCAGGTGCAAAAATTGGCCGCCGTTTTTTTATCGATCATGGCATGGGTGTAGTTATTGGCGAAACTGCCGAGATTGGTGATGATGTTACCCTCTATCATGGGGTGACGCTAGGCGGTACTACTTGGAATAAAGGCAAACGCCATCCTACCCTAGAAGATGGGGTAATTATTGGCGCGGGTGCAAAAATTTTAGGACCATTTACCGTAGGCAAAGGTGCAAAAGTTGGGTCAAACGCGGTGGTCACCAAAGCTGTACCTGCTGGTACGACGGCGGTAGGCAACCCTGCACGCTACATCAGTAAAGACATTCCAAAAGATCAAGATGAAGCACGTCGCCGTGATTATGCCGAAAGTATTGGATTCCAAGCCTATGCTGCAACACAAGACCAATCAGACCCTATGCTTGAAGGTATGCGTATTTTATTAGATCGTATTCAAAATAATGAAAAACGTATGAACACACTTTGCCAACGTTTATCTCTGCTTGATCCAACGTTTAAAAAGCAGCAATTAAATGAACAACCCTACAGTGAAGAAGAGTTAAAAATTATAGAAGATGTACGTCGCGAATGTGAAGCACAAAGTAGCCAATCAAAGCCATAACAACATAATTAAGAACCAACTGTAACACGCCCTATATTGCATGTTCGCCTTAGTTTTCTTAGACTGACGGACATGCAATTTTTTTATTACATTTAAAAGAAAGAATGGATGAATACTATGACCTTAAAGCCTCTGGCACTCGCATTAGTTGCTGCATCATTTCTGACGGCGTGTAGCATAACCCCAAGCAAAGATAAAAACTCTAAAGAACCGATTATTTTCACGGAACCAGATATCACTCCCCCATTCTACGCCCTAAATCCATTTGACTATGCAGCACCGCCTCCATTTGAATTGGCATTGAAGCAAGCCGCTGCTCAGCCAGTAACGAAAATGGTAGTGACGAATTCAGCTAAACCAAATGAAAAAATTACCTTAGAAACAAATCGCTTGATCATTCCTACGGTGAATAACAACCAACGCACGATGAAATATGCCGTTTTAGCAGGTGAAAACGAAATTGATATCACAGATATTGATGACTTTTTACAGTTAGTTGAAGGCAAAGCACGTCACTACCCACCACGTTTTTCTGAGCGCAAAGAACGTAAAGGCTTCGAAGCAAAATTAAAACAAGTGACCCAAGAGTTAGATACGCTTGCTTCGCGTGATGATGCCTCTTTTGACATTTTAGTGCGTGCATTTAAAGCCAGCGTGATGGCACGTAATCTTGATTTAGGTTCTGTGTATACAACTAAATCTTTAACTTATGCACAGCGCATCTTGAAGATCAATCAAGATGACCCAGAAGCAAACTTCTGGTTTGGTTTTGGTTTATCTGAAGGCGGTGGTCAACGTGAAGCCATCCCTTACTTAGACAAAGCCATGAAAGCTGGTGTTCAGGAAGCTTATTTGTCTGCTGCCAATAACTACATTGCCATGGAACAAAAGAAAAGCGCTATTCAAATTCTGAAAAACTACAAACTCAAATATCCGCAAGAAGCTGCTGTTGCAGATCGCTTAATTAACGAAATTGAAACACAAGGGCGTTGGAATGTTTGGCAAGTATTAAACACTACCCCTAAAGCATCTTAGCCTCATTCACTGCATCAAATAGACCGTCCAGTACGGTCTATTTTTTTTCTGTGCATTGAAAAAGCTGACAATTATCGTATGATTTTAAAAAATAAACAAAATGAAATTTAAGATCTGCCTATGCCAAAGAACTTTAGCCATATTGTCCTGCTCTCCATACTAGGCACTACTCTACTTTCGGGTTGCCAAGTTGTTACTGTCAAAAATCAGGCTGTCAAAGTTACCATTGCCAATGAACGTGAAAGTATTCTGACACGTGATAAGCTAAGTGAAGCGAGTCTGAATGTTTTATCCATGACAGGGCGAGAAGCTAAAATTTGCACAACCCATCCGACTCAATGCGTTCAGGAATTACAGCAAATTCCGCAAATTCAAGACGAGCAATTATATTCTACGGCCAGTGAACTATACCTAGCACGGGCGCTCGCATTAGAAGGCTCTTCAGACTGTAAAATTGGATTACTGACCAACCATAAATCTGAAGAAAAGCAAAAAATCCAGCAAGAAATTTATAATCAATGTCTAGAGCAAGAATTAGACATGCTGGATAAAAGTATTCGCTACAGCTATGCCTACATGTTCAAAACTCAACGCGGCCCTGAGGATCGGATTTTTGATAACCGACAAGTACAAATACGTGATTTCTATAACTTAGCGATTGCAAAACTATCTAATGCTTATAGTCTTCGTCACCCTGAAAAAGAAGTTCAGCGCCAAATTAAAATCGGGCAAAGTGTCTATCAAATTGATTTTAGCAATTATCCATTGTTGAAAGATCAGAAAATTGAACAACTCATGTCGAGTTATAATCTGAATTTTTCAGGTTTACGCTCGATTAACCGTCGTGATGGCTTTGGTTCAGAGTTTGTAGTGGTACTTCCAGACTCGAATCAGCAAAAAGAATCTAATCAATATGTTATTGATCCATTAAATTTTTCTTATGAAAGTGGAATCAATCCCAATATTCATAAAGCGCGCTACTTGGCAGCAACATTTACGGCTGAACCTAAAGCAGCCACCTCAGTCAATGATATTTTAACCAAACCTGAATTTGTAATTCGAGCTTATGATCCATATCAATATGAATCTATTCCGCTTGCAGGACGTACGTACCCTTTAGCAGCGAACTTTTCGACGCCATACGGTTTATGGTTAGCTCAGAATAACTTAGGTAAGGCCGCTTATCTCACCCTGATTGACCGCGAAAACCGTTTAACCATGCCCCATTTATATATGTTAGAACCTTACAATCCAAATAAAAAAGTGATTGTTTTGGTGCATGGCTTAGCCAGTAGTCCAGAGGCTTGGGTTCGTCTAACCAACGACATTATGGGAGATAAAGTCTTAAGAGAAAATTATCAAGTTTGGCAAGTGTTTTATTCGACCAATATGCCGATTATAGAAAGTCGCTTGCAAATTTATGCACTCCTTAAACAGAGTTTTGCGCAAGTCAATGCTAATGCCGCTGCCAAAAATGATGCTGTACTGATTGGGCACAGTATGGGGGGAATTATTTCCCGTCTTTTGGTCAGTGATGCGGATGTCACCAAAAAAGCACTGTCGATGATGAGCAACCGACAATTAAGTAAATATAAAAAAGTCCCAATTGTTGCACAACGCATGCAAATAAAAGATATTCCTAATTTTAGCCGTGCCATCTTTATTTCGGCCCCACACCACGGTACAGCTTATGCGGACCTTTGGTTTACTCGCGCTGCGCGTAAAATTATTAAACTTCCAGGCGCATTTTTAACTGCGGTTGGTGACACCTTACAAAGCCAAGATTTAGATTTCTCAGATTTAGCCAAACAAATTGACCAAGGACTCATACAAAATGGCCCAAGTGACTTAAGCCATAAATCTAAGTTTATGGCGACCACATCGGATATTATGCCGCGTAAAGGATTGTTATTTCATTCGATTATGGGAAATGACACTAAAAGCGATGATCCAAACCTGATTACCGATGGTATCGTACCTTATAAAAGTGCTCACCTAGAGGGCGCTGTCTCTGAAAAAATAATTCAAGGGGGTCATTCAATTCAAGAAACACCTGAAGCTGTACTCGAATTAAGACGTATCCTCCGTTTACATCTCGTCCAACTTGGACTTTATAAACCTTAAATACAGGTCAAGGCCCGTGTTTTAAAGTAAAACATGGGCTAACTTTATTGCTTCTACTACCATGTATCAATCCATCCCATTCTTTAGAATGGTTTTTTTATACCTATTCTTCCCATTTAATTATGCAACCGTTAAGGTTAACTCCAACAGCTTAGAACTGACTACACAACACAGAGATTGAAACATGGAAGCGTTCAACACAAAAATGTTTGAAAACAAAGTTGCTGTCGTAACTGGCGGAACTTCTGGTATTGGTCAAGCGGTCGCAATTGCCTTTGCTGAAAAAGGTGCAAAAGTTTGGGCACTTGGTTTACAAGCACAAAAAGCCGTTTATCCAGCAGGTTTAGACATTGAAGCTGTCGAAATGGATGTAACTGATAAAGCTGCTGTTGATGCTTTCTTTGCAAAAGTTGACCGTATAGACACTCTATTCAATGGTGCAGGTATGGGTTCTATTTCAGAACATGAATTAGATACCTATAAGAAAGTACTCGAAGTGAACTTAACTTCTGTATTTTATATCAGTGAAGTTGCAGCAAAAGCGCTAGCAAAATCTGATAATCCGTCAATTATTAATGTTTCTTCGCTTTACGCACAATTTGGTTCAGGCCTTGCACCAGCGTACTCCTGCTCTAAAGGTGCAATTGATCAATTAACGTTCTCACATGCGCTTAGTATGTCTGCTGCAAAAATTCGCGTGAATGCAGTCGCACCAGGTTGGATTGATACACCTCTGATTCAGCCATTAAAAGATATGCCAGAGGTTTTTGAGGGCATTATGGCGCGTTCACCAATGCAACGCTTAGGCAAGCCATCAGAAATTGCGAGTGTGGTACTTTTCTTAGCTTCTGATGCAGCAAGTTTTGTGAATGGTACAATTGTTAAAGTTGACGGTGCATACTCGATTTTCTAAGTATAGGTATAAAGAACTTCTGGCTGTATTCCTCTCAGGGAAACAAACAGAATTTTGAACATGAAGATGACTTCCACATACTCTTTATGTTCAAAATTTAAGAAAATACCTGAATAACATTTATTATTTTAAGCAAAAAAATTAAAAAATAAACCAGTTCCCTATCTTGCCCATATCTTAGCGTTTAGACATGGGCAACTTTTTTAATCTGTATGCGCTACATTACTTACCATTATTTTAGAGGATTAATCCTTTCTTTTTGGCTTCTGTAACTGCTTCAAGCCTCGAACGTACACCCAACTTGTTATAAATATTACGTAAATGCCATTTCACTGTATTGACCGATAAGAATACTTTATCTGCGAGCTCAATATCTGTACAACCTTCGCTAACCTTCTGCAAAATCTGTAATTCACGTTTAGAGAGCAATTCGGATTTTACAGTACTTATATCATTATCTGCTGTTGCTTCAAAAGAAGGGACATTGCACAAGCCAGCCAGCATTTCAGTGAAAGCTAAAAGTTTAGGTTCCTTTTTCTCCTTGGTCTGGCCATAATGACGCATATAATCAGCCAATACTTGGAATATCAATGGATGTTCATCTAATACAATACGGACTGCTTTGGACGGTTCCAAAATAACTAAAGCTTGTTCGAACCACATAAATGCAGCGTCGTTGTAATTCAAACGATAATCAGCTAAAGCCAATAGTAAAAGAATTCGAGCATGACGGAATGGATAAGTCACGATTCGATCAAATTCTTGCTCAAGAAATACTTTGGCTTGTGGTTCACGAGCTAAAAAAATCAATTGTCTATAGAGCATCAAATCATCGCCAGTAATCACATTTGACATATTTAGAGTTTTCTCAATATGACGCTGGCAAATTTCTTCTAATTCGTCTGCATTTATATCATTCAACTTATGCTTTCTATCAAACCACTGATATTGCTGATAAACATTCTGAACTGTGCGACTTAAACGTGGCATTGACCAATTATTGCTACAGATTTGAGATTGCGTCAAACACGTCTGTTCCGCCTGTGCATCCTCTGAAAGATGTGCCAAACGTAGCAACAATTCATACCCAATAATTGCCAAATCAGGAATAATCAGTTGTTCACCATTATTAAAATGCTTAAGTGCCTCTTCTGCTAGCGTAATCTCGTTCAAATCATAATACAGACTTGCTTTTACACTACTGATGATCATTTTCACAATCGTCATTAAAAACTCATTTGCACCAAGTTTTATGTAGTCTTCACTGCGACCAATATAGTCAAATTTAACCAGTGCTTTCTCTACATTTCCCTCCAAATAGTCACTGAGTGCTTCAATACAATCTGTAATAATTAACCCAAATACATTTTGACCTTGGATATATATCGCCCGTGTCTGAATAATAATTTTACGTGCTTCAATAATTTTACCTAAACAAATATGATAAAGCGCACCAATACCAATTAAAGGTGCACGAACAAAGTAGGAATTATCCGATAATTTAGAGACATTGGCTTGGGCTAACTCGTAAGCCAATTTCATATCATCACCGACTAAAGCAAGCATAGGATCAAGTGCCAGTTGATCATCACCTTTAATTCGATCTTTGGGATCAAGCTTGAGCCAAAGTTGTAAATAGTGAGCGCTTAATAAATGCTGATGGGTAATGATCAATGACCAAATCATATCGTATAGCAGTGCCGCTTTTTGAATTAATAGAGAATCTGGAATTGACTTCACCAATTCAATTAAGCTGTAATAACTACCACCTAACATTAAATCACGGCTGACATGACTTAACAGTTCTAATACCAGTTCTTGATTTTCAGCATGCTGGGCGTGATAAATCGACTCCATGAGATAATTGTTTTTCTGATACCAACCCGCAGCACGTAAATGAGCCGCTCGAAAGTCTTCTATATCTAATACCTTAAAACGGTTTTCCAAAAACTCTCGGAATAAATGATGAATACGATACCACGTATGTTGCTCATCTAAGGCTTGAAGGAATAAGCCTTTTTGTATCATTAATTCCAACAACTTTGACGATGTGGAGTTTTGTGCAACTTCCTGTATATTTGACAAACAAACCTTTCTTAGGATACTGATATTCATAAGAAAAGTTTGCATTTCTTCAGAAAGTTGTAAAAATACTTGCTCACTTAGATAATCAACAATCTGATTATGGGCGCCACTTAAACTTTGAATTACAGCCCCAGCGTCATGATATTTCTTTAAATATAAATTGGTAAGCTGTATTCCAGTTAACCATCCCTCTGTTTTATGAATCAGTAACTCAGCTAATTCTGGTGTTAATGTCACATGATCAAAGTTCTGTTGCTTTAAAAAATGAATTAATGCTGCACTATCTTCAGTTTTTATACTTAGTTGACCTGCTGTCACCAACTTTAAACGACCCAATAAATATTCTTTGGCAAAGCTCCAATTAGGCTTTGTTCTAGAAGCAATCACCAAATGACAATTTAATGGTAAATACTGATAAAACCACCACAGAAGATTTAAACACTCTGGATTTTCAATTGCCTCTAATTCATCAATAAAAAGAATAGTTTCACTATCTATATCTTCAATTTTTTGCGCCAAATCAATAATATTTTGCTTATGAACTTGCCCCTCAGGAAGGTCATTGAGTTGTTCTAAGCCCAACAATGATAACCAAAGGTAGTGATAAAAACGAATGGGATCATTATCATCACCATCTAATGTTAACCATTTTACGGTTTTACCTTGGTTAAGAAGAACCTCACTCATCTGAAACATCAATGTGGTTTTACCATAACCCGCTGCTGCATGAATAAACACTAGAGAAGATTGGCAATATTCCAGCATTTGGCTCAACAACTCAGGACGTTGCATTGCCTTATCACTCATCACACTTGGACGGCTGAGCTTAGTTTTTAATACTTGCATATCACTTCATCCAATCTTTAGTATTTAATTCCATTAGCAAAATTCCACTCCTTGAAATTCGATATCCCATTTACAAATTCTAAAAAATCCTCTGCTTTCACAGCATTTTAAGCATCATCAAATTAAAATAAGGTTGCTGATGATGCAATGTGAAATTGAATCAAAATCCAGATTTTAAATACATTTTTAAACTCAAACCCTTCGAACAATAATTAAACAACTACAAATCCATCCTTTT
Source organism: Acinetobacter tandoii (assembly GCF_008867985.1). Taxonomy (NCBI): domain Bacteria; kingdom Pseudomonadati; phylum Pseudomonadota; class Gammaproteobacteria; order Moraxellales; family Moraxellaceae; genus Acinetobacter; species Acinetobacter tandoii. The sequence continues at coordinate 48,844 of NZ_VXLD01000002.1, forward strand.
GAATGGTTTGCTAAACATGAAACGTTGTTATGCTCAAGTCTAAGGCAATAACGGATACCTACTGTTTGGCATTCTGATATTTCATCTTAAATAGACATACATGGAGTTTGTCATGAGCATTGCACAATCAATTAAACATCAAGACCGTTTATTAACAATTAACATTAACGATGGTGAAATTAAAAACGCATTGCCAGGTGTACACGTTACGCCATGCTTTTTAGATCCTGATAATGGTACATGGGTGATTCGTGCATGTTTCGAGCCGGGTACCGTATTACCACGCCATTTTCACACGGGTGTTGTACATTTCTATACAACAGCTGGTTCTTGGCATTATGTCGAATATCCTGAAGATGTTCAAACTGCTGGTAGCTATTTGTTTGAACCAGCAGGTTCTATCCATACTTTAGCTTCTCCAGAAGGTGCTGAAGGCTTCATGGTTATTGAAGGTGCAAATGTAAACTTGAATGATGACGACTCACTTATGTTCATCATGGATGCAGGTTGGATTGAGCGCACCCTTCATGCAGTAGCTCAACAAACTGGTCAGAAAATGCCACGTTATATTAAACCAGGCTCAGAAGTTGCATTTAACGATAAATAAGTTCATAAAGACTTTTAGCAAAAGCTAAAAGTCTTTTTTACATTAAATAAAAACAGCTACCAAGGATGAATGAAATGTTTGGCAAAATGATGCATCAATCTTTGTTGATTAGTAATTTACTAGAGCATGCAGCAAAGTATCACTCTGACACTCCTATTATTTCACGTGAAGTGAATGGTCAGATTACCACGACTAACTGGTTACAAACTCAGCAAAACGCAAAACGTTTAGCCAATGCTTTTACCACATTTGGTTTAGAAGCTGGTGATCGTCTTGCGACTATCGCATGGAATAATCATCGTCATTTAGAATCTTGGTATGCAATTTCAGGGAGTGGTTATGTATGTCATACCATTAACCCACGTCTGTTTCCTGAACAGTTAATCTTCATCATTAATGATGCACAAGATAAAGCTATTTTCTTTGACGCTACTTTCCTACCTTTAATTCAAGCAATTCAAGGTAAAGTACCAACTGTAGAACGTTTTATCTGCCTTGGTTCACATGACGAAAAAATCGTTGAAGCTTTACCAGATGTGCTTTTCTATGATGAATTGATTCAATATCAATCTACCGAATTTGACTGGCCACAGTTTAGCGAAGAAACACCAAGCTCTCTTTGCTATACCTCAGGTACTACAGGCAATCCAAAAGGCGTATTGTATAGCCACCGTTCTACCTTATTACATACGATGGCAATTTGCCTTCCAGACTCACTAAACTTATCTGCGAAAGATATAGTAATGCCTGTAGTCCCAATGTTCCATGTGAATGCATGGGGTATTCCTTATGCTGCTGCAATGGTTGGTTCTACAATTGTATTACCTGGACCAAATTTAGATGGCGACAGTCTTGTTAGCTTAATTGATGATTATCAAGTCACTGTTGCATTAGGTGTACCAACCATTTGGCAAGGTCTACTTGCGGCAGCGAAAAAACGCGGCACCAAGTTAGAAAGTATGACTCGCAACGTGGTTGGTGGTGCAGCATGCCCTCCTTCAATTATTCGTGACTTTAAGAATAATTATGCTTGTGACACCATTCATGCATGGGGTATGTCTGAAACCAGCCCATTGGGTACTGCAAACCAACCTAAAGCCAAACATACAGCTTTAAGTGATGAAGAGTTTGAGAAACTTCGTTTAACTCAAGGGCGCCCGCCATTTGGTGTTGAATTACGTATTGTAAATGGTGATGACCTTACCGCATTACCAAATGACGGTCATACGCAAGGTAATTTACAAATTCGTGGTCCATGGATTGTTGAAAAGTACTTTAACCAAGAGAAAAGTGCACTGACTGCTGATGGCTGGTTCGATACAGGTGATATCGCAACAATTGATGCTGATGGCTACATGACCATTTGTGACCGCGCTAAAGATTTAATTAAATCTGGCGGTGAATGGATTTCTTCAGTTGAAATTGAAAATATTGCGGTTGGTCATCCAGAAATTCGAATGGCAGCTGCTATTGCCGCACGTCATCCAAAATGGGATGAACGACCAATCCTAATTGCCGTGAAACAAGAAAACTCAACCCTGACTGAAGAAGAAGCACGTGCTTATTTTGAAAACAAGATTGCGCGTTGGCAAATTCCAGATGTTGTGATTTTTGTTGATGCTTTACCAGTCAATGGCACAGGAAAAATTGTAAAAGCCGAGTTGCGTACACAATTTGGTGATGTACTACTGAAAGACGAAGTGATTTAACACTTCGTCCTTAAAGAGTTCTCACAAGGATATTGAGATGAAAAATACAACAATGAAAACAGCATGGGTTACAGGTGGAAGTAGTGGCATTGGTCTTGAACTCACTCAGCGTCTACTCAAAGATAAATTTCAGGTGTGCATTTTTGCTCATGCAGGTATTGAGCAAGCCGTTGCGAATTTTAAAAAAATCTCACCATCGGTATGTGGCTTTGAAGTTGATGTACAAAATGAAAGCACAATGGACGCAAAATTTGCGGAAGCTGTAGCTACATTTGGCACACCAGATCTTCTGATTAATTCAGCAGGTATTAGTATTGCGAAGAATTTTGATGAAATGACTTCGCAAGAATTTGAAAGACAAATCAATATTAACCTTGTGGGCAGTCGTAATGTGGCACATGCTGCTTTGCCTCACTTAAAACAAGCAGTTCAACAAGGCAAACGCCCTAAGATTGTATTCATTGCATCCGCTGCAGGTTTGGTTGGCTGCTATGGTTATACAGGCTATTGTGCTTCTAAATTTGGTGTGATTGGCTTGGCTGAAGTCCTCCGTATGGAATTACGCAGCCAAAAAATTGATGTGGCTGTGGTTTGTCCACCAGAAGTAGACACGCCACTTGTAACAGAAGAGCGTAAAACTGGCTCACCTGTTACGGCTGCATTAAAACAACTTGGTGGCGGCACTATGCCAGTAGATAAAGCCTGCAAAGAAATTTATGAAGGCATTTTCGCAAATGAATTTATGATTATTGTTGGTACTCAATTACGTATTTTGACCAAACTCTCTCGTATCTTACCTGATACTTATCGTGGTCAAATCGATAAGAAATTAGACCAGATTATAAAGAAATTTGCATCTTAATTCGCCTGTTGATTCAGCTACGGCGTAGCTGAATCAACCAACTACATTAGAACAAAAATCGATTAAAGATGTTAAATTTTAGCACTGTGAAGTTTTAAACAGCATTTAGACAAAACAACTTTTATGTATTGCAGTAAAACAAAAAACTCATCAGATTCACTCATAAAACAACGCGATATTACCTGTTTGTCGGCTTTTGGATATTTATTGCCTAAACTATTGTAAATATTTAAGTTTCAAAAAAAATGTATTTGAACAACCCAGTTCAATACAACACTCATAAGGAAAATGATATGAAAAAGAATATGTCTAAAACAGCATGGGTTACTGGTGGCAGTAGCGGGATTGGTCTTGAACTGACCAAGCGTTTACTCAAAGACCAATACCAAGTCTGTATTTTTGCTCATACAGGTATTCAGCAAGCAGTTAAAGAACTAATCAAAATTTCTTCAACAATTACTGGATTTGAAGTTGATGTACAAAATGAAAATACCATGGACGAAAAGTTTGCTGAGGCGGTTGCTCAATTTGGTACACCAGATCTTCTAATTAACTCCGCAGGAATCAGCATTGCGAAGAATTTCGATGATATGACTTCGCAAGAGTTTGAACGCCAAATTCAGATTAACCTCGTTGGTAGTCGCAATGTAGCTCATGCTGCGTTACCGCATTTAAAACAGGCAGTTCAGCAAGGTAAACGCCCTAAGCTGGTGTTTATTGCCTCTGCTGCAGGTCTAGTCGGTTGCTACGGTTATACAGGTTACTGTGCATCTAAATTTGGTGTGGTTGGCTTAGCTGAAGTACTCCGTATGGAATTACGCAGTCAAAAAATTGATGTGGCTGTGGTTTGCCCACCAGAAGTAGACACTCCGCTTGTCACTGAAGAAAGAAAAAATGGTTCCCCTGTAACTGCAGCTTTAAAACAATTAGGTGGTAGTATGCCCGTCGAAAAAGCATGTAAGGAAATATATCAGGGCATTTTCTCAAATGACTTTGTGGTTATTCCTAGTGCTCAGGCACGTATTTTGGCCAAAATTTCACGCTTATTACCAGATACCTATCGTAATCAAATCGATAAAAAATTAGACAAAATTATCCAACGATTAGCTTCATAATCAAAACACGGAAATTATTTCTCTAAATGACCAACATTTCTCTGGCTTAAAAAACCGAATGATTAACATTCGGTTTTTGATTTGGAACCCTATTACATTTCCGATATAACACCCAAAATACCATTAATAATCATATCGACCGCAATCGTGCCAATCAATAAAGCAGACAGTCGCCCGACAATGTCCACATAACGGTCAATGTATTTGGCGTGCTTATAGCGCAAATGATCATGCGCAAATTTCATTAAAATCATCAACACGCAGGTCAACGCCAAAGTCAAAAAAATAATCATGGCTGCACCGCCAATTGGTAGGGATATACCGGTCACCACCGCCGCACTAATGGTCCCCGGCCCAATCATAAAAGGCATGGCAATCGTTCCTGCTAGATGTTCAGGTGCACCACGCATTTCGCCAATAGTATCTGCCCCTTGAAACACATAGCGATAGCCAATCACCAAGAAAATCAGTCCACCAAAAATTTGAAATGCTTCAAAACGCACATTCAAATATTTGCTGAAAATCGTTTCTCCTCCCCATGCAAACAGGACAAATACCACAAAAGCAATGAGACAACCCTGAATCAAAGCCTTATTAAACACTTTAGCTTCAGAATTGCGAATCATGCCAATCATATAAATGCTCATCAAGAACGGATTGAGCAATGAGAAAAACAAAGCGAAAGCATGTAAATATGAGGTCAACATGGCTCCTCCTAATTATCCTTGAGGGTCTGGAAATAAGGGACGATTCCCCGGACTAATTCGATTGATATGTAAGAAGGTCATATGGCGTTCATAACGATCTAGCACATCATTAATCACTTGCTCTTTGGTATAACCAACAAGGTCGTTGCCTTGAGAACCTTCATACAAATAGGTTTCAAGACGGTAATAGAACCGTTTACCCAGTTTGCCACGTTCACTAAAGGTCGGTGCGATATAACGCACAGGCCAAATTTGATAGACAAAGTTTTGTTCTTCTTCCAAATGAATCATCAAATCTAAATGATACAGATTTAGGTCTTCTTCTAGCGCACTCTCTTGAACACTGATGTTGATACCCCGTTTTTGCATTTCCTCTGCAACCGCCATCACTGCGGGTCGACAAATGTCATCGAGCATACGTCGAGTATCGGTTGTTCCTGGATGATGCATGACTCGAGACAACCGTTTTTTCCAGTTGAGGATGTCAACATTCCCTACCACGGGTGCTGCATTTAAACTGCTACTGGCTTGTCGATAATCTTCAAGTCTTAACGATTTGTATAAACCCGCCATGACCAAGAACATGACAAAACTAAACGGCAACCCCATAATGATGGTGGCATTTTGTAGTGCAGTAATCCCGTTAGCCATCAGCATGGCAAGGGTCAATAAACCAATCGCTACAGCCCAAAATACGCTTAACCAGCGTGGTGCATCATGATCTACATTGGTAAATTGAGTAGTGAAATTACCCAATACCAGTGCACCTGAGTCAGCTGAGGTCACATAAAATAGCAAGCCCGTAATGGTGGCTACCCCTGCAATAAACGGAAACCACGGATACTGTGCCAGTAAGTCATAAAAACCGTGTGCTGGGTTGGCAATCACACTCTGGGCAAGGGCTAAATTGCCATCAAAAATCACACTATGTAGCGCACTATTTCCAAATATTGATAACCACGTGAGGGTGAAAAATAAAGGAATAATCAGAGTTCCACTGACAAACTCACGAATGGTTCGTCCACGCGAAATACGTGCTAAAAACAAACCTACAAAGGGCGACCACGCCACCCACCATGCCCAGAAGAACAAAGTCCAACTGTTCATCCATTCTTTCGGTTGTTGAAAGGCAAAGCTTTCCAAGGTCATACTTGGAAAGCGATTAATATAGTCCCCAATATTTTGTACAAAGGCATTCAGTAGAAATTCAGTATTGCCTAAAAACAAAATAAACAGCATCAAACCGACAGAAACATAAATATTGATCTCGGAGAGCACACGTAGACCTTTATTAACTCCTGATGTAACAGAGATAATCGTCATCACAACCGCAACTCCAATTAAGGCAGCTTGCATCCAGAGGTTTTCGGGTAAATCGAACAGCACATGCAAACCATAGTTCAACTGTACCACCCCAATCCCACAGGTCGTGGCAATACCAAAAATCGTCCCGATCACCGCAGCGGTATCGACACTGTGACCAATTGGGCCATGAATCTTCTTACCAAAGATTGGATAGAGTGCTGAACGAATAGTGAGGGGTAAATTATAACGATAACTAAAATAGCCCAATGCCATACCAATTAAGGCATACATACACCAGCCAGTTAAGCCGTAATGAAACAGCGTCCAGACCATACCTTGACGGGCCGCTTCTAAGGTCTGCCCTTCACCTACAGGTGGATGCATATAATGCGATAAAGGTTCCGCCACTGAGAAGAACATCAAGTCGATCCCAATCCCTGCTGAAAACAGCATTGCAGACCAACTTAAAAGGCTAAATTCGGGCTTGGAATGCTTGGGGCCGAGTTTAATATCGCCATAACGTGAACAGGCAATAAAAATCACAAACACCATATACAAGGTCGCTGCGAGTAAGTAATACCAGCTAAAGGTTGAACTCACCCACGCCAAAACCATATTTAAGGTTTGATTGGCAAAGTCATTAAATAAAATGGTGGTAATAGAAAAAATTAAAATAATGAGAGCTGAAATATAAAAGACCACACCATTTAAACGGTCTTTAGGCGCTAATGTTTGATCATCAACTGCTCTTGGATTATCTGTTGCCATACAATCCTCAAGAAAGTAAATAAAAAAGACAAAAGCCAATTTTTAAACTTCTCGTGGTCGAGAGCTTAAAAATCGACTAACGAAAACGACAGTATTTTTATCAACAATAAAAACGCTATCTTCTTTAAACCTGAATAACGGTCTAAATCATTTATAAGGTGAATTTGCTACACAGGCTTAAAATGTGAGCCCACCCTTGTTCATCGATATTCCGATTGGAATCTTATATATCTCCCTTCAACATGACTATATGAGCTTTCTCAACTCGAAAAAAGTATAAAACCGTAATCCATTTAAATTTTAAACAAAACAAAAACAAAGTGACTCAAGTTAAATATCTAGCTGATAAATATAAATTTATCCAAATATACAACGGTCAGATGAGCAACTTTTGCTGTGAATTTAAACAACAGTGTACTTTTAATTGATTGAACGTTCAATCAATTAAAAGTATCATAAAAAAATGCTATGATGATTTCCATGTAAATTATTGAATCTAACGCCTTTAAATTTAAGGCAAATTGTTCTGGATTATCATGAATAAACGTAGAGTAAAACCTGAGCATGAGCGCCGTGAAGAAATCATTAATGCTGCCTATGCAGTCATTTATGAAGTGGGCTTATCCAACACCACTATTGCTCAAATTGCGAAAAAAGCACAGCTTTCTACGGGCATTGTGAGTCATTATTTTGGCGATAAACAAGGTCTCATTCACAGCTGTATGCGACAAATGCTCAAAGTTTTGGCTGAAACCACGGCGAGTTATAAAGCACAGGTTGCACAGCCGAGTCCAGAATATTTGCTCAAAGCCATTATTGATGCCAACTTTGACATCAGTCAGGTCAACAACACCGCCATGCGGGTTTGGCTAGATTTTTGGTCTGCCAGTATGCACCTACCCGACTTAGGTCGTCTGCAACGAATCAATGACCAACGTCTTTATTCGAATTTGAAGTTTCATTTTTTGCAACTCATGCCAAAGTCACAGGCCAGCCAAGCCGCTAAAGGGCTAGCAGCAGTGATTGATGGATTGTGGTTACGTGGAAGTTTAAGTGGTCATCAAGCATTTGATCGTGATTTGGCACGTTCTATTGCATACGACTATGTCGATATGCAACTTCGCTTAATTCAACAGATACGGCAGGAACAACAAAATGAATGATGTACAGCTTCACAAGCTTTATATTCACGGACAATATTTCAATGCCACCAGTGGTCAAACTTTTGACAGTATCAATCCTGCCACAGGACAGGTCATTGCTACCATTCAACAAGCCTCTAAAGCCGACGTCGATACAGCCGTGCACAGTGCTGTACAAGGGCAACGTGAATGGGCTGCCAAGACGGCAGTCGAGCGTGCCCGTATTTTACGTCGAGCAGTCGATATTTTACGCGCATGTAATGATGAGTTAGCGCGTCTCGAAACACTCGATACAGGGAAAGCATTCAGTGAAACATCTACTGTGGACATTGTCACTGGTGCAGACGTTTTAGAATACTACGCAGGATTGGCGACCGCCATTCAAGGCGAACAAGTCCCTCTACGCGAAAGTAGTTTTTTCTATACACGTCGTGAACCTTTAGGTGTGGTGGCTGGGATTGGCGCTTGGAATTATCCTATTCAAATTGCACTGTGGAAATCGGCTCCAGCCCTCGCTGCGGGAAATGCCATGATTTTTAAACCCAGCGAAGTCACCCCCCTTACAGCCTTAAAACTAGCAGAGATTTATACTGAAGCAGGTGTACCTGCTGGGGTGTTCAACGTTGTTCAAGGTTTTGGTGCTGAGGTGGGTCAATGGTTGACTGAACACCCCGACATTCAAAAAATTTCATTCACAGGTGGTGTCGCGACAGGTAAAAAAGTGATGGCGAGTGCTGCTGCTTCTAGCCTCAAAGAAGTCACAATGGAACTTGGCGGTAAATCCCCTCTTATTATTTGTGCTGATGCCGACCTTGACCGCGCAGCCGATATTGCAGTGATGGCAAACTTCTTTAGTTCAGGTCAAGTGTGTACCAATGGGACACGTGTTTTTGTCCCTAAAAATTTGAAATCTGCATTTGAAGAAGCTGTGATTGAGCGTGTCAAACGCATCCGCATAGGCGACCCTATGCAGGCTGAAACCAACTTTGGACCTTTAGTCAGCTTTCCACAGATGGAAAAAGTCTTGTCTTATATTGAGTCGGGCAAACAACAAGGCGCGACCTTATTGATTGGTGGACAAAGGGCCGCCGAAACAGCGTTCGCACAAGGTGCATATGTATTACCAACTGTTTTCACCGACTGTCACGACGACATGCAAATTGTGCAAGATGAAATCTTTGGTCCTGTCATGAGTATTTTGAGCTACGACACTATCGAGGAAGCGATTCAACGTGCCAACAACACCAATTTTGGCTTAGCTGCGGGTGTAGTTACACAAGATATTTCCCAAGCGCATCGTATTATTCATCAACTTGAAGCTGGTATTTGCTGGATCAATACTTGGGGTGAATCCCCTGCTGAAATGCCTGTCGGGGGTTATAAACAGTCAGGTGTTGGGCGTGAAAATGGCATTACCACCCTTGAACACTACACCCGTATCAAATCCGTTCAAGTCGAACTGGGTGACTATCAAAGTATTTTTTAATGCTTAAATTTTAAATAACTCAATACCATCCTCAAATATCTCTTTATTTCATCCTCAACTCAACAGGTGACCACGTTCTGCTAGAACGTGGCACTGCCATAGAAAAGGATCATTATGCATTCTCAATACTACGATTATATTATTATTGGCGCAGGTTCTGCGGGTAACGTACTGGCTGCTCGTTTAACCGAAGACCCTGATGTTTCTGTGCTCTTACTCGAAGCAGGTGGTCCAGATTATCGCCTCGACTTCCGTACCCAAATGCCTGCTGCCTTGGCCTATCCCTTGCAAGGTCGCCGCTATAACTGGGCGTATTTAACCGATCCTGAACCCAATATGAATAACCGACGCATGGAATGTGGTCGCGGCAAAGGCTTAGGCGGCTCATCCCTAATTAATGGCATGTGCTATATTCGTGGTAACGCCATGGATTTAGAACAATGGGCTAGCTTGAAAGGCCTTGAAAATTGGAGCTATGCCGACTGTCTGCCTTACTACAAAAAAGCAGAAACCCGAGATATCGGCGGCAATGACTATCATGGTGATGCTGGGCCTGTTTCTGTTGCTACCCCTAAAGCAGACAACAATGTTTTATTCCAAGCCATGATTGAAGCGGGTGTACAAGCAGGATATCCACGAACGGAGGACCTAAATGGTTATCAACAAGAAGGTTTCGGCCCAATGGATCGAACCGTAACCCCGAAAGGTCGTCGTTCAAGCACCGCACGTGGCTATTTAGACATGGCAAAAGGTCGAGCAAATCTAAGCATCATCACTCATGCCATGACCAATCGCATTTTGTTTAATGGCAAGCAAGCCATTGGGGTTGAATATATTCAAGGGGCAAATTTAAACAATCTTCACCAAGTCTATGCCAATACAGAAGTCCTGCTGTGTGCAGGAGCAATTGCATCACCGCAGATTTTGCAACGTTCAGGAGTCGGTGCAAGCACTTTGCTTCAATTACTGGATATTCCAGTCGTACATGACTTACCAGGCGTGGGTGAAAACCTGCAAGATCATTTAGAAATGTATTTACAGTACAAGTGCAAGCAACCTGTTTCCCTTTACCCCGCTTTAAAATGGTACAACCAACCCGCCATTGGCGCAGAGTGGCTATTTAATGGGACAGGAATCGGGGCAAGCAATCAGTTTGAAGCAGGCGGCTTTATTCGATCATCTAAAGACTTTGCTTGGCCGAATATTCAATACCATTTCTTACCTGTGGCGATTAACTATAATGGCAGCAATGCAGTCAAAGAACATGGTTTCCAAGCGCATGTAGGCTCAATGCGTTCGCCTTCACGAGGCCGTGTACAAGTAACCTCTAAGAATCCTTTCGACCATCCAAGTATCTTGTTTAATTACATGTCAACCGAACAAGACTGGCAAGAGTTTCGGGATGCCATTCGAATTACTCGTCACATCATGCAGCAGCCTGCATTAGACCCTTACCGTGGTGATGAAATTAGCCCTGGAAAAGATGTACAAACCGATGCTGAGTTGGATGAGTTTGTGCGTAATCATGCAGAAACGGCATACCATCCTTCTTGTAGCTGTAAAATGGGTGAAGATGAAATGGCTGTAGTCGATGGACAAGGCCGCGTGCATGGTATGCAAAATTTACGTGTGATTGATGCGTCGATTATGCCACTGATTATCACGGGCAACTTAAATGCAACCACCATTATGATGGCCGAAAAAATTGCCGATCAAATCCGTGGTCAGCAGCCTTTAGCACGATCCACTGCACCCTATTATCAAGCGCTTGAAACGGCATATTCTAGTTGATTGGATATATCGTAAGACCACATTATTAAGAGCCACTCTGGTGGCCTTATGACTCCTTTATATTTATTAGGTATCATAACCAGATATATTTTGAATATATTTTCATTCTTTTAATGGCTCAGTACTTCCGCATTATCTTTGCGGAAGTACTATGCTGTAATGACAGTAAAAAAAAGGGTTATATTGGAAAAAATCTCTAGTTTATTGATTTATAGAAGAAATAAATTCACCTTAAATCACTGAAATTCATAAAAAATAAATTAACCATCACTCAAATTTATAGATATTATATCTACATTTATAATAAAAATTACTGAGTCAATACTTATTTCGTCTAAAATGGCAACCGATTGGAAATGTGTGGTTAAACTAAAAGGTACATTTTTTCTTAGTCTTAAGGATTCATGTATTTCACTCCCTCTCTTCTGAACTTTTAGTTTGCCACCATTTCCGTCAACCTCTTTTTTATTTTTGCTATTACCCTCTATTCGCTCTAAAGCGATGCAAAAACCTGCTCCCAAGGTCAAAATCGCATGAAAACTTTTTTAAAATACCTCGCGGTATTTGTCGTACTGCTTTTGCTTGCAGTATTGATTTTTTTATTCCGACCAACTGTGTCTAAAAAAATTCAAACCTCAAATAATGAACCTGTCGTTGATGCGGTCTTGGTTGGTGGCGGAATTATGAGCGCTACCCTAGGTACTTATTTGACTGAGCTTGAGCCAAACTGGCAAATTCGTATGTACGAACGACTGGATCAAGTTGCCCAAGAAAGCTCAAATGGCTTTAACAATGCTGGCACAGGTCACTCTGGCTTTATGGAAATGAACTATACCTCTGAAAAAGATGGCAAAATGGACATTACTAAAGCTGTAAAAGTTGCTGAACAGTTTGAAGTTGCAAAACAATTCTGGTCATACCAAGTCAAACAAGGTGTTTTAGGCAAACCAAATAGCTTTATTAACCCTGTTCCTCATATTGCATTTGTATGGGGTGACAACGTGAATTTCCTAGAAAAACGTTATGCAGCTATGGTTAAAAACCCAATGTTCTACGGCATGAAGTTCTCTGAAAATGCTGCCGAAATTAAACAATGGGCACCTTTGGTGATGAATGGCCGTGATGCAACACAAAAAGTAGCTGCAACACGTATGGATGTGGGTTCTGATGTGAACTATGGTTCAATCACCACACAATTGGTCGATCACCTTAAGAAGCAGTCTAACTTCCAACTGCAAACCTCAACAGAAGTAACTGGCATTAGCCAAAATGATGACAAAACTTGGACTGTATCATTCAAAAATTTGAAAACAGGTGCAACCAACCATGTCAAAACTCGTTTTGTGTTTATTGGTGCAGGTGGTGCAGCAGTTAAACTCTTGCAAATGACAGGTCTTCCTGAAGCAAAACAATATGCTGGCTTCCCTGTAGGTGGTGTGTTCTTAATGACAGACAATCCTAAGGTCACTGCTGGCCATACCGCGAAAGTCTATGGTCGTGCCGAATTGGGTGCTCCGCCAATGTCTGTTCCACATATTGATACCCGTTATATTGATGGTAAAAAATATGTGCTCTTCGGACCATTTGCGACCTATTCAAATAAATTCTTAAAGCAAGGTTCTCAGCTAGATTTATTAAAATCGACCACAAAGAACAATGTGCTGCCAATGACTGCTGTAGGCATGGAAAACCTTGATTTGGTGAAATATTTAGTGAGCCAAGTCATGATGTCTGATGAAGATCGTTTTAATGAGTTGAAAAAATACTATCCTGATGCAAAACCAGAAGACTGGCATTTGAATCAAGGTGGTCAACGTGTTCAAATCATTAAGAAAGAAGATGGTAAACCAGCCCAACTTCAGTTTGGTACAGAAATTTTCGCCTCTAAAGATGGTGCTGTAACCGCCTTGTTAGGTGCTTCACCAGGTGCTTCAACTTCACCTTATATTATGTTGAGCTTGCTTGAAAAAGCATTCCCGCAACAAGTACAAGGCCAATGGAACCCGAAATTACATGAAATTGTAAAATCGTACCAACAGGAGTTAAGCACAAACCCTGTATTGCTTGACCAAGTTCGCCAGTACACTAGCACGACCCTAGGTTTGAAATACACACCTATGGCAAAAGCTGCAAATGACGAAACCGCTGCTGTAGCGAAAGCACAATAAGCCTTTCTAAAATACAAAAGGATGGACTTCGGTTCATCCTTTTGACCTTTCCCGTCGTTACTGTTTTTAATTATGTTTCTTTTACGCTCCGATGCATTTACTGCATTTCGTTTGCGCGATTTTTCCTTACTCAGTATCAATCAACTCTGTCTGGTGCTTGCTCTTGTTATGCAAGAAATTGCCATTAGTTACGCGCTTTATCAGATTACCCAAGACCCTTTAAGTTTAGGTTTAATTGCTGTTGCAGAGTTAATTCCATTTATTGGTTTTTCTTTTATGAGCGGTCATTGGGCCGATCACTATAATCGTCAGAAAATTTTACAATGCAGTTTCTGTTGCAGTTGTGCAGTTCCATTACTCTTTATTGTCCTTTTTAAAAGCTATGAAGAACAACAAATTACACAAAATTTATTATTAACAGGCATCTATTTTCTAATTTTTTGCTTAGGCGTCATACGTGGAATTTACAGCCCTACATTCAATTCATTACGCCCTTTTTTAATTCCAACTCATGCACAAGCAAATGCTGCTACTTGGACAAGTGGTATATGGCAGTTCGGAGCAATCACAGCACCACTATGTGCGGGACTTTTACTGAGTCAGTTTGGACTCAAGTTCACACTTATGGTGGTATTCATCTTTTGCTGTTTAGGAAGTGTAAGCCTTTTTCACCTTTCAAAACGTACTTTCCCAACCACATTTGAAACCAAACTTCATCGTAGTTTAAAAGAAGCATTGTACTTTATGCTGCAACAACGCGTGTTGTTTTGGAGCCTATTACTTGACCTCATCGCGGCATTATTTTGCAGCGTTGTAATATTACTGCCGATTATTACTCAAGACGTCCTACAGCTTGGTGCTGAGAGTTTAAGCTTATTAAGAGCGGCACCTGCCCTAGGCAGTTGTATTATGATATTCATTCTGCTGCATTTTTCTCCTGCGCAAAATGCTTTACGGAATATGTTGCTCATCACTACAGGCATAGCAACTTTGACACTGGTGTTTGCACTCTCAAAATTACTCTGGCTTTCGTTCATCTTGTTAATATTCATCGGTGCTTTCGACTGTATTGGTATGGTTATACGTCAACACTTATTACAACAGCTTCCACCGAAACAACTTTTAGGACGTGTCGCTGCTCTGAATGGCATATTGGTGACTTCTGGAAATCAATTAGGAGGGTTACAAAGCAGTATTATAACCCGATATTTATCCATCACACCTGCTTTATTGATTGGTGCGAGTCTTTGTTTAAGCCTCTGTTTCATCAGTTACTTTCTTACCCGAAATTTACTAAAAACATCATTAAATCATGAGAAATATACAATACTTACAACAGAAAAATAGAAGCTTACAGAGAATATGCCTATGCTTATTTTAAGCGTAATGAGTTTGGATAAGGATTGATTTTTATGGCAAAAACAACCGAATTAACCCATCGACTTTATACGCTCATGTACTTTTTAATCATCTTTCTTATATTGGCGTATTGCGTACTCAATGCAATTTATACGGTCATTATTGGTGGAACTACTTTTTATTTATTTGCCAGTTTTATTTTAACCCTTCAATGTATTTTTGCATTACGCACTTCTCTGGACAGCCGTATTTACGCCAGTTTAGGAGTTGTACTGCTTATTATTGGGCTACTATATACACATGGACTGGACTTTCTAAACCATTTAAAAGCCATTGTGTTGGTTCCTGCTTTAATTTTAACTGCCTTTGGACTAGATAATTTATATAGAAAGCCTAACAGACTTGCCTGTCTTAAAATCGGACTGGTCATCAGCTTACTGCTCGTGGCTTATAGTCAATATTATGATTTAGTTGAACTGCAAAATTATTATGACTCTTTACATAACGGGGAGACTTGGCAGCAATTTGGCGCGTTATAACAACAACTCGAACAAAAAACTCCCCTTGTTAAAATTTTACCGGCCTACTTCTGATTCATCGTGTTATTGCATACAAAAAAACCGCCTTTAAGGCGGTTTTTACTAGTCTAAAATTGCAGACCAGAGTGAATAAAATGCCTGAATCTCTGATTCTAGAAATTCATCATTTTCAGCATCATAAACAAAAGATTTTTCTTCTAATAAGTATTCGCCATCTTGTTCACTAAGATATTTTTTTAAGAAAGTTTTAAAGTTATTTGCTCGATCTGGGAAAACTTGTTCTCCGTCAAAAAAGATCATAACAACCTCGAACTGCCTAAATTAGCTTAAATTCTAGCATATATGTTGATTTTTATCAACATATGATAATTTTATGATAAATACATCACTGTTTTATAAATAAAAACTCATTAAATAGATGAAATTCATTGATAAAAATTTTGTAAAACCACAACCCCATAAATATGATTAATTTTACATATAAATAAATTAAATTGCTTTATGTATCATTATATTAATTTAATGTGATTTGTTTTGCATTTTATAGATTTACTTCTACAATGAAGAAAGGGATAAGAAAAAGAGGTTCAAAGCTCATGAATTTCGATGTATTCTTTTCTGACAAAGATCGTCATGAAGCGATTGATACAGCAAAGCAAATGGTATTTTTGCCAGAGAATTGTTATTTCCTAGAAAACCAAAGCCCAACAATAAACTTTTATCAAAATAATGATCATGAAATTTTTGCGAAAGTTGTTGTTTCATATCAAAATTGTGTAACTGAACTGATAACTGATAAACCCTTTACCTTAAAATTTCACGATAATGGAGTGCATCAATTTTGGGAATACGTAGATAATGGTTCTAAAGAGAATTGGCTCTTATGATGCAATATTTTTATCATTTAACCCTACAATAAGAAAATAAAAAGGAAACTCTCCTTTGGGGGTTTCCTTTTTTATGCGCTGCGTCTTGAACTACTAAATTATTTAAAACTTTTAATCGGCCTTATCTTAATAAAGTCTTAATAGTCAATGGTGAGCTACATTAACAATGTGAAATCTAGAAGAATAAAACAAATAGTCTATCTTCTATCTACATTTGTTTCATTTTAGAAAAAGTGCAAAACATCAAATGTAAAAAAGCCAAACACTTACACAAACTTAAGGACTCCCAAACGGATGGACCTTAAAATAGACTGAAAAATCTGTTGGTCTAAAATAATAGTCATTAAAAAACCTCGTAACTCAATGAGTTACGAGGTTGAATTTGGTGGGCCCACCCAGACTCGAACTGGGGACCAACGGATTATGAGTTCTTACTTCACTATATTTATTAGCGTTTATTAGAGTTCTTATATTGCTTTAATTTAATGATATACATAGAATTATCAAAACAACCAATCTTTTTTGAGTTGATAATAAAACCTTAAAATTGATTTTATCTGCTACCTATTTGCTACCTTTTTTTATGACAACTACAACCTTTAAATTTACAACAACTCGACTTACACAGTGCATCTGCCCTTCTGAAAAGGATTATGTAATTTATTGGGATGAATTAGTGAAAGGATTAGGCTTAAAAACTTATACCTCCTCTAAAAAGTCATTCCTATTTCAGACTCGTTTAGGTGGTAAAGTCATCAAGATAAGTATTGGTTCATTTCCCACCTGTACGATTGATCAAGCTCGTCAAAAAGCCAAAGAGCTCGATATCATGTGTTTTAATGGAATTGATCCAAGACTTGAGAAAAAAAGACTCATTGAGCAAAATGAACAGGAAATAAAACAAAATAAACGTAATAAACTTCTCTTTAAAGATGTATGGGAAGATTATCTAGCAGCTAATAAATTTCGTTGGCGAGAAAGAACTTATAAAGATCATATTCGTTTAGCCTCTGGGAAAAATGAAATCAAGATAGGTAAAAAAAGTTCTTTATCAAAACCACAGCCTATATATGCCCTTTTAGATATTCCTTTAAGTGAGTTGAGCAGTGTCGTCCTTAAAAAATGGTTAGACAAAGAAAATGAAACCAGACCTACATCAGCTGCACTTTCATACCGTCTAGTAAGAGCTTGCCTTAATTGGGCTGAAGAACAAAGTCTTTATACGGGACTATTGCCTGATAAATCCATCCATTCAAAAACAGTAAAGCAATCTGTCGCATCTACTAAAGCAAAAAAAGACTGTTTACAGAAAGAACAATTACCTGCTTTCTTCAAAGCAGTACTTTCTCTACCAAACCAATATATATCTGCATATCTTCTTACTACATTAATGACAGGTGCTAGGCGTAACGAGATTGCTACCTTGAAATGGAAAGACGTAGACTTAAAATGGAATACAATGAAGATTGTCGATAAGATTGATGATGAAGGTCGTATTATTCCCCTTACTCCGTTTATCAAAAATCTTCTTCTGAATTTACCTAAGCTTAATGAATACGTTTTTTATTCTGACAAGTCATCCACTGGCTATATAGTAGAACCAACAAAAAGCCTTAAAACATCTGCAGCTAATGCAGGAATCAATAACTTATCAATTCATGGACTACGGCGTTCATTCAAGACTCTTTCAGAATGGGTATCTCTACCTAGTGGTATCGTTGCCCAAATTGCTGGACACAAACCTAGCGGTACCGAAGAGAAGCATTACACCGTGCGGCCAATCGATTTACTTAGAAAATGGCATATAGAATATGAAAACTGGATGCTATCAGAAGCTGGTATTACACAACAATAATTGTAAGAGTATTCTTAAAAAGAGCTATAAAGCTCTTTTTATTCACCTCATTTCATGAACAGTAATAATCTTCGGCTTCACCATATTAAATACCTTCATATAAAGAAACTAGCAGCCAATAAATCTTCTTCAAGTATAAATGATTATAAAATAGCTGCTTAGATTATTTAGATAGGTATAATTTTATGTGCGGTGGCGTCAATTGAACTCAAAACCCAACTCACTCATTTTAAAGCCATTTTATTGAATAAAAAAATTCATTGACCCAATTTTGACCCACGTCAGATTTAGTGTATTGAATCACTTATAAATCTTGTTCAAATACTAATTCAGGATTTGAAATGGTGTACTGATTTTAACATCCTTATAACCCAATGAAAATATTATGTTATAACATTACTTTTTTATATTTATTTTTTTCATGTATCATTCAATAGTACAATTTCAGGGATAAGGTTATGTTTGAAAATATTGATGCTTTAAAGAAAAAATTAGATCAGCATCGTCCCCTATCACCAGCAATAGTAAAAAATTTACAAGAAGACCTTATTGTACGATGGACTTATCATTCCAATGCTATTGAAGGAAATACGCTTACTCTTTTAGAAACTAAAGTCGTATTAGAAGGTATAACTGTCGGTGGGAAGGCATTAAGAGAACACTTCGAGGCAATTAACCATAGAAATGCCATTTATTACGTTGAAGATATTATTAGAAAAGAAGAGCCTTTTTCTGAATGGCAAATTCGTAATATCCATCAACTCATTCTAAAAAATATTGATGATGACAATGCAGGACGTTATCGCCAACAAAACGTATTGATTTCAGGTGCTACGACTACCCCACCCGACTATACACTGTTGAATGATAAGATGGCTCAGCTAGTTGATTGGTACAAATCAGAAGCACATAAGCTTCATCCAATTGAACGTGCGGCCAAAGTACATGGTGATTTTGTGGGTATTCATCCGTTCATTGATGGCAATGGACGCACATCACGTCTTTTGTTGAATCTTGAATTATTAAAGGCTGGCTATCCGCCTTGTGTGATTACAGTTGAAAATCGATTGGCTTACTATGAAGCTTTGGATCAGTGGATGGCTTATGGAAAAACTGAACCATTTATCAACCTCGTTTCCGAAGCTGTACTAGAAGGATTTAAACCATATCAAGTTGTTTTAGGGATATAGAGCTTGTACTGTAGCTATTCAGCCATTAAATGGCTTTGTTGCACAAAGATTTAACACATAGAAATCCCCTAAGCGACTCAAATTTAAGTGGCAACTTGGGTGTGAGGTCGGCCTAACTCTGTAAATTTATTTAATACTGCTACACGTGCATGCATCTCATTGACTTGGCTTTGAAAATTTCTCGCACTGAGTTTATCCCCCAATAATTTGATGCAATGCATCTTAGTTTCGACCAAACTTCGGCGATGATAGCCTGACCATTTTTTTCCATAGTGTCCTGCCTAAACGTTTAATTGTTCAAAGTAATTCATTTCGCTCTAGCGAACTGGTCTTTGTATCTTTCCAAGATTTCGCATTTTTTCTTGGCGGAATCACCGCATGCGCTTGCTGATCTGCAATGACCTGACGGCATTGCTTGGTGTCATAAGCTCCATCGGTATAAACAGAGTTAATCTGCTCATCTTGTGGAATCTGATCGAGTAAATCACCAAGTATCTGTGAATCACTCACATTATTGGTTGTAAGCTGAATAGCGCGTATTTGAAGGGTTTCAGCATCTATAGTAAGATGAAGCTTACGCCATTGGCGACGATATTCAGATCCATGTTTCTTACATTTCCATTCACCTTCACCTAGAAATTTCAAGCCAGTAGAGTCCACGAGTAGATGTAGCCCATCGCTACTTTTTTGGTAGCTAATCGCAATATCAATCTGCTTTTGTCTTCTACAAAGCGTGGTGTAATCTGGTGCTATCCAATTTAATCCACAAATTTTAATCAGACTTTGAACAAAACCTGTGACTATGCGTAAAGAGAGTCAAAATAGAGATTTGATCATTAAACAGCATTGAAGAGCTGTATCGGAGTTGACTTCGATCTTATTTGTCTTGTGGTTCTGCATACCATTATGTTTTTGGATCAAACCAAATTGAAATATTTTCTCTATTAATTAACGCTCTGTTATATGAGAACCAATTGGTTGTACGATAGATTTTAGGTGCAGGCTTATTCATTCCGAAATTATATTGTTGAATAAATCTTCGATGGTAGGTTTATGCAACAAAGCCTTTTAAAACTATTTTCCATTAATATGGGATACTTAATGATACATACCTAATTACCTCTTGATTAGTATATGAGACATACAAAGTAAATGGATATTCTTTAATCTGCCACTTTTGACTTTGTACAATAAGATTTTCATCACTTTTAGTAAATAAAGGTTCCCCTAAATTTTTCTCTAATTGATTTTGCTTCATTAAAAAATTTATTTCAAAAGGAAGACCTCTTTTATATTGAGAAAATCCTTCTACCCCCTCATTATAACAAAATATCGTGGTCAAATATATATTTTCACCTGTTATATGTTTATCAGACTGATTTAAATAAAAGGATTCATCAGTAAATATAAAACTCAACCCTTGATTATATTTACTAAGATAAAAATTATACTCAGCCATGAGCCGATTTATTATTGAATTCGGTGACCGCTTAAACAATCACCTTTAAATTTATGAAAAGCAATCACACAAAATTATTTACACCATTATTTTTTATTTTGTTCTTTCAATTTTACTCGTTTCTCCCATTCCTCAAAAGAAATGTTATATTCATCTAACTCTTCTTCCTTCAAATCACTAACTGCCTTCATATATAACCCAGGCCAACGATCATCTTCTGGGATATAAGCAAAATCAATATTAAATTTTCCAGCATCAGTTAAAGATATTTTAAATTGAGTCCACTTTTCTTTAAAAATTTCTAGAGTAATGAGAATTTCCATTAACTGGATTATTTTATCTCCAACCTCATGAGGTATTTGATCAAAATCAAACCATCTAGTTTTATTGTTTTTTGTAACCCACTCAAAACTATAAGATGAAGAATCAGGGTAAATATAACCTTCACAAAACATTATCCCAGCATCTTCTGCCATTATTGACCATAACAACTCGCCTAGATTTTGATATATTTTTTGATCATTCATCATTTATTTTCTCGGGGTTTCCGAAAATCATAATCTTTTTACCTTCTCTGGATCCAGTCCAATTATTTCCACTTATTTGGATTACAACTGATTTTTAATTCAGTAAATCCCTAGAAACACTCCCTGTTTGATTAAATTCAATAAAACATTTTTTCACTAACTCTATATCTTGCACAATTGATGTTGCACCATAAGGCTCTCCTAATATATTTTGAAATACACCTTTGGGAGCATCAGGGTTATATAGTGTTCTGACATCAATATAACCTTCATCGTCATAATCTAATAGCATTAGTAAATAGTTGCCATCTTCAAAATATAAAGTTAATTTTTGTGGTTCAACTTCATCCTTGGCTAAAGTATTTTCTAATTCCAATACGCCATATTTCTGATTTTCGATAAGGCTTAGAGTCATTAAAATATCTATAGTCTTTGGATCTAATATTTTAGGGAAATACAATCTCCCTTGATTTATAGAGCCTGAGTAATACCCTCCCATCTCAATTCGCTTCATTTTTTACCTTTTTAATGAAATTACTACTGAGCTGTATATCACAATTTGTCTAAAATTTTGATCTTCATTCGATAACATTACTTAAATTTTTGTTAATTTTGCTCTAGTTTCTTCATCAATAAACTTCAGCAAAAATAAATCATGTAAAAAATTTGTTTTATCATCAAAATCTAATAATTTTAAAAGCAATTTAAATTCCACTTTATTTAATTTATCAGCTAAATCACTCCTGAGTTTTTCGGATAACTTTTCAGAAATAAATTTTCCAGCTATTACATAAATCACAAATTCAATAATAATAATTTCAACATTGGAAAACCCCTCTTCATATTCATAAATCAGATGCCCTAAAACTGTTTCATATTGAACATCGCATTGATGCCCATGGTTGAGCATTTCTTGATAAAAATCATCTAAAACACCTAATTTTAGATCATCATAATTTATCTTATTCATCAATTATTTCCTATTTTTAGGTGTATACAAATAACCATTACTATCTACAATATTCAAATTAATATTTGGATATTTCTTTCTAAATAGTACATGTCATAAAGTAAGGATATTGATGATCTTTAAATTTATAATGACTACGTGCCATAAGTGAATATTATTATTTTGGATAATTTAGCATGGCTAACTTTCACTCCATAACTGAATAGTTTTTGTTATAAATCATAAGCCAACCTGTTTGGTATTCCACCCTACAAGGGTGGAACGAGGCAATCTACTTACTAAATAGCTTTGACCAAAAGCTTTTTGGCTTCCAGTTTGGATCTAAAAAATCATAATGGTAGTTATAGTGATCCAATGGTTTTACTGGCATTAATTCCATAGGAACTAAAGGATTATCAAGTTCAATTTCCAATCCATTCATCCATGCAAGTTTAGTAAACATGACTGGATGATGTGACCAAATATCTCCATTAAATTCTTCACCAAAATCTTTATTATATGCTTTGTGGACTCTTGGTTTTAGTAAAGTCTGCACAATATCTATAATTTTATCTTTATCCTTATCATAAATAGCATCATAAATCTCAAATTCGAACTGTGCCACTTCTCTTAATTTCTTGATTTTTTGATTAGTGACTGCTTTAATTTCATTATAATCCTTCCAATCATTTCTAAGTACTGCTTGCAAAGCATGCGTTCGAAATCTAGGATCATCTTTAGATGGTTTGAATTTAGCCTCTTGATAACTAGGTTCATACTCGCCCCATAACAGGTTAACAGTATCTAAACAAGAAAATTTATCTACAATCTCCTTGCTATCTGATAATAAAGAAAAAATAAATCCATCGGGGGTTGACATAGAGTAACCACCCGAATATTTACAACTTTCTGCTCGTAATAAACTTAATACATAGAACCACTGTTTTAAGCAATTAATATCATTTTCACTAGCTAAAGCATATAATCCGTTATAACCACAGCCTCTGGCTAAAGATTCATATACTGCACCATGTTGCTGATTTTTTTTATCCTATCAACTATTAAGCGTTTTCTTTCATCTTCTTGACTTTGATAAAAAGTAACCATTGCATTTAGATTGTCTAAAGAATCCAATTTCATTAGCTAGTCACCTTATTACCAAGATTTAAAGTAACCGCACGGCTATCGTTTACACCTACCACAATCTTATTCACTGGTTTTCCAGTATCAATTGCCTTATTTATTAACTCGGCTGTTTTTAAAGCTTGTGGATTCCTTGTTTTTACCAATTCATCAGTACGGCTAATAATCCATTCATTGGACATCTGTACACCAATATTATTCGGTGAGTTTTTATTACTACTTAAATTAATAGCGTTTCGACTCAAAGGCTTAACCTCTACAACATAAAGTTCACCATTTTTCATATACACACCATCAAAGCAATTGCTTCCACATTTACTTTCAAGTTTAGTGTAACCACTATTTTTAAAATAACTATCAGCAATTTCCTCTCGTAGTATGTCAGTTGCATTCTTATCTTTATTGCCTATTAATTCTTTTTGTTTATTTAAAACCTCCTTTGGCGGATCAATGATCTTTCCATTTTGTGTAATTATGCTTGCCTTTATATAACCTCCTGCACTTGTTTTAATTGTTGGCAATTTTGCTGGATCATTTTGTAAAATACGCTTAACACTTTTGGTAGCCTCAATAACTATACCATCACCTTTCTTCGCAACTGTTACAGTCCCAGCACTCAATAGTGCAGATATCCCATTTAATGCTGTGGTCATTTCAGCATTACCAAGTTTTTCAAACTCAGCCGGTGAATCTCCAACAGCATTTACTTTAGATATTATTTTTGTTGTATCCCATATTTCACTTGGAATACTCGCAATTCCTTTTAATATTGCGACGGCAGTACCTTTAGGATCATTTTTTATTGCTTCATATACTTCTCTTGGTACATTTGGCAGATTTTTAATATCATTTACAAATTTTGATACAGCCCTATCTTGTCCCTGTCTATAAGCAGCTTCCTGGGCTTTATCCAGATTCTTAAATTGCTCTGTACACTCTTTATTCCAACAAAATAATGAGTTGGAAATACTCTGTTTATATGATGTTTTATCTTCAATACTATCAGGATGCTCAGAAATATTATCAACAAATATCTGATTATAATTTTTTAATATTTCCTGATTTTGTGCTTGGGTATTTAAATCCTTCCCATCACCTAACTGAACTTTATATTGATCAATTGTGTCTTGGCTATTTTTAACACCTGAACTGAATGCCCAATCTGTTGCTGTACCAATCAAATCAGCTGAAGTTTCATTATTAATTCCTTGTCCATGAGCAATTTCATGTCCCAAGGTATCGACGATCTCTGAACGATTTCCACTCGTTACATCTAATACAACTGTATTTGTTTGATGATCAAATGCACCTTTAATACCAAGAAATGATGTAATCGAAGTTGTAAGCACATCCACATCTTGTCCAAGGGCTTGAGCTAACAACTGAATACTGCCTTTAGTCGCCAAGAGTCCATCATAGTCACCATTTTTAAACTGCTCGATAACTGTTGCCGCTTCAGGATGCTTTTGCACAAAATCGAAAGTTCTCGCAGGATTCATCACAGTATCATATGCTTGCTTGAAATTTTAATCCCGCTTGTCAACAGTGGCTTTGTTTAGTGTTTATAAGCTATTCACATTCAAATTCAACTACTTGATCTATCCTAGGTTCTGTTTTTAAAAACTCACTCCATTTCCTTACGAGTTTATAAAAACATTCAAAACTTAAACTTTCCTCGTATTTGGTATCATCATATCCCCAATAAATTAAAACATTTTCTTTAGTAATATCTGCCCCCCAAGCCTGTCCCCACATATCATAATAATTTAATTCACCAACTTTAATTTTTTCAATTTCAATCAATCCATCATCTATCCATTTACTCAAATATTTTAACCCAAGACCTTCATCATCATTCAAAAAATTAAAGACTAAGCCTTTAAAATCATCAAGGACCTCTGCACAATCACATTTAGGTCTCATGATGCCATCTCTTAACGATTCAGATTCTTTCCACCAATATTTAACTTTCATTTTTTACCTATTTATTTCATTAACGGATAAACTGTTGTATTCGGTTCTAAATAGCCTCTTACTTTTACTCCACTTGGTGTTATTCCTTCCCACATCGACTGTCCATTTGAATTTATTACAATGCTCTTTGTTTTGTAAGCAGCATCAACCTCTACTTTGATCCTATCTGCATTCCAACTGTCTGGAAACATCGTAGAATCTTTTGTTAAAGTTTTATTTGGATTTTTAGGATCTGGGACACTTATTTTCGCTTCATAAACTCCCTGCGCATTTGGAGTAGCTTTTGAAATAACATTTATATTGCCATTAGCAATACTATGCCCTCCTGTTAAACGCCCTCTACTGTTGATCTCGGTATTTAAAATATGCCCATCAAAATCAATTATGGATGGCTTATGGAAAAACAGAAGCATTTATCCAGCTGGTATCCGATGCTGTTATAGAAGGATTTAAACCATATCAGGTTGTTTTAGGGCTTTAATAAAAAACTGCTAGTCGCTGTATCCTGCAAACTTTCTACGTGGATTTCATTCACTTTCAGGCTGCCACGGTCAGCTATAGCCCCCCTGAATATTCAGTTTATTCAACGGAGCTTCTGTTCGGTTTAAGTAGAATTCGGGTGATGTAAGAATATAAAATTAATACTTTCCTTCCTTTTTTAACTCCGCTATACGTTCTTGAACCTTTTTAGGGAGAAGATGTTTTTTATAATATTCAGTTTCCCAAAACTCTTCATGGGATAGCCCCCCTCTCATTAATTCACTTAATTTATCTAAAGGCTTATTAATCTCGGGATAATCAACTTCACTCCAATAAAAACCCGTAAAAAAAGAATGGATGTAACTTGAAAAGGCAAAGGGCTGATCCACTCCTCCCTGAATTGCCACGTCATAAACAGGCTGGTACACTTTTATTATTGGATCAATATAATTTGACTCATGTTGCACTACGCTATCAAGCTCTTCTTCTGTCCAAGAATCTCTAGTTTCAACAAATAATTTACGAATGGAATCCCGATCTTTCCACTTAATTAATGCCTGCATAAACTCTTCAGCTGCGATTTGAATCGCCGCTTGATCTAGTACAAAAGGTTTGTTTTTTAGGATTGCTTGTATCCCAGCTCTCCGTTGCTCTTCCTGTGCATTCACTTTACATATCCTTTTCTTCTCAAAATAATCCACCGAAATTCGGAATAATCCATATATAACTATCCATAAAATCGTAATGATAATAATATTAACAACCCAACTATTCATATTACTTCACCTTAATCTTTATATTAATTGATTTTGGTGTTGTCCATAAATTTCGATTAGGTACGATTGGACTGCTCCCAGTATCCTAGACACGAGACAGCCTCATTTTGAAGCTGCCTCAAAGGCTTCTGGACTCATCCCATCGAGATGCGAATGACGCCTGATTCGATTGTAAAACATCTCGATGTAATCAAACACATCTGCACGAGCCATTTCTCGTGTTTTGTAGATCCTCTTTTTAATTCTTTCCTTCTTTAAGCTGCTAAAAAAGGATTCAGCAACGGCATTATCCCAACAGTTTCCTCTACGGCTCATGCTGGGTATTAAGTTATGTTTCTGACAGAATTTCTGCCAGTCTCTACTGCTGTATTGGGAGCCTTGGTCAGAGTGTATGATCACAGGTTCATTTGGCCTACGTCGCCATACCGCCATAAGAAGTGCATCCAAAACGATATCCTTGGCAAGCGTAGGTTTCATTGACCAACCGATGACTTTTCTCGAATATAAATCAAGAACCACAGCCAGATATAACCAGCCTTGCCATGTGCGAATGTAAGTTATATCAGTCACCCAAGAAGTATCAGGTGTGTTTACAATAAACTCTCGATTTAAATGGTTAGGTAGCACAATCTGAGGACGACCACGACCATAGCTTTTATGTTTCTTATATCCTCGAACAGCGGCAATACCATTGTTCTTCATGATCTTCAGCACACGATTGGGCCCGCAGCTTTCACCCAATTCTTTTAGATCTAGCGTAATGCGACGATAACCATAGATGCCATAGCTGGCATTATAAGAAGAACGGATGAGCTGTAATAACCGCTTATCTTCAATAGTCCTGCCTGATTCGGGTTCATGCAACCAGGCATAGTAACCAGCACGAGCGATCTTAAGGACCCGACACATCGTTTTAATCTTAAATTGATGGCTGTATTCCAGGATAAACTGATACTTTACTCGGGCAGGCTTGCAAAGTACCTTGCGGCCTTTTTTAGAATATCCCGTTCCTCTTCAGTCTGTTTAAGCTGACTTTTAAGACGTAGGATTTCTTTCTTTGCTTCGAGTAGTTCATGTTCATCAGAGTTGTTACGTAAAGGCTGTAGCGCCTTTAGCCATTTATAAATGCTGTGTTGTGATACGCCTAAACGTTCTGCTACATCAGTGACAGAATATCCACGTTCGGTAATCAATTTAACAGCTTCATCTTTAAATTCTGGGGTATATCTTTGTCCACTCATAAGGTTCTCTCCTATGCAAAAAGAATAGACGAAATTTGTCTAGGAGAGTGGTGGCAGTCCAAAAGATGGTTATGTGTGTCTAGAATTTTGGTGGCTATTCAAATAATAATGGATCCTGAAGACTACTATGAAGAGGATTATTGTAATTATGATGATATCCATATGATCCAGAAAAAGCTCGTGAGCAAGACATCCTAGACAAACAAGAGAGTGGTTATTTTGGTAGCGATGATGATTGGTAAATATCAATAATCAATGAGAGCTAATGACTAATAAATTAATCATTAGCTCTATTACATAACAAGAATAATTAAAATTTACTTCTAAAAATTTAGAATAAATATAGTAAATCACTTTTCACAATTTAATCTATTAACTGCATTAACTCTTTACCAACATCTGTTTTCGGTTTAAGCATATCGTCTGCAAGCTCTCTCTTGCTTTCTAAAAGTCTATCTAACTTCACCTCAAAAGTATCAAAATCTTTAGTAGCAGATATAGTAGGATAATAAACAAATACTTCTTTATCTTGACCAATACGATATGCACGATCAGTCGCTTGATCTTCCTTTGCTGGATTCCAACTACGTGTATAATGGATAACATGATTAGCACGTTGTATATTCACGCCAAACCCTACAGCTGTAGTAGACAGAATAATAATATTAAACCCGGATTTCTCTTGGAATTTATCAATTAAGTTTTGTCTAGTTAAACCTTTCTTACTACTGGTATTAGAATCACCATTTACGGTTGTAATATTTAATCCAAATCGCTCCATCAGAATTCTCTTAAGAAAAACTTGTATATCTCTAAATTCAGTAAATATTATTACTTTTTCATTTTTTTGTTTTATTGATTCTAATGTTTCAAACAACCAATTCACTTTTGGGGAATCATTCAAGCTTGCAGTTGGGTAAAAGTGTAAAGGATGAGCACATATCATCCTCATACTATGTAAAGAGCTTAACATTGCTCCCTGGTTACCTTCGGCAGTTAATTTTTTGAACCGGTTAACTACATCAATATACAATTGTCTTTGCAATAAACTAATTTGGATATCTTTACAGCTATCGACCTCGACTTTAGCTGGTAAATCCGCGACATCATGTTTCATTCTTCTTAAAACTTGTGGAGCAATCATTTCACGAAGTTGCTTAAGAGCTGTTTCATCACTTCCTTCTAGATTTTCTATAGGTTTGCGATACGTTCTTACAAACTCATTGAGTGGGCCTAACAGGTTTTCTTGTATAAAATCAAAGAGACACCAAAGATCAGTTAAAGAGTTTTCAACAGGTGTTCCTGTACATGCTATTTTAAAATCTGCTTTCTGAGCTTTAGCAGCTTTTGTTACCATGGCTGTTGGAACTTTAATTTTTTGTGCTTCATCACATATCATGATACTCCAGTCCTCTCTTGCCAAAGAGAACTCTAGATCACGCATCGTCTCATATGTCGTTAAAACAATATCTGCATCACCACGCCAGTCTTCCTGAAGAAGATTCGTAATACCGTGATTTTCTCGAAGTTGTGATGAAATGAGATGTTTAGGAATCTTCCTTTCCTTTAACTTGTCACCGTACAAACTTAATATTTTTGGAAATCTGTTACTAAAAAATCGATTCGCTTCAGCTTCCCAATTTTCTAATAATGAAACTGGAGCAACAACCAATACAGGTTTCTTTGCTTCAGCATTTTCTAAATATTCGCCAATAAAACATAATAATTGAAGTGTTTTACCTAACCCCATGTCATCTGCTAATAAGCATCCACTCACTTGTTCGGGCGCATACTGATGCAGATTCTGTAACCAGGCCACCCCATATGCTTGGTGCTGCTTTAAACTAAATTCATTACTTCTAAAACTAGTTGGTAATCTGGCTGTTGGAGAATTATTTTCATCAAAAATTAATAGATTGGCTCTTTGTTTAGTAAATTCAGCCTCATCAATATTGTTCGCAATTAACAACGTATCTTTCTTTTTCTTAGGTTGAGGAGTTTCCTTTTCTGCCAACTTTTCATCTTGATCTTTACTTTTCGAAATGCGTAGTTGATTTAATAGAGTCTGAGCATGCTCTAGTGATAATTTTGTATCCGTATTTGGTACGACAATTTCATTTAAATTATTTTGTTCTGCTTGTCTAATACATTTTTCTAGTTGTTCTATATTTTGCTCTAAATTTTTATCTTGCAATTGCTGTTCCAAATCCATTAAATGTTGCGGTAACCATTCGGATTCACCACTATCTCTTTTAATAAATTCAGAGTTAAGTTTTTCAGCTTCTCCAATACCAATTACACGTCCACTGTAATTAGATAAATCTAACACTTGTTTTGTTTGAAGCTCATCTTCATATTGTTTTATTACATTTAGATCATTTTTTAACTCTTGAATTTGATGATCTAAATAACTATTTCGTTCAATTTCATATCCAGCCCACATAAAAAATGGAGACTTTTTCTCATAAGCTTGAACAAAATAGAAAGTCTGATCTAAATTATGTAGCTCCAACAAAATAGGATTCTGTTCTCTTTCAGAGTTTTCATAAAGCTCTAATTTTGCTGATATATAGTGCTTTAACTCGTTATATATTTTTTTTATTTGTAATGTATAAGTATAAATTTCTGCTTGCTGCTTCGAAGTTTCAAAACTTTCTAGTGAAATAACATCAATAGCATCATCACCCAATTGAGCAAATGGATTGTGTAAAAATGCCTGAGCTCTTTCTCCCGTAACACGCCTACTTGGCATTTTTTTAATTTCGGTCAGTACTTGCTTTACCGTAGAAGGAATCACAACGTGTGCAATACCCCCATCTGGTAGACTAATACTGTATTGATCCTGAACATGATTATATTGATCAAATGTTTTTAACCAATTAGATGGAGCTTCATCAAATGTAGGTTGAATCTCAACAATAGATTCTTGGCTTACTAGATTTTTACGAAGATTTAGTTGTAGTTTCTCTGGTGCTAAAACTACTGTCTTTCTTAAGAAATCATCTAAGTTTGCATTTGCTTTATTTGATAAATTTCGAATCTTAGCCCAATATTTCTGATTTAACTCTTTATCTTTATTTACTAATCTTGAAAACTCTTTCAACTGTTCTACAAGCCTAAAACTTTGCTCACTTAATAAATATTCTACGCCATCTATTATTAAAATTGCTCCAATACGTTGAATAATCTGTTTAGTCTTTACGTTATTTTCATTCAACCAGCCATCTAGCATAATTTTAAAATTCGAATCACTTAAACCGCCTTCGCTTTTAATCACTGGCCGTAAAGAAGTTTGTTTTGGCAAGTTAAGCAAGTTAATAACATTTTTATGCTCTTCCTCCTGCAGAATCTGAAAGAGCTCTTCCCAAGGGAGTACATAGTGTTCATCTACAAGATATGCCAATTCCTCTTCTTCAAGACTTTGCCAATAGAAATCAGCATCTGTTTGAGCATTTTGTGTTATTGAAAAAGTAATACCAAGATCATTATAACTAAATGGTTTTAAATTCAATTTAGTCGTTTCATCTTTTCTAACTTCAGTATTTTTATTTCTTTTCCAAAATGCTAATTTCATGCGATATCCTAATATTACCTTTTATATCTTGAAGAATTTAGACTGTCTTTTCTCGATGTTGAAAAGATACCTATTTCTGCTAATTTTTCGTCAAACCTACTTTCCCAATCACCACTGTGACTCAATGCTGTTGGATCCCCCCAACCATTTTTAAACAGTACAGTATTCTTATTTTTAAGGTTTCCAATATAAATTCTTGGGCTATTATCATTATATGGCAATTTGTTATAAGCATAACAAGCATTACCCGTATCAGAAAAATCGACAACGTAAATATTATCTATTTTTAATAAAAATGCATTATTCGATGCTGTTGATCCCATTAATTCTTTTAAGCGACCCTTATTAAATTCACGAAATTTTTTATGCTGTGGATGTTGCGATTGTAGAGCTCCAGGGCCAAGAAATATTTGAGAAAATGAAATTTTATCAATGAATTTGATCCAGTAGTTAAACCGATTCACATCTGCTGTAGCACTGAACAACTTAAAGAACGCTTCTAAATCTGCTCGCACAAACCATTGGATGACCATACGTTTAGTATCTGCATTGACATTATTCCATCCCGCCGATGAGTCGTATTGTGGATTCCCCCATTGATTTAAAGCCAAATGCTTCAAAACTTCATGTACTGTTTCCCGCTTAGAAGTCCTAGCATATCGCTCTAATAAAGCAATAAGAATATCATTGGTATACAAAACATTCTGTTCAGCTAATTTTAGAAAGCGAGAAATCAATTTAAAATACTCTTTCTCGCTCATTGTTATAATGGATTTTATAGAAGATTTAATCAAATCATCCCAAAACCAGCTATTTGGTGCAATTTTTAAGCTTTCTAAATCTTTTTGAATATCATTTGAATCTTGAGCTTTTAAAAAGCTATTCACAAAAATTTTAGTAGGAGAATCCGACAAAAGCTCGGGATAATCTATAAGTGTATTCATCCATTTTTTTGGTCGCTTTAAATCTTTATAAATATTTGATCTATGCGTTTCTAATATTCCCCTTAATTGAACCCAAATTGCTGGCTTATCTTTTACATCATTATCTTCTAAAGCAAAATAGCTATATAACAAAGGAAAATAAACCAATCCCATAAGATCGGCCCCTGCTTGTTGGAAATGATCTACAATCCTCTTACCAATCTCACCAAAAATTAGTTTTTGTCGTGTACCAGGTATAACTTTACATAAGGCCCAAGCCAAATTTTTCCACTCTCTTCGTGTAAATAAATTAAATCCTGAATGCTCTAATTTAGAAATTGTTCTAAAGATTTTCTCATCTAAAGGAATCGTATTTTCTAAATCATCAAACTTTTGTTCAAGCACATATAGCGTTTTTATCAGTCGCTGAGGTTTTACAAATTTTGTATGCACTACCTCATCAGTAGAATAGTCACCCAGCTTTTGACCTAAACGCAATTTTAATTTTTCTATACTCATACTTATCACCTCGCCAATTGGCAAGTTTCAACAGGGGCTGAAACAAAATGAGGTTGAGGTTCTGAGGACTCTTTCTCTTTTAAACCATAAAATTGCATTCTCAACTCCACACGACGCGAAGCTTCTTTACTATCTTTAGCAGAGTTAAAAGACACACCACCGGCGAGAAATAATTGTTTTACTTGATTTTTTTGTTTTTCACTTAAAGATAAGCCTGAACTAAATTTGGGATCAAGTAAACTGCACATCACCCATTCTGAACGGCGCAAGCTCAAATTTAAATTATATAAATACGAACCATCTGTATCTGTAAAACCTTCAATTACAATCTGCTTGAACCACTTTTCACCTTGTGGATTATTCGCTTCTTCAAGAATAATCGGTACGATAGTATTGAGTCGACTTCGACCTACCTCATTTAACCGATAATCATTGTGTGCGAAACGCCCCGCTTCGCCAAAATTTATGCGATTATTTTTACAGTCAACTTCAATACCTGCATCTTTTAACTTCACACTATGCTTGATACTTTGACAAATATTTAAAATTTCTGCACTTCGTTGATCTTCAGCCTGAGTAGCTTCATTAATTTTTTTCGTCACAATCATAAGCGATACAGCCATAACCACAAGAAAAAGTGTCATTAGTGCTGTCATTAAATCTGCAAATGAAATCCAAAATGGTTTTTCACCTTCATCTTTAGGACGTACCTTTTTAGAGTACCGATTACCCAACATATTTCATGTACTCCAAATTTAGCTTTTCTTTTGTCTAACAAGATCCTCTAGATCCTCGACAAAACTCCCCAATCCTTCAACCCCACTCGAAAGACGCTTAACAGCTTGGTCAAGCGTATTATCATAAATCCCTAATGAATGGTTAAGACTTGCTTCTACAGAAGCCCCAAAACTTTCAAAACTTTTAACTAGTACATCACTAACTTGTTCAAGATAATCCTGTATCTCTTTTTTCACTTGATTCAAAGCAGTAGTCATCTGATTCATATCTTCAAGCATTTTGGTGCTCATGCCCGCTTCAGACTGAGCCTGTTGAATAAGACCTTCCAAAGCCCCAATCGCCTTATTAACCGTATCCTGTGAATTCTTATAATCATTTAACAAGGAAAGAAGATTATTGCTTGCACTTGTCAAATTAGTGGAAGTTGCTGTTACCTCTGAGATAAGTTGTGAAGTTTTATCTGTAACACCTATCAATGTAGTCCCTGCTGTATTAAATTGTTCTGAAGCAAGACGTATTTTTTCTGCGCCGTTATTCATTCCTGTAATACTGTTGGTCGTTACTTCAGAAATTCTTTGGATATTTTCTTTGAAGGATAAAGTTGCATTTTGACTATGTGTAATCAGTTGACTCACTTCAGCACTGAGTTTCTCAATTAAAATAGACGATTGGTTATGAAGCTTTTGCTGATTATCTGCAATGACTTGGTCTTGTTCCAATCTTTGTTGCGTGACCTTATTAAGCAATTCTTGAACAGAATCACCCATCTCATTCACTAGTGATAGAGATTGATCATGTAATTTTTGCTGATGTTTAGCAATCAACTCTTCTTGAGCAACTCTCTGTTGAGCAATTTCCCTTATTACTTCTTTAATCGATCCTCCCATATTATCTACTAACAGTGAGGTTTGATCTTGTAATTTCTGCTGATGTGTAGCAACAAGTTTCTCATGAGCAGCTCGTTGCTTCGTTATGTTATTCAATACATGTGACATATTTTCATTCATATCATTGATGAGTTTAGATACTAAACTATTCATTTCCTGAATAGCATACTGACCTTGTTCACCAATTTTTTCTGCACCTTTTGACAAATGATCTACCATGGCATTCATTTGCTCAGACATCGCATTTTGCTTTAACTGAATATCTTCAATCATTTTAGACATCTGAATTTCTAAATTTTTTGTAGTACTTTCACTATTTAATTTCATGTCTGTAATTAACTGAGTGAAACCAAGCTGCATCTCTTTCATGGCAGATACTGATTGAGTCATCATTTCACTCATACCAGTCATTTGAGAACCAAAAGTAGATTCTAACTTTGTCATAAAAGCTGTAAGCACATCTGTCATTAATTCTTGAACAGCAGAACTTTGATCGCCACTAACTTGCTGTACACTAGATGCAATTTTTTCTAATGGTGCTTGTAAGTTATCCGAAATAGACTGACCTATCTGATCTGCCATGTCTTTACTTGTTTTGGCATAGCTTTCAGTTAATTGAGAAGTAAACGCTAACTGATTTTTCTTATTTTCATCAATTAAGTTAGTCATCATAGTTTTTAAGTCATTAACTAGACTGTCTTTTAACTGCCGAGCATTAGTTTCATTTGCTTGTGATGATTTTAATAATTGAGATAAATATTCTTCACTTGTTTCATCAGGTTCAAACTTCAGATCAATGGCTGTCGTAAGCTGTTCTAATTTCTCATAACACTCTCTTAACCAAAATTTCTCTTTCCATGTAATTAGCATAGCTATCAAAATTGCTAATCCAGAAGCCATAAATGCTTCACCTACTCCACCTAACAGTAGAGCAAGACTGCTTTGTACCTTAGCAGGATCACCAGCAGGATCAAATGCGAGTAAACCGAATAAAAGACCTAAAAATGTTGCAATAATGCCTACGCCAGTAATAATTCCTGGAATATGTTTATAAAAATCAACTTTTAGTGGAGTGTCTATAATTGCTATTTGAGAGAAAAACAAGTCACTTGAGACCGTCGACCTTGATGAAATTATCTGCAATTCACCATCAACTTCTTCTCTAATATCGTGTAGAGAGTTTTTATAATTTTCCCACGCATGTTTAAGAGTGGAATTCTCGGACAAAAGACTGTTTAGTGAACTTTTACTTTCTTGAAAACTTTCACCTTGATTGACGTTTTTAATAATTTCATCAAACTCTTTAGCCAACCTTTTAGCAGGGATCCAATATTCTTTTACAAAGAAAAACATCACTACTGAAACGAAAATCGCCATTGCTATTGGAATGACATAAAATCCTTGCAAAAACTCTGCAATAGCTAAAAAACTCACTACATTCCCCATAATATTTTTATAAAATTAAAACTTGAAAATTATACCAAATAAATACCATGCACACCTCTCCTTTACTTTATAAAGAGTGAAGAAGAGATGTGCTAAAAAATCTAATTAAAATTTAAAGATAATTTTTCTAAGATCTCTAGTTTAGCTTTATCAAGTAAATCTGGGTTAGTTTTATTACTTAAAGATTCACGTGCTTTATTTCCTAAGAAATACGCAATTCTTTCAGCATTGGCACCAGATGGATGTGGTAAACCAAATAATACCTGCTGGTCTTGTAATAATCCCTGCTGAATTAAATACTCAAAAACTTGGCTAACTTTAGGACCAAGAGGAATATAAATTGCTTTCGGCAATTGGCGAATTTCTTCCATTAAATAAGCATTGATCATTTCACGTAATAATGGGTGTTTCAGCATATTAGGTGTTGACCCGCTATAATCTTTACCATTAATAAATACAGGATGCTTTAATACAGAGGTCGTATGCACTAAATGAGCATCTCTATCAAAAAGACTTGCAGTGCTTGTGATGCCCAGCTTTTCATGTAAGCCAATATGATCCAATAATTTGATCAGATTGTTACGTAGTGTTCCACTAAACGCACCTTCATTCTTAGCCATTTTAAGCACTTCCTCTTGCTCTAATCCTTTCGTTAAAGAGCTTTGCACAGAAGACAATGCATTAAATAATTGAGTTTTACCTGGAGTTATACCCACTAAAACAACTTTTGCATTTTGTGATACATAGTCAAAAGGAATGTAATAACTACTGATATTCCCTTCCTGAGCTATTTTAAGCTCATCTAATACTGGTAAATCCTTTGTTTGTTGAAACTGTAATTTTTGAATAGCAGCAACCATCTCTGAGTAAGATTTAATACCCATATTTTCCTCTTTAAACCAGTATTTGAGAATTAATAAGTTAAATAACTATCAATATTATATAGTCAGTTATAATCTTAATATTGTCTAAGAAGTAAATTCACCATTATTCATCACTTTTAACGCAACCCTGAAGCTGGTGACACCCTCAATTCCAATTGCTTCTTATGCCACTCAACAATTTCCTGGTAATCAAAATAGACTCCTGCCTGACGGGTCGGTCCTGATTTTAAAGGCTTAGGAAAGCTTTCATCAGCCAATGATATTTTTCTGAGTTGATTTACGGAAACCCCAAGTAATTCACATACGACTTTCTTTTTTAATCTTAATGGGTATAGACGTTGATCATAATTATTCTGATTTAAACTTTTGTTGATTATCATTAGTAATACACTCTTTTTCGGTATTTAAGATATCCATAAATGAATAATATCAATGTTCCCAATATCAAATATCGATTCACTATTTTCTCACGAATTCTATCGTAAAAATTTACAATGAATTGATCTAAAAAAGGTGTCATCTGCGTCACACTTCGCGTCTCAAAGTAATGACTTAACTGAAAATTAAGCCATGCCATAACACCAATACAAAATAGGAAAAAGATACAAGGAAGTATCCAAACTCTTGGATAACGCCCTAGAACCATCAGAAATGTATAAAACTCCCCTTGTATCCAATTCCACATGTATATTGTCCTTATCGCATCACACCCTGTTGCAGGCTATATTTCCAAGACATTCTGAAAGCAGTATCTTTTGAATAATGCTTATACATATCCATATCTATCTTTCTTTGGCGCAGCATCACTTCATTCATGATCTTATCAAAAGCCAAATCTTTGGTATGCGGATCAGGGTTATTTAGATACTTGCTTTCAAAATCAGCATGTTCCTTGATCTGTTTTAAGATATTCACAAATTTTACTTTTTGCTCTTCTGGAGTAGCAGCCCAACCACCAAACCAGCGTTCATTAAACGTTCTAATGATATCATCTAATGGATCTTCTTCAGTCTCACCACCATGTGCACCACGAGGATTCGGATTTGTTGGATCAAGAACCGTTTCTTCAGCATCTAACTCAATTTGTTCATTCAGTTTTTTACGCTGTAAGCCATAGGAATTTAAATCAACTGAATTTAGCAACTCGTCTAAAGCATCTGCTTCTGGATCTTCAATTTTGAGTTTAGGAATCAAGAATTTTAAGAACCAATACAACTTTTCCCAAGCTGGAACTTCATATGGCAAGATTGAAGCCATCTGTCCATAAATCTTCACAAACTGCTTTGCCTTGATTTTGAAATCAGCTTTATCTTCGGCAGTCAGTTCTAATTCAGCATCAAAACGTGCAACGGCGATATCAA
This sequence comes from Acinetobacter tandoii, assembly GCF_008867985.1. Lineage (NCBI taxonomy): Bacteria > Pseudomonadati > Pseudomonadota > Gammaproteobacteria > Moraxellales > Moraxellaceae > Acinetobacter > Acinetobacter tandoii. Next base: position 87,215 of record NZ_VXLD01000002.1, read on the forward strand.
TAATTGGACTTAATTTTTCTGCATCTACTGAATCGAAATACTTCGTAGCGAAATCCTCCACTTCAGTAGATTCATATACTCCAACGGTATCCAACTCATCTTTTAGTTCGTTGAGTACATTAATATCAGTCGCTTTTGACAAGGTGGTTGAAGTATAGAAACAATCAAATGACTGTTTGATATCTTCTATTTCATTGAAGAAATCCAATACAAATAAATCTTCTGTTCGCTTGCCTAGGTTGGATGCTGAGCGGTTTAAACGAGACAGTGCTTGAACGCACAACACATCCGCTAACTTTTTATCCACATACATCGTACAGAGCTTTGGTTGGTCAAAGCCAGTGAGGTATTTATTGGCAACAATCAGTAAGCGATACTGATCTTCATTCACACCTACAGGCTTCTTGTCACCAACATAACCACGATCAAACATATCTTTGGTGTCATTATCAGAGAACCCATTGATAATCGCTTCTGTATAATCAACTCCATCCACTTTCTTCTCACCAGAGAAAGCAATGATGGCTTTAAATGGATACCCTGCTTGCTCAAGCAGACGATCAATCGCTTTATAATAACGAATTGCAGACTCAATATTTTGAGTCACAATCATCCCTTTGGCTTTGCCTTTTAATTTTTTGGTATTTACCACATGTTGAATGAAATGATCCAACATTACTTCAGCTTTGATATCAATGGTCTGTTGGGTTTTCTCTACATAGCTTCGTAAGGTTTTCTGCGCTTTTTTAGTATCGAATAATGGGTTCTCTAGAATTGATTTCTCAATTTCATAGAAGCTCTTGTAAGTCGTGTAATTTGACAAAACATCTAGAATAAACCCTTCTTCAATCGCCTGTTTCATCGAATACAAATCAAAAGGTTTAAAAGAACCATCCGCTTGCTTTTCACCAAACTTCTCTAAAGTCGTGTTCTTTGGCGTTGCAGTAAAGGCAAAATAGGATGCATTGCCTTTCATCTTACGGGCCAACATTGCATTTAAGATTTTGTCTTGAGCATCTACACCATCACTGTCTTCGTTGGCTTTGCCCATCACTTCATTCATTTTGTCATGGGCAACACCCGATTGAGAGCTATGCGCCTCGTCAATGATGACAGCAAAACGCTTATCACTTAAATCTGCAATACCATCAATAATGAAAGGGAATTTTTGAATCGTAGTAATAATGATCTTTTTGCCATTTTCTAAAGCAGATTTCAGCTCTGAAGACTTATGGGCATGTGCCATAATATTCTTAACCTCAGAGAATTCCTTGATGTTCTCTTTAAGCTGTTTATCCAGAATACGGCGATCCGTCACCACAATCACTGAATCAAATAATGGGTGTTCTAGCCCTCGGCTTCCTGGAATGTCTTTTTCTACTGGGTAAGCTTCGATCAACTGAAATGCCGCCCATGTAATCGAATTTGACTTACCTGAACCTGCGGAATGCTGAATAAGATAAGTTTGACCCACCCCTTTGGTTGAAACATCATGAATAAGACGGCGAACCACGCTGAGCTGATGATAACGAGGGAAATAGAGATTCCTTTTGTCTAACAAGGTTTTCTCATCACCATCTAATCGTACGAAGTGCTGAATAATATTTGCCAGACTTTCTTTAGAAAGTAGCTCTTTCCAAAGGTATTCCGTTTTATGCCCCTCTGCATTTGGCGGATTTCCAGCACCTGCATTATGTCCCTTATTGAAGGGTAAGAAGAAGGTATTCGCCCCTGCAAGCTTCGTGGTCATATAGACTTCATCGGTATCGACAGCCATATGCACGATACAACGTGCAAAGCTCAATAATGGCTGTGTGATATCACGATCTTGTTTATATTGCTTTTGACCATGATGACGAGCATTTTGCCCTGTCCATTCATTCTTTAATTCAAAAGTAATAATCGGAATACCATTTACAAATACCACCATGTCAATTTCTTGTAATGGATTGGCCTTTGAATAATGTAATTGGCGAGTCACACTGAAAATGTTCTGCTTGAATCGATCTTTAATCTTTTGAGAACTGCTTGCCAACGGCGCTGGGTACATCAACTGAAAATGTGCTTGATCTACGGCGAGACCTTTTTTAAGTAGATGAACCACCCCATGCTTACGGATCATTCGATCAAAGCGTTCGTAGATTTTTCGTTGCCAATCGTGTGGATTAAATTTTTGAATCTTTGCCAGTTCATCAGCTTGGGTTTGTTCTAGAAACTGCCAAAAATATTGGGTGTCTAAAGCATACAGCATATCAAAATTTGCAGGTGAACCTGATACAAAGCCATGATGAGGTTGAGCAATGTCGGTTAAACCTGCTTTGACATTTTCAAGGCATGTTCCAGTCAGTGCTTTTTCAATCGCCATTTCTAAAGCACGTTCATTGGTTAAACTGACCATTATTTTTCACCCTCAATACCACAATAATGTATTTTCAACAGATCAAGCATCCGATCTTGATGCATTTGAATAACTTGCTTATTTAAATTTTTACTTTCTGATTTCTTAAAAGTATCAAATAAATATTTAAGCTTTAACGAATCATATGATGGCTTTCTCTCAAATTCTGCCAATTTAACCGTCACAGGCTTATTACTATATTCTGAGTTTTGTCCTGGACTGAGCAAAACTAAATTACCAAAAGCATGCAAATATAATTCCTGCAATACAGCCCCAAATCTCTCTTTTTGTGGATGCACATGCTCTACTGAATTTTTTGCAGTAATACGATAATTTTTAAATTTCTTTTCTGTACGACGACCGTAGTTTTTCCATAAAACATATTCTAATTTTTGGAACCAGTAATGTTCAAAAGAAGTCCCTTTTTGACTTTCTAGATAGTCTTGGAGCTCTTGCCAGTCTTTTGTTCCTATTTCATCCTCAATACAAAGTTGATAACTAGCTACTTTTTGAGTGATGTCATCTACTGCCAAAGATAAATCATTATCAATTTTTTCTAACCACTCAACGACATCATCTTGGTCTAAAGAAGAATCAGCATTTATTAAACCAATTAAAAATGGCGTTAACCAATACTGAGCACTACGTTCACCAGTAAAAATTCGCACACTTTGTAAAAGCTCTAAAGCAGAATGTTCTTTCTTTGTCCTATTAAAATATGCTTTTTTAGCTTCTTTCTTTTTCTGTCGATTTATCGAAGTTAAACGTAATTCCTCACCACCACTATCTTCATTCTCTAGCCACTTCACACACCACGTATCAAATTGATATCGCACTTGCCATAATACATCTAAAAAATCTTTTATCTCTTTCTCACTGGCTTGAATTACAAAGTCTTTAAAAATCTTTTGTAAATTTGAAGCAATCAGACGCTCTTCAATATCATTCTCATCGTTTAACACTTTGTAGATACGCAATGCATGAATTAATAACAACTCGAAGCTAATAAAAGATCGACAATGACTTTTACTTTCCTCTGGAATATCTGCTTCTATCTGATCTTCATGTTCTGTTTCTTGTTCACTATCATTTTCATAATTTGAAATATTACGTTTACTATCTATCTCTTGAATAGATAAACCTTTCAAAAATGACTTTTTAGAACTTTCAGATTCGACCTCAAACACCATGCTTTCTGCATCATAGTGCTCAAGATCCTCATAACTCAATTTATTCCATGATGAAGCTTCAATCTTTTTACGTAACACCCGTTCAAAATATGTATTCATATTTTGACAAGCATCCCAAATTGCCTCATAAAGCTTCTTATTCTTCGTAATTTTTTTAAAGATTTTGGATTTCAGAATATCCACTGGCTCTAACTGTATTCCCGAAGTATTCATACTCGAGAAAAGTTTATTCAAATCAGTCTTTTCAGGGATAATGTTATTAATCCATCTTACATTTTCAAAAATGTAGTCTATAAATTCCCTAAGATCCAACTCACTTTGACTTATCTTGTGAAGTCTTTGTTTTATGTACTCAAGACCTGCATGTATATGTTTTAAATAAGCGTCTTCAGCCAATTGATCTTGCGATGGCTGACCAAATCCATCAAGCCCTGCTTGAGAACCTAAATAGGATTCAATTCTTTCCCGAATTTCAAAATGCAATCTCGGTTTTTTATCATAAGTCGAAACTTTAAGTATCGGATGCCCTTTTAAAAATGAATCTTTGTAATCATGGCAAGCCAACGTAAATAGCATCAGTGTTGTTATACGCTGTTGTCCATCGATTAATTCATAAGTTGAATGATCTTTTTTGGATGACAAGGTTGTACCAATAAAATAATGAGGTTCATCATTTTTGAATGCTTCCTCAATATCATTGAGTAGATCTTCAATATGAATTGAACTCCATACGTACGGACGCTGATAACTAGGGATAACAAATTGATAACTCTCATCTACAACGTGCTTTAAACATAAAAGCTCTGTATTTACTGCTAGATTCATTTTTATTACCCCAAATTCCGTATCGTTTGAGTCAACTGATCTGCAAATTTTTCTGCATATTCAGCTTGTTTTATTCCTAGCTCAAAGTGTCTATTTGTTTCCTCAACAAAATGTCTTTTGACCGTGTTTTCATTAAGTCCATCCTGATCCACTGTTAAATTAAAGCAATCCAAACCTTCAAATACTTGCTCTGGCGTAAAACTATAAGCGATCTGATCTAAGACTTTATGTTCCCTTAAAAACTCTGGAATAGAATCTGCCCTTACTGCTTTTTTATTACTGACACGTTTTGAATAGGCCACTCTAAACAACTTCTTAGCAAAGACATCAAGCTTATACTCACCAAATTGACTGAGGTATAACATCAACCCAGTGACGAAAAGTTCTTCTAAAAAACGACAACCTTCTAGTTCTTTTAACCACTGAATAAACTTAGCATACTCTGGTAAGTAACTGACTTTTAAATCTTTATAGTATTTAAGGTATAAATCTTGAAAGTATTCCATATAGGAAATACTATTGATACCTTCATTTAACGGCTGTCTAAGCTGGTAACTATTTTGTAAATCCTGCTTTGTTTGTTTCGTCATAGGTGTATATGTCACACGCATAAGACCATAAGCAACATCGTCTTGATGTTTTAGGGTTCGGGTGGCAAACTCTTCAACTACTTCATCTCGAATTTTTTGTTTTTCTTGATAAAAAGGAACTGTTCGCCCTTTCAGACTATTCCAATAACGCCCTCTTAATAGCGTCATGACTATGCCTTGTAACTCACCTAAATCTTCCCACTCTTTCGCATAATGATTTCTATAATCGACAGGTACAGCTCTCAAATGATGCGCTTTAATAATATCTGGTCCTGTGAGCCTCACCCCACCTGTGTTTTGTGTTTCAAAAAACTTATAAGCATCATCTTCAGATTCAGTGACTACGAGTGATACAACAATATTTTCAAAGTTTATGTAGTCTTCCCATGTACTCCGAATTTTTTCAAGGTACTGTAAATTTTGCTTTATATGCTGAATACTCAAACTTGCTTGATAAGTGAGTGATACATCATCAAGCTCAGTATTTAGATAGCCCAGTAAAGCAAGTGTAGTTAAACGCTGTTGCCCATCAATAATATTTAAATATCCATCTTGTGCATGTAAGATCACACTTCCAAGATAATAAGGACTGTCAGTAAATTGTTCTTGATGATCTTTAAGGTCTTCAATCAGTTTATCAATTTGCTTTTCACCCCACACATATGGGCGCTGATACTCAGGAATGCTCAATTGCCCCTGAATATATCTTTGATTTTCTGTTTTAATGCGTTTACCACTGAGCAACTGTGCTACATTGCACACAGCCACTTTAATCAACCCTTGTTGTTCTGACACAACCTACCCTCAATTTTAATTTTTTAAATCTTTACTGTCTTACTTAATTACTTGATACGCATCTTTCATATACGGCTTAAACACTTGCTCAAACTTGTACACGTTTTCAAAATGCCATTTAATGTACTCAGGCCAAAATGCTTTGTTATAACCCTCTACGGCGTTAACAACCACAATCTTTGATAATTTTTGATCTTCCGATCTACGCCAATCCAACTGTAGACCACAACTTTGCTCAATTTCTGCTTTACGTGCATAGAAGAAATCAAAGAGCTTTTTATTGTTTTCGATATTGCTTGTTGCAAACTCAAGTTCTACACGGAGTTCTTTTTGGGCGAAAATCAAGTTGTAGTTACACTGTGCAATTGTTGCACCTGCACTACGCCATCCTGCACCAACCGGATTGACGTTGCGGAACAGATCAAAGTTTCGATTTTGAAAATCTTCAAGTAGCTGTGTCCAATAAGCTATTCTCAATTGCCCCAGTGAATTTTCTCTTTCTTTAATGACTTTGATTTCCGCATCTTTACGGCTTAAACGCACCATATATTCCGATGCTTCAGGCACAGGGATAATTTGCTGGATATCGACAAGTAACTGACCATCCAACATGTAGGGGGAGACCTTCACGCATTTAACGTCAATCTCACGCTCAATCAACCAAAGTGCAGTATTGGTGACTTCTTTTCTAAATTCACCTGCAACTAGAATGATGCGTTGAGTTGCTTTAGGATTGAGCTTACTCATCCAATCTATATCAGCGTTTTCACCTAAGAATTTTTCAATCAATACACGTGCTGTATGATGAACATGTTCAGGCTCATAAGCATCAGCATCTAGATCAGGATCAATTGGTCTGTACTTACTTAGGTAATTGGCATAAACGTTAATAATATCTTTTGCGGTAAACGGCGCAACATAAGACGCATACTTGAGTGCCTGCCATACGGCATCACGTCCACTGTCATCACGTTTGTTTTCAATCAGTACCAATTGTCCTTTGGTGTCTAAGGCCAACAGGTCTAAGCGTTCGCCTGTGCCATCAAAGCCATCAAATTCTTTTTGGATAATCAGCAGTTCTTCACCCAATGCTTCAGGGTGGCTCACCAACCATTCTTGCAAGTCATACCGCTCTGTGAGGTTATGTTGTTTCAGTTGTGTGATGTCTAGTGGTTTTAGTTTTTTATTGGCTGTGTCTACTGTATATAAGCTCATATTCCCCCCGAAATATTAAAAAAACCTAGCCAACCAAAGTTCGCTAAGTTTAATTTTTTATGCCACTTTAATTTTACCTGTGACAGCGTCATTTATGAGTGTGGTTTTATATTCTTTTAACTTTTCTATTTGCTGATTCTTAATTTGAATCGCAAAATTTGTTTGTTGCTCAATGGCTTTAATCTGTTCAACTATTTTAAGTTGCTCTTCTAAAGGAGGAACAACGGTCACTAATTGTTTAAAGCCATCCCAATATAAGCGTTTACGGAAATCTGTAATGCCTTTGGAATAACGATCCATTTGTTGAATAAACTCAGGACAACGATACTGATATTCAAAAAACTCTGAATTGATCAAATCATTTGGTTTGGCAACAATATATGCAGGGCTAACCATTCCATCTACTGAAACTGCACCAATACCACCTTGCCAAGCTCGCATCATGTTAAAAGCGATATCGCCTTTTTTAACGAGAATATATTTAGATTTATCCTCAATTTTTACACGACCACGTACATTGTCTTCTTCGGAAATTTCTTCGTTCGAAACACCTGAATGAATTGAAACAGATAAAAGTGGCAACCCTTCTTTACCTTGTTCATTACGTTCTTTGAATATGGTTCTATTTGCTCTAATTTCCCAATGCTCAGGAATTTGACCAATCCATTCCACACCCGAATTTTTCATCGGTACATTTGGATCTAAACCCTGAGTCACTGCTTTTTGAATGACAATTTGCTTACGTTCATTCAATAAAGCAATTTGCTGTTCTTTAATGGCAATAGCTTGGTCAATTTCAGATGTTTTTTGATTTAGAAAACTTACTATTGCTTCTTGTTCATGCAAACTAGGCAATGCAAGCTTTTCATTTAAATACGAATTTGTATCTAAATTTTGTATACCAGTTGTCTGCTTAATGGATTGGTAATTAATATTATTTGCATACAAGGCTGCAAAAAAGTAATTTAAAAAATAACTATTTACATTACTTTTTGGTGTCATTTTAGCAACAAAATTAGATGTAAGTGCCTTATAGTTTTCATTGAAAAGAACCACACAACCAACTAATGTTTTGTCACCGCCACCTGATTTTTCAATTAGTAAATCACCTTTTTTCAAAAGGCGATTACCAATTTCTGATTTTTTGATATTGCGAAGTGTCAGTTTTGAGTTATCGATAACTAATTTATTTCTGTCAAAATCAGCAACACGTAAAACAACAATATCATCATTATTTTCTTTAGGATCACTCCCCCAAAGACCATTAAAACAACCATCAATTGATCTTTTTAATGAAAAAATATCCCAGTTACTTGGTATCGTACCCAACCATTCCACACCAGAATCTTTATAAGCATCATATTTCTTAAACATTTTGCTTCCCCTTAAAGACCCAAAATTTGTGCAATCAAACCATCCGCTTGTTTCTCAAGCGTTAAAATATCCTGAGCCACCTCTTCTAAAGAACGTAACGGCTTATGCTGGTAAAAATACTTATTAAAGCTAATCTCATAACCAATCTTCACAGAATCCAGATTAATCCATGCTTCAGCCACATGCGGTTTTACTTCATCTAAGAAATACTGATGAATCTGCTGTTTTAACGGCACAGATTCACTATCACGCAAATCGCTATTACTTTCATAAGCCGTGAACTCGCCTTTTTTCGCCGTTGCATAATAACCAAAGTCAGTCAAATCCGCTTCTGTACAACCTAAGTGTGCAAGCAAATCGGCAAGCTCAGCGTCATTCAGCTTCACGACTTTTTTCACCACTTTTTCTGCGTTTTCGTCATACCAACTGACCGCATTTAAAATGTTGTTCTTTTCAGAATTCGACAGCTTAATCTTTAACACTTTAATGGCTTCATCAACTTTTTTCTTAAACAAGTTAAAGTCTGAAAACTCATCTGTACCCACCTGTTGCATGATGCTTAAGGCATTGTCCAATGCTGTTTTTAAAGTATTCCAATGCTTCACATCAAACAACTTAGCTTGGGCTTTGTTGTTGAGGCTAATATCTTGATCTTCACACCACGCCAAGACCTCTTTTTTAACCGCATCAAGCTTGGCTTGGGTATAAATATCATCGCCATAGGTGCTATACATATATTCCATTGGCTCAGACAACGACTTATCAAAACGTAAGCCTTGTAAACGCTCTGCACTAAACTGCGCTCTACGGCGGTCTGGACGCTCAATATTGACCTTGTAATAACCAAAATCTTGGTTATCAAACACCTTGCTTGCAATACCGATAGGATCATTTTGCGCATCAAGCTGACGTTCTACATCTTGCCCTGCAAGATAAGTCTTCATAATTTCAGCAATATGTTCAGGTGCAAATTCACAGTTTTTATTGCCTAAGTTTTTACGCAACTTACGGAACATCAAACTTGCATCAATCAGTTGTACTTTGCCTTTGCGCTGTACTGGTTTGTTATTCGACAACAACCAAATATAGGTGGTAATACCTGTGTTATAGAACAAGTTATTTGGTAACTGCACAATCGCATTCAATAAGTCATTTTCGATGATATAACGACGAATATTACTTTCACCGCCACCTGCATCACCAGTAAATAAGCTAGAACCGTTATGAACTGAAGCAATACGACCACCAATGCCGTTATGCTCAGGCGATTTCATCTTATTGACCATTTCCATGAGGAATAAAAGCTGACCATCGCTTGAACGTGGTGTAGCATCACAGCTTTCTTCATTGCCCCAATAGTCTTTTAATTTCACGATGAAACGTGGATCAGTGACTTCAGAACCATCTTTAATGTTCTTTTGCTCAGATGCCCAGCTCTTACCATACGGCGGGTTTGAAAGCATAAAGTCAAACTTGGTGCCGACAAACTCATCTGTGGTGAGTGTTGAACCAACACGAATGTTTTCAGGGTTATTGCCCTTAATCATCATGTCTGACTTACAGATGGCATAAGTCTCGTCATTGATCTCTTTACCATACAGAATCACGTCACGGTTGCCATTTTCAACGCTATAACGCTCTTCAATAAAATTTTGTGCTTCGGTCAGCATCCCGCCCGAACCGCATGCAGGGTCATAGACGGTAATGGTTAAAGGTAACTTTTCTTGGATGGGGTCAAAGACAAAATGCGTCATTAACTCAATCACTTCACGCGGAGTAAAGTGCTCACCAGCCTCTTCGTTATTTTCTTCGTTAAATTTACGAATTAACTCTTCAAAGACATAGCCCATGCCTAAGTTGGTCAATGCAGGCAAGCGGTAGCCGTCTGGGTCAACTGCATCTTCAGGGGTTAAGTTAATGTACGGCGATAAGAACTTTTCAACTACATCTAACAGCACATTTTTATGTGACATATGGCGAATTTGTGTATAGAGGTTAAAGCATTGGATGATTTCTTTAACATTGGCACTAAAACCTTCTAAATACTCTTCAAAGTTCGCCAATAAAATTTCAGGGTTATTTGATGCTTTGGTATATAGCGAACGTAATGTCCACTTAGAGGTGTTATAGAACACATAGCCTGATGCTTCTTTCAGTGGCTCATCATCAAACTCGGTGAGTTCCATCTCGACCTGTTGATAGCGCACTTCTTCGAGTACTGCATCTTTAGTCGGCTCTAATAAGGTGTCCAAACGGCGTAATACCACCATCGGCAAAATCACATCACGATATTTACCACGTACATAGACATCTCGAAGACAGTCATCAGCAATCGACCAGATAAATGAAACCAATTTGTTATGTACTGAATGATCCATAGGAACCCAAATAAAGCATTATTTTTAAAGTTTGTATTTAACACTATTTTCAAGTAATTCGGCAGACTATATAGTGAATTCTTTAGGCTAATACGCCAAATGATGTCGCATAAAATTTCAAGAAACTAGAGGGTATCTCGTGGATTTAACACAGTTTAATTGTTCGATACTGAATAAGTTTGATCGAAAGCTTGAAGGAAATTTAGAACAACTGGTTAAAAAAGCGAATCACATCAAAGAAGATGTTATGCCTTTTGAATTAAAAGGCATGGTCTGTGAAGCATTAGGGCTTAAGGTATTGGATTACAATACTAGTCAAATGGCAGATCAAGGCGAAGAAATCAAAGTTACTTTTGCCTATATTTTGAAATGTTTGTCCCTATACCCCTTAAAAGAAGACATTTATAAAAATTGGAACAAACATGTTGAGCTATTCGATCAAGCGGAGTTAGCAGGTTTTTCAGAAGAAAGTATCGCTAAGTTGCATCGGTTTATACAGAGCATCGTCGTGACGGGGCAAGATCATGCTTATCTATCACAGGAAAAGATGAGCCAGCCTGTACACCTCATTATGTTACTGCTGATTCATCTAGATACCCTGATTACCCTAGACAGTAAATTTGCACCGCTCTGCTTTAATCAGCTATTCAAATTTAGGTATAAAAAACAAAAACCCTATGGCCCTTCAAGTAGCTTTTCCGATCTGCTCCTCTATTTGGTGGCTTCACATGCTAAAAATATACCACTAGAAAAAGTCCCATCGATGAGTTCGTTTGATCAATACTTAGATACTGAGTTGCTTGGTGAAGAATTTGAAACAAGCGATGATGTAGAAAATCCACGTCTTGCCAAAATACGCCAACTGATTAAAAAGATGCGAGCTGAAGATCGTTTTTGTTATCTAACCGATATAGATCAATTTGTAACAGTACCTTGTGAGATAGCCAAACTGTTTAGCGATGAAAAATATGAAAAGGTAGCCAAATCCAATGCACGCTTTCTTCTCTCTAGAACAATAACAGATGCCGATTATGTTGCCTTCAATGACATGAACGCACTATGGCTGATTTACTACTTCCAATTCCTCATCTACGAAGGACAAAAAACAAATCCTTCTGAGGTTTTACAAGGACTCAGCGCTACCCGTGAGTTTATAGATTTATGGAAAATGTTCTATGTGTCCAATGGCAAAAAGGCCACTTTTCAGTGGCCTCAACAGTTTAATGATATAGCGAAGATCACTTAGACATTATTGTAGCGACCTGAACCTGAGGGGTTGCTTGTTTTACTTGGCCACCCCGCCTTACCCAGTACTTCAAAGAAAAAATGAAGGATATTTTTATAGTCTTCTTCTGACAAAAAGGAAAAATGTTTTTCTGGCTTAGCAACTGAAAAATATTTTTTCTTATACAGCTTATATAGAGGACTAATTGGGCTTTCGTGTAAATTAATTATGAAGCACACTGGATCTGCAACTCTCTCTTCAACATCCACGTGTATACCTAACTGTTGAGCAGTTCTGAATACATTGACGACTCCTCCTAAACCAAGTTCAGGACGTGGATGCTTTAATAGAACAACCTCTTGCCCTAATATAACTTCCAACTCAGCAATACTGCTTACATGATAGTTTCGTGGATGATTAATGGCAGTAGAGCGATTCACATATACTCTAATTTCCATTTCCACCTCTAACCTGTGACAAATTGTTGTATCGACCACTGCCTGAAGGATTACCTGTCTTACTAGGCCAACCTCCTCCAAAGCGTAACTCCTCAAAGAAATCTACCGCATCCTCATAATCAATCTGCGACCACAAAGGATAGTCAGTATGAGATTTTCTAATCTGACGCCAGGCATTGTCCTCAAATGCACGCCCTGCACTTGGGTTAAAATTATGTTCAGGACGAATTAAAAAACTCCAATCGTCATCTTTTGTACCAATTTCAAGATCAATATTTAAAGCTTGCACTGTTCTAAAAACGTTGATGACACATCCTAAACCCAATGAATAGATCGGTTCTTTCAAAAGAACAACTGATTCACCTAAAATATGTTCAACTTCAGCCACAGTTTTAGGCTCGTACAGATATTTACCATTTGACTCTGAGATCAATAACTTTATTTGCATCTCAGCCTCTCAATTCTTAGGGGGGTTATTATCACGGCCACCGCCTGAAGGATTACCTGTCGTACTTGGCCAACCTGCTTTGCTCATTATGTTTCTCCTTCATTCATGTAGACTCAGCTTCGTCTCGAGCTGATATATCCATTATGGAAGAAATATTTTTTGATTTTGCCGGAAACAATTCATTTTAGATCAAAAAACATACAAATGTTATTTTTATGAATTATCCTTGCCATACTTGATAATTATTTTCTTTAGCATGTGTATAGGCCCACTCAGCAACCTTATGTGACCGCTCTTTATCCGTTAAAAAGCCAAGTACAGATATTCGATCTACAATAACCAAATCCTGTTCCTCATTCCTTTCCTGCCATTTCTGCAAGAACTCATCTGATGCAAGTAAATTACTTTTCTTAGAATTACAACTTGAATCGGCAAGCACAAAATTATGTCCTGTATCTGAAGGATACAAGGACCAAGGAATAAAATGATCGACCGCATAACTACCTTTTCTCATCTTCTTATTACAGTAGAAACATTTACATTCTTGTAGTTCTACCAACACACTGGCTACAGCATTCAGTTGGTTACGACTAGGTTCAAACATGAACTGTTCAAGGTTTGGTAACTGATTCAAGATTGGAGCATTCGTACTGTTCTTGCGGATATAGTCAATCCAGCGTTTCTGACATAACTCTTCAATAATTTCACTGAACTGTCGTAAGCAATACATGACTTGAGGTAAAAGAATGAGTTGCTTTCCACACTGGTCAAGCGGATACAAAAACTCAAAATTCTGACCATTAATGTTTTGCAAATAACGGACTGGCATTTTTTTTACAGTACATTCTACCTCTTTAAGTAGCGTCAACCATTCCTCTGAATCCCGCCTTAATAACTCCAGGGATGAATATATCTTCCGAAGCTTTATGATTTGATTCACAATCTCGGCTTGCTTATCATTGTTTTGATTCAAGATCAGCTGACCTTCATCATTAAAGGTATATGGCACAGCCTGCTTCCAATACAGCTCAATAAATTTTTCAGCAATATCGGTATATTCAAGTGCTAAGCCTTCACATGAGTCCTGCCCTTTCTCAATAGCCAATCGACTGAGACTAATCAATAACGCAAATTTATAAGTACTGCTAAAACTACCTGAACCGTACCGGGTTTGTCGGAGACCACTTTTCTTGAGAGAATGTCCCAATGACAAAACCAAAATATACCCCTGAAATCAGAGATAGAGCGGTTCAATTATTGATTGAATCTGAAAAAGATTATCCTTCTACTTGGGCTGCAATCACAGCAATTGCTCCCAAGATTGGCTGTACTCCTGAAACACTACGTTCCTGGCATCAAAAGCATTTAAATCAACACAATCCAATCAAAGTACAGCAGCTTTCAGACCAAGAACGCATTTTGTAGGATTTTACCGATCGCCCCTTCAACCTATTATCGGTCTTTAGATCTCGCGGACAATCAAGAACATCGAGCGAAACAAGATTTACATGACTTGCATCATGTGGAACAAATTAAACGAATTTGGAAGGAAAGTTCAGGTCGATATGGCGTACGTAAAGTTTGGCAAAAACTGAAACCAGAAGGTTATATTGTTGCACGCTGTACAGTTGCTCGATTGATGCAAAAGCTAGGTATACAAGGTGTTTGGCGTGGTAAGAACAAACAAACCACCCGTAGTCGAGATGATCAAAAACGAGCAGATGACTTAGTGAAACGTAATTTTAATGCTGATCATCCAGATCAGCTATGGGTCGCTGACTTCACGTATATCCAAACCCATTCAGGCTGGGTCTATACCGCCTTTATTATTGATGTGTTCTCACGAGCAATTGTTGGATGGAAAGTATCAATACGTATGAATACAGACATGGTCCTGGATGCATTGGAGTTGCATGACCGAGGTATGCCAAAGAATGTGATTCATCATTCCGATAGAGGTGTTCAATATCTTTCTATTCGCTATACCAATCGTTTAGAAGCAGCAAATTTACGAGCATCAGTCGGTACGACCGGTGATTCATACGATAATGCTTTGGCTGAAACGGTAAATGGATTATATAAAACAGAGGTGATTGAATATTTAAAAGCAGATTGGCAAGGTTTAGCGGATGTACAACTTGCAACATTAAATTGGGTAGATTGGTTCAATAAAGAGCGTGTACATAGTGCACTGGGCTATGTATCACCTTTTGATTTTGAAGCAATGTACTATGATAAAATTAACCCGTTAGGTCAGGTGGCCTAACTTAAATAAAAAAGTCTCCGACAAACCCGGTACGGTTCAGTACTTTGAATTATGTGAAGAAACCCCTTTCTCAGATGAGGTTCTGAAGCAATACAACCCATCCAATGAACGGATTCAACATGCCAATTACAAGATGGATTTAGAGATCGCTAAATTGAAACGATCTCTATGAATCACACATATAAAGCCTATAAGCCACGTGTAAATACACGTGGCTTATAGGCTTTTGAGACTTTTAAAGATTAATTTTTTTAATATCTCCATAAAGTTCTTTAGGCTGCTCCCAACTCACCTAATTTAGGTATTCCTAATAGTCTGCATTATCTCCATCCAACTCCACGTCTTTCATACGCCGTTCCATTTCGGCATTTATCTCATCTTCTAGCCCACCTGAATCAATATAACGTCTACGTGCTGCTATCCGCTCGGCTTCGGAAGCTAAACGTAACTGCTGTGCTTCATAGGCTTTATTATCATTTAGATCCTTCACACGCTTCGCATCATTTTCCTCTTTAAGATCTTCTAGTTGTGTGCCGTATAAGGACAATTCAAACTTAATACTCTCACGCCTATTAAAAGAAAAATCGTTATAGACTTCTAAAAGTTGGCATAAGGTATCCAATTTGTCGTTGAGTTGTTTCATCATCTGCTTGGTAAATTTTCTGCTGATTTCATCTGATGTTATGAGTGCATAAATCATCACAAACTCATCAGACAATCGATCTCCCAAATCGTTAATTACTGCCATCCTCTTTCGAGATTTTACAATGATCTCAGCCTGTCTTTTTCGCCGTACTTGTGCAGTCATAAGTAAATTTTCGATGTTAGCTTTTTCGCATTCTACGATTTCTTTAATGACATCCAAATCAGATATGTCACCACTTGCATTATCATGATTAAGATTATGTTTTTCATAATCTTCTTTACTATCTAAACACCCCTTAAAATTATTGTCTGACTCTAAGTTTTTGACGCCACGAATTAATTTTTTTAAGGTAGCGTCACTTTTTTTTAATAGAGAATCTGACCTTTCCCATCCTTCATGTTTAGCCTTATACGCTATAGCCTGATGCGAGGGGAAATCCTTGCAGTTCAGTTCATTTTGGACTAATTCTTTTAGGCGCTTATGGGGAATTTTAGGATTAGATTCATGAACCTGTCGAACGCAAAGCCAAAAGTCAGTACTGTACTTGTTGGGAGCGACTTTATTGATAATTTCATCTTCATACCTAATCCATCTTTCTCTTACTGCGCGGCGCTCTACAGTACGTTGTGATGGGAAAGTATCCAGATTAAATTTAATACAAATCTTACTTTTTATTGTTTCATAATTAGGATGAGCTCTTGATTCATAAAGCTTGCGAATCTCCGTCCATAATTCATTACCATAACGTTTACTGTTTATCTGATTTAAATCTGCTTTTTTAGTCATACATTAAACTTTTTTTTGAATCATTTTGAATGACAAGATTGTGAGACACTTTATTGAATCGGATGATCCATCAAACACATGTGTACAATCTAATAGATAAATCAAAACGAAAAATGAGAAGAAAAGTCGACGAGCTTGTTAATTTCATCCAGGTTAAATGACACTCTAATTTTTTCAGGTGAATTATTAGAGTGCCTAGTAAGAATAGCTGTCGACCCATTTGTTGATTTTGCAAACTTAATATGTATTCTGAATTTGCGCTAAAATTTACATCCGTTTCAAACGAAAATCTTCAGTATCAATTTGTATGTCAGAATATAGATGTGACAAGAATCGTGAACAAGTTCGGCTATCCATATATTCAAGTACCTGATTTGCTTTTAGGTTAGAAGTAATAATTGTACTTTTTTGATTTTCATGCCTACGGTAAATAATTTTATTGATAATTTCAGCTTTTTTACCCATGTCGTCATAACCTAGATCATCAATAACTAAAAGATCTATTTCCGTATATTCCTTTAAAACATCTTCTTCATTCAAATCAGGATTTTTCCAAGTAGCAATAACTTTATTTGCCAATCCAAATGAAGTTGAATAACAAACAGAGTTCCTAAAATGTTTTAGTTCATAGCAATACTTTAAAATACCTACAGCAATATGTGACTTTCCAACTCCAGTTGGCCCAGTAATTATAAGATTTAAATGATTTTTCTTTTCTACTATTTGCTCCATATATCTCTTTGCAAGAGCTACCATTTTTTCATCTTCTTCGTCATTAATAAGAAAATTGTTTAAATCCTTATTTTTCAAATCTATAGGTATTTGAGCATTTTTAATTTTCATACTTAGTAAGTTCTTTAGTGAAACTTCCTTATATTGATTGCCCCTATTTTTCATGCTTTCTGATATACATTTGTTACACACCAATCTCCATTTAAGAACTAATTCTTTCTTGCATTCATGTTTTTCACAGTAATCAAGTTCATTTAACATATTCATCTCCTTAATTACTTCTTTTTTTTGCTAAAATTGAAGTGACATCATCAGCACGCCCCCACGGAGCATTGACGTCTACTTTTTTATTTAATGTTTTTTTGGTTTGATTATGTTTATTTATATTGGGATCGCCCCTCGATAAAATCGCATAATCATCTATATGTTTTTGTGAGCGAATCATTGCTTTTAAAACATGACTTTCTAAAGTTTTAGATGTTGGATTTAATATTTTTAAACATTGTAAGGCTTCTTCTAAATCAGCTAATAACTCAGAACTATCGATTGATACATTCCAACGTTTTTCATTACCTTTATTCGCATCTAACGAAGCATTTAACTTTATTAACCATGCTTCCAAAGCTCTTTTTGCAACATATGGGTGATAATATCGCCCATCTGAAGCTAATACCCATTTAGAAAGAACTTTCTCTTCTATTTTCCCCCATTTTTGTCCTACACCAGAAAAATATTTTAGAAGCACATCATCATTAGGAAGACTAGAACAAGGAATTTGATGCCAACTTTTGAGCAATAAATTAAGAAATGCAACTTTTTCGACATAACTAAATGAAATCCATTCATGGCTTGATAAAAAATTATTTACTTCAATTGCAAGATAAGGAAATGATGTTAGATCACACTTAGGTGGTACTAGAGGTGGTACTACTAGATTTGGCACTAGAGGTGAGATATTTTTCATTATTTACCTCCCTCATTGTTACAGATATCTTTTATATCTTTTAATTTCCACCTTAAACGATTTCCAATTTTTATAGGCTGGATTGGCCCGCTACCATCCATTGCCCACTTACGCAATGTTTGAGGTTTTAACTCGAAAATTTGGGCTGTTTGATTAGTTGTGAGTAATGCTAAATCATTAATCTCATCAATATTTAAATCATAACTATTCATAAAAATTTACCAACAACGTAAAGAAGTTATAAATAGTTTTGGTGAAAAATTAAGATAAGTAAAAAGATAAATATAAGAATAAATATATTTATAATATTTTATATTATCATATACTTATATAAATTAATTTATAACTCCACACACCTAAAGGATAATTATCCTTTTTCTGCAAATTGATTTTTATTTTTTAATATTTTTCTTACAGCTTTCCATGCATTAGCAAAATTATGGTCAATGTCTGCAAAGTGAAGAGTAAATTCTTTATCCGAAATGCTTTTACGAACTTTATCTTTTATTCCGTGCTTACCCTGTGGTTTATCATCTAAAAGAGCCTGATCTTCTTTACTTAAATCTTTATAAATTTTAATTAAAAATTCCTGACGCGCTTGTGTAGAGGTCGTACTTTTTTGTGGGTAAATATTTTGGTAACGATTAATTATTAAGAGAAATTTTTTGATTTTTACTATTGGAATAAAAAATTCAGCGGACTTTGAAGCAAACTGTTGCCATGATCCCAAATCATTTCGTTCAGCAAAACTTTCCTTCACAAGAAAATCTAAAAATTCACCCGTGATTGGATTTGGAAGCATTTCTGTTTCAATAATAATATTTTTCTCTGGTGAGGACATCTCACTTTTAAGGACTAGTAAAATAGACCGATAATATTTAATTATCTCTGCTTCAGAAAGTTGATCTACTTTATTTGACTCTCCTTGAATTTTTCTAAGTATTATTTGTAAAGCTGTATATACAGGCACTTTGGACAAACGTGTACTTAAACTTAAATAAGAAATTGAATCATTAATCTCTTGTCTTTCTATTTCTAGAATTCTTTCTTTATTTACATATATTTCTTGGGGATTTTGCAACCCAAAAGGATCATTCATATTGCTACCTATGCGCTACCTTTTTTATTTTAATTAAAAAACCACTTAGGATTAGTACACCTAAGTGGTTGTTTTATATGGTGGGCCCAGACAGACTTGAACTGTCGACCAACGGATTATGAGTCCGCTGCTCTAACCGACTGAGCTATAGGCCCTATATTGTTGCAAAACCATTATATTCAATAGTTTGGCTGTGCAGCAATACTATCTAACATTTCCCTATTGAGCAAGTATTTTTTGCTTGTAGACGCATAGTAGACGCTAGAAAATATTGTGCTATATTGCTAAATATTGCAATTGATTGCGATTCTAGCGATGTCATCTCAAAGAGTAAAGCTAACAAAGACATTTATTGATCAACTCGAACTGATGCCTGCTATCTACAGAGACAGTGACCTCATTGGCTTTGCTATTCGGGTAAATAATACCTATAAAACCTATATTGTTGAGAAAAAAGTCCTTGGTAGGACTGTACGCTCAACAATTGGTCTACATGGAAATTTAACCCTAGCCCAAGCACGTCATATAGCCAGAGATAAACTTGCGCTGATGGCTCAGGGCATCAATCCAAATGAAGTTAAAAGAAAAATTATTGCTGAAGAAAAATTAAAATTAGATTTACTCAAAATTAAACCAACATTAAAACAAGCATTTGAGCATTACCTTTTATATAAAACCCTTAAGCCTAGAACAATTAAAGACTACACTATGGTTGTTGATAACTATCTAAAGGATTGGAATGACATAACACTGGATAAAATCTCCAGATCTATGATTCAAGCAAAACATTCTGAATTGTCACAACGAAGTTTGGCTCAAGCAAATATGGCGATGCGTGTTTTCCGAGCTATCTATAATTACTCAGTTGAGCATTATCGAGATGAAAATGACCAATCTATTTTGGATCAAGATAATCCGATAAATACACTGAATGCTAAAAAAGCTTGGAATAAAATTCGCAGCCGTAAAACCTATATTCATCAAGATCAACTCCCTGAATGGATCAAAGCCGTATTTGAATATACAGACCGAGGTCAACAGCTAGAAACCAATCGAGATTTTTTACTGACCTTAATTCTGACAGGATTCAGACGTGAAGAATGTGAATCTTTAACTTGGTCCAATATCGACTTAAAGTATGGTCGAATCACCTTAGTAGATGCAAAGTATCGTGAACCATACATTTTGCCTATGGGCGATTTTCTATTTACCCTCATGACAAAACGTTATGATCAAGCCACAAATGAATGGGTATTCCCTTCTGCCAAATCCACCTCTGGTCATATTGTAAATATTTCCAAAGTACGCCAGAAAATTAATAAATCCTGTGGCATTGAGTTCAGCTTCCATGATTTGCGTAGAACCTTTGGCGCTATTGCAGAAAACCTGGGCTATGATCAGTACACAATTGATCGCCTCCTAAATCACATTAATGATGATCGAGATAGAACAAGAGACTTTGTTCAAGTCAGCGACAGAAAATTAAGAGAAGCAATGAATACTATTGAAGATATTATTTTAGGTGATTACAAAAAAAGTTGAACGAAGGATACAGCTACCTTTTCTTCGCACCAAATGATAGTAAGCGAGTTACTGTTGATATGGAAAATATAGAAATTATGTTTCTATGTTACGAATAATTCTAACTCGGAGACATCCTCAGAATAGACAGCAAACAATCGGTTGATGATTTTCGCCCTTCTATTCATGTAAAAAACCATCAAATGATGGTTTTTTACGAATGAAAAAGTGACTTCCTATAGCGAGATTCGGAGACTGCTTTATAATTTCTTCCAAGTCATCATTGTCGTAGTGTTATCAGACTTTGACTTGCCGAAAACCTTCATTTGTTCACCAGTATTACTTAGGTCCGCATTAATAATATAAACAAGACCATTTTGTGGGTTAACCCATACCCCATTATTAAATTTATTTTTTGACGTTGCCTGCATATTAGTGAGGATTTCCAAACCAAACAAATATTTATTTTTTAAGGCTCCTGTACACTTCGTACAAACATCAGTGGCTGCCGTACCAGGTAATGCATACGACTTAGTGATGGCTGCACTATATTGTTGAGTTTTAGAATTCTTACGAATTGCAATTTCTGTAATGTAATTTCCTGATTTATCGTCAATTACCTTCCATGAGCCTAATAGTTGATCAACAGGCATTGCTGCTAAAAATTGAGTTGAACCTAACAATAAAGTCGAAGCAAATAAAATTCTAAATTTCATAAAATTGTCATATATTAAAAAGCCTCGGGATTATAGCAAAGCACATCCTCGATAGAATTATTATTTTAAATCATATGCATAGTTTGCTGAAATCGTATACAGCTTCGTTTTTTTGAATTTTTATAGATCTGCTTGAGCTTGTCATAGCGTATAGGAATTGCTCTAAATTAATTAGTGCTTGCAAATGCTGTATTAGTTTTTTACTCCCTGTTCTCACTCAAAAATTTCGAGTCATGTCCGAAAGATGAAATTCCATAACCATGAAAAGTACATAACCCAAACTCAACTTCACTCATTCATAAGAGCATAAATGATATGCGGTAGAGTCTGGGTTATGTCTAACGAATTACCAACCTAGCTGTTTATTCAAAGTAGCAGCATCGTAGTAGTCACCTTGATAAACAATTTTGTCGTTTTTAACACGAACAAAACTTACACCCTCAAAGTTAATTGGCTTATTTGTTGCTGGCGTATCTTTGCTCCATGCACCAGTGTTATTCCCTGTAAAGCGCCATTGGAAAGAAATACCATCTTTACTCACAATTGGAGCACTCGTCATTTCCCATTTCAAATTAGGCACAGCATTAATAAATACACTGATGACATTATCTCGTGCTGCCACTTGCCCTTTTTGTGGTGTGCCTACCGTAGCATCATAAAATACACCATCTTTAGCAAAATAAGAGGCTGCTTTGTTGGCATCATGTTGATTCCAAGCTTGCATATATGATGTAACGATTTGCTTAGGTGGTACAGCTGCATGAACAACTGTGACACCAGCCATCGCAGGAACTAAAATAAGCGCTTGTAAAATATTTTTCATGTATATTCCCTTCTGAAAAAATATGTTAATAAATGATGATTGCAGGTGCATCATGCGGAAAATTAATCTTCGTAAGCACTCATCACATGTTTAATACGGGTATATTCTTCAAAGCCGTAGCTTGATAAATCTTTGCCATAACCTGACTTTTTAAAACCGCCATGTGGCATTTCAGCAGTAAGCGGAATATGGGCATTGACCCAAACCGTACCAAAATCTAAATCGCGGCTAAAACGCATACTACGGCTGTGATCATTGGTCCAAACACTTGAAGCAAGACCAAATTCAACATCATTGGCTTTGTCTAATGCGTCTGCTTCATCTTTGAAGGTTTGAATCGTCACAATTGGTCCAAAAATTTCATTTTGAATGGCTTCATCGTGCTGTTCTAAACCACAAATGATGGTCGGCTCGAAATAGAAACCAGAGTACTGAGTCACTTGTTTACCACCTGTGACAATTTTGGCATGCGCTGGTAAGCGATCTAAAAAGCCTTTTACATGTACAAGCTGATGTTGGTTATTAAGTGCGCCAAATAAAGCTGTTTCGTCATCTGGCAAACCGCAATGAATTTGCTTGGTTTTAGCAACCATTTTTTCCACAAATTCATCAAAAATACTTTCTTGGACTAAAACTCGTGCTGCTGCGGTACAGTCTTGTCCTGCATTAAAGAAACCCGCTACGCTGATTGCATCTGTTGCTTTTTCTAAGTCAGCATCTTCAAATACCAGTACAGGTGCTTTGCCACCAAGTTCCAAATGCGCTTTTGCTAAATTACTTGCAGCAGAGGCAGCAACTTGAAGTCCTGCACGCACTGAACCTGTAATTGAAACCATTGCAGGTACTGGATGTGAAACAACTTTTGAACCTGCATCTGCCAAACCTAAAATGACGTTAATGGCACCTTTAGGGAAAAACGGAGCTGCAATTTCAGCAAGTTGTAAAGTACTATTTGGGGTGGTGTCACTTGGCTTTAATACAACGGTATTACCAGCAGCTAAAGCAGGCGCAATTTTCCAAACTGCCATTAATAATGGGTAGTTCCATGGTGCAACTTGGCCTACCACACCAATAGGTTCACGACGGATACTTGAAGTAAAACCATCTAAATACTCAGCAGTTGCCTTCCCTTCTAAGCAACGAGCCGCACCCGCAAAAAAACGGATATGATCAACAGATGTTTTTATTTCTTCTGCGGCGATCATGTGTTTAAGCTGACCTGTTTCTATACTTTGCGTCTCTACCAGTTGTTCTGCATTTTTTTCTAATGCATCCGCAAAGTCCAATAATGCCTTTTGACGCATTGAAGGTGTTGAACGTCTCCAAACTTTAAATGCAGCTTTTGCGCAATCGTAGGCATAATCTACATCTTGCTGTGTCGCATTTGGCGATTGTGCATAAATCTGACCGTTCACAGGGCTAATTAAATCAAAGAATTCAACCCCTGTTGTTTGAACAAATTCACCGTTAATAAAATGCTTTAATTGTTTAACGTGCATTTGAACAAATCCATTCGCCTGTCCTAAATTTTCACCAATATGTAGGTCTGTCATGCAATTTCCTTATTCAGCAATTTAAATAAAATATCTATCTATTCACCACAACTGCTTATTTATTATTTATGATTTTTTTTGTCAAGAATATTTTAAACACAAGCTAAGACAAACCTATCCTAAAATTATAATTAATATACTTACATTTTTTCATTTTAACTTTACATTTTTATTTTAACTTTACATTTTTACATAATGTAAATTTACTTCAATATATTGATTTATTTAAGTTTAATTAAAAAAATAAAATAAAACAATCAACAAACATTATATAAAAAACAACATAATAATACGGCAAAAAAATTATTTTAAAAAAAATTGGCTCCTGCTCCAATTAATAAATTGGCTCTCGTTTGTAATTATAAAAAAAGACAAATTAGACTACGTAGATGTATAGTGATTTGAACCTTTAATATCAGGGAATAAATGATATTAGACCTCAAATCATAGAAAATGGATTTCATTTAAAATCAGGAAATTTTATTGATCTTCATCAAAGGATTAAATTTTCTAGATTCAAATTGAAAACCTTTTATACCCAAAATATTCCACGCTCCCAAAACAGGATTGGGAAAATTTTAATACTTAGGTATTGAACTTTATTGCTAAATAAGGAAATTGCATGAATGACCTTCCTATAGGTGAAAATGTAGGACAAGAAACGAGTTCTTCGTCTGTCCAAAATTCACAATTCGAACGATCAATTGGATTGATCTCTAATTTCTCACTTGGTTTTACCTATTTATCGCCTTTAACTGCTGTTTACTCACTCTTTGCCCTCGCGATTACACTTGCTGGCCCTCCATCAATTTGGTGGATTATGATTGCTGCTTTTGGTCAATTATTAGTTGCAATCGTATTTGGTGAAACAGCTTCACAATACCCTATTACAGGTGGACTTTATCCTTGGGCTAGACGCCTATGGGGGAGAAAATATGCATGGATGGCTGCATGGGTTTACCTTTGGGCATTGGTCGTAACTGTGACTTCTATTGCTGAATATAGTGCAGGATTTGTTGCCTCATTATTCCAATATGAACCAACAGCAATGAATTGCTTACTCACGACCATCGTATTGTTAATCTTATGTATGGTTGTGAACATGTCTGGCACCAAAAACCTAGCACGTGTTGCTCGAATTGGCTTCTGGTGTGAAATTGTGAGCGTAATCGCATTGGGAATCTACTTATTGATTTTCCATCGTGCTCAACCGTTCTCTATTGTATTTGACACTATGGGCGTTCTTGCACAAGATGGTTCATACACCACAGCTTTCTTCTCTGCTTCGCTACTTGGCTTATTCATGTTCTTTGGTTTTGAAGCCTGCGGTAACGTCGCTGAAGAAGTCAAAAATCCAAGCCGCCAAATTCCAGTGGCAATGATTTTGAGTATTGTATTCGGTTGTATCTCTGCAATGGTTTCAGTATTAGGCTATTTACTTGCATCACCAAACTTACAAGCAATTGTAAATGGTCAAGTAACTGATCCTATTCCATTTATTTTACGTGATGCATTAGGTACGCATGGCGCAAATCTGTTTATTGTGATTGCCATTATTGCGATGCTCTCTTGTATCTTGTCTTTACAAGCTGCATTAAGCCGTCTTTTGTTCTCGTTCGCACGCGACCAAATGCTGCCTGGTAATAAATGGATTGCAAAATTATCGAAGCAAAATGTACCTGATAATGCAATGATTCTAAGCTGCTTATTGCCTTTAATTTTCTGTGTTGTGGTGTATTTCTCACCCGATAACTTGGCGCGAATCACTGCCTTTGCTGTCATCGGTATTTATGTTTCTTTCCAAATGGTTGTATTTGCTGCGCTGAAAAACCGCTTAAAAGGCTGGAAACCTGCGGGCGAGTGGAGTGTCGGTGCTTGGGGCTTGCCAATCAATGCTCTTGCTCTGGCATATGGTGTAGTTGCAATTTATCTACTTGCTCAACCTGCCGATGTCCCTTCTTTCTTTGACCGTTGGATTGTACTGATTGGTTTAGGTTTCGTAATTGTAAGTGGCCTGCTCTACATGTTTATTGCAAAACCTTATGGCAAATCACAAGCACCTGAAAATGATGCTATTGCACATGCGGCTGAACTACGCCAAAAACGTAATGCAGCTTAATTCTTCTTCATAAGAAGCAAGGTAAATCCATCATTCAACCGTAAAACTTGTCTTTATAGCGTGTTGAAAACACATGTTCAGAGCGTGGTAGCTAAAGAAATGAGTTCTTTGAATACTGCGCTCTATAGACATTTATACCTTATTTACAGCTTTTTAAGTCATGGATGACTTTTCCAAATGATTTAAAACGATTTACAGGTTTTAATACATGGACAATCGCAGTATTAACATTCGCAAACTCACATTAGCGCAAGTCATTATTGTGGGTATTGCTTATATGACCCCAATGACTGTTTTTGACACTTTTGGGATTGTGTCGGACATTACCAATGGTCGAGTTCCTCTCGCCTACTTGTTTGCCCTCTTCGCTATGTTACTCACAGCATTCAGTTATGCCCGATTAAGCCAGCAAACTGAGCGCCCTGGTTCTGCCTATACCTACACCGCTGAAAGTTGTGGAAATTCAGCAGGTTTCTTTGTTGGATGGTGTTCATTATTAGACTACATTCTGCTGCCTTTAATTAATGCCTTATTGGCTGGAATTTATCTACATGCCTTAATGCCAACAATACCTTATGCGGCATGGGTATTTGTTGCGGCAGGATTGGTCACTTTAGTAAATTGTTTTAGAATTCATATCCTTGCAAACCTTTCCCTCCTCTTTGTATTCGTACCATTAATCTTACTTGTCGTTTTTATATATCTGGTGATTAGTGGCATTGGTTCTAATGGATATGAGCATGTACTAACTTTAAAACCATTATTTAATGGTGATACCAGCATTGTGCCATTAATTACGGGCGCATCTATTCTGTGTTTCTCATTTTTAGGTTTTGATGCTGTAACAACGTTATCTCACGAAACTAAAGATCCCAAAAAAACCATTCCTCGCGCTGTCATGTTGACCACATTATTGGGAGGATTTATTTTCATTTCGGCATCATGGTTTATTCAGCTTTACTTCCCTGATAACGCCCGTTTTAAAGACCCAGAAGCGGCTTTACCAGAAATTGCTTTATATGTAGGCGGTGCCTTATTCCAAGCATTATTTTTGGTTGGACAAATCATGAATACTGTTGCCTCTGGATTAGCTTCTCATGCTAGTGCAGCACGCTTAATTCATATCATGGGTCGCGATGGTATTTTCCATAAAGGCATTTTTGGTTCTGTGAACCATAAATTAGGTACTCCTTTATATTCTGTGCTCACGATCGGTATGGTTTCTATGACAGCGATGTTTTTAGATTTATCTACTGTTCTGAATTTAATCAGTTTTGGTGCCTTAATTGCATTTACGGCTGTGAACTTCTCTGTATTTATGAAGTTTTATATCCATGAAAAACAACGTTCAGGCTTTAAATCCTTCTTCTTAAATCTTTTTTTACCCGCGTTATCAGTACTATCCCTCGTTGCAATGTGGCTCAATCTTGAGTCCAGTGCACTACATTTTGGTCTCGGCTGGCTAACTGTGGGTATCGTGTTGTTTGTGTATAAGAAAGTTCGCAAACAAAGCATCGTCCTGAGCAATGCTTAAGCTTATTTACCAAATTTAAAAAAGAGAGTTCCATATGTCTATCGAAGTGACTAAACCCATTTTACTCAACGATGTCACATTTAAAGCCAGCCAATATCAACAAACTGGTAAAGAATGGAACTGGATTGCAGCTTCACGCGGTCAGTTCGAACATCCTGCCAACTACTATGAAAGTTCATTGCAAGATTGGCATACTTTTGATGTACTGAATACAAATATCGAGTGTGATGTGCTTGTGATAGGAGGTGGACTATTAGGAACCTCGACCGCACTGCATTTGGCAGAACAAGGTGTAGATACGGTACTGGTTGAAAAAAACCGCATTGGTAGTGCCGCTTCTGGGCGTAATGGTGGACAACTCACTCCTGGCTTGGCACGCTGGGAGGCCGAGACCATGGCAGAGCACTTCAGTTTTGCAGATGCAAAAAAATTGTGGCACTTTACCTCTACAGAAGCGATGTCATTAATTGACAACATTAGTGAAAAATATGACCTGAGTTTGCAACGCAAACGCGGTCATATCACGGCTGCGGTTCATTCAGGACATTTAGATGCTTTACGTGAAGGTATGCAAGCACGTGAATATTTAGAAGAAAAAAATACGTCCATGCTTAGTCAGGATGAATTGCGTACGCATATTCGTTCTGAAAATTATTTTGGTGGCTTGTTGGATCATCTCGGTGGTCATATTCACCCCCTAGCATTGACCCGCGGTTTGGCTTATGGTTTTTGTCAAAATGGTGGCAAAATTTATGAACAAACGGAAGTAAAGTCTATTCAAGAGCGTGGTGATGGTATCTATGTCACCACATTAAATGGCGTAATTAAAGCTCGTAAAAGTGTGGTGATGGCAGTACATCATGCTTCTTTCACGTTATTGGAAGAACGTAAACAAACTACCATTCCATTTTATACCTATGTGTGTACGACAGCGCCACTCGAACTTGATTTGAAAGCGTTACTCCCGACGGATATGCCAGTCTATGATACACAATTCCAAATTGACTATTACCGTGGTGTTTCTCAAAACCGTTTATTATTTGGGGGTGAAGGCACAGGTTCTTGTTGGGATGCACAGCAAACACACGACTATTTGCTGGGACGTATTAAACATGTCTTCCCGCAATTAAAGCAGGTTGAAATTGACTTTGTTTGGAGTGGTAAAACCGACTTAACCGTGAATGGTGCAACCGATAGCCGTAAGTCTGGCAATAAATTTCCAATTTATGCGGTGCACGGTTGGAGTGGTCATGGTGTGGCGCAAACTGTACGTATCGGTAAAGCCATTGCCGACGATTTCTGTGGTCAATCGGATGACTTTGAAATGCTGACCAAAATTCAGCACATCAATATTCCGATGGGTCGTACCTTAGCACCGATTGTGATTCCAATTGCCAAAAGTATGTATGGCATTGGAGCCATGATTAATCCAGGGAAAATGGTGTCGTTCTAATTCATTTTAAGATCAGTTCAAAGGCTGCCTATGTGCAGCCTTTTGATTTAAAGAGTTGCACATCATGCTCTTCTGTAAAAAGCTCATCTATTAATTTACTTAATTATCCTCAACGGAACTTATCAAAACGATAAGACTCAAAAATTAAAATAGACATTTTTTAATTATAGCCTTAAGGTTTAACCGATTTCTTTTTTCGATAATCTAAATAAAACTCAATTGAAGACCAAATGACAACCAATAAAAAAAAGAAAAATACCAACAGAAAAGCGGAAAAATACATCATCTTGTTCAATCCTAAACTTGCTTTGGTAAAACGAAAGATATCTAGTGAAGTCCCATTTCATCTACGACAAAAGTCTAATATGGTTTAAATGTAATGAATAGTGATTTTTCCAATAAATTAAGACTTTTTTTCAATGAGTTAATAAGTAAAATCAATAAATAAGCTAATTTATTGGCATAAGCACAACACCATTACAAAATAGAAAAAGATCAAATATACATTTGTATTTTATATACGCAATTACATCATTCCAGCCATTGACCTTATTTTGAAATAGGCAGACATTAGCAAGCTTGATTAACCCCAAAACATTAAGATCCGCTATGTTAAAAAAAATGATTGGCGAATCCGCATTTAAACTTGCGGGCTGGCAATATCACGTAGAACCGAATACCCTCGAAAACAAACAAGTAATTGTAGGTTTTGAGCACACATCAATGATGGATGCTGTTTTATCTCTTGCCTTATTCCAAATTTACGATATTAAAATTCATACACTTATCAAAAAGGAATTGTTCAAAGGTCCTTTAAAACCCTTGTTAGAAGCGATTGGTGGCATCCCTGTCGACCGCAAATCGAACCAAGACATTGTGGGACAAATGGTCGACCTATTTGCCTCTCATGAAAAATTTAATTTGGTAATTGCGCCTGAGGCAACGCGAGCCAAAAATGGCGAAGCACGCAAACCTATCCGTACAGGCTTTTGGCATATTGCTAAAGCTGCCAATGTGCCTATTGTATTGATGTATGCCAATTCTCAAACCAAACAAGGCGGTATTTTTGGCAAAATTTATCCTACTGAACTACACCATGACCTTGCTTTAATGCAAAAACTGTATAAAGAAAATGTGGGATTGGAAATTATTATTCCTGAACCCAAATAGCACCGTTCAATTGTTTAAAAACTCAAACTTAAGCCCTTTCTCTGAAAAAAGGGCTTATGGTAGAATCTGCTCAATTTGATTTGGCATAAAGCCAATCTACAAGGAGCATATTTCGCATGGCGGGTCATTCCAAGTGGGCTAATACTAAGCATCGTAAAGCAAAACAAGATGCGAGCCGCGCTAAAGTATTCACAAAATTTATTCGTGAAATCGTTACAGCTGCCCGTTTAGGCGGTGGTGATGTTGCATCTAATCCACGTTTACGTGCTGTCGTTGAGAAAGCATTAGTCGCAAATATGACACGTGATACGATCAACCGTGCAATCCAGCGTGGTGTTGGTGGTGAAGAAAATGCTGATTTAAAAGAGGTCACTTACGAAGGTTATGGCGTGGGTGGTGTTGCGGTCATTGTAGAAACAATGACTGACAACTTAAACCGTACTGTGCCAGATGTTCGTCACTGTTTTTCTAAAACTGATGGTAACTTAGGTACCAATGGTTCAGTGGCATTCTTGTTTACTAAACGTGGCGAAATTACTTTTGAAGATGTTTCTTTAGAAGATAAAATTATGGATGTCGCTTTAGAAGCAGGTGCGGAAGATATTGAAGTGACTGAAGATGAAATCCTAGTCATTACTACACCTGAATCGTTTGGTGATGTACAGGATGCTTTGACTGCTGCTGGCTTAAAATCTGACAATGCTGAAGTCGTGATGAACCCTTCAACTAAAGCATTGATTTCTGATATCGATCAAGCGAAAAAAATCGTGAAAATGATTGATATGTTTGAAGACTTAGATGACGTGCAAAACGTTTATACAAACGTTGAATTTACAGAAGAAGTTTTAGCTCAGCTAGATGAATAATCTTTCAAGAAATAAAAAAACGCGCTGATAAGCGCGTTTTTTTATTGATGAATACACAGGGTATTGCTTATATCAGCGATTAAACTGACATTAAAATTTGGAAAGTTTAAACCTTATTCAACAAACCACGACAGTTAAATACATTGTATTCCTTAATGACAAAACTCGAATGTAAAGCAACAACGTGCTCAATTTTACCAATTCGATTGAGAAGAATTTGACTGTAATTTTCCATATCACGTGCAATCACTTCCACAATAAAATCTGCGGACTGCCCGGTGACTAAAAAAGCATTAATCACTTCTGGAATACTTTCCAATTCTTCTAAAAATTTGGAAAAGGTATCG
Organism: Acinetobacter tandoii; assembly: GCF_008867985.1. Taxonomy (NCBI): domain Bacteria; kingdom Pseudomonadati; phylum Pseudomonadota; class Gammaproteobacteria; order Moraxellales; family Moraxellaceae; genus Acinetobacter; species Acinetobacter tandoii. Next base: position 118,706 of record NZ_VXLD01000002.1, read on the forward strand.
GTATCGTGCTTACTTAAAGAAACTTGCAGTAATACATGTAAGCTAAAACCCAGTTTTTGATAATTGATGTCTCGACGTACATTGGTCATGACATTGGTATCAATCAAATGTTTAATACGGCGATGAACTGAGCTGACCGAAAGATTAATTCGCTCTGACAGTTCATTCAGATTCACATCTTCATGGGTTAATATTTCCAGAATCTGTTTGTCAAAGCGGTCTAATTCCATCACTGGCTCCAAGATAAAATAATAAAATACAGATAAGAACACATGTAAGAATTATTTGAATTATGCAAGATACGTGTTCAATATCTAAGACGATTATTTCGTTTATTCCACTAAAAATAAAGTCATGCATACTAGATATTTTTATCAGGCATTAGATTTATAGAAATTTAATGCCATAAATGTCCTTGAATACAAATTAAAAATTATTCAAGGGTGATCATTACACATCTTTTTTCAATGAGTAATACAGCAAAGATTACATACCACGCCAGTCTACACGCGCATTACGTTCAGTATAATATATACGCTGTACATATTGCCCTAAAGGTAAATCCAAAAGTTGATGCTTGAAGATATAAAAATCTTCCGAACTTCCTGAAATATAGTCTTCTTCACGTTCCCAAGGGGTTCCTGCTATTTCCAATAAGGGTGCTAGCATGGAACAGACCGAAATATCAGCAAACCCTAAACGCTCGCCCACAAAATAACGTCCATCATTTTCTAATAATTTCTGATTCAATACACTAATGAGCTGTTCCATCTGATGCTTAGAATATTCAACTTTTTCGGCATCAAGCTGGTAGCTCTTAGACACCAGTGTTCTTAAAATAGGTTTAGAAAATTTCTCAAATTGGCGCAGATAACCTTTTTCACCAATCATAATGTCTAAAGTTTCATCACTTTCCGATAGACTTTGTGCTAACCCCCAACGGCGTACATGTAAGCCAAGCTCGGAAGCCAACGCATTAATTTCTAATGCAGCTTCTCTTAAATGTGGGTCTGCACGTAATAAAGCATGTTCAGGATAAGTTTGATCTAAATACAGTGCAATTTGTGTTGAATCTGCAACCCAATGTTCGTTGTCTCGTAAGATCGGAAGTTTATTTTGTCCTGTTTTAAGTTGGGCAAAAGCACGATGCACACCAGGTATTAAATTCTGCGCAACAAAATCAAGTTGTTTATGATCGAGTAACCAGCGAGCTTTCTCACAATAATGAGATAAAGGAAACTGGTATAAAATTCGCATAAACACTCCAAAAGCTGATCGGAACATTGATTTTTGAGAAAACCAACGCTTTCAGTCTGTTACTTTAGTCAGTCAAAGCCAGAAACACAATGTCATTTTTATCCCAAAATAAATATAGCTGAGCCTTGTACGGTTATATAATTTTGTGGCTTAAATATCTTTAAACAAGATAACCCGCCACTTTAAATTCAGTATCCGAAATTTCAAAATTTAAATTATTATTTAAAATCAGTTATTTGACTTATCTGTTTTTATTCAAACTTTACCACTTTAAGTTTTAAACATTGTTTTTCATAAGTACATAGAAATCAGTCAGTTAATTTTTTAAAGCTGAGATATTAACGTTTTGACATTGTTTCGAAGGTGTCATTATGGCTTATATCAATTCTAAAAACATACAGATCATCAAAAATGATCAAGATGCAATTAATGCAGCTTACCAAGTTGCAGATTTTGCACTCGAGGAAAGAAATGTTCGAGATCAAACCCGTACATTACCTTTTGCAGAAATTGAACAATTTAGCCAAAAAGGCTTAGGCGGTTTAAGAATTCCCAAACAATATGGCGGTGCTTATGTTTCCAATAAAACACTGGCACGCGTATTCCGTATTTTGAATAAAGCCGATTCGAGCATCGGGCAAATCCCACAAAATCAAATTAGTTTACTTTACCTCATTGACTTGATGGGCACCGAAGCGCAAAAGCAGTTCATTTTTCAAGAAATTTTAGCAGGTAAACGCCTTGCCAATGGTGGTCCTGAGCGCCATACCAAAGACTCTAAAACACTCAACACCATTTTGAGTATTGAAAATGGCCACTACTATCTTCAAGGTGAAAAATTCTATTCCACAGGCAGCAGCTTCGCGCATTGGTTAGCCATTAAAGCCATTCATCCTGAAGGTCATGTAGTACTCGTCATCGTAAATCGTGAAGCACAAGGCATTGAAGTCATTGATGATTGGGATGGTTTTGGACAACGTACAACATCGAGTGGCTCAGTCCGTCTGAACCATGTGGAAATTGATCCTTTCCTGATCTTTGATGAACGTCCTTTAACGGCAGCACCTACCTATCGTGGTGCTTATTCGCAACTGTTACAAGTCGCGATTGATGTCGGCATTGCTGAGGCTGCCTTTGAAGATACGTTGGCAACCATCAAAAAAGCGCGTCCAATTGTCGATGCTCAAGTGGAAAAAGCCAGCTTTGAACATTACACCCTACAAGAAGTAGGCAAACTGCAAATTCAACTTGAGGCCGCTATTTTACTGCTCGATGAAGCCGCAGAGTATTTAGATGAGTTAGATCAGCTTGAGAGTGTAACCGATGAGCAAGCTGCACGTGCCTCTATTCTCGTCGCTGAAGCCAAAATTTATGCCAATGATGCAGCACTGAATATTTCTGAAAAACTGCTCGAACTCGGGGGCAGTCGTTCGAGTTTAAGTCAATTCAATTTAGATCAGCACTGGCGTAATGCACGTGTGCACACCTTACATGATCCTGTGCGTTGGAAACTGCATGCGCTAGGTGATTATTACCTGAATCATAAATTACCTGCCCGCCATGCATGGATTTAAGGAGAATAACATGACCTCATTTCAAAGTATTTCCCCTGCACAGGCAGCACAACTTGCACCCGCACATATTATTCAATCCGATGCCGAAGCCTTAGAAATTGCGCATACCTTGGCAGAACAATTCAAGCACAATGCGATTCTGCGCGATGCTGAGCGCATTTTGCCTTTTGATGAAATTGAAGCTTATAGCCAGTCTGGACTTTGGGCTATTACGGTACCTAAACAATATGGGGGTGCTGAAGTTTCGAGCTATACCGTGGCGCAGATTATTGCCCTTATGAGTGGTGTGGATGGTTCAATTGGTCAGATCCCACAAAATCACTTCTATGCCCTTGAAGTACTACGTAATACAGGTACTGAACAACAAAAACAAAAACTGTATCAGGAAGTATTGCAAGGTGCGCGCTTTGGTAATGCGCTTGCAGAATTTAAAACCAAGAATGCTGCACAAAAACAAACCGCAATTTCTCCGACAGCAAATGGTTTTATCGTCAATGGTGAGAAATTCTATTGCACAGGCAGTTTGTTTGCACATCGTATTCCCACTTTAGTCAAAGATGCCCATGACCGTGAATTTCTGGCCTTTATTCCACGTAACAGTGAAGGCTTAGAGCTGATTGATGATTGGTCGGGATTTGGACAACGCACTACAGGCAGCGGTACGGTTAAATTCCATCAAGTCTTTGTTGCTGCAGAAGATGTAATTCCTTTCGATCAAGCCTTTCAACAGCCTACTTTGGTTGGACCTTTTGCCCAAATTATGCATGCGGCAATTGAAACAGGCATCGCCCGTGCTGCTTTTGAAGAAACCTTGGTTCGCGTTCGTCAAGCCCGTCCTTGGATTGATTCAGGTGTAGATGCTGCAACCCAAGACCCACTCACCTTATTAGAATTAGGTCGTGTCGTGGCAGATGTTCGCGCTAGCGAAGTGTTATTAAAACAAGCCGCTCGCTCTATCGATGCCGCCAAACCGCAACCCACCGAAGACAACATTACTCAAGCGTCTTTAGACGTTGCCAAAGTACGTGCCCATAGTAGTGAAACCGCACTTAAAGCATCGTCCAAACTGATTGAACTGGCAGGTAGCCGTGGTAGCCAGCGTGTAGATGGTTTAGATCGTTTCTGGCGTAACGCCCGCGTACATACCCTGCATGATGCGGCACGTTGGAAGTATTACTTCATTGCCAATTATACCCTCAACGGCATTCGCCCTCCACGTCGAGGGACTTTGTAATGACACAACAAACGCCGAAAAAGATTATTTTAAATGCTTTTGATATGAATTCTGTTGGGCATATCAATCATGGCTTATGGACACATCCGCGAGATCAATCGCACCGTTTTAATGAACTCAGTTATTGGACTGAATTGGCACAAACCTTAGAACAAGGCTTATTTGACGGTCTATTTATTGCCGACATTACAGGTGTTTATGATGTCTATCAGAATGGCATTGATTTAACTCTGAAAGAATCGATCCAGTTGCCTAGTCATGATCCAAGTACCTTGGTTTCAGCTATGGCTGCCGCAACTCAACATTTGGGTTTTGGTGTTACGGTTAATTTAAGCTATGAAAATCCATATCAATTTGCCCGTCGTTTTGCAAGTTTAGACCATTTAACCCAAGGTCGTATCGGTTGGAATATTGTGACTGGCTATTTGGATAGCGCAGAACGATTGGTGGGACAAAAAGGCCTAAAAGAACATGACCTGCGTTATGCTCAAGCCGAAGAATTTCTTGAGCTTTGCTATAAGTTTTGGGAAGGCTCTTGGGAAAATGACGCGGTATTGAAAGATAAAACACAGCGTATTTTTACCGATCCCGCTAAAGTACATGCCATTCAGCATCAGGGACAGTTTTATCAAAGTCAGGGAGTGTTTCAAGTCTCTCCCTCACCACAGCGTACCCCCGTTTTATATCAGGCAGGCGCTTCGCCACGTGGTTTAGCATTTGCGACTCAACATGCAGAAGGTATTTTTATTGGTGGAGATCGACCAGAGAAGATTAAGCAACAGGTCGATAAAATTCGTGCCCTCGCAGTTGCTCAAGGTCGAGATGCAAATAACGTTAAAATCTTTGTAGGCATTACGGTTGTGACCGCAGAAACGGATGCATTGGCTCAAGAAAAATTGGCTGAATATATCCGCTATGCCAGTCCTGAAGCGGGTTTAGCACATTACTCCAGTTCGGTAGGCATCGATTTATCCAAATTTGCTGATGATGAAGCGATTCCTTATCAAAAAACCAATAGCATTGCCTCAGTCAATCAAAAGTTTAAAGAACAAACCATTACACGCAATGACTTAAAAGCACAGCATGTCTTGGGTGGACGTTATCCCCTCATTATTGGAAGTGGCGCGGCTGTGGCAGAACAACTGATTCGGTGGATCGATGAAACAGGCATCGATGGCTTTAATCTGACCCGCACGGTTGCCCCAGAATCACATCAAGACTTTATTCGCTATGTCATTCCTGAATTGCAACAACGTGGGCGCTACAAAACAAGCTACAGCGAAGGCAGTTTAAGACACAAACTGTTTCAACAAGGCGACCATCTTGCCGATCATCATCCTGTACAGCAGTTCCGATGTTTAAGCTCAAATTCGTCTCCAGACTTAACCACACATTCAGAAAAACAGACAGCTTAACAGCTGTAAATTTGAAAATACGAGAGATAACATGGCTTTAACTGCAAAAAATAAATTTACCTTTTTAGGGGTACTTGTCGCTGCACTGGTGATTGGGCTGGTGGCGTGGAGTTACCATAAAAAGACCAGCAATACCGAGTTAGTGATTGGTATTAGCCCACCCTTTGCTAACCCATTAAAGGTTGCCGTCGAAGAGGCGAAACAACAAGGGATCAATGTCAAACTGGTGGAATTTTCCGACTGGAATACCCCGAATATTACTTTGAATCATGGTGATATTGATGCCAATTATTTCCAGCATCAACCCTTCTTGGACAATGCTATCAAAGAAACTCAATTCAAACTGAAAGCATTGGATAAGGGCGTCACAACCCATGTTGGCCTATACTCCAAGAAATACCATTCACTGGATGAACTACCAGATCAAGCTCGCGTAGTCATTCCAAATGATCCTGTGAATCAAGGTCGTGCATTGTTGCTGTTACAACAAGCCAAACTAATTACCTTAAAAAATCCAGAGAATCATTTATCTAACTTACAAGACATTGCTGCCAATCCTAAAAAGCTGCAATTTATTGAAGTTGAAGGTCCGCAAACGGCACGCGCAGTGGATGATGCTGACTTAGTTTTCAGTTACCCACATTATTTACGTCTTGCCAAAACCATTGACCCGAATGATGCGCTGATTTTAGATGACAATACCAATACTCGTTATTCGATTCTATTTGTGGTGCGCGATGACTACCAACAGCAACACCCAGAGAAAGCAGCACAATTAGAAAAATTTATCAAAATTTATCAGACTTCTGCCAAAGTTAAACAAACTTTGAATGATGAGATTGGCTCAAAACTTTGGTTCCCTGGCTGGAAGTGAGATTGAGCAATGACAGATTCAGTTTTTAAGCCCCAAAATCGTAAGGTATGGCTGATTGGACTGACCGTTGTAATCTTGATTGCTGCTGTAGCGGTTTACCGCTACAGCAAAAGTCAGGCACAACAAGATGTTTTAACCATTGGCATTAGCCCACCTTATGCAGAGCTGCTGCAAAGTGTTGCAGATGATGTAAAAAAACAAGGGATTCAGGTCAAACTGGTCGAATTCTCTGACTGGCATGCACCAAATGTCGCAGTACAAAACGGCGATATTGATGCCAACTTTTTCCAGCAAAGCGTCTTTTTACGCAATGCAATTCGTGAAACTCAATATGACTTACATGCCTTTGCCACAGGTACAGGCAGTCATGTTGGACTATATTCTAAAAAATATAAGTCTTTAGAGGAACTCCCAAACAAAGCCCGCGTGGTCATTCCGAATGATCCTGTAAACTCTGCCCGCGCACTGATTTTGCTGCACCGTGCAGGTTTGATTCAATTGAAAGACATCAATAACGAACTTTCGACTGTGCAGGACATCATCCAAAATCCGAAACAACTGCAATTTATTGAAGTTGAAGGGCCACAAACTGCACATGCATATAACGATGCCGACCTCATCTTTGGTTTTCCACATTACTTAAAAATGGCGAAAGTAACCGATCCGCATAGCGCTCTGTTTCTCGACCCTATCGATAAAAAATATGCAATTTTGTTCGTCACGCGTAAAGACTATAGCGATCACAATCAAAAATTAGCCACTTTCGTTAAAGCTTTCCAAAACTCTAAAAAAGTTCAAGAGATTTTAGACCGAGATTTTGGCAGCAAAATGTGGTTTGAAGGCTGGAAATAAGGAGAAAGACAATGGTGAGTTTTGGTTCTCATGTGGATTTTTCCCTTCCACATATCAAAATCCGTAATTTGAACAAGTATTATGCAGTACAAAACCAACAAGTCCATGCACTAAAGAATATCGATTTGGATATTCCTGAAGGTAAGATTTTCGGCATTATTGGTAAAAGTGGTGCGGGAAAATCTTCCCTATTGCGTACACTCAATGGCCTAGAAAAAGTCAGTGAAGGTAGCATTCACATCCACCAACAGAATTTGGCTGAACTCGATCATGCAGAACTCATCCAATTACGTCAGCGCATTGGTATGATCTTTCAGCACTTCAATTTAATGTCTGCCAAAACGGTGTGGGACAATGTCGCGCTACCGCTTAAAATTGCCAATTACAGTACCACTGAAATTCAACAACGGGTCAGTGAAGTACTAGAGCTGGTGGGTTTAACCAATAAAGCACAAAACTATCCTGCCCAACTTTCAGGTGGGCAAAAACAACGGGTTGGTATTGCCCGAGCGTTGGTACATCATCCTGAAATATTATTATGTGATGAAGCGACCTCCGCACTTGATCCAGAAAGTACCTCAGTGGTGTTATCGCTGCTCAAGGAAATCAATCAAACCCTCGGTATTACCATTGTCCTGATTACTCATGAAATGCAAGTCATCCGTGAAATTTGCGACCAAGTTGTAGTGATTGAACACGGTGAAATCGTGGAGTCTGGACAAGTCTGGTCGGTATTTTCCAATCCTCAGCAGCAAATTACTCAAGAGTTGCTCAATTTAGAACAATTAGATTTGCCCTTTCAGTTACACGAGCAACCACTAGCAGAATCGAGTCAGGTGATTTTGCGATTAAGTTATGCCTCACCCCTGCAACATGCACCAGATCTAAATTCGATATTCTCGGCAATCGATCGCCCTGTTCATCTGTATCAAAGTCATATTGATTCAATTCAGGAACATTTGATTGGAAAATTTGTGGTGGCTGTGCCACAGCATGATCTGGATATCCATCAGCTTAAACAACAACTGCAACACCAGTTTGCCAAAATTGAGGTATTAGGCTATGCATGACCAACTCATTGACCTTTTGCTCACAGGAACTGTTGATACGCTGATTATGGTCGGCGTATCGGCAATTTTAGCTTTCCTAATTGGTTTACCTATGGCAGTCATACTGGTAAATACCAGTGAACACGGCATTTATCCCTCAAAACCGATTAACCAAGCTTTGGGTTGGGTGGTGAATATTACCCGTTCGGTGCCTTTCCTGATTTTAATGGTAGCCTTGATTCCTTTAACACGCTTTATTGTTGGCACCAGTTATGGCGTTTGGGCTGCCGTTGTGCCTCTCACCTTAGCTGCAACACCCTTCTTTGCACGTATTGCTGAAGTGAGCTTACGTGAGGTCGATCAAGGCCTAATTGAAGCCGCGCAAGCCATTGGTTGTAACCGTAAACAAATCATTTGGCATGTATTACTGCCTGAAGCTTTACCTGGAATTGTGGCAGGCTTTACCGTAACAATTGTCACTATGATTAATTCTTCAGCGATTGCAGGTGCCATTGGCGCAGGTGGATTAGGTGATATTGCCTATCGTTATGGTTATCAACGTTTCGATATGCAAATCATGCTCGCGGTTATTGTAGTTTTAGTGGTTCTGGTTATGTTAGTACAAGCAACAGGAGATGCACTTGCACAACAACTAGACAAACGAAAAGTTTAACAATCATGCACTTGAAGGTGCCGAAAAGAAAGATACGAGCCATGACCTGACTTTGTCATGGCTTTCATGTAAAATCAGCGCCAATTTTTAAATAATACGTTGTGAGTCATTTCATGGGTTTTAATTGCGGTATTGTCGGCTTGCCGAACGTTGGTAAATCTACCCTTTTCAATGCGTTAACTAAAGCAGCAATTGCGGCAGAAAACTTCCCGTTCTGTACCATTGAACCAAACACAGGGATTGTTCCTGTTCCAGATTTACGTTTAGACAAATTAACTGCCATCGTAAAACCACAACGTGTGCTTCCAACCACAATGGAATTTGTAGACATCGCAGGTTTGGTTGCTGGCGCGTCTAAAGGTGAAGGTTTAGGTAACCAATTCCTTGCCAACATCCGTGAAACTGATGCGATTGCACACGTGGTTCGTTGTTTTGAAGATGAAAACGTCATTCACGTGAATGGTAAAATTGACCCCTTAGATGATATTGCCACCATCAATACTGAACTTGCACTTGCGGACTTGGAAACTGTAACCAAAGCAGTAACACGTTTAGCTAAATCAGCGAAAAGTGGTGATAAAGATGCGATTGCAACAAAAGCTGTTTTAGACAAAATTCTACCTTTATTAGATGAAGGTAAACCAGCTCGTGCTGCCACGCTTGATGACGATGAACGTAAATTGGTACGTGGTTTTGGTTTAATGACTTTAAAACCAACCATGTACATCGCTAACGTGGCTGAAGATGGTTTTGAAAACAACCCGCATTTAGACGCAGTTAAAAAACTTGCTGCTGAAGAAAATGCGATTGTGGTTCCACTTTGCAACCAAATCGAAGCTGAAATTTCGCTACTTGAAGATGAAGACCGTGCTGAATTCCTTGAAGCGATGGGTATGGAAGAGCCTGGTCTGAACGTGGTGATCCGTGCAGGTTACTCACTCCTTGGCTTACAAACTTACTTCACGGCAGGCGTACAAGAAGTACGTGCTTGGACTGTAAAAGTTGGTGCAACTGCACCACAAGCTGCGGGTGTCATTCACACTGACTTTGAAAAAGGCTTTATCCGTGCTGAATGTATTGCTTATGATGACTTCATTCAATACAACGGTGAAGCGGGTGCCAAAGAAGCTGGTAAATGGCGTCTAGAAGGTAAAACTTACGTGGTACAAGACGGCGACGTTTTACATTTCCGTTTCAATGTCTAATTTCATTTAGATATTGCTAAAAGCCAGTGATAACACTGGCTTTTTTATATTCTAAATATGAGTTAACCAAGCTCATCAACAACAGCGCTTAACTTCGTGTACATAAGATGCAAAGTGCCCCTCCCGTTTCTGTCACCTGAAATCTTTAACATCATTCAAACATAAGTGACTCAGGTTAAGTAAAACTTTATTTGATAAATATAATGATAATAATTATCATTATATTTACATTAAATCCAACATCGCCTACACTCCTATGCATACATAACTAAAAACTTAGATTGAAAGGATGATGCTATGGCTTATACGCTTCCCCATTTACCTTATGCCTATGATGCACTCGAACCCCATATTGATGCGAAAACCATGGAAATTCATCATCGTAAGCATCATCAGACTTACATCAATAATATTAATGCAGGCATTGAAGGGACACCGTGGAAAAACTTAACTGTGGAGCAATTAGTCACGCAGGTAAATGATGTTCCAACACAACTCAAAAATAATGTCATTAACAACGCAGGTGGACATGCCAACCACAGCTTATTCTGGACTGTTATGAGTCCTCAAGGCGGTGGACAACCTATAGGCAAAATTGCGGTAGCGATAGAGGCTGAGCTAGGCGGATTTGACAACTTTAAAGAGGCTTTTACCAAAGCGGCACTCACTCGCTTTGGTAGCGGATGGGCTTGGCTAACCGTTACGCCAGATCAAAAATTATTGGTAGAGAGCAGTGCCAATCAGGACTCGCCACTCATGCAGGGTCACACGCCCGTTTTAGCACTCGATGTATGGGAACATGCCTATTACCTGAAATATCAGAACAGACGACCCGAATATATTTCAGCTTTTTTTAATGTTGTCGACTGGCAAGAAGTCAACCGACGTTATGAACTGGCCATTCAGTAATATGTACGCAGCCACTGACCTACCTATGACCGCATTTCATCAACTACGCTTTATATTGGGAGTACTTATTTTGCTAAGTGGTGCCTTACTTTGCATTTATAAAGTGGCAACATCCTTAAATGCATTCTAACGTTGAAGAATCCTGCCGAATGCGTCTCTATCAATCATGCAAAGCATTGGGCAGGCTGAATTTAAGGACTAAATCTGCACTGGTTTCGTATCCATCGCTGCGCGTTGCTTTCGCGCCTGTTCCAATATACGTTGTTGCAATTCTTGTCTAAAGCCCATCATAAAAATTGCTTCTGCTAACACAAATAACGGACCAATGATCAAACCGACTAAATCATCGACAAAGGCTGGTTTTTTCTTTTCATAAAAATGCCCAACAAACTGAAATACCCAGCCCACCACAAAAATACCAACACTTAGCATTAACCACGTCGCCAAACCAAAACCAGCAATCTTTAATGCCAAAGGATAGACCGCAGAAAATAGCAATAACATAATACAGCCAAACCAGAGATCTAATTTCAAATAATACGCACAACTCACTATAATCAAGACCAATGCTAAGGTAATTTCAAATCCTGAAAAGTGAAACCCTGCCCGTGCAGTCAAACACATAATAGAAAACACAATCAGCGGAATCCCGACAAAGTGCGTTAAAATATTTTTATGATCAAGATGATAAGCTGCATACTGGCTTAAAAGTTGTTCTAATTTACTCATTGGGATCGTCCTTGTAAGATGCATAAACTCACTATATAAAAAAATCATTTTTATAGTTGTCACCTAGCCGACAATTCAAAAAATAAGGATACCCATGACACTGCAAATGGATGATCTTCAACATCTTGCCAATAACCGTTGGTATTCTGAATTACCGCTCCCCTTTCAGCAGTTTATTCAGGAACATGCGCTTATACAGCACTATCAGAAAGAACAAGCTATTTTTTATTCTGGAGATGCTTTTGATGGAATCTATGCGGTACTCGATGGTGCAGTACGCTTAGGTTATGTCGATATTGAAGGTACAGAATCTATTGCTGCAATTGCAGAACCCATCATGTGGTTCGGTGAAATCTCTTTAATTGATCAGCAACCGCGCTCCCACGATGCCATTGCGATTCAAAAAACACGAATCCTGCATATTCCTAGTGTGGCTATCCACACTTTACTCACTACACAGCCTCAGTTCTGGTTTCATATTGCTCAACTCACCAGCCAGAAATTACGTATTGCCTTTTTAGAGCTAATTTCAATTCAAACTCAGACCATCAGGCAACGGCTTGCTCTACGATTAATGCTGATTTTACAAGGCTATGGCAATCATGTACTGATTGAAAAAAATGTCATTCAACTCAGTCAAGAGCAACTTGCGCAGATGCTAACTTGCTCACGGCAAACGGTGAATCAAGAATTGCAGGCTTTAGAAAAACTGGGGGTGTTAAATCTGGCATTTAAAAAAATTGAAATTATAGATCAAGAGCAATTACATCGCTTAGCACATACTCGACAGAGTTGAATTCATCAACATCAACTGTCATTTTATGGTGCAAAATTTTTCACCATAAATGTGCATTAAATGTTTAAAGCACCAAAAAGCAACATTAATTTAAGAAGTTAATTGACAGACATTAACGTCATCAAAGCCATTGGTGCAAGGTGCAACTTCTTGTGCAACAGAATCATGCAAAGCTGTATGTACTTGTACAAGTTGCGCATTCACAGTTGAACTAAATACGCATAAAAGACTAAAAGTTAGGACAGATATTTTCCGCATAAAGCGATAACCTCGCGATAATAAATGTGACTTTTCACATAAATTATACACTTTTTATCACATTAGGATAATGCATAAAATTAATCAAATCAGTGTTATTTTCTATTATGGTAGTGACTGTTTAAAGCTGCATTACAATTCTCTAAATCACAATACAGCTTTAAACATAAAAGTTTTATGAATTAAAGGCCTTTTTCTTTGGGTCGGTGTTACCTAACTCTGGATGCTCTAGTGCATCTTTACATTGTGCTTTGTCTCGTTCGTAATCCGCTTTTGTCTGAGAAACTGTCGCTGAGTTTTCCATGGTTTCACGCGCCCAAACATCTAAACTGGTCAAAGCCTTACGACACAATGCATATTTTCCTTCAGTAACCGAATCTGTCATTTTGACATTAATGCGCCAATCAGTACTGAGTTTTCGCGCAGGTTTACGCACCTTTTCTTCTATTAAATTACGTTGCTTACGATATACATAAGGATCTGCCTCGTTCATGAATCGCCATGCTTCATGTGCATAAGTAGTCGCATCATTGGTCAATTTAGGCGCAGCTTTAATTTCTGCTTTCTTTTCAGCATGATCTGAAGATTGACCACAACCTTGTAAAAACAAAGCACTACTTATTACAGAAACAATAAGCACAGGCGCTCTAAGTATTCGCATTTAGGGAATCACCGCAACAATCGAGTAAGCACTATGCTAGTAAATTCGGCTACAATACACAATCTTATTTGACCTATCGTTTAACTCTAACAAGGTGTGTCGTGTCACAACACAAATTAACACCCACGCAAACAGCGGGCTTTTGGCAAGGTGCCAAAGATAGCCAAGCAATTATCTTTACTTATTTACCTGTATCTTTTGCATTTGGGGTTTCAGCAACACAGTTTGGCTTTAGTGCTTGGGAAGCCTTATTTCTCTCTTGTACCATGTATGCGGGTGCTAGCCAATTTCTGGTGGTTGCACTACTTGGTAGTGGAACCTCCATCTGGATGACGGCACTGACTGTCATTGCCTTGGACATTCGTCACTTACTATATGGACCTGCCCTACAAAATTTAATTCAAGATCATTTGAATTTAAAAAAAACCGCAATTTGGGCGTGGGGACTGACAGATGAAGTATTTGCTTCAGGCATGATCAAACTCTCTCAACGACGCCAAGAATGGTCTGAATCTTGGATGTTGGGACTGAGTTTATTTAGCTGGTTATCTTGGGCAACTGGCTCATTCTTGGGTGGACTGTTTGCCGATCAAGTCGGCAATCTACCGCTATTTCTGCAGGCGGCACTAGATTTCTTATTACCCGCGCTATTCCTCAGTTTCCTACTGGCTGCTTTTGAGAAAAAACATACCTTTGTGGTCAGTGTGACTATTTTAGTATCTGCGATCGCCTGCTATTTCATTGATCTCTCTGCGGCAATTTTCATTGGTATTTCATCAGGTATATTTGCAGGTTTGTTTAAGCACTATGTCCTCAAACAACATGATGTAGAACTTACAGGAGCATCACATGAATCTTGAAATCATATTGGTAGGAATTGTGGTCGGTATTGCAAATTTTGCCTCACGTTTTGGTCCTTTTTTTGTCATTCAGAAGTTTCAACAAAATTCGCAAAAGCGCGGTGCATTGTGGTTAAAAATTGCCTTGGGCTCGATTGGGATTTCAGCTATTAGCTCCATGTTGGTCGTTGCGACACTTCCTCCACTGTTAGAAACACCCAACAAAAGTTTAGCAATGCTGATAGGGTTTCTGGTTCTGACGGGCTTATATTTTAAATTTAAGAAAATTGTCCCTGCAACCTTAACTGCTGCTTTGACCTACGGCTTGGTTTATACCTATATGCCTTTTCATTTTTAATTTATTTTGAACGAATGATTCACAGCGCAATTAATCACTTGAGAGCAATTTTCAGGTGATTAACTAAAAATATAAAATAAAATTACTTTATGAAAGTAATCATATTTTCCTTTTATAACTTAAGATTCTAATCAGCGTAAACTTAAAAGAAATTGTTCGACAATCTTATCATTTTATGTGAATCATACCTGAACACTACGCTGAGTTCTGCTATGCTAAAACCCCATTTACGCAAGGATGAATCACATGAGCGTGACTATTGGTACTCCCCTTCAATCTTCTGCATTTAAAGTTCTACTGTTAGGGTCAGGTGAACTCGGAAAAGAAGTGGTGATTTCACTGCAACGTTTGGGTGTCGAAGTACACGCTGCTGACCGATACGACCATGCTCCTGCCATGCAAGTTGCGCATTATCAATACACCTTAAATATGGCAAATCCTGAAGAATTAAAACAACTGATTGCACAAGTAAAACCTCACCTTATTGTTCCTGAAATTGAAGCGATTGCAACTGAAGTTCTGGTTGAAATTGAAGCAAGCCAAACTGCAACGATCATTCCTTCTGCAAAAGCCGTAAACCTCACCATGAATCGTGAAGGCATCCGTCGTTTGGCCGCAGAAGAACTTGGCTTACCCACCTCTGCTTACCGTTTTGCCGATTCTCTCGAATCTTTCCGTGCTGCTTGCGATGACATTGGTTATCCAAACTTTGTAAAACCTGTAATGTCCTCTTCAGGCAAAGGTCAATCACGTGTAAAAAGCTTTGCCGAAGTCGATGCAGCTTGGGAATATGCACAAACAGGTGGTCGTGTGAATCAGGGTAAAGTGATTGTTGAATCGCAAATTGATTTTGATTTTGAAATTACCCTTCTTACTGTTCGCGCGAAAAATGCCGAAACAGGTGAAATCGAAACCCAATACTGCGACCCAATTGGTCATCGTCAAGATTCAGGCGACTATGTAGAAAGCTGGCAACCTCAAGCAATGACAGCCGTGGCATTGGAAGAAGCTAAACGAATTTCTCACAAAGTCACAACTGCTTTAGGCGGTTGCGGTATTTTTGGCGTGGAATTGTTTGTCAAAGGTGACAAAGTATGGTTTAGTGAAGTTTCACCACGTCCACACGATACAGGTCTTGTGACTTTAGCCTCCCAATATCAAAGCGAATTTGAATTACATGCTCGCGCCATTTTAGGCTTGCCTGTCAATACAACTCGCCACAGTATTGCTGCAAGTGCTGTCATTTACGCGGGTGTGGATGATACCAATCTTTCCTTCTCTGGCTTAAATCTTGCTTTGGCAAATCCAAATACTGATTTACGCCTGTTCGGAAAACCTGAAGGCTTTAAACGCCGTCGTATGGGTGTTGCGACTGCACGTGCTGAAACTACGGATCAAGCACGTGAGTTGGCACAACACGCTGCGGATCAAGTCATTGTGAATCAGAACTAACTTATACATATTACGGACCACTGTTCATGATCAATACTTTACCATTGTTGAATTACGTCAAAAGTAACCATGATATTCAAGCAATTAACCAATGGCGTACCGATGTAGAAAAACAATTACAGGAAAGTTTTGAACATGGACAGTCCATTCGTGATGTCATTTTAGCGCGATCTCATCTAATTGATGAAGCGTTACAATTTCTCTGGCAACATGCCGAATTAGATCAAACCAAACTCGGTCTATTTGCAGTGGGCGGCTATGGTCGCCGTGAAATGTTGCCGTACTCAGATGTCGATATCATGATCTTGTCGGAAGATGAAATTACCGCAGATCAAGAAAAACTGATTTCTATTTTTATTTCTTCACTTTGGGATGTTGGCAATTTTAAACCAGGCATCAGTGTGCGCAGTATTCGCCAATGTGTCGAAGAAGCTACCAATGATCTCACTGTTGCCACTACCCTCATTGAAGCACGACTAATTATCGGCTATGAACATCTCGCGCGTTGGCCGCGTCGTATCGTTTCACAAACATGGACAGATAAAACCTTCTTTGATGCAAAGATGGAAGAGCAACACCGTCGCTATGCGCAGCACAACAATACCGAAAGCAATTTAGAACCTGATATTAAAAATGCTCCAGGCGGTATCCGAGATATCAACCAAATTGGCTGGATTGCAAAGCGCCACTTTAGGGTCAATCGTATTTATGATTTAGTCCATTTGGGCTTTATTTCCGAATTTGAACTGGGTGTGCTCGAAGAAGCCGAGAGTTTCTTATGGGAAATTCGCCATCACTTACACCGCCTAACCAAACGTGATGAAAACCGTTTATTATTTGACTATCAACGTGACATTGCCGCTATGTTTGGCTATGTGCGTGAAGAAGACAAATCACCTAATTATCCAATTGAACAGTTCATGAAGCGCTACTACCGTACTGCGCAGCAGGTTTCTACCCTGAATGAAATGTTATTGGCATATTTTAGTGAATCAGTCATCACCCCTCGACTGCCACAATATGAACGTCAGATTGTGGAAATTAATGACAACTTCAAACTGGTCGATGGTAAGTTAGCAGTTCAACACCATAAAATTTTTGCAGAAAACCCAAGTGCAATTTTAGAATTATTCTATTTGCTCGCGAACCGCCCAGAAATCGAAGGCATTCGCGCGCGAACCTTACGCTTATTGATTCTAGCTGCCAAACGCATTGATCAAGCCTATCGGGATAATCCAGAACATCAAGCCTTGTTTATGGCGATTATTCGTTCACCTTACCGTTTATACGACACCATGGTCGCAATGAAGCGTTACGGCGTTTTAGGCAATTATATTCCTGCTTTCGGACAAATTATGGGACTGATGCAATATGACTTGTTCCATATTTATACCGTCGATGCGCACACTCTCTTGTTATTGCGTAATTTAAACCGCTTTAAAGAGCCGGAATTTGCCAAAGATTTTCCAGTGGTCAGTTCAGTCTTTCAACGCCTTGCGCGTCGTGACATCGTATTCTTAGCTGCCTTGTTCCACGACATTGCCAAAGGTCGCGGTGGAGACCACAGTGAACTCGGTGCAGAAGATGCGATAGAATTCTGCCGCGTGCATGGCTTTACCGAACGGGAATGCAAACTGGTGGCTTGGTTAATTCACAATCACTTACTCATGTCACTGACGGCACAGAAAAAAGACATTTCCGACCCAGATGTAGTCAAAGATTTTGCGGAAAAACTGGGGGATATGGAGCATTTAGACTATCTCTATACCCTCACTGTTGCCGATATTAATGCGACTAATCCAAAATTATGGAACTCATGGCGTGCATCACTCATGCGTCAACTGTATACCCATGCCCGTGACATTATTCGTACTGGTCTTGGTCGTCCTGTGGACTATCAAATGCTGATTGAGGACACCAAATTTGCAGCCAGTGAAATGTTAGTGAATGATTTCTCTTTGACTGATGTAGAAAAAGTCTGGCAAGAACTCGGCGATGAATATTTCATTAAAGAATCGGCTGATGAAATTGCTTGGCATACCCGTGCAATATTAGAACACGGTGAAAATCCAGCACCTCTGGTATTAATGCGAGCACATCGTAAATCAGCACAAGATGCCGTGCAGATCTTTATTTATACGCGCGATCAACCCAACTTATTCGCAACCACTGTGGCCATTTTAGACCGAATGAATCTGGATGTTCAGGATGCACGAATCATTACTGCAACCACTGCGTTTAGTTTAGATACCTATGTGGTT
This sequence comes from Acinetobacter tandoii, assembly GCF_008867985.1. Lineage (NCBI taxonomy): Bacteria > Pseudomonadati > Pseudomonadota > Gammaproteobacteria > Moraxellales > Moraxellaceae > Acinetobacter > Acinetobacter tandoii. The sequence goes on from NZ_VXLD01000002.1 coordinate 137,102, forward strand.
TTAGACCGTTTTGGCACGTTATTAACCGATCCTGAACGAGAGGCTACAGTCATTCATTCCCTCACCTCAGCACTCAGCCAATCCGATAAGTATCCAGGATTAATGCAGCGCCGTATTCCACGCCAACTTCGTCATTTTGATATTGAAAATACGGTAGATGTAACCTTAAACGAAGCGTTACAGCAAAATATGGTTGAAATTTCTACACTTGACCATCCAGGATTACTTGCGAAAATTGGTGGTCTGTTTATGATGCAAGGTTTAGATATTCACTCTGCTAAAATCGCCACTTTAGGCGAGCGCGCCGAAGATATTTTCTTTGTCACCAAAAAAGATGGCTCTCCGATGACGGAAGAAGAGACTGTATTATTTGCCAATCAACTAAAATCCGCTTTAGATGAAGCCTCTAATCAGGTCTGTGGTCAACATTAATTTTTAACGTTCGGGTATTCGTTTCATGAACTCTAGTTTGTCTTTATTACATCCGTATCCATTTGAAAAGTTAAATAAGCTTTTTAAGGATGTACAACCCGCAGATTTACCTTTGATTCCCCTATCAATTGGAGAACCAAAGCATCCTGCACCAGAGTTTGTGAAACAAGCCATTATTGATAACTTCCAGCATTTATCGACTTACCCGAACAGTAAAGGTTTACCTGAATTACGTCTTAGTATTGCCAACTGGTTAGCGCGTCGTTTTCATCTCAATCAGATTAACCCTGAACAGGAAATTCTACCTGTTTCGGGCACCCGTGAAGCGATTTTTTCTTTTGTACAAGCGCTGATTAATCGTGATGAAAAACCGTATGTGGTAATGCCAAACCCCTTCTATCAAATCTATGAAGGGGCAACTTTACTCGCAGGTGCTGAACCTTACTTCATCAACTGTACCGAAGAAAATGGCTATTTAGGTGATTTTGATGCAGTTCCTGCTGAAGTATGGGAAAAAACGGCACTCTTGTTTGTTTGTACCCCTGGCAATCCTACAGGTGCAGTGCTTTCTAAAGAACAATTTAAAAAGCTGATTGCACTATCTGACCAATACGGTTTTGTGATTGCATCAGATGAATGTTATTCAGAACTATGGTTTGATCAGGCACCAACAGGGTTATTAGAAGTTTGTGCTGAAATTGGACGTGATGACTATAAAAACTGTGTCGTGTTCCATTCATTGTCAAAACGTTCAAACTTACCGGGTATGCGTTCTGGTTTTGTTGCGGGCGATGCAGCCTTGCTGAAACCTTATTTGCAATACCGCACTTATCATGGTGCAGCCATGCCTGTTCAACATCAGTTGGCCTCTATTGCAGCATGGGATGATGAAGCACACGTTGAGGAAAATCGCGTGCAGTACCGTGCCAAGTTTGATTTATTTCAAAATGAATTGGGACATCTTTTACCACTTCAGAAACCTGATGCTGGCTTTTATTATTGGCTTAAAGTAGATAATGATGAATCATTTGCCAAAATGCTGATGGAAAAGGCTCATATTAAAGTGCTTCCAGGTCGTTATTTATCGCGTGATACTGCGACGGGTAATCCAGGTGAAAACCACGTGCGTATGGCATTAGTGGCTGATATTGCGCAATGTGAACAAGCCATCGTACGGTTAAAGAAGATTCTCTAACCCCTATTTAACCAACAAAAAACCTCCAATAAGGAGGTTTTTTGTTGGTTAAATTTTGCAAAAATAATAATGAAAAACTTGTGCTCCCACTTTTTCTTGAAATTGATCTAAGTTTTAAAATTCTAAGAAATATTCAAATACACACATTTTATAGACAGCATTTTCTGTTCCATTTTGGTCTATTGAACAGCAATACTTTAACCAACCTATGTCATAAACCAAGGGCAATAACTCGTAATTAAAATGACAAATCTATCTGTTGATAGTTAAATTGGATTTATTTTAGCAAATGCTCCAACGATTGTACTTACAAAAATAAAACCGCATTCCGTCATTTTATTTAAAACCGAGTTGAAGTTCACAGAATAATATCTTTAACTATAAGACGACCTTTTACACTAGGAAATAAAAGATGAATAATAAGCCTACAATTATTTTAGTACATGGATTTTGGGGTGGCGCAGCCCATTGGTCTAAGGTCATCATTGACTTATCTCACCGAGGTTATACTGCATTACGTGCGGTTGAACTTCCTCTAACTTCCTTAGCAGATGATGTTGAACGCACACGCAAAATGATTGCTCAAGTAAAAGGTGATGTCCTTTTAGTTGGTCACTCATATGGTGGGGCTGTCATTACCGAAGTAGGCAATCACCCCAATGTGGTTGGGTTAGTATATATTGCAGCTTTTGCACCAGATACAGGTGAGAGTCCTGGCAGTATTACACAACAACATTTACCTGAAGGTGCACCTCATTTAGAGCCAGATAGTGACGGTTACCTTTGGGTAAAAGTCGATAAGTATCACGAAAATTTTTGTCAGGATTTAACTCATGATGAAGGCCTTGTCATGAGCATCACACAAAAGGCACCTGTAGCCAGTACATTTGGCGATACGATTTCAACGCCAGCATGGAAAACCAAACCATCTTGGTATCAAATTTCAACCGAAGACCGTATGATCCATCCTGATAATCAAACCATGATGTCTGCACGGTTAAATGCAAAAAAAGTCATTTCTTTAAATGCCAGCCATGCATCCCTTGCATCTCAACCAAAAGCAATTGCTGATTTAATTGATGAAGCTGCAACATTTCTTACTCGTTAATAGCTTTACATTTGATAGTGGCCAAAAATCGCTCTTATCCAACTATTTAATTTGAGTCTGTTAAGATCAGGACTTATCAAAATGAATATCTTTTGACGAGTTATTGAAGGAATTTAACCATAGAAACTTCCGATCCATAAGCAGCGAAAACCATCAGAGGCATTTCAAAGTGCCTCTGAATTATGATTATCTAATTTTTTTATCAACTGAACCCTTATTAAGTTATATGAAAATTTATAGTGGTTTCTTCATCTGAAAGGCGATAGAAAAGACAAACCGTTAGCTCAATTCATTACAAAATCAAATAGACTGGTTCTGTGATGGATTAGAGCACCATCAAAACCACAGCAAACCCCCAAAAACAACAGCCTGTAAACCTATACAATATCTTCGTATTCCTTTTTAAAAACTGACTCCAACTCCTAGAATTAAGCAATTTAAGCAAAAATAAATTCCAAAATAGAACGACACTTACCATCCAAAAGCAAACCAAAGACAGTTGTTTAACACTAAATTGACTGTAAACCAATAAAATAAGACTACTATAAAACATCACATTTTTAGGATTAAGTAGACTGGACTGCAAACCTTGAACAAAACATAGAACACCTGATGATTTGATTTGTATTTCATTATGATCTTCAAAAGACTGTTTCTCAGCTTCACGATAACGAAAACATTGCCATCCCAAATACAGTAAATAGGTGATGCCTAAGTAACGAAATAGTTGCAATAGTATGGGATGAATTTGCCCTAACCACCATAACAATATAAAGATCATCAATAATATTAGTGCATTCCCGCTCGCAATCCCTAATACCGTGTAACGGGCTAATTTCGAACCGTACTGCATTGAATGAATTAATATGAGAAAAAAATCAGGTCCAAAGCAGTGCCATAAAATGCGTAACTGCAATAAAAAAGAATAATTCCATAACTCATCTCAACTAAACTAAACTTTGAGACAAGCCTAATAAGTGTTTAGATTTAATTATTGTATAAAATTGCGCGACGGTGCTGTTTTTGATAAAACTTCGGTGTAGTCCCTGTCAACTGTTTAAATACACGCTGAAAATGACTCTGATCACTAAAACCCAACTGATAACTCAACTCAATAATATCCTTACCCTGTCTTAAAAGCGTTCTTGCTTGATTAATTTTTAAATTGAGTTGATAGGCATGTGGAGTTAAACCCAAATTCGACTTAAATAAACGAATAATCGCGTAACGACTCAAACCACTTTGCTCAGACAATTGCTTTAAGGATAAAAACTCATCATTGCCACTCAACCTAGAAATTAGCAATTGGAACTCCTGCTGCGCATAGCTATTTTCAGTAAGCAATTCCAAGTGCAAATTGGGAAATAACAGCTCAGTTAAGGTCTGAATTAGCAACTGTTCTTTCTGCAAATATGAAATGGAAGAATCAAATAAGTTTTGATTTAAATGACAAAAAACTGAATACAATCGCTCTGATTGATAAAGTTGAGGTTTATACTGTGGAACTGCGTCACAACGAAAATCCTGTTTAGTTTCATGTAGTAACTGTCGCAACCAGAGCATATCCAGATGCATCATCTGATAACTCCACGCCTGATCAGGTTCAGGATTACAAGAGTGTTCAACATTTGCAGGAATTAAAACCAATGTTCCTGACTCAATTTCTTGTGTGCCTATAAAGCGACTACTGAAAACACTTTGCCCAAGATCTACAGCACCTATGGAAAAGGTTGGATGACTATGAGCATGATAACAGGCGCGACTATGACATGCCTTACGTGTTTCTACATAAGGTATATTCGGGTCACTCCAAAACTCAGTCTGAGCTTTGGAGGCATCATTGGAAGGCTGCAATCTATTCAACATGACATTTATTGTTGTAATGCCTTTTCGATTTCTTCCTCTAAAGCTTCTGGTTTTGTGGTTGGGGCAAAACGGTTTAATACTGTGCCATCTTTACCAATTAAAAACTTGGTAAAGTTCCATTTAATACCGCTACCTAAAATTCCTTTGCTGTTATTGGTGAGATAGCGAAAAATGGCGTGAGCTTCAGGACCTTTGACATCCACTTTGGAGAACATTGGAAAAGTCACTCCATAGTTTTTCTGGCAGAAAGCTCCAATTTGGTCATTTGAGCCTGGGTCTTGCCCACCAAATTGATTACATGGAAAGCCAAGTACTTCCAACCCTTGAGGCTTATATTTTTCATATAACTTTTCTAAGCCAGCAAATTGTGGAGTAAACCCGCACTTACTGGCAGTGTTTACAATTAATAAAACCTTCCCCTCATAATCGGCAAAAGATTTATTTTTTCCATCTAGCAACTCAGCTTCAAACTGATAAATGTTGGTCATGGATAGGTTTCCTCGTCATTTTTTTCTTGTGATTGTAGTTCTAATGAAGCCGAATTTACGCAATAGCGTAATCCTGTCGGCTGCGGACCATCCTCAAAAACATGCCCTAAATGTGCGTCACAATGATGACAAACTATTTCAGTTCTTTCCATACCATGTGAGTTATCTTGTAATTCATCAATTGCTCCTCCAGCAATTGGTTTAAAAAAACTTGGCCAGCCACAACCGCTGTCATATTTCGTCGTCGATGAAAATAACGGTGTACCGCAGCAACGACACACATAAGTTCCTTCTTGTTTGCTATTCCAATATTTTCCCGTAAAAGCAGGTTCTGTTCCTTTTTGTCGAGTTATACGGAATTCTTCTGGTGATAACTCTCTTTGCCATTCTCGGTCTGTTTTACTGAGTTTTCCCATGATTATTTCCCTTTCTATCTTGCTGTTTCAAAAAAGATAATCTTATATTTACGTCATTCATCTTAAAATTTCTAGTCTTTCGTTAACAATTTACAAAAGACTTATAATTCCAATAAAAGCAAAAAGTAAGCAAACACAATAATTATGGTAAGCATTTTTATTTCATTAATGCTTTTTTGTGAGCAAAATTGGTGTTATTCTTGCGATCATGCTTACTCAGGATTAAAAAATGTCGCAGAAAAAGAGCGTTATTTTTAAACATCTACTACCTGTGATTAAACAATATCAACAGGCGGGTTATACGCATGAAAAAATTGTTGCTTTACTCCGAGATGAACATGATCTCGATTTGGTAACAACTGAAACATTTAAAAGTTATTTATATCGTTATGCAAAAGTGACCTCCACTCTTTCCGAGAACATCAAAATGCCGAACACTATCCAAACTCCACGCGAAATAAAAAAATCGTCTAAGCTCGAGCATGTTTGCTACGACATCCGTGGACCAGTGTTACGAGCGGCCATCGAGATGGAAGAAGCAGGTCATAAAATTATTAAGCTGAATATTGGCAACCCTGCTCCATTCGGCTTTGAAGCCCCACAAGAAATTATTAACGACGTCGCCCTAAACCTGCCAAATGCTGTGGGTTATACCGACTCGAAAGGGATTTTCCCCGCACGTAAAGCCATTTGCCAGTATTACCAGCAAAAAGGCATTTTCGATATGCACGTGAATGATGTCTATATCGGTAATGGTGTTTCTGAACTCATCGTTATGGCGATGCAAGGCTTGCTCGATGATGGTGATGAGATGCTGGTGCCAATGCCAGATTATCCACTGTGGACTGCGGCTGTGAATTTATCGGGTGGTACAGCGATTCATTATAAATGTGATGAAGAAAATTTCTGGTATCCAGACATTGCCGACATGGAAAGTAAAATCACGCCAAATACCCGCGGTATCGTGATTATTAACCCAAACAACCCAACGGGTGCTGTTTATCCACGTCATGTTTTAGAGCAAATTGTCGCTTTAGCGAAAAAGTACGACCTGATTTTATTTGCAGATGAAATCTACGACAAAATTATTTATGACGGTATCGAACATGTTTCCGTTGCAGCATTAGCAGGCGATCAACTGTGTATTTCATTCAACGGTTTATCAAAAGCCTATCGTATTGCAGGTTATCGTTCAGGCTGGATGGCCATTACAGGCGATAAATCACGCGCAACTGATTATATCGAAGGTTTGGATATGCTTGCATCTATGCGTTTGTGTGCCAACCATCAAGCACAATATGCGATTCAAACAGCCCTAGGTGGTTATCAATCGATTAATGATTTAATCCGCCCAGGTGGTCGTTTATATGAACAGCGCAATATTGCATGGGAAATGTTAAATGAAATTCCTGGCGTCTCTTGTGTAAAACCTGAAGGTGCAATGTATTGCTTCCCTAAACTTGATCCAGAGATATACCCAATTCAGGACGATGAAAAGCTCATGCTTGATTTACTGCGTGCAGAGAAAGTCTTATTGGTTCAGGGCACAGGGTTTAACTGGCCAACACCAGACCATTTCCGTGTTGTATTCTTACCTGCTGAAAATGAACTTCGTGAAGCCATCACACGAGTAGGTCGTTTCTTGGCGAAATTGCGTTAAGTCATATATTTGCAAAAAAGCCGCATTTTCATGCGGCTTTTTGCTTTTATCTGTTTTCCAAAGTTGATTAATTACAACCTTGAAATAGTGAGCCTAAGCTATTCAATGCTAAACTTAATGCCAAGTGATAACGAGCGCATGACATGACTTATCAAGTCCATATCATTGATGTAAAAAATCAATTACAAAACTATATTTGGTTACTTGAACACACTGAAACTCATGAAGTGGTTGCGGTAGACCCAACCGAAGCACAATTGGTCGAGGATTATTGTCAAGAACACCAACTCCACCTGAAGCAAATCTGGCTGACGCATTGGCATAAAGACCATATTGGCGGAGTAGCAGCGCTATTGGTCAATCGCAACATTCCAGTCTATGGCCCAAGAGACGAGCTGAGCAAGATTCTGTTTATTACCCACCCTCTTACGGATGGTGAGCATTTTAATTTTCATGATATTCGTATAGATGTGATTGCAGTGCCAGGACACACCTCAGGACATATCGTTTATTTTAGTGATGCTTTAGATCTAGTGTTTTGTGGGGATACTTTATTTGCAATGGGCTGTGGTCGGGTATTTGAGGGAACATTTGAACAAATGTATCATTCCTTAAATCGTTTGGCGGCATTACCCCCACAAACTCAAGTGTATTGCACTCATGAATATACGCTCTCCAATGCTAAATTTGCGCTACATGTAGAACCCGATAATCTAGAAATTCAACAACGTTTTGAACAAGTTGAGGCCTTGCGCATGCTTGGTCAACCCACACTCCCCAGCAATATTGCCATTGAACTCGAAACCAATCCTTTTTTAAGAGTACAAAGTGTCGAAGAATTTCAAAAATTACGTGAATTAAAAGATAACTTTTAATTTTTGTATTTAACAAAAATCCCTAGTTCTGGGGATAGAGCAAGTATCAAAATCACGGTTTAATAAAGTCATAAAAGCAATAAAATACAACGATAAAACCGAAAGATTTTGTTTATTTTCAATAATTATAACAATAACTGAAAATAAACATGACTCTCTAATTTTTTGCACTAACCACACGGGCAATGTGGGCAAAAAATTAGAGAGTCTTTCAATGTATAGCCTCAATTTTTTAATCGAGTTACTTTATTTACATTCAAAATAAAAAAAGCCCAGAGAAAGGTCACTCTAGGCATTGGAAACTTGTAATGTCTTAGTGGTATACCAGACTATCTAAAAATCCGAAACTTATACTACATCAGAAGGATAAAACATCCTAGCCATTTTTATTAAAAATATTTGAAAAATATACTTCATATAAGACTAAAAGTCTAATTTATAACATATAGTTATATTAAATTTTCAATCAAATATTATTAGATAAATACACTTTAATAAGAATGAAAATTAACTTGGAATTTTATCTAATGAACGACACTTTAAACTCAAGTTGCCTCGCACAATATCAGACAACATACGCCAGTCCGAGATAAAACTGTAAAATGGCTGTTTGAAAGACGCAGGTTTATTCTTTTCATAGACAAAGTGTCCAATCCATGCACATGCATAACCAGGCACTAAACCATACAAAACATACTTAGGTTTACGATGGCGAATTGCTTTTGCTATCCAATATCCACCGATGACACTTCCTAACACATGCAGGCGTCTGCTGGTGATATTACGGTGCTCGGTTAAATAAAAACGATAAAATTCATTATAATTTCGAATGGGTAATTGCGGCGATTGAAGGTGCTGTACACTTCTATTTGCTTGAACATTTGCATTCATATTCAAATCATCCTGATTGTTTTGAATTACGTTTTCTGATTTTGCACCAATATCATTGGGCGTAATATTCAATTGGTCAATTACTTTTTGCTCATGTTCCTGCTGAAAAATTGGCAAACCTCATTTTATCATTGCTATTTCATTACAAATCCGACAATCTTTCTGTCTGTACATTTAAAAATGTAATAACCCTTGGATTTTTAATGGCAGTATTTTTTTACCTCCATTTGGCATAGTTAACTGCCGATAATTTCTCTCATCAACGCGTACAGCATAGAATTTTTCAGCTAAAATTTAATACCAAAGAGCCACACCAGTTTTTAATAAAAGCTGCTCCCTTTTTTTGAACCGTAATCTAAGGCAAATTTATGATTGAAGTTGAATTAAAATTTCAAATTCCTACAGCAAAAAGAACAATGCTCCTTAAAGCCTTAGACCCCAAAAAATCAAATTTGATTCATCTGAAAGCCAAATACTTTGACACGCCAGATAAATTACTTTCACAACATGGTGTTGCCCTACGCTTACGCCTTGAAGGTGAGCATTGGGTTCAAACCTTAAAAGCAGCCGGAAAAAGCCATTTGCACCGCTTTGAACATAATCATGATTTTGGTATTTCTGAACATGCTCCTGCTTTAGATTTAACGATTTATCAAGATGAATCTGAAGCATTAGCCATTTTGCAAAATGCTTTGGGTGATCAGTTTGCTTCATTAAAATTACAATTTGAGTCTGATATTCAGCGCACTTATCGTGTGATTCACTTCGAAGATGCAGAAATTGAAGTCAGCCTCGATATTGGCCGCTTAGCCACTGAAACTGAAGAAAGAGAAGTTCACGAAGTTGAGTTTGAACTCAAACAAGGTTCTATTCAGTCTTTGCTTGCCTTTAGTTTTGAATGGGTAAAAAAATACCAATTGTGGTTAGATGTTCGTAGTAAAGCTGAAATGGGTCATTTACTTTCAACTCAGCAAGCAGTGAGCCCAGCCAAGCAAGCCAAAGCATTTCAACTGGTGAAAAAAGACAGTGCCGACTGCAATGTCCGCTCGCTCATCGCGCAACAGTTACAGCACCTACTTCCAAATATTGCAGCCATCTCCGCAGGCGTTGCAGAAAAGGAACATCTTGAGCAAGCTTATGTAGCGTTGGATCATCTCTATTTAACTTCAGCTTTATTTAAAACCTGGAGCAAGGATGTTTCGGATAAATGGGCCTATCAGTTGGCGGCTTTTAAACATCATTTTGAGAACTTACAACAACTTGAGCACATGCAGAATACCCTAGGAGCGTTGTTGCAAAACCCAACCACAGCAGCAAGCCTAACCAAAGATATTTTATATGCTCAAGAAAAGCTGAATAATTTGGTGCGCTCAACACTGAATGTACATCACTTTTTAGAGCTATTAATGTTTAGCTTACAAAGCAGTACTGCCACGCAAGAGTTAGATTTAAAAGGCTACGCGCAGAACACCTTGCAACAGCAGTATAAACAGATTCATGAGCAGCTTTCAGAAACCGACGTTACTAATTTTGAAAGTTTAGAACAGCTCTCTCAACGCATTCGCGAACTCAAATTCAGCTTCCCAATTCTTACTTCAATTTATGATGTAAAAAACCTGCAAAAATATAGCAAAGCATTAAATGAAGCACACCAAGCTGCTGAAGAATACTTGACGCTCAGTTCATCTGCTGCCTATATACAGCAAACCGAATTAGAGGCAAGCGACTGGTTTGTTTTAGGTTGGTTAACTGCCAAACAAGAAGTGTACGCTCAAGCACTTTTAGATGCGACTGAACAATTTATGGTAAGTCGTAAGTTCCTTAAATTCTAAGTCATTAGACATACAAACAGACCAACATCCACGAGCAAAGCTTGTGGATGTACTTCATTCCTACTTCTAAAAATAGACAAATTATATTTTTACTGGACTTCTTCAGTCACTTTAGCCAAGATATAAATTTAGCGCCATTAAAATAATTTTAAAAACTCCAGTGCGAGGGCTAGAACATGTCAGAAATTGAACTCAAATTTCAGATTCCAGATGCTTTTCAGGACATGATTTATCAAGACTTCTGTGCCTCTAAGATATATAAGCAACCCCTACTCGCCCACTATTACGACACTCCCGATTTTCAATTGGCACAACAGTCGATTGCCCTACGATTACGCTTAGAACAAGGACATTGGATTCAAACCTTAAAATACAAAACCGAGCAACATATCGAGCGTTTTGAATTTGAATCTGACCTCGGTAAGAAAAAACAACCTAAACTTAATTTAGCTTTGTATCAGGATCATATAGACGAACTACCTGCTCTTTTCACCACTGAAGATGCATCTCAAAATTTTAAAATCAAATTTTCTACCGATGTTGAACGAATATCAAAAATTCTGCTGTTTAATCAGTCTGAAATTGAAGTTTGCCTCGACATTGGACACTTGGTCTTTCAACAAGAAAAATTAAGAATTTTTGAAATTGAGTTTGAACTGGTACAAGGTTCCATTCATGACTTAATTCGCTGCATAGAGCCATGGATGAATAAATATCAACTCTGGCTAGACACACGAAGTAAATCACAACGGGGAGATTTGCACCTACAACAGCAGGATATGTTACTGCCGCAATATGCGGAGCCTGTCGTTTTAGATCAAGCCATGACACCAAATGCCGCTGTACATGCGATCTTAAATAATACCTTTAAGCATCTCTTGCCAAATGCGACTGCCCTTGCTAGTGGCTTTTACAACAGCGAACATATACATCAGGCACGTGTGGCGATACGGCGTATGCGTAGTGCTTTAAAAAGTTATGCCAACTTGGTTCATGACATTCCTCCATACTGGGCAGCTCAGCTCCGTATCATATTTCAATCTTTAGGCAATGCGCGTGATACCGATGCCATTCGTGAAACCCTTCTGCCCCAGTTACAGCAAGCGGGCTGTTCACACTTAGAAATTCCAACTGCCGAGAGTTATCACAATCAGGTGATGTGGATTTTCCAGTCCACCGAAACCAATCAATTAATATTAGAACTAATGGACTATATGACTTCAGAACTGAGTCCCAAAAATAAAAAGAAAAAACCGTTTTTAAAATATGCTGAGAAAAACTTAAAGAAAACCCATCAACGCATTGCAGATGACATTGGTCATTTTTCACAACTAGAAGATGAAGAAAAGCACAAACTCCGTAAATGCTTCAAACATTTACGTTACAACATTGAGTTTGTGCGTAGCCTATACAGCAATAAAGCAGTGAAAGATTACCTCAAAGCAATTAAACCGATTCAAGAGCTTTTGGGGCAATACAACGATCTTTTGGTTGCTGAGCAATTCTTCCATGAACTGCCTGAAAATAAAGAAATTCACTGTGCGATAGACTGGCTCAATCAACAGGAAAAGCAACAACTCAAACACATCGACAAGCAACTCAAAGCCTTCAAGAAAATTAAACCGTTCTGGTCTTGAGAACAACTTAGCGGTATTTTCCAAAGACTTTCCATACTCTGTTATCCGCCAGTGGATCACTATAGCTATCACTGCGTTGCTTACGTGGCTTATCGCGTGCATCCACCAACTTAAAATGTTCTTCAGTACTTAACACAATACCATTCACATAAAATCGGGTACGCGTATATTCACTTTGTCCATGCTGAAACACATAAGTTCTAAGGTCAATGAATTCTCGGTGTGCGACCAGTGCTGCCTGATCATCACTATTTAACCAGACTTGCATCGCTGTAACCTGCTCTGCGGAATATTCTCCACATTTATCTAATAAACTGGCGATCCCCCTGAAAGTCTTCGACTCTTTAGCTCGTGTTTTATTAATTCGAATCCGATCTACATGAAAATAAAACAACGGCAAATTCAAATGACTGGGTAAATGAATCGCATCAACCATTTCATCACTTAAAAAAGGTTGGCTCAACAGTTGTGCACGCTCGATTAAATCTTGCCATTGCTGATAATAGTGTGCGACATCTTCTTTCGAACCATAATAAATGGGTAATCCTTCGACATTTGCCAAAGTTTGTGGTGGCCAAATTTGTTGGCGCAAAAGTGCAATATCATGTTTAAGATTTTGAATTGCAATAGCATCTGACATAACGCGTTCCATTTTTATAATGCTTAGGCTATTTTTAGATTAAGTCAAAGGTTTTGTTTCTGCAAGGCTTTGCCTATAATGCAGAATGAAATTTTAGCTAGGAACAGTCATGGTTCAAAAGATTGACGCTACCGATGTTACCGAAGAAGAAGCTTTGAATGCTGCTTTTTTTGAACGTGCAGATGAATTTATTAAACATGCCAATGAATTTTGTCGCCCAGCCAAAGGACAACAAGTCAAGCCCACTGAAATTCGTGGTCAAGTCAGTGCTTCTATGCTGTTTGCAACAGCACGTTTTAATACTTGGGTTGCAGCCAATAATTTCAAAGATGGCAACGAAATGCGTGATGCTAAAGAGCAAGTGATGTCTTATATCCTTCAGCAATTCCAAATGATGCTGGAAGATAACTATGACGAATACTGTGAACAGTTCGAGAACTATTTACGTTTCCGTCATAATGAAGAATTCCATGCCAACAAGCATGATCATGACCATTAATTTAATGGTGTAATAAAAAAGCCCTCAGTTTAGACTCAGGGCCTTTTTTATGACTTAAATTTTACGATCCCAAACGATCTTTTTAATAACGTTATCGACAATGGTAACAGTGTAATAAGCATTCCCCACCAAATACACATGGTCCGATGCAGTAAGCTGCTTTTTGCCTTCTTTCCACTCGTAATTTCGCACCGAGATTGGCGATTGCTGCATATTCTGTACCAGTTGAATATAGCTATCACCAAGAGATACCAATTGCCCATTTTCAGTACGGATGGTACGCGTTTCAGTCGCTGCTGTAGCGTATGAAGTACCGATGACAAATACAAAAAGAAGATAACCAGAAATTTTTAGAATTTTCTTCATCATATAGATAGACTCAATTAACATTATGTTTTCATTATTAAGAAGTTATATAAAGTTTTTTATCATCCGCTCAATTTAACTTCAAGTTTTAAAATAAAAAGCCACAAAAATGTGGCTTTTTATAGAAATATTTAAGTGAATTAAAAACTTAAAGATTAGTCATTCGGCTGTCCATATTGATCAGCCATCACTTCAACCAATTGATCAAGATGAATGTATTTTTTGATGGCTTGGTCTACATCCGCTTTGGTTAAGTTGGCAATCGCTTGATCACGCTTTTTACGAAACAATAAATCGCGGTTTCGTTCCAACTGTGAAGTCAACATTTGATGAATATTGCGTTCATCTTCCAAAGCCGTTACGCGGTTTTTTAGAATATCAGCTTTAGCCGCTTCTAACTCTTGTTCTGTTACACCATGATCTAACAGTTCTTGTAAAACCTTATGCACAGCCTGCGACACTTGCTCGGCTTTACCTGCGGTGTAATTGGCATCAATGCTCAGTGCTCCTGAATTGACCCAATCATCCAATTGAATTTCACTGCTAAAACCATACACCAAAGCATTCTTCTCACGTAATTCTTGTGCTAAACGTGAAGAGAGCTGAGAATCTCCAAGAATGTAACTAAAAACCAGCATCGCTGGAGCATCAGGGTGATCCTCGCCTAGCGGGAAAGTGAGTAAGCTCTGATAACTACCAAACTCACGTTGTTCAGACAGCACATGCTTCTTCTGCGCTTTATACGGGGTATATTCAGAAGTCAGTTGTGTATAAGCTTGAGTCCCTTTCCAATTACCAAACTGCTGCTTTACTTTGCGCAACATTTTCTTCGCATTGAACTCACCTGTAATCGCAATTTGTGCATTATTCATGGCAAAAAATTGTTGATACAACTGCTTCACTTGCTCATTGGTAGAAGCTTGGTATTGCTTCTTGGCATATTCAGGTTCGAAGTGATAGCGCAAATCTCCTTGCGGATAAATTTCGATTAAACGTGCAATCGTCAACGCTGCTACCGTTTCAGGTTCCGTATATGGACGGTTTAAGCTCGACAACGTTTGTGACTTGATTAAATCAAACTGTGACTGCTCAAACTTCGGGTTCTTCATGACCTCTACAATATAATTAAAGAAGTCTTCAAATTTTTCTTTTTTCGCCACAATTTGAATGGTCATACCGTTGCCATTAGACGATGCTGTTGCTGAACCACCTGCATCAATCGATTTATCGGCAATGTCTTGCAGACTGTATTTATCTGAAGCACGGAGCAATAAATAAGAAGTGAAATCAATAATTTCACTTTTGTTCATCAAACTTTGGGCTGTACCGAACTCAACATTAATGGTGGCATAGGTTTTATTGTCACGGGTCGCAACAGGATAAAGCGCATATTTCATCCCGTTCTTTAGTACACCGCGTTGAATATTCTTCTCGTTCTTTTCCAAATATTGCTGAGAGCTTGCAACATATTGTGCTACTTCTTGTTGATACACACTCACATCTTTGAGTGGTTCTGTTTTTTGAGCCTGTTGGTCTAAGGTCTGCTTTGGCACTTTTGCCTGCTGCTGTTGCTTAGCTTTTTTCTGATCTTCAGGAGTCGGCTGAATATCACCTGTAATACGATGCTCTTTCACCAAGAACTGATTTAAGGTCTGATTGACCTCATTCAGACTTAAGTTTTGAATGTTATTGAGATCGACATAATATTGATCCCAACGTCCCTGACTCGCTACAAAATAATCCGCCAGACGTGAACCCAAAGCCGCAGAGTTACTTTGAATGCTATCCGCCTGATTTTGAATGAGGCTTTTCACGCGTTTTAATTCTGTTTCATTAAAATCTTGCGTTTTTTCTATCCCTTGATCGAGCGCTTGATCGACCTGCTCAGCATTATGATTCGGTGCATAAATTGCGCCCATAAACACCAAGTTAAAATCACGATCTAGCCATGTGGTTGCCTGCACCATAGTACTGGTGCCTGTTTCCACCATACTTTGATACAAATGCCCGCTCGGCTGCATGGTATATAAGAGCGGTGACAAAGCTAAAGCGGGTTTGATCTGTTCATTTTTTCCATTCAAGTAAATATTGAACTTGGCTAAATCACTGCCCTTTGCCACAGTAAATTCACGCTGTTTAATTTTACTTGCATCCAACTGCGGTACTTGAACCTGAGCAGGAATCTGACGTGCAGGAATTGAACTAAACTGTTGATCGATCTGTTTCAACACTTGCCCTTTGTCGAATTTACCTGCAATCACCATTGCTGCATTATTGGGTGCATACCACGTACGATAGAACTGGTTCAGTTCATTCATTTTGATGGACTGCAATTCTTTTAAATCGCCAATGGGTAAACGTCCTAAATACTGGTTTCCATAAGCCGATTTCCACATCTGATCCATCAATACGGCAAAAGGTTGATCCAGACGTACTTCCCGCTCACGTTTCACAATGGCAATTTCAGAAGGAACAAACTTCTCTTGCAGCACTAATTTATCCATACGCTCGGCTTCTAAATGCAAGATTTCATTCAAAGCGGTTTGTTCAGGACGCACGACATTAATATAGCGGGTCGAATAATAGTCAGTACTAGCATTGGTCATTAAAGTGTATTGATCCAATCTACGCTGGAATTCTTCACCTTTGACATTTTGTGTTCCCTTAAAAGCAAGGTGTTCTAACAAATGTGCTAGCCCTCCTTTACCTTGCGGATCATTCAATGAGCCTGTCAGATATATGGTGCTCATATAGACTTTATTTTCTTTATCATTCGGTGCCAAAATCACCCGAAAACCGTTATCTAATTTATATTCTTCAATTTGATGATCTGATTTGACCAAAACTGGCTGTGCCCAAGCAGCCGAACTTAAACCAACAAAAAACAGAGAGAAAGTAAGTTTTTTCAACCGCATTAACATGTTAATTCCAATATATTCAGTTATATAAATATTTTATAAGCTGCCTATCTTACGGAATCGAAAATGGTATTTATAGTGAAGTTTTGCAAAGCAACCCTCAGTTTTGAGCGTTGCTTTGTTCAAATATATTTAATCTAAGAACAATTCTGCCTGCATATAAAGTTTGCCATAACCTGAAATTTCAATGCGTTCCTGATCTAGAATTTTGCAATATAATTCGCCACCTCGCGTAGAGGCTTGATATGCAATCAACTCTGTTTTGTTTAATCGTTCTGCCCACAACGGTGCTATCGCAGTGTGAATAGAACCTGTAACAGGGTCTTCATTGATGCCTATTGCAGGGGCAAAATAACGTGACACACAATCATACTCTGCATTTGAAGCAGTAATGGCAACATCTACACTTGAACTATGTGCGGTAATAGCAGTACGTAAAGAACCCAATTGCTTTAACAATTCTAAGTTGGGTTGCTCATCCAAAACGTCTTGCACACTTTCATACTCAACAATAAAAGCTTGTTGATTCAGATAAACATTTTTAAATGGCTTGCTGAGTGCCTGAGTTAAAAGTTCAGGGTAATCTTCTACTTTTTCTGCACGGCGGATTGGGAAATTCATACAAATTTTGCCATCGTCCGCCTGACTCACAACAAAAACACCCAATTTTTTCACATGGAAATGAATGGTTTTGGCTGGAGTAAAATCTTTAAATAGCACAAAACTGCTGGCTAAAGTTGCATGCCCACAAAAATCAACTTCTGCTGTAGGTGTAAACCAACGAATTTCAAAATGTTCGGCATCAATCTTTTTTACAAATGCAGTTTCAGACAGGTTATTTTCCAAAGCAATATTTTGCATGAGTGCTTCATCTAACCATTGTTCAGTCACAATTACTGCCGCAGGATTCCCCTTAAATAATGCATTGCTAAAAGCATCGATTTGATACATTTTCATAATTTTTCTCCATTGTTTCATGCTTATTATGCCGTTACAGTCCAACAATAACAGATACAAATTTATTTGATTTATGGATACAGTTGTTGCCTGACACAAAAAAAGAAAGTCAATATCCAAAATACTGACTTTCCTATTTATGACGTAACGGCGAAATTAATTCTCGGTTAAATCAACATTTTCTTGTTTAAAAATGGTTTGATCAGTTTGCCCCAAGACTTGACTGGTGACCATTCCGGCAGTCATTGAGCCATTCACATTTAATGCCGTACGTCCCATATCAATCAAAGGTTCAATCGAAATGAGTAGCGCCACTAAAGTCACGGGTAAGCCCAACATCGGCAATACAATTAAGGCAGCAAAAGTCGCACCACCACCCACACCTGCAACACCGACAGAACTGAGCGTTACGACACAGACTAAAGTTAGAATCCAGATTGGATCTAATGGGTTAATCCCAACGGTTGGTGCTACCATTACAGCCAACATGGCAGGATATAAACCCGCACAACCATTTTGACCAATGGTTGTCCCAAAAGAAGCTGAGAAACTGGCAATCGACTCAGGCACGCCCAGACGGCGCGTTTGTGCCTCAATATTTAGTGGAATACTGGCTGCACTAGAGCGACTGGTAAAAGCAAAAGTTAATACAGGCCAAACCTTTTTAAAGAATTGAACTGGATTGACACCTGTAAACAACAAAATGAGTGCATGCACAGCAAACATGATGCCCAGACCAATATAAGATGCAACAAGGAATCCACCCAAATTTAGAATGTCTGCCAATTTTGAATTCGCCACAATATTGGTCATTAAGGCAAATACACCATACGGCGTAAGGGTCATAATTAAGCGGACTAATTTCATCACCCATGCTTGCATAATTTCAATCGCAGCAAGCAATTTTTTCCCTTTCTCTACATCCGCCTTAATTAAATTCAAGCCAGCCATACCTAGGAATACAGCAAAAATTACCACACTAATAATTGAAGTCGGGTGAGCACCAGTGAGTTCAGCAAAAGGATTAGTGGGAATAAAAGAGAGAAACAGATCTGGAACTTGTAAATCTGTCACTTGCCCCACATAGTCGGTCTGAATGGCATTCAGACGTTCAGTTTCTTGCGCCCCCTGAACCAAACCTGCCGCGGTCAAACCAAAAGCATTGGTTACCACCACACCCACAAAAGCGGCAATCGCTGTTGTAACCAATAAGGTGCCGATACTAATAAAACTGATCTTGCCGAGTGAACCTGCATCATGCAGCTTAATCACCGCGCCTAAAATGGAAACGAAGACCAACGGCATGACCACCATTTGCAGCAGCTTGACATAGCCTTTACCGACCAAGTTAAACCATTGCACTGACTCTTGCAGCACGGTTGAACCTGTGCCATACACCACATGCAAGAGTAAACCGAACACTACCCCCAAGCAGAGACCAGCAAGCACCTTTTTGGCAAGGCTCCAATCGGTATGACGTGTCCGACTTAATAAGAACAGCAATGCCACAAAGAGGATGACATTGATGATTAAGGGCATATTCATGTTTTTTCCCTAAATAATGTAATCCCTATTATAAATCAAAATTCAATTCGACTTTTGGCTTTACCAGTACAGACTTACCAAGTGTTCAAATTTAGACTACTCCTGCAACAATCAGAGTTATGATATGTCCATGAAAATAATCTTATTGAATCTAAATATGGCTGGGCTGTTAAATCCACACATTCAACCTGTCGAACTGGCAAAGGCGTATCGTTTACTCAATCATGGCCCAACCGTATTGGTATCTGCACAACATGAACAAGAAGCCAATGTTATGACTGCTGCTTGGGCATGTGCGCTAGAATTGGTTCCAGCCAAAGTATCTGTCGTACTGGATAAAAGCACCAAAACCAGAAAATTAACTGAACAATCGGGTTATTTTGCCTTACAAGTTCCCACCTTAAAGCAAATTGAGTTGGTACAAGCCTTAGGTTCTATCAGCCAGTTTGATGACCCAGCTAAACTTGAGCATTGTCATACTCCACTCTTTCACTTTGACGGTTTTGACTTACCTGTGGTGGAAGGCTGTGCTGCTTGGCTCATTTGTGAACTTATACCCGAACCACACAATCAACAAGCACATGATTTATTTATTGGTAAAGTCATTGCAGCCTATGCAGATGATCGCGTGTTCCGCGATGGACATTGGTATTACCATGAAGCTGACCCATCTTGGAAAAGCGTACATCATGTTGCGGGAGGTCATTACTACACCATTGGTGATGCTGTTGATACCAACAAAAGTTAAGGCTTTAATCTTCCCCAACCTTGAATGATGCTCAACTAAAGATGAAACGTCAGTGATTGTTTTTCTAGATTTTTCACCTTATAGTTCAAGTATATTTTTTAAACAATTAGTCAAATTATATGAACAGGACGTTCTCAAATACCATCAAACTCAGCGTATTTCTTTGTTTGAGTATGTGCTTGGGCATCGGCATTTTGCGCTTTTCCTATACTGCTTTATTGCCTTCAACACGTGAAGCCTATGAATGGAGTCATAACTTTGCCAGTATTTTAGGCAGTGCTAATCTTTTAGGCTATTTAGTCGGTGCCTACTGGGCAATGAAAATCCCACAGAATCCTAAAATGACCATCTATATCATTAGCGCTGCTTTTGTGGGTTCAATCAGTCTGTTTGCTTGCGCCTTTTCCAGTTTTTCAGAAATTTGGTATTTAATCTGGCGCTTTATTTCAGGCATCAGCGGCGGCTTACTGATGATTCTGTCCCCAAGTGTGGTCGCTCAATGTAGCGATTTACAACATCGCTTTAAAATCAACTTTATTGGTTTTAGTGGTATTGGCTTGGGGGTTTTATGCGCCACGCTGTTTATGCCTTATCTTGACCGAATTGCAATTTCTACTGCGTGGTTGATCTTATGTGCTTTCGCCTTTGGCATAAGTGCATTACTCTGGTTTCTGGTACGTCCATTTCAAGCCCAACTCCAAGCTATTCCAGCAACACAATCCCTATCAGATCGAGTCGGTTTCATTTACTACAGCTTATTAATTGCTTATGCCTGTAGTGCATTTGCCTATATTCCCCATTCTTTATTCTGGATTGATTACTTGAGCCATGTATTGGTTTTGAATTTGTTCTGGATTAATTTCAACTGGATTCTATACGGTCTGGGCAGTGCTTTAGGAGCGTATAGTGCATACGTCTTGGCGCGTAGACTTGGGAATTTTGCCACGCTTAAAGTGTTATACAGCATCTACATTTTTGCAGTTTTAATCGCTGTACTTAGCTTCTCGCCTATTTTTACCTTTATATCTTCTTTCCTCACAGGTTTACTTAACCCTGCCGTGGTTTTCCTAACCTCCTATACCATTTTGCAATTGTACGGTCTGGCATATAAAAAATTATGGAGTATGGCAACGCTCAGCTTTGCCACTATTCAGTTACTCGGTGGGATTAGTTTTAGCACTTTGCAGCATTTTGGTGTGTCTTATCATCAACAATTTAGCATAGCCTCCGCAGTGCTATTGCTCGGCACCTTGCAATTGTTCTGGTTTACTCGCCCACATGCAAAAAATAATCATAACTGTAAACAAATAGCAGATTAGGCGGGCAAATATTGAATTCCAACTCCTCGGACTGAACCAATCTTGGAGATAACATTTTATAACTCCTTTTGAGTCAATCCTAATCTTTATCCACGACTAAGCTTAGCAACTAAAGCCAAAATGTTATAAAACCTTAGTGACGATACAAGTTCTAATCTATTGTTTTCATGATTAAAAAATCTCTTAATTTAACGCGCCAGCACCGTGTTTATAGCGCCAAATTTGATTAAGGCTTTTTGCTCAATAATCAAAACATAAACTTTCTAAATGATTTTTAGAAAGTATAAAAATCAACAAAATAGATTTAAACTCTTTTATTCTGTAAGCACTTAAAAATTTTGCGACCTTTTCACTGAAACAATTTGAACATTTCTTTAATTTGCCCAACTAGGCTGGGCAACTTATCCCTTTATAAACCCTTTTTATGACTTAAGTATGGATAGGGATTCACCGCCCCTTGTCCAGTAAAATAAATCCCATAATGTAAATGTGGCGGTGTATTTTTGGCATTACCCGTATTTCCCACATAACCCAGTACTGCCCCTTGCTCTACCCAATCACCGACGTCTAAATGCAGAGCATAAGCCTCCAAATGTGCATAATAATGCCGACTTAAATCTGGCCCTACCACCCACACAACTTTGCCACCTAAGCTGTCTAAACCAACTTTAGCAACGATTCCTTGCGTTGTACTCAATATTTCAGTGCCTCGTTTCGCAAAAATATCGATACCTTCATGTTTACGATTCTGACCTCTTGCAGCACCCCATGTATCATTTATTTGTGTTGAGGTAATGCCTTTAACAGGCATAGGTAATTGCGTCGAGAGATTTTGACGAGCCAATTGAAACTGCAAAATAGGGTATTTCCAACCCGTCGACTCACCTGAAACAGGTGGTTTACATGCCAATAACATCCAACTAAGAGGCAGAAATATCGCTAAAGTTCTAATGCTTCGATGTTGAGACTTCATTCTAATAATTTGAATTTTTTAAATTAACTCAATTCTAACGGTGCGTCCTACAATTCCCAATGGTATTTTGGTTATCTTGTAAATTACCTAGAATCTTAAAGAATAGCTAAAGTCACTTTATGATGAGACCAAACTGCACGCTAAATTTATAAAACATAATTTTCGAGCAAAAAAAAGCCTACAAATGAGTCATGTAGGCTTTTAAAAATTTAAAACAAGTCAGGGAACTATCAGCTTTAAATCTTGTGCTAATACTGCCAAAACTGAGAACTATTTACAATACTTTGGTTAAAGATATATTTAAAATATTTGTTAAAAGATCCTTTTTTTTTAAACAATTTTCATGTAGGGCCAATTTATACAAATCCACTCCCATATCAACTAGTTAGACTATCTTTTTCCTTGTTCAAATATTTATTATATTCTTTCAAATATTGCTCAGCCAATTGTGTTTTTTGCTGTTCAGCTAAAATTTTCCCTGCTTGTTGAAAAAAGCCATGTTCCTCTTCTTTTAAATGATGGTGGACTTTTTCAGATAGTTTTTTTGCAATTACCAACCAACTCGGATGGCTAAACTCAGTTTCGCTCAATTGCTCTAACAACTCATCCATCTCATGATGTTCTGCTAATGCATGACGGGTGATATTAAGACCTGAATCGGTCATCATCAGTGGAATATAAAGATATCTATCTTCTGCGACTGAATGTGCAAATAATTCATTTTTTAATTCATCGAATAATTCATGTCTTTCTTCAGTGTCTCCCGAAGTCTGAATTAATTGTTCGGATAACATTCTTTGCTTATCGTGGCTTTGTCTTAATGCTTCAAAAATTGTTGTATTTGTCATCGGGGTGAATCCTCAAAATTCATTTTATGGATATGCACCTACTATGAACATTTCACAAAACATGGTCTGTTCACAAACTGTTTTATTTTTAAGCACAATGCATTACTATTTTTTCAAATTGTGTTTTTACTGTTATTCATCGTTAATCTAAAAGAATTAAATAACCGCAGATGCAACTATAGCTCAATTTGCTAAATGTTAAGACTTTGTTGCAGACAAAAAATGAAAAGTAATAAGTCACTTACCCTGTATTTAAAACAATTGTACAAGAAGATTTCGCCCCCTTCTCAAAGAAGAGCTGCACAATCAATCTCTATAAAACTACAGCATATAAAATGCTCGTTGTACAAACTAAATCAAAGAATGCCCCATGTTTCTAAAGCCAGAACCTTAGCTGAATAAAATACTTCACTGTGAAATGGAACGGATATTATCTGATCTTAAATTGCATAAAATTCAGATTTTTAACAAAAAAATTGACTCAGTAATTTACTTTTTCTCATTAGCTCACACTTTTATTATTACTACATACTCAGGTACGTAATGACATCACCGAATACGTTCAAATCTTCATCATTTTTTAAAAACCAACATTAAGTTTTCTAAAAAAAGAAGCGATCAATAAAAACCACAGATATTCTGATTATCCTATATATTGAATAAATCTAGATCATTTTCTGTCATCAGGCTAAGAATTAAAAATAACAACTTTAAGCAAGGAGGCAATCTATGCCTATTTTCAAAAGACCTGAGCTCTTAGGCCTACTTTTTCCCACTGTATTGTTCATAAATGTTACCACTATTGCGTCTGCAAACACTCCAACTGTAGTTCTGAATACCTCGAAAGCGCTTATTTACCCCAATATAGATCCCAGTTTAAGTGAAAGTCTTTATCCAAATGAGGCCGCCACGGCCAAGCAAATTGCAGACACTATTGAAATGTCCATTCGCAAAGAATATGTCACAGACATCGCGCTACGTGATGCACATCCCAAAGCTCATGGTTGCGTACGCGCAGAATTTAAGATCAATGAAACATTACCTCCCCTCCTAGCTCAAGGTGTTTTCATTCCTGGGAAAACTTATCAAGCATGGATTCGTTTTTCTAATGGATCAAGTAATGCTAAACAGGCAGATATTAAGAAAGATGCACGCGGCATGGCAATCAAGCTTTTAGAGGTCTCTGGTAAAAATCTCTCGGATGAAAATTCTTCCACCCAAGATTTCATCATGATCAACCATCCAGTCTTTTTTGCTAACGACCCCGCTCGCTATCTGTCATTCATGCAAGATATCAATAGTGACAAATTTCTAAAAAAACTACATATTCCTTTTGCATTAGGAGCAAAAGGAACTTGGATTGCCCTAAACAGTAGAAATAAAATTTCAAATCCATTACAAACCAGATACTGGTCTATGGTGCCCTATCAATTGGGATTAGGTGATCATCGTCAGGCGGTAAAATACTCTGCTCGAGCTTGTTCGACCATTGTCAGCCCTATTCCTGCTAGACCTAACAGGGACTTCTTAAGGGAGGCACTCCGCACGAGTTTGCAAGAAAGCGATGCGTGCATGGAGTTTTTAGTCCAACCTCGAACATCCACTTCCATGTCGGTCGAAGATTCTATGACTGAATGGAAAGAAGCCCAAGCTCCTTTCTACAAGGTGGCAACGATTCATATTCCTAAGCAAGTGTTTGATACCCCTGAGCAAAATAAATTTTGTGAAAACCTTTCTTTTACACCTTGGCATGCTTTGGTTGAACATAAGCCACTTGGAGGCATAAACCGAATGCGCAAAATCATCTATGAGCAGATTAGTCGCGTCCGACATGAAATGAATTCGACTGAGAGATTGGAACCCTAATCATAATGAAAATAAATTAAGGGAATCTGCTTAAACTCACTGATCAATTAATAATTTTATGTATAAACAATAAGTTCTTATCGTTATGCAACTTTATCAACAATATATTGCATTAAAAACATTAACAAAAAATGGATCAATGATGTCTCAACTTAAGCATCCGTTGTAGGCCAACTGAAATCGAACATTTACCCAATATGTCCAAGGTTTGAAACAAAGAGGATTACACATCAGATGTAAAGAATAAAATTGAGGAGCTCAAGCCGAAATCTGATATAGTAGCCCCCATATAGTTAGTGGACCTTTCTTTACCCTTCCCTACCTACTCCCACTAAAATGGGTAATCAAACGGGTAACACAAGCAAGTCCAAACAAATTTTTTAAATTTTCTAGTAGGTTAAAGTGAAAATAGTCATTCTTAACAAGCCTTATGACGTTCTCTCTCAGTTTCGTAAAGACGAAGCCCATATGACGATCTCTGACTTTGTAGATGATCCGACTTTGCGTTTGGCTGGTCGTCTTGATATGGACTCTGAAGGCTTAGTTTTTTTAACTGACCACGGTGGTTTAAATCAATACATTACCAACCCTGCAAACAAAAAGTACAAAACTTATTTAGTACAACTTGATGGTGATATAACCGAAGAAGCATTAGAGCAACTTCGCAAAGGTGTTGAATTAAAAGATGGGATGACCCTACCAGCCCAAGCAACGAAGGTTGAACAACCTGAATGGTTATGGGATCGTGATCCTCCTGTACGTTTCCGTGCATCTGTGCCGACATCTTGGGTTGAAATTTCAATTTGCGAAGGCCGTAACCGTCAAGTCCGTCGTATGACTGCTGCGGTTGGTTTCCCAACTTTACGTTTAATTCGTACTAAAATTGGTGCAATTGATCTGGTTCAAATGGGTTTACAACCTGGTGAAACTAAAGAAATTGAGCCACTTTTATACCCTGACTTTCAAAATATTCCTGCTGAAGAACCTTACCGTTCACGTTCTTATGTGAAAAAACCAGGTGGTACAGGTGGCAAACCTATGGTTCGTAAGAATAAAGATGGTTCTGTGAAAAAGTCAGGTACGAAGCGTATTTGGCAAATGGATGAAAGTGAGAAACCACGTCGTAAGACCAATGGTACAACACGTCCAAATACCAAAGCACCACGTGGTCGCGGACGTAGTGGTCGTTAAAATTTGATTTTATTAAAGCTCACGTCAGTGGGCTTTTTATATATCTAGATCTTTATAAATTTTATCTATCTCATCAAGTGAAAAATATCTTTTAATCTGCATCCAATCATTCTCAGCTGTATAAAATCCAGAAAAGATAATTGGCTCATTTCTTTCAATAGATTTTTCTTTAGAAATATGAATTGAGTTTAGTTTATAGAAATAAGGCTCTCTACAAGTAATTTCAGCAACCTTATCAAAATAACTTGGATCTATATTCCTGTCATAACCATTATAGTCAATACATGACTTGTTTAAAAATTTTACGGCTGCTTTATATTTCTCAGCATCCTTATATAAATCTTCAACTTGAACATAGTCAAACTCATAAGAATTTGGCTTTAATACCATTTGATAATATTTAACACCTCTGCCTTTTAAAACCTGCATGACTTGTTCTTGACACACTTGAGATAAATGATCAGGTAATTTTTCATTATCTTCATGCAAATCTTGCCATTTTTTTGGCATTCTTAAACCAAAATAAATTGCTTTTACTGCCCGAAAGTCATATTCAACTTTACCAAAATAATCCATGATTACTCTTATTTCATCTTCATGCTGCCATCTTTTTGATTTTGATCCAGATGTAAGTTGTAAAATTTTAATTACATCACTTTGCCCCCAATCAAGTCACCAAAAGTAATTTGAGGAATATTATGCTCATATAAAACATCAAAAGAGCCAGCAATTTTGGTCAATTCACTTAATTTATCTAGATCATATTCAATACAGAAACCTGTATGAGAGTCTGCATAATATGCCCAAAGGAGCTCATCTAAAACTGTCTTACTTAGAGAATAAATACCTACATTTTTTTGTATTTGTGTAAATAAAGTAAAAAAACTTTCAGAAAGCATTTTTGTATAAACAGAACTCATGCTAGCTAACTGTGCTAAAGTTTGTTCAATACCTGCTACATCAAATAAATTTTCACACGGATCGTTAAGTTTAGATGGATGCGGAGCATAAAAATAATCTTGTTCTAACGACTCTAAATCACGTTTTGAGCCATATCTATATTTATAAACTTTCATCTACTTTTTCTTCTTTAAATCTATGCTCAGCGCATTTTGTATTAATTATATATTTATTAAAAAAAGCCGACGCATTCGCATCGGCTTTTTCACATCATCGACTAACAGCCGATTTTGCTAAACTTAAACTGCTGCAAGCGCTGCGTTTAAAGTTTCGCTTGGACGCATTACAGCATTTACTTTCGCTGGATCTACAGCGTAGTAACCACCGATGTCCGCAGCTTTACCTTGAACAGCCGCAAGCTCTGCAACGATTTTGTCTTCGTTTTCTGCAAGTGCTTTTGCAAGTGGAGCAAATTTCGCTTTCAACTCAGCATCTTCATCCTGAGCAGCCAAAGCTTCAGCCCAGAACTTCGCTAAATAGAAATGGCTACCACGGTTATCCAACTCACCAGTACGACGTGATGGAGACTTATCGTTGTCAAGTAACTGACCCGTTGCTTGGTCTAGAGTTTTCGCAAGAAGTTTTGCTTGAGCATTGTTTTCTTTAATGCCTAACTCTTCTAAAGAAACCGCTAATGCAAGGAACTCACCTAAAGAATCCCAACGTAAGTGGTTTTCTTCTACAAGCTGTTGTACGTGTTTAGGTGCTGAACCACCCGCACCTGTTTCGTACATACCACCGCCCGCCATTAACGGCACGATAGACAACATTTTCGCAGAAGTGCCTAATTCCATAATTGGGAACAAGTCAGTGAGGTAGTCACGTAAGATATTCCCTGTTACAGAAATCGTATCTAGACCACGCGCTACACGCTCAAGTGTATAACGCATTGCACGTACTTGTGACATGATTTGAATATCAAGACCAGTTGTATCATGGTCTTTCAAGTACTTTTGTACTTTCTTGATAAGTTCATTTTCATGTGGACGGTACGGGTCAAGCCAGAAGATTGCAGGCATACCAGAGTTACGTGCACGTGTTACTGCAAGTTTCACCCAGTCACGAATTGGTGCATCTTTCACCTGACACATACGCCAGATATCACCTTCTTCTACGTTCTGTGACATCAACACTTCGCCAGTTTCTAAGTCAGTGATGTTTGCAACACCTGCTTCAGAAATTTCGAAAGTTTTGTCGTGTGAACCGTATTCTTCAGCTTTTTGCGCCATCAAACCTACGTTTGGTACAGTACCCATAGTACGTGGGTCAAAGTTACCATTCCACTTACAGAAATTGATCATTTCTTGGTAGATACGTGCGAAAGTTGACTCAGGCATTACTGCTTTACAGTCGTAAGGCTTGCCGTCAGCGCCCCACATTTTACCGCCACCACGGATCATTGCAGGCATAGATGCATCTACAATCACATCGTTTGGTGAGTGGAAGTTAGTGATACCTTTAGCAGAATCAACCATTGCTAACGCAGGACGGTGTTCTTGGCAAGCGTGCAAATCTTCAATAATTTCTTCACGTAAAGACGTCGGTAAAGTTGCAATCTTCTCATAAAGACCTGCCATACCGTTGTTTACGTTAATGCCAAGCTCATCGAACAATTTACCGTGTTTTTCAAAAGCTTCTTTGTAGTAAATTTTCACACAGTGACCGAAAACGATCGGGTGCGAAACTTTCATCATGGTTGCTTTTACGTGTAAAGAGAACAAAATGCCTGCTTCTTTACAATCATCAAGTTCTTTTTCATAGAAATCGCAAAGCGCTTTCTTGCTCATGAACATAGAGTCGATGATTTCGCCATCTTGAAGCGCAACTTTTGGCTTAAGTACAATGGTTTCACCAGATTTGGTGATCAATTCCATTTTTACGTTACGCGCGCGATCAAGCGTCATCGATTTTTCGCCATGATAGAAGTCACCTTCTTCCATGTGTGAAACGTGAGTTTGTGACCATTGCTTCCACTCGCTCATAGAGTGCGGGTGTTTTTTAGCATAGTTCTTTACTGCAGCAGGCGCACGGCGGTCAGAGTTACCTTCACGTAAAACAGGGTTTACAGCCGAACCTAAGCACTTACCATAACGTGCTTTAATCGCTTTCTCTTCTTCTGTTGTTGGGTTCTCAGGATAGTCAGGAATCGCATAGCCTTTTGATTGAAGCTCTTTGATACATGCTATTAACTGCGCAACAGATGCACTGATGTTTGGAAGTTTGATGATGTTTGTATCAGGATCTTGTGTAAGACGACCTAGTTCTGCAAGATTGTCTGGCACTTTTTGCTCTTCTTTTAGGCATTCAGAGAATTCTGCAAGAACACGTGCGGCAACAGAGATATCCGTTTTAACGATCTCTACACCAGCAGATTTAGTAAAGGTCTCAATGATCGGCAGTAGCGAATAAGTCGCCAACAATGGCGCCTCATCAGTCAGTGTGTAAATGATGTTTGACTTTCCACCAGCCATATATAGCCCCTTGTGTTAAATTGAGTATTGAGAACTAGACTTTTGGCCCAGTCCTACGAACCGATTACTTGAATAAACCCTGAGAGTATCGGCCTTCAACGCTTATCAGTCAACGATATATCTTGTGATAACGACATTTCGTCAGAAAATACCACACAGTTTATGTGGTTTTTTTAAACATTTTTTAAAGTCAATTATTTACATACAGAACAAAATATATCCTGCATCCTTTATTCTCATCGTTATTCTTTAAAATCGTTGTTGTTCATATTCAATTCAATATAGCGCAATACCAACACCACCTCATCTCAAATTATGATCTATTTCATGTTGAATCTTGAATATTTATTGAACTTTCAAATTTCTATTTTTTATTCAAATATCTTGATCAGGCGCTATGATAGTGCTAATTATGATTCGTATTTAATTATAAATATACAATAACGTATCAAAAAAGGATGAGACATGGACACTGTAAAAGGACATACATTATTTAATAATGATCAAGTCATGCAAAATATAGGTGCCCGCTTAATCGACTACAAAGACTGCTATGCCAAAGTGGAACTTTTGGTCGAAAAGCGACATACCCAAGGACATGGTACTTGTCACGGTGGAATTATCTTCACTTTAGCCGATGGTGCTTTTGCGGTTGCTTGCAATACAGGTGACTACCCTGCCGTGGGCCAGCATTGTAATATCAGCTACATTAAACCTGGACGGATTGGTGATGTACTCACTGCAACTGCGGAGTTACGCTCCCAAGCAGGCCGTTCTGAATTTTACGACATTCAGGTGGTGAACCAAAAGCAAGAAACTATTGCTGAGTTTAGAGGTGTATCACGGATGTTGGTTCCGACGAAAAAAGAACAATCATAACGCTGTGTTGACTCTGCGTACCCATTAGTCATTAATGTTTTGTCGCTTCTGGTCATGGTTACATAATGAAATGTTGATTTCTGATTGATTGTTTAAACTCAATCTTTTTTAGCTTTAGGAATAGTCAGATGGTTAAATATTTCTTGCCGCTTGTTGGACTTAGTCTCTCTTCTTTCTGCTTTGCACAAAATCCTTTAAGTGTTCATGTACTCAATTTGGACAATGGTTTGCCGTCTGCAAATGTGAAAGTCGTGCTAGAAACACAACAAAATAATCAATGGGTCGAGATCAATTCAGGTACGACCAACGAACAAGGTCGAATTACTGAGCTTTATCCCAAGGACACAGCTTTACAGAAAGGTATCTATAAAGTTACCTTCAAAACAGGTGACTGGTTCCGTCAAAAGAATCAACGTTCATTCTTTCCAGAAGTTCCTGTGGTATTTGTAATTGATGGCTCACTTGATCATTACCATATTCCACTGTTAATTAGCCCTTACGGCTATTCAACCTATCGTGGCAACTAATGTTTCGAAACAGCTTTACTAAATTCAATATAAAAAACGATGCCATAAGGCATCGTTTTTTAACTCTATTTAAATCTGACAGCTTAAGCTTTTAACCAAGCATCTGCCTTCATCTGATCTTCTACTTTTAATTCCACCGTGGTTAAGCCCGTTTCACCAGCTTGAACTTCAAATTGCATCAATTCATCACGACGGAATGCAAAGATAGTGAACGTCTCTTTACATTTCGCATATTGCGCCAAGAGCTTTTCACTGGCTTTTATGCCATCAATCGCAAGAATCACATCATTGGCAGAAAGTCCTGCTTGCGCAGCAGCGCCATCACGGCGAATTTGCTGAATCAGCACACCTTCTGGCTTGTCTACGACTTTCATGCCAAATGGCAATGATTTGTCATTTTTCAAGCTATAACTTAAGCCAAATTCAGGGAATAATTGATCGAGCGGCAATTCATCGACGGTATTGATTAAATGGTTAATTTGTTCAATCCAATTATCACCTGTCAACTCATTACACAATTCAACAATAGTACGTTCGTGTACTTGTACACCCTTTTGCGCATTTTCATACAATTTGCGCATTAAGGCATCTAAGCTTGAACCTCGTAAACGCAGACCTAAATCCAAACACAATGCGACTAAACAACCTTTGTTGTAGTAGCTGGTGCCTGCATTGTTCGAATTTTCATCCTGACGATAGAATTTTACCCACGCATCAAAACTAGATTCTGCCACTGTTTGTACATGACGACCTGGGTTCTGCAAGTAACGATCAATCTGGGTTTTAAGGAGTTTTAAATAAGATTCTTGCGAGACCACACCACTGCGTAGCAAAATCAAATCGTCATAATATGAAGTAAAGCCTTCAAACACCCAAAGTAAAGTGGTGTAGCTTTCTTTGTTTAGGTCATAATTAACCAAATTTTCAGGACGAATAAACTTGACCAACCACGAATGGAAATATTCATGACTACACAAGCCTAAAAAGCGCTGATAATCTTCCGAAGGTTCTACAGGTTCATCAACTTTCGGTAAATCACTGCGTGGAGTAATTAAACTGGTGCTGTTTGGATGCTCTAGACCACCATAACTGTTGCCCGTTGCCATGGTCATAAAGGTATAGTTGGCAAATGGTGCCGAACCAAACATCTTAATTTCAGTGGCACAGATTTTTTCGATGTCCTGCTGCATACGCTCAGAATTCATGGCATGTTGCCCTGAAACCACAAACTCATGTGTGATGCCTTCAGCATTAAAGCTAAAGCGAGTTTGCTCTGCCAACTCAAACGGTGCATCAATTAGTTCTGCATAGTTTTTGGCTTTTAAGGTATAACGACCTTTGACCAAACTTTTAGATGCCAAGCCTGTTGCCAATTGGAAATGTTTTAATTCATCAGGCAAGAACAGTTCAACTTCAATTTCTTTTTCTTCCTGACCATCCAAACCTAAACAGGCACATGCAGGATTGACATATAAACGGTTCTGATCGATGTAGGCGCCACGCACAGACAAGTCATAGGCATAGACATCATATTCAACCGTAATAAATTCGTGATCCGTATTGAACAAGCGCCATTTATTCTTTTCAAATTTCTGAATTTTTAGAATACGCCCCGATTCATCATACGCGCGCACAGATTCGATGTGTTTAGAAAACTCGCGAATCAAGTAGCTACCAGGAATCCATGTTGGGAGAGAAAGGACTTGAGTTGGGTTTGCCAAAAAACGCAGTGTGACATGTACAAGATGCTGACGATAATCGTCAAATTCGATTTGATAATGCAACATAATAGGCAGTTCAAAATAAAATAATTAATCTTAGCAGCTAGCTTAGCATTTTTTTCTAAACCGATGCAGAACTGTGTTATTTGTCTGCAACTCGGACTAGCCATCAAGTTAAAAAAGGCATAGCATTCCCCTAGTTTTGTCAGTTTCTTGCTGATGGATTAGCTTGATAGGAATACCTTTGAAACGTTTCACTTACCTCCTCGCTTTATTTGCTTTGCTCTGTACTTCTTTTGCAAACGCTACACTCCTTAA
This sequence comes from Acinetobacter tandoii, assembly GCF_008867985.1. Classification (NCBI taxonomy): domain Bacteria; kingdom Pseudomonadati; phylum Pseudomonadota; class Gammaproteobacteria; order Moraxellales; family Moraxellaceae; genus Acinetobacter; species Acinetobacter tandoii. The sequence goes on from NZ_VXLD01000002.1 coordinate 170,248, forward strand.
CTTAGTTCCCGAAAGTGTTCAAGCAGAATCATGGACGATTTTAGACACCCAATCTGGACAAGTCATTGCTGAACATAATAGCCATGCGCAACGCGCACCTGCTTCATTAACAAAAATGATGGTCGGTTATATTGCTTTAAAAGAAATTCAAGCAGGACATTTGCGTAAAGATGAAGTACTCACCGCCACACCTGTTGTAAAAACAGTCATGTGGGACGAATCACAAATGTACCTAAAGGAAGGAGAAAAGATTTCGGTAGATCAACTTCTGGCAGGCTTAATTGTGATGTCAGCAAATGATGCGGCCGTTACGCTTGCCGAGCGTATTTCAGGCAGTATTCCAAAGTTTGTAGAACGCATGAATCAGGAAGCAAAAGCGCTCGGTATGAAAGACACGCACTTTCAAAACCCAGCAGGCATTACTATGCCAGAGCACTATTCATCTGCAAATGATTTAGCGCAATTAGGACAAGCGATTAGTAAGCAAACGCCAGACTATTTTTATTATTCGAAGCAACAAAGTTTTAGCTATAACCAACGCTTCCACCACGCAACTAATTTAGTCCTGAAAATGGATCCTACCGTTGATGGTTTAAAAACAGGCTATACCAAAGCAGCAGGTTATAACCTTGCTCTAACGGCAAACCGTCCTACCATGAACCCTGATGCACCAAATCGTCGTCTAGTCGTTGTAGTCATGGGAACCAAGAGTGCTGCAAAACGTGCGGAAGTTGCCTATGACCTTATGAATTTGGCTTATACCTACACACGCAACGAAGTTGCAATTAAGGATAAGCAACTCATTGCTGAGCTACCGGTGGTGAAATCCACATTGAAAATGTTTAAAGTTCAAACCCAAGCACCTGAACTAATTACAACGTCTTTGTACGACCAACCTTATGCGATTGACTTAAGCACTTACGACAAGATTAATCAGCGTATTATGCTGAATACAGGTGATGGCAGCTTACACCCTGTTAACCCTTTGGCAGAAACAAAAACACATTTAAATATTGAAATGAATGAGCATGCTTTAACTGCTCCGTTGGCGAAAGTCATGCAGTTGGCAACTGTACATGTTTATCAAAATAACCAACTCATCCGAACTATTGCAATTGAAGATGATGTTCAAATTGAAGAAGCCAATGTATTTGAGCGCTTCTTCATCTGGTTAAAACATATCCTGCCTTTTTTTGGTTCAGATGATTTTAAAGTAAAAATTTATCCACTCCATTAAAGTTGAATGCTTTAGTTTGGTTTATGTAAGTTGTTGTAAATTGTAAAACAATTTCAACACATCAAAAAAAAAGAAGATGGCATGTTAAGCCATCTTCTTTTTTTAAATAATAAAATAGGTCGGTCAAAATGAACGAACTACATAAAATTGTGATTGTCGGTGGTGGTGCTGGAGGGTTAGAGCTAGCTACTTTATTAGGAGAACATTTTGGTAAACAGGCTAAAGCCAAAATTATTTTAATTGACCAAAATCTGACGCATATTTGGAAACCGTTATTACATGAAATTGCAGTCGGTACACTGAATGCCCACAGCGAGGAATTGAATTATTATGCGCATGCAGCACAACACAATTATGAGTTTGTCTTAGGTTGCTTTACTGAATTAGATCGAAGCAATAAAAGTATTTTATTAGAACCTCCTTTCTCTAGTGTAAGTAAAGATCAGCAGCTCTTTTCTGTTAACTATGACACCCTTATTTTTGCTATTGGCTCTACATCGAACGACTTCAACACAGAAGGTGTACGTAAGCATTGCCATTTTCTAGACCGTCGCGTACAAGCCGAACAATTTCAGCAACAACTTTTGCACTTATATGTGGCCGTGCAAACCCAATCTTCGCTCACAGATTTGAATATTGCCATTATTGGCGCGGGTGCAACTGGGGTAGAATTGGCAGCAGAACTGGTACAGAGTACACAAAGTTTTCATCAATACGGCCTCAATAAAATCGATCCTAAACGAGTAAAAATCTCCCTCATTGAGGCTGCCGACCGCATTTTACCTGCACTGTCAGAGAAAATATCACAGCATACTTTACGTGAACTGCATCATGCCAACATTCAAGTTTTAACCCATAAACGAGTCAGTAAAATTGATGAAAAACAAATATATTTTGCTCATGGCGCCAGTATTCCCGCAGATCTAAAAGTTTGGTGTGCAGGGATTCAAGCGCCGCAAGTATTTCAACATCTGACGGAATTCGAAAAAGATCATTTAAATCGTTTAAAAGTCTACGCGACCTTACAAACCAAAACCGACCCGAATATTTTTGCTTTCGGCGATTGTGCGCATTGCCAGCCCATTGCCGATGAACCTGTACTTGGACCACGTGCACAAGTCGCGAGTCAACAAGCCCATTTCTTGGTCAGTGCCATGTCCGCACGAATTAAAAACAAAACACAGCCGATGTTTAAATTTGTAGATAAAGGCTCATTGGTGTCATTAAGTCATCATAAAGCTGTAGGAGAATTGCTCGGGCAAGTGAACGTGCAGGGATGGGTGGCGAAATCACTTTATGTCTCTTTGTATCGTATGCATCAGGCAACTTTACATGGATATACCCGCACCGCTTATTTTATGGTAAAAGATGCAATGAACAAAAAATTGGCACCTAATATTAAATTGCATTGAAATTTTTTAAATTGCCCTTATTAACTAAAAAATGTCGTAAAAAAGTACAAATTGCAGAATTTTGATGAAATACAGTCAACAAAATCTGCTTTTCACTTTATGATGTACCCTTAAAAATTGAATGGATCAATAACATGACTGCTATTGCAAATAACCACGTGGTTTCTTTCCACTACACATTGACTAACGCAGAGGGTGAAACTCTCGACCAATCTCAAGGTGAACCACTTGCATATTTGCACGGTGCGGGCAATATCATCCCTGGTTTAGAAAAAGCACTTCTTGGTAAAACTGTAGGCGAAAAATTTACTGTAAACGTTCCTGCTGCTGAAGGTTATGGCGAATACAACCCAGACCTAGTACAAGAAGTTCCAGCGCAAATGTTCCAAGGCGTTGACAACATCCAAGCAGGTATGCAATTCCAAGCGCAAACTGATGATGGCGTTCAAATCGTAACTGTTAAAGCGGTTGAAGGCGACAACGTAATCGTTGATGCAAACTTCCCACTTGCTGGTCAAGACTTAACTTTTGAAGTTGAAATCGTTGAAATCCGTGAAGCTTCTCAAGAAGAATTAGATCACGGTCACGTACACGGTGCGGGTGGTCATCACCACTAAGATCGACAGATCAAAAAAAGGGCAAATTTAACTTTGCCCTTTTTTACGCCTAGTGTTTTATTTTTATACATCTCATCCTACTGAATTTTAGCAAATCGTTTTAGAATCAAGTTAAGTAGTTTATTCAAGCACTAAGCTCATGCAATTGATTTGGTTCCGACAAGACTTACGTATACAAGACCACGCTGCTCTTTGGTATGCCACGCAAGCCGATACCTGTTTGGCTGTGGTCATCTTATCTCCTGAACAATGGGCGATTCACCATGATGCACCTGTTAAAATAGATTTTTACCTACGTCAATTGCATTCCTTAAAAGAACAACTCCATCAACTCAATATTCCTCTCATCATTCACCAAGTGCCTTTGTGGAAAGATATTCCTCAAGCTCTACTAGATTTGAGTACAACATATGCAGTAGAAACAATTCATGCCAATATTGAGTTTGGTGTGAATGAGTTAAAGCGTGATAGTGAAGTTCAGAATTTACTTCAACAACATAAAAAATCATTAGAGCTTTATCAAGATCGTACGCTTTTCCCGATTGGCTCAATTCGAAATAAATCCCAACACCCCTATCAAGTCTTTGGTGCATTTAAAAAATATTGTTATGAACAATTCAGTCTAAGTTTACCTCAGTGCTATCCAACACCTTCAGCACAAGCTCCTGTCAACCTCATGGTAGAGAGCAAGATTCCTACGCTTGCTGAATTAGGTGCCCAGCCCCTTGAATCTCATTTTGCAATGCAATGGCCTGTAGGCGAAGACTGTGCCTTACAACGATTGGATCATTTTATTGATCATCAAGTTAGTCACTATCAAAATGAAAGAGACTTTCCAAATTTACGAGGTACCAGTCAGCTCTCTCCTTATCTTAATATTGGTTTACTTTCCATTCGCCAATGTATTCAGGCACTATTTCGAAAGCAACACGGGCATTTCCTCCCTGAAAATCTAGGGCAGCAAACATGGATAGATGAACTGCTTTGGCGTGAGTTTTATCAGCATATCCTGTATGACTTTCCACAAGTCTCTAAGCACCAACCTTTCAAAGCAAGCACACAATATATTCAATGGCGCGATGCACCTGAGGACTTAATTGCATGGCAACAAGGACGTACAGGTATCCCGATTGTCGATGCTGGTATGCGACAAATGCTTGCTACGGGCTGGATGCACAACCGTGTCCGTATGATCACAGCAATGTTCCTGTGTAAAAACTTACTGATTGATTGGCGTCTGGGGGAACAATGGTTTATGCAACATTTAATCGATGGTGACTTAGCTGCAAATAATGGCGGTTGGCAATGGTGCGCATCTACAGGTACAGATGCAGTGCCCTATTTCCGTATCTTTAACCCGATCAGCCAATCACAAAAATTTGATGCCAATGGCGACTATATTCGCAAATGGGTTCCTGAATTGGCTCATCTCGATGCCAAGAGTATTCATGAACCATTTGCCAAAAATACAAACTTAAAACTGGATTACCCTCACCCTATCGTTGACTTGAAATCAAGCCGTCAGCGGGCAATTGATGCCTTTAGGGGAATTTAATTGCTCCAAATAATTTTTCTTAATATTTATTTGCAACACTTTCAGAGTCTTGCAAATAAATATTAAAAAATATCCAATTCGATGCGAACAACCGACCAAAAACTATACTTTTCATGTTAAAATTCACCTATTCATCTACCCTTGCTGTATTCTTTCCGACACAAGCATTCTCCTGCCAATGGTCGTACGACTAATCTCTCGATTAGACAATTTTATCGCTCTCAAGACTGAAATTTAGTTCCGATAAGATCTGTAAAGCTGTATAGATCAAATCTAGCTTTAGATAATGATCTTGAAGTTACTTAGGCTTGGTTCTCTCCCAAAACCAAGATCAAAAGTCAGATTTTGCAAGTGAAAGATACTAGATACATTGATTGCTAAGTTATGTAACTAGCTCGATTGATTTTGCGCTTGTCCACTCAATTTGGGTGTAAAATTAATCATATATGCTATGACTTAATATATAGCATCAATAGAGATACGATATCTAAAGATCAAACCGATCACTTCGGCACAACTTAAGATAAAACATCTAAAAATCGAAGCAATGAATATGGTAGTTGAAAGAACTTTTTTCTTCATATGAGGTGCTTATGCGTACATTTCTAGTGGTTTTACTCACATCATATTACTTGGTTGGCTGCCAAGGAGCTGTAACACCTCCTCCACCATCTACACAACAGCTTATTCAAGATACGCCAAGTGGATGGGTTGGTTAAATTAAAAAGCCCCTTTGTTTAAGGGGCTTGTTTTTGAGCAATACTTGATAAAACATTCATAAAGAACCACTCAAGTCATGATCTTCATATTTTTACACGGCTTGTTCATCACGCTTAAAGACCAGCTCACCTTGAATTGAGCTCACTGCATCAAAATAATAACCATCGATGTTGAAAGATTTTAAATCTTCTACACGGTTTAATTGATTCTGAATGATATAACGTGCCATTAAACCACGTGCTTTTTTCGCGTAAAAACTAATGACTTTGTATTTGCCATTTTTCTGATCTAAGAATACAGGCTTGATAATTTCAGCCTTCACTTTACTTTCTTTCACAGATTTATAGTATTCATCTGAAGCCAAATTCACCAACAAATCTGAATTTGTCTCTTCTAAATCAGCATTCACCAATTGCGTAATCTTGTCACCCCAAAACTCATATAAATTATGACCACGTGCATTGGCTAATTTAGTACCCATTTCTAAACGATACGGCATCATTAAGTCCAAAGGACGCAATAAACCATAAAGACCAGACAACATACGTAAATGTGTTTGTGCAAATTCCAAATCTTGCAAAGTTAAATCATAAGCATCTAACCCTGTATAAACATCGCCTTTAAAAGCAAAAATGGCCTGACGAGCATTGGAAAAATTAAACTCAGGTTGCCACTCACGGAACCGTGCTACATTCAATTGTGCAATTTTTTCACTCACACTCATTAAACTGGCGATTTCTGAAGCAGACAGCTTACGACTTACGTCTATAAGTTGTTGTGAATGCTCTAATAGTCTTGGTAAAGTGTGTTGATCAGTTGGAAGTGCAGATTCATAATCTAAAGTCTTAGCAGGAGAAATTAAGGCGAGCATATACAATTTGATTAAAAAATAATTAAACAGACTATAACAGTAGACTAATTTTTTTTCCAATCTGTGTTTTTACTGATCATAATCGGTAAAATAGCGGATTCTCCTGCTATTAATCCATTTATCTTATGTCCGAGCAAATTTTCATTCCCGGTTCAGTGGGTCAAATTGAAGTTTTCGTTGATTACCCACAAGGCGAAGTGAAAGGATTCGCGGTAATTTGCCACCCCCATCCATTGCAAGGCGGTACGCCGCAACATAAAGTTCCAGCGCTTTTGGCTCAAATTTTAGTTGAAAATGGTTGTGTAGTTTATCGTCCAAGCTTCCGTGGTTCAGGTCAAAGTGAAGGTGTCCATGATGAAGGACACGGCGAAACTGACGATGTATTAAAAGTCATTCATCACGCACGTTTACAACATGCTGGCTTACCATTTTATGCAGGCGGTTTTAGCTTTGGTGCGCATGTCATGGCAAAATGCTACGACGCTTTACCAAGCGAACTCAAATCAATTCAAACTATTTTGTGCGGTTTGCCAACGGCGACTGTTGCAGGTGTACGCCATTATCAAACACCTGAACTTAAAGGAGATATTCTGTTTATTCACGGTGAAGCCGATGATGTAACTTTACTCTCAGACATGATTGCTTGGGCAAAACCACAGCGTCATTTAGTTACTGTTTTACCAGGTGCGAATCACTTCTTTACAGGCTATTTAAAGCAGTTACGTATTGCAATTTCACGTTTCTTATTAATTTAAGCTGTAATACGTTCGGGAAAGACATCATGATCATTCAAGGTGATTTCTTTCTCGAACCTATGCTCTCGTTGAATATTACTCATTGTATTTGATCTACTGGATTAAAATCGTGAATCAATCAAACAGATTCTTTTTTTCTATTTCCTAATTACTTTCTAGCTTTATTGCAGTACTTTTATTCGGCTAAATACCTATTTTTCTGCCTGAATTTCTTGATTAATGTATGATTAAACACGCCTCAATTCCCAATATCCATGCGACGAGAAATACCGCTTCACAAGTTTATTTTTTGGCATTTTATGCACATTATTATTTAAATAATTAATTGTACAATCAATACTTTAGCTCGCTATAGCTTTCCACTTTTAAATTTCAAAACTACGGTCAGATTTCTATGAAAACATTTTTTGGGGCAATTTTACTTGCCTTAGCTACCACATCAAGCTTTGCACAGGACATTACTGGTACTTGGCACTTTATTGATGACAAAACAGGTGAGCCTAAAGCCTTAGTAAAAATTGAAAAACAGTCAAATAATACTTACGCAGGTACTGTTCTCAAGCTGACACCACGTCCTGGTTATACACCAAAAGAATTTTGTACTCAGTGCCCTGCACCGTATACCAACAAACCAATTATCGGCATGCAAGTCATTACAGGCTTAAAGACGAATGATCATATAAATTATAGTAATGGTAAAATTATTGACCCTGTTTCTGGAAAGATTTATAGCTTAAAGGGTAAGGTTAGTGCGAATAGTAAAAAACTCTTTTTACGTGGCTATTTCGGTGTTTCTGCTGTAGGTCGTAGTCAAACTTGGGTACGTGTGGAGTAAACAATTACTTTTTCTATTTTTATTGAGTATCACATCTTTAAAATTGAGATAACGCAAATAATTTAAGAAAATGCTGAATGACCCATGATTCAGCATTTTTACTCATTTAAATACAACACATCCCTAAAAATTTTCGACCTAATTATAATCTTTATCCACATGACCATCACTGAGCCGTAATTCAACATAAGGGCATTTAGAATGTTCTAACTTATCTGATAATATTGTTACGTCTACTACTTCTAATTCTCTTTTATAAAATGCATCTGTCTGTGGCTTAGTCAAGCCATAACGAAGCAACCCACAATTAATTGGCTGTAAATCATCTCGCTTAAACATTTCAACTTGTAATGTATTTTCAAATATCACCAACACTGTATTCAGTTAATGATGCAACTGCAATATAATGTTCAGAACATAAAATTTGAGGGCTAAATACTTTTTTATTCAGAAAATTAATTTTTTTATTTTCAAATATAAAAATATTAAAAGATTCATTTACCCATTCACATTTTTCAATTAATTTTTCGGGTGCTTCAAATTTTTCCAAAGATACAAAACTACCAAATTTTCTATTTAAAGAAGATGAATCCAATTCAAATACTGAATTCAGTTCTTGCTCATACTGCTTAGGTTCATATGTACATCCATCATAGCCACCATTTGCCAAAAGAGTTTGCTGATATAAAATATGCTGATCTGCCTTACTAATAAGTTGAATAACTGTATGCATCGAATCAATATTCTTAGAGCGATAGATTACCGTTCCTTCCTTTTGAGTCGGATATCCTACAGCGATATTTCCTGAATTAAAATATCGTGTCCAAGAATATCCATTATCAATATAACGTGGAGGAAAATACAAAGCATGTTGGTTATTCTGTTTTAACTTACATTCAGCCTTTTTATTATTAGATTTTGGAACATCAATCGTTTTGTTAAAATCTAATTCAATCGTCTCATTGATTAAACTTGATAAATCCACAGTATCATTAGCTACTTTCTGCCCATTTAACCATCTATATGAATTGTTTTGCTGTACCTGAGTTAAAGTTGGTATTACATATTCACTATTCTTAGGGCGAAATAAATAATGTTTTAGACCTTCTTCTTTAAAGCCTGTTTGATATTTAGACACATAGGATTCATTTTGATAAATTTTAAAACTTAAAAATACAATAAATCCAATTCCTAGAACTAAGCCTATTTTATCCCAGAAAGGAGGTATTTTCGTTAATGCTAGCGCCAAGATTAAAAAGAATCCTGAATATAACCATATCACAGCACCCACATTAACTTTAATAATTGCTGTAGAAAATCCAATACACATAAGAACACATGTAATAACACCATACATCCATGCTTTGGATTCAAATGTTTCCAGCATCTCACTTTCTTTAAAATAGCATCTCACTGCTAATAAAAAAGTTAAATTTGCCCATACAGGAAACATTTGGGGAATAGGGACAATCAAAAAATGATATAAAATTGATGTCACCATGACGCCAAAACCAACCATACCATCAACAGCAGGCACGCACCACGATAGAAAAAATAAAAATATCGCAATGAAAATAGCTATTTTAGAAGACATCTTTTTATTCTTGTAGAAATATTGACTTAAATATTAACTATTACTCCACTTGAATTCACTGAAATTTTGATCTTTTTTTAATGTATTTTCAACGGCTTGTGCTAATTGATTCAATAAACTTTGCTCAGCAATTCGATCTAACCAGTCCTGATCTTCCGTTGGGTATGAGGTAATCTCACAAACCAAATGCCCTTCTTGATCTGAACTTTGACAGGTAATCGATAAAGGTAAAGCATGATTATCGACGCTTACAGCAACATGATCACCACTTTGTGGCAAGGTATGGAAGCCGTATTGACTGAGTTTGCCAACCAATAAATCTGCCACATATTCTTGTGTAATATGGCATTGGTTCCCTGCTACTACATGATGTTGATGCTGCTCGCAATTGGCAGTGAATTGTAATTTTCGCATAGCTCTACCCAAAGGCATTTTTGTTATATGGGTTTAGCATAAGCAATAAAAACAAAACAGCCAAGCATTTGCTTGGCTGTTCAATCATAAATAACTGACTTATTGAGTCACAAGTCTTATTCAGTCACCTGAATGGCTAAACCTGCTTGATTTGCAAGTTCAGTAAAGGTTGGGAAACTGGTTGCTACTGTTTCTGTACCCAAAATTTTGATCTCACCTGAACTACGTAAGCCCGCCATACTAAAGCTCATGGCAATACGGTGGTCATGGTGTGATTCAATTTCACCGCCTGCAAAGATTGCAGACCAATCTCCAGATTGACCTTTACCTTCAATGATGATGCCATCTTCTGTCGGTATACAGTCAATGCCCATGGTTTTCAGACCATCTGCCATCACTTGAATACGGTCAGATTCTTTCACACGCAATTCTGCTGCACCTGTCAGTACAGTTTGCCCTTCGGCACAAGCCGCAGCAATAAACAATGCTGGGAATTCATCAATTGCTAAAGGTACTTGGTCTTCAGGCATATGAATACCTTTTAAAGTACGACTACCGCGAATACGAATATCTGCAATAGGTTCACCACCTGCAATACGTTCATTTTCAACAGTAAGGTCAGCACCCATTTGTTTCAAAATTTCAATCACGCCCGTACGTGTTGGGTTAATGCCTACAGCTTCTAGTGTCACATCTGAACCTTCAGTAATTGCAGCACCCACCATAAAGAAAGCAGCGGAAGAAATATCTGAAGGTACCTGAATATCCGTACCCACTAACTTACCACCACCTTGCAGTGAAATACGATTGCCTTCAGTTTTCACGTCATAACCAAAAGCACGTAGCATACGCTCAGTATGATCACGTGTTGGCTCTGGTTCGGTCACAGAAGTTTCACCTGCTGCCCACAAACCCGCCAATAGAATACCTGATTTCACCTGAGCAGAAGCCATTGGTAAATCATAGTGAATGCCTTTTAATGGCTGGCTACCTGTAATTGATACTGGCGGTGTACCACGCTCACCTGTGGTCTGAATTTGTGCACCCATTTCACGTAAAGGTTTCGCAATACGCTCCATTGGACGTTTTGACAAAGAGGCATCACCCGTCATGACTGAATCAAATTTTTGCGCAGAAAGCATTCCCGACAAAAGGCGCATAGATGTACCTGAGTTGCCCATATACAACGCGCCAGCAGGAGCTTTAAGACCTTGCATGCCAACGCCATGAATGGTCACTTCACCATTTTTAGGACCTTCAATACTCACGCCCATATCACGGAAGGCTTGTAATGTTGCTAAAGCATCTTCACCTTCAAGAAAACCTGTTACATGTGTTATGCCTTCTGCAATCGCACCAAACATGATAGAGCGGTGAGACACAGACTTGTCTCCTGGCACGGTAAACTTACCTTGGAACGTTTTAGGGCCTGGTAAAATGGTAAATTGTTGTGTCACCTTATTTTTCTCCATCAGGGGTTTCTTGGCTAACATGTGATTGAAATGTTGTCGTGCAGCTTGAGCATTGCCAAGCAAACCCATTAAGGCTGGCGAATCTTCATCTTCAATCAGTTTTCTGAGTACAGCAAGTTGTTGTTCAAATCCATCTACAGCATTTAAAATGGCTTTTTTATTGGCAAAGAAGATGTCATGCCACATTTGCGGATCACTGGCCGCAATACGTGAGAAATCACGAAAACCACCCGCAGCATAACGGAAAATATCCAAATTATCAGCACGATTGGCCAATTGTTCGACTAAGTTAAATGCCATCAAATGCGGTAAATGACTGGTATGCGCCAACACTTCATCATGTTTTTCCACATCCATGCAAATGACTTCAGCTTTTGCCGCTTGCCAAAGGGTAATCAGTTTTTCAACCGCCCAAGGTGCACTGCTTGGAAGTGGTGTCAGAATGACTTTATGATGCGCAAATAAATCGACTTTACCTGCATGAACACCTGTATGTTCCGCGCCCGCAATTGGATGACCTGGTACAAAACCAGCAGGCAACTTTTCACCGTAAACGGCTTTGGCTGCATCAACAACATTCCCTTTGGTACTGCCTACATCAGTAATGATGCAATTTTCTGACAAATACGGCTTAATGGTAGCTAAAACTTTTTCTGTCGCTCGTACAGGCAAGGCAAGTACCACCAAATCGGCACCTTGCACAGCATCAACTGGATTAGTAAAACCTTCAGCAATTAAGCCTAAAGCTTTTGCATCATCCAAGGTCTTACTTGAACGTGTTGATGCGACAATTTGTTTCGCCAGTTTTTCAGCAACTATTACACGAGCCAGACTTGAACCAATCAGGCCAAGTCCAATAAATGCAACTTTTTCAAATAATGGCTGTGTCATCTTTTATGCTTTCGCCTCTAAACCCCACACTTTGGCAAGTGCATTTCAACGATATCTATATGCTTAAGTTTTTTTAACTTAAAAGTTTTTGTAAGCTGTCTCAGTATATCAATACATATTCCAAATTTTAGATTGGATTGAATATACGAGACAGCAACACCACCTTTTATGGCGAATGTTAGAGCACAGCGATTGGGTAAGAACCCAATACACGTACTTCTTTGACTAAAGGACGAATTTCTTCAATTGCCGCTTTCACATTTTCTTGTTCAATATGACCTTCAAGATCAATAAAGAACACATAAGCCCATTTCTCTGGAAGTGCAGGACGCGTTTCAATACTGGTCAAACTAATTTGATGTTTTGCAAAAGGAGCTAAAATTTCGAGTAAAGCTCCTGCACGATCATGTGCCGAAATCAGTAAAGAGGTTTTGTCATTACCACTTTGTGGCACTTTTTCACGACCAATGACCAAGAAACGTGTCGTGTTTTCTGGATTATCTTCAATGTTACTGTGTAGAATTTCTAACTCATAAATACTTGCAGCAACGTCCGATGCAATCGCAGCCGAATGCCATTCATTACGAATACGGCGCGCAGCTTCTGCATTTGAGTTGAGTGCAACACGTTCAACACCTGGATAATGTGCATCCAACCATTTACGGCATTGTGCCAAGGTTTGTTGATGTGCATAAATCTGTTTAATACTATCTTTACGGGTATTTTCAGAAATTAAGAATTGATGATGAATACGTAGTTCCACTTCACCAATCACATTTAATGTCGATGATTTAAAACAGTCTAAAGTATGGTTCACGACCCCTTCAGATGAGTTTTCGACTGGTACTAAACCGTAGTGTGCACTGCCCGCTTCAACTTCACGAAATACTTCATCAATCGTTGGTAAAGGACGAACCACCGCATCCTGACCAAAATGCTTAAGCACAGCCGAATGTGTAAATGTTCCCACAGGACCCAAAAAAGCAATGCTTTGCGGTGCTTCTAGTGCTAAGCATGCTGACATAATTTCACGGAATAAACGTGCCATTGTTACATCCGACAAAGGCCCTTCATTACGCTCCATGACATTACGCAGAACTTGTGCTTCACGTTCAGGACGGTAAAACATTGGATTCTCTTCAGAGGCAAACTTTGCTTTTGCTACTGCTTCAGCCAAGCGCGCGCGACGATTAATCAATTGTTGAATCTGTTGATCGACAGAATCAATATCTTCGCGAATCTTGGTCAAGTCCAGAGAAGTCGTAGTGTTTTGATCGTCGTTGATCATTGTTATTTCGCCCTTCGAAAACGTGAATGCCGACAGTATATCAAGAGTTCAATGAAATGGTAGGCAATAAAATCTGGTTTCATCCTGATTTCAACGCTATAGCCCGTAATATTTGCCAAAATCTAACTAAAGTTTGAGTTGTAGAATAGATAGAGCATCTGGCTTAGCGAGCTTGAGCATAGGATGGTTTGAGTATATGGGCTAACCCTCCATGAAACATCATTCTTAATACCGCACAACTTTGAAAATTGATGAATCACGTTATCTTTATTATTTTTTATTTAAAACATAGCACTAGAAAATTTCATTAAGAATATGACATGATCAAGGAATATTACTTTAGATCACAATTTAACCACAATTTAATATGACGTATTTCACAATTTGTCTGTTATTTTAAATTTAAAAATGCTATTCGGAGAATAAAAATGCCAAAAAGAATTGCAGTTTTAGTCACACATGACTTCGAAGATATGGAATATGTCGAACCTGTTGAAGCCTTTCGTGCTGCGAGTCATAGTGTAATCAATATTGAAAATAAAGCAGGCAATATTGTATACGGAAAAAAGCGCCGATATTCTGTCACTATAGATCAAGGCATTGATGATGTTACAGTACACGAATTTGATGCTTTGCTTATTCCTGGTGGCTATTCACCAGATCACTTAAGAGCAGATGAACGCTATGTTGATTTTGTCCGTCGTTTTGCGAATGCACAAAAACCGATTATGAGTATTTGTCATGGTCCACAATTACTGATTAACGCAGGCGTGGTAAAAGGTCGGCGTATGACCACCATGAAATCTGTCATTATTGATTTACTCAATGCAGGTGCAGTGTTTTACGACGAAGCCGTTGTAAATGACAATAACTTGTATATTTCTTCGCGCTCTCCAGAAGATTTACCCGCCTTTATTCGTGAAAGTTTGACTGTGCTCAAGCTTTAAGTCATTAAAAAGAGCCTTTCGGCTCTTTTATATTTTTAACGCCCAATCATTCCGCGTGCGACAATTTCTTTCATAATTTCGTTGGTTCCGCCATAAATCCGTTGAATTCGAGCATCGACAAAGAAGCGGGAAATTGGATATTCCGTCATATACCCATAACCACCAAACAATTGTAGTAATTGGTCTGCAACTTTCATTTGCATGTCGGTTGAAAAACTTTTGAGTGCTGCGGCCGTTTCCACATCAAGTTTACCTTGCGTATAAAGTTCTACATTTTGATTATAAAAAGCTGCTGTAGCCAGCTCATCAATTTTTGCCTGTGCCAAGACAAAACGCGTATTTTGAAATTGCCCAATCTTTTGTCCAAAAGCCTGACGTTCTTGTACGTATTGCGTGGTCACATCGAGTGCCCCACGAATAGCTCCTAAAGCCGTCGCGGCAATCGCTGTTCTTTCACGTGGCAACTCCTGCATAAGATAGTTAAATCCTTGCCCTGCTTGTCCCAATAACTGATCCTTAGGCACTTTCACATTATCAAAAAATAATTCTGAAGTATCCTGAGAATGTAAACCGATCTTGTCTAAATTGGTTCCTTTCTTAAATCCATCTAAATGGGTATCTAATAAAAGTAAAGACACCCCTTTAGCACGTGCTTGCGGATCTGTTTTCACGGCAAGGACCACGAGGTCCGCATGTTGTCCATTTGAAATAAAGGTTTTAGAACCATTCAGTACATAATGATTGTCTTGCAAAATAGCAGTGGTACGTATTGCCTGCAAATCTGAGCCAGCCCCTGGCTCAGTCATCCCAATCGCCCCCACGACTTCACCCGTTACCATTTTAGGTAACCAATATTGTTTCTGTTGTTCTGTGCCAATATGTAAAACATAAGGTGCAGCAATTTCAGAATGACATGAAATCGCAGTAGAAAGTGCACCATATCCTGCACGAGCAGATTCTTCCACCAACATTAAAGAATAATGGGTCGGTACACCATAGCCACCGTATTGCTCAGGTATATCTATACATAAAAACCCATTTTCACCCAGCTTGTTCCACACTGAGCGCGGCATAATGCCAGCTCGTTCCCATTGCTCATAGTCAGGGGCAATATGCTCTTGCATAAAACGTTTGAAATTGTCTTTAAAAAGTTCCAAATCTGCATCATGTGCTAACATCATTCTTCCTTTGTTGTTGTTTAATTTTTTGCTTTGTAATGCTAGGCAATTTATTGATTACTGTCATGTACATGTTATGTCTTATTCACGACAAAAAGGTCAACTCTATAAGCATAAAAAAAGGAAGCCGTAGCTTCCTTTTTTAATTCAAGATCACATTAAGCATGCGCTTGATTACCCTCATCCATCATTTGCTTGTCTACCTCTTCAGGGTTAGCCAAAGCAAAATCTAGTTTTTCCTTGTCGAGCTGACCCACCCATTTTGCAACCACAATAGTTGCTAACGAGTTACCCACCAAGTTGGTTAACGCACGAGCTTCAGACATGAAACGGTCAATACCTAAAATCAGTGCTAAACCAGCAACTGGGATATGACCTACCGCAGACAAAGTTGCAGCCATCACAATAAAGCCTGAACCCGTTACACCTGCAGCGCCTTTAGAAGAAATCAACAACACTAATAACAAAGTAATTTGGTGTGAAATATCTAATTGAGTATTGGTTGCTTGAGCGATAAATACCGCAGCCATGGTCAAGTAAATTGAAGTACCATCTAAGTTAAATGAATAACCTGTTGGAATCACCAGACCAACCACAGATTTTTCACAACCTGCAATTTCAAGTTTCTTCAACATACGTGGCAATACTGATTCTGAAGAAGAAGTCCCTAAAACGATTAATAATTCTTCGCGAATCATACGAATCATTTTTAAGATACTGAAACCACAGATACGGCTAATTGAACCCAATACAATGAAGATAAACAATAGACAGGTAATATAGAAGCAGATAATCAACTGAGCCAATTGCGCTAAGCTGCCAATACCATATTTACCAATAGTAAATGCCATTGCACCAAATGCACCGATAGGCGCAAGCTTCATAATCATATTTACAATATTGAAGAAGACATGCGAAATTTGGTCAATCAGCTTAAGAACTGGCTTACCAGAATCACCTAATTTGTGTAGTGCAAATCCAAATAAAATAGCGAATAACAATACTTGAAGAATTTCACCTTCAGCAAAAGCACCCACCACAGTATGTGGAATGATATTCATTAAGAAATCGACAGTACTTTGAGACTGACCTGATTCTACATATTTAGAAATACCTGACACATCTAAAGAGGCAGGGTCAATGTTCATACCTACACCTGGTTTAGCGATGTTAATCACCAATAAACCAATCAGTAGCGCAATAGTAGAAACGATTTCAAAATAAAGGAGAGCAATACCACCCGTTTTACCCACCGATTTCATACTTTCCATGCCAGCAATACCGCTAACAACTGTACAGAAAATCACTGGGGCGATGATCATTTTAATCAATCGAATAAATGCATCACCTAAAGGTTTCAGTTGTTCACCTAAACCTGGAACATATTGTTCGGCACCATTTACAATCTGGGTTCCACTTGGAGAGAAATGACCAACCAGAATACCTGCAATGATGGCAACAATCACTTGAAAATACAGTGATTTATAGATGGGTTTTTTAGCCATAGCGTTACTTCTAAACATATTTCTAGAACTAGAAACATCCAATATTAGTCTATTCCTAAGAATACACAGCCCTTAAAATTCCTTTTATAATCACTACAAAAGGCTATAGGTATTAAATCAGTCTTAATACCTTCTGATTAAACTAAATAATAATATCCGCGATTCCATCGCAGTTAGACTATTGAAAATGAATATTTTCAATATGATAGAAAAAACAACTCATAAGAAAAACTTAACAGTTTTCCTTATTCGGTTGAATTCTACCGAATTTTTGAACAGTAAATCTACATATATTTTTAAATTTGATTAAATTATATTCATTTTTTATTAGACATTAGTCGCATATCCAAACCATCATTTTCCTTCCTTTTACATCAAAATCTTTCTATTATCCATTTAAACATTCTCCCTCGAAACACGAAATTACACAGTGATCTAAGCAAATGACAACCAAAAGAAATTTATACAAAGATTTTGAGCATCCTTTTGCCCAATTTGTCCGTATTGTTGGTAAAGGAAAGAATGGTGCAAGATCACTCACTTATAATGAAGCCTATCAAGCATTCAAAATGATTTTGAACGATGAGGTCCTTGATGTGCAATTGGGGGCTTTTTTGATGCTATTACGTGTGAAGGAAGAATCTGTAGACGAATTGGCAGGTTTTGTACAAGCAACACGTGACACATTAAATTTTAAAGCTCTTGATATTGATCTGGATTGGTCTTCGTATGCAGGTAAGCGCAAGCATTATCCTTGGTTCTTATTGGCCGCATTAACGTTGGCACATCATGGCTATAAAATTGTCATGCATGGTGCATCTGGGCACACCTTAAATCGCGTGTATACCGAACAAGTACTTGAATATTTAGGTTTTCCTATCTGTCAGAATCAAGATGAGGTTGAGCAGCAACTACAACAATGTAATTTTGCCTATTTACCTTTAGAGGTTATTTCGCCCGTCCTGAGTGAGCTGATTGCATTACGCAATGTCATGGGATTACGCTCACCTATTCATACCCTAGCGCGACTAATTAATCCGTTTAACGCGAAAGCCACTTTACAAGCCATCTTCCATCCCGCCTATCGTAGCTCTCATCAACAAGCTGCTTTTAAACTTGGTTATCAAAACAGCGCTGTTATTAAAGGTGAAGGTGGTGAATTCGAGCGCAACCCTGATGCCAAGACACTAATTTGTGGCATTAAAGATGGGGAATTGTATGAGTACGAGCTCCCTAAACTGACAGAAAATCGAAGTCCCGTTGAGGAAGAACTTGATTTAGCTGTATTTAAATCTGTCTGGCAAGGTCAGCAACACCATGAATATGGTGAAATTGCGGTCATAGAAACCATGGGCATTGCCTTGTATACCATGCGAGTCTGTGAAAGTTATTCTGACGCAATGCTGAAAGCGAAAGAACTTTGGTCAAATCGCTTCTAAGCATGCCATTCCAATGTAATGACAAAATTTCTTAAACCAACAAAAAGGACTCAATCTAGAGTCCTTTTTCTATCTTAGCTATTTGCAAAACTTTTTGACTTAAACAAAACGAATTGGCTTAAATTCAGGTTCGTTTTTGTGATGATCATCATCGCACTCTTCACCTTCTTCTTTCGTGCCACGGTCAATATAACCGCTACGCTCAGTTTCTGGTAAATGCTTCATTTCCCACGCATACACAGCTTGCATACAAATTTCACGTTGCTCTTTGGTTAATGCAACACCATTTGGCCATTTACCAATTTCAATCGCAGTCTTTAAACGACCAACAATATCTGGATCAAGTACAGCCAGCATTTGTTCAATATTCATTTTTAATCCTGTTGTTGCAATGAATCAAAATCACGATTCCAACCTAGTTTAGTACGACAAGCCATATAAAAGTCATACCCAGGTGGGTGCAAGAGGTTTAATTTAAATGGATGTTTACGGATATGCAAACTATCACCCACATTGAGTGAAACACTATGTTGCCCGTCGGCGCTGACCATTGGCAATACACGATTTTCACGAATCAGAATTTTAATTTCACTATGACCACCCACAACAATTGGACGTGATGAGAGTGTATGCGGATGCATCGGGACTAAGGAAATCGCATCCATACTCGGATGTACAATAGGTCCACCACCCGATAACGCATAAGCAGTTGAACCGGTTGGTGTAGAAACAATCAATCCATCACTGTGCTGACGATACACATATTGCCCATCGATGTTTAATTCAAAGTCAATCATGTGTACAGACTTACCCGAATGCAATACAACGTCATTTAGGGCAATTGCATCATGAATCGTTTCACCCTTAGAGCGAACTTCCATTTCCAACAAAAAACGGCGGTCTTGCTGGAACTCACCTTGTAAGACTTGATCAAGCTTATAGATGACTTCAGTTGGTTTAATATCGGTAAGAAACCCTAAGCGTCCACGGTTTACACCAATCACAGGCGTATTATACTTCACCAAAGAACGTGCAGCATGTAATAAGGAACCATCACCCCCAACCACAATAACCAAATCTACAACCTCACCCAATAATGCTCGGCTGACTGTCTGTGTATTTTGATAAGGGACAAGCTCGGCGGTTTCTGCATCAAAAACAGGATGTAAACCCAAGCTCATAAGATGATCGTGAATGAGGCTTAAAGTTTCAACAACAGAAGATTTGTCTGGTCGACCAATTAATCCAATATTCCGAAAAGACTTGTGTGAAAGTTGCACCTATGTGATCGCTCCGTTAGGATTCTGGCTTATGATACCATTAACCCGATTGAAATAAAAAACCTTATAAATAGCCTGATTAGCTCAAACATTTATATAGCTTTTCGCTTCTGTGACAGATTTATTATTGCAAATTGGAAAAAAGCTTCGCATGATTAGCAAAATTTATCAGGATCTTATCACTTTTTATGAAGTTTGAACGTGGCATAGGATTATTCGCACTTATTTTCTCCATATTGGTCATTGGTATTTTTCTAGCATTTAGTTTTTACCTGATTCGTCTAGATAATATTGTGAGAGAAAAGTTTGAAGGTAAGCGTTGGGATATTCCTGCGAAGGTTTTTGCTCGTCCGCTAGAAATTTACACCAATGCAGCCATTAGCCAGAAAGACTTCAATCAAGAATTGAAACTTTTAGGTTATAAAAATGCGGATAGTTATGCGAAATCAGGGAGCTATGTTAGCTCTGGTGATACTTTATATGTGCACACTCGCGGCTTTGACTTCGGTGATAGTGTTGAACCTGAACAAGTTTTAAAAGTTAGTTTTGCGAATGATCAAATTAGTGAAGTCAGTGCAACCAAACCATCTTCAACAGGGATTGCGCGTTTAGAACCTTTATTGATTGGCGGTATTTATCCGCAGCACAATGAAGATCGGGTTCTGATTAAATTGTCCAATGTGCCAAAACCTTTAATTGAAGCCTTAATTGCAACTGAAGACCGTAACTTCTATAAGCATCATGGTATTTCTGTTCGAGGGACTGCGCGAGCTTTGGTCAGTAATGTGACTGGAGGAAAACGCCAAGGTGGTTCGACACTTACCCAACAGTTGGTTAAAAACTTTTATTTAAGCCCAGAACGTACTTTAAAACGTAAAGTCAACGAAGCCTTAATGGCACTCTTGGTTGAGCTACATTACAACAAAGATGAAATTCTTGAAGCTTATTTAAATGAAGTGAACTTAGGGCAAAACGGCAACTATTCAATTAATGGTTATGGTTTGGCATCACAATTCTACTTCGGTTTACCGTTACGTGAACTCAATATCTCGCAACAAGCCTATTTGGTTGGTTTAGTACAAGGACCCTCTTTGTTCAATCCTTGGCGTAACCCAGAAGGTGCTAAAAAGCGTCGCGATATCGTGTTGAATAATATGCTTGTGATGGGATATTTATCACAAGAACAATATGAACGTGAAATTGCTCGCCCATTAAATGTTTTGGCAAAACCAACGTTAGGACCTGCCCGCTTCCCTGATTTTCTAGATATTGTGCGTCGTCAATTACGGACTGAATATCAAGAATCTGATTTAACCAATCAAGGTTTAAAAATCTTCACTACGCTTGATCCAATTGCACAAACCAACATTCAAACTGCATTTAAAGATTCTGTTGAGCGTTTAACAAAGAATAATCCAAATCGATTAAAAGACTTACAAGGTGCGGTTTTAGTTTCTCATCCAGAAAATGGTGAACTGGTTGCTGCGCTAGGTTCAACCCAAGATTTTACTGGTTTTAACCGTGCACTCGATGCAAAACGCCAAGTCGGTTCATTACTCAAACCTGTGATTTATCTGAGTGCGATTGAGTCTGGACGTTATAACTGGGCCAGCCCAATCGAAGACAGCTACATTAGCATTCCAAGTGAAGGCAAATCTTGGACACCAAAAAACTATAGTGGTGGTGAACATGGCGTGGTTCCAATGGTACAAGCTTTGTCTAATTCTTATAACTTGTCTGCGGTTCGTCTGGGACAAGAATTTGGAGTAGCTAGCTTTAGTAATCATTTGAAAAAGTTTGGTGTAACTTCCAACATTCCAACCTACCCTTCTATCTTTTTGGGTGCGGTTGATATGTCTCCGATGGAGGTCATGAGTATTTATGGAAACTTTGCTACAGGCGGTTTCAAATACCCAATTAAATCGATTCGCTCGGTGGTCGATTCTAATGGTCGTGTTTTAGAGCGTTACAGTTTAACCGTGCAACAAACTATCGATCCTGCGGCGGCCTATATTGTGAACTATGGCCTACAACAGGTAATGAACTCTGGTACAGGTCGTTCTGCTTACAGCACATTGCCAAGTTCATTAAAGCTTGCTGGTAAATCTGGCACCACAAATGATACCCGTGACTCATGGTTTGCAGGATATTCAGGCAATTATCTCAGTGTGGTTTGGCTTGGTTTAGATGACAATAAAGTCACTGGACTGACTGGTTCTTCAGGTGCTTTACCTGTTTGGACCAATGTCATGAGTCAATTACGTCAAAAACCAGTCAATTTACGTCAAACCGACGATGTGCAATGGCAATGGATCGATAGTGGCTCAGGCAACTTATCGGCTCAGGGTTGTGAAGGTGCGTTGTATATACCGTTATTAAGGAGTGCTGTACCACGTCGTGCTACAGCATGCGGCTTTCCTCATTACCAAGTGGAACCAGTTTACACACCTGATACGGAAATGAACCAGAACCAACCAGCGCAACCCGATAGTATGGACAACTATATCCGCGAGAGTGAAAGTGACATGCAAAATGACTTGGATCAAAATTCAGGTCGTGTCATTTCGAGCGGAACGTATGCCAACTAAGGAATTGTAATTGTATATGCTGAGACCGATTCTCCTTTCTGCTGCTGTAATGGCTTTGGTTGGTTGTCAAAGCCTACCCAAGCCAGAAAGTGCTAAACCTGCTGTTACCACCGAAAAGCCCAAAGCTGCTCAACCAAAATCTTCTGGTGTGGTGATTACACCGTATGATCAGCCCGAGATTAAACGGCAAAAAATGCAGGTCGTGGTGCCTGAACAAAAATCTCAGCAGAAATTTGAAGATGGACGCTCACTTCCAGCCTTTAAACAGTTAATGCAGCAAACACAGCAAGCCTATAAACGAGGACGCTGGAATGATGCTGAAGCGGCTGCTTTACGTGCACAGCGTCTAGCACCGCAGTCAGCGGAAACTTTCTTATTTTTGGCTTTAGTTGCCAATCAAAAAAATCAGCCTGCAAATGCGGAAGCTTTAGCCCGTCGGGGCTTAAGCTATGCACAAACCCAAGCTATGAAAAAGCAACTTTGGGGAGCCATAGCCAAAGCAGGGCAAAAGCAAAATAATAGTAAAACCGTACAACAAGCTCAACAGGCATTAAAGTCACTTTAATGCCTGATTGTTCTACACTTTATGAAGAATTTACTACGTTTTTTTTAAAGATATCTGATTCCTGCAATACCGTAAGCATGATGTGATTGCGCTTGTTGTAACAGCTCGACATGCATTCCTCCTAATGCAAATACAGGAATATCCACTTGTTGAGCGTATTCTTGAAAACGAGCCCATCCTAATGGCTCAACATCAGGATGTGTCGCTGTAGCCAAAACAGGACTTAAAATGATCGCATCACAGCCAATATTTTGTGCATGTTTCATGGCCACAGCATCATGACAAGCTGCGATGAAACGAAAGCCGGCAGGTAATTCTCCACGCTTAACTGTCATCAACTGATGTTGTTTGAGATGAATTGCAGCTACTTTCTTCTGCATTGGCAACGTCAATTTTTGCCACGCTTGCACATTGACAATTAAATGACCTGCTTGTTGTTCAGATAATTGTTCTAAATCTTCCAAATCTGCTGCTGTATGTTCAACACGCCAATATAATAATTGCTGCGGTTTAAGTTGTTCCAAATCATTCAAATGCTCAGAAATTTTAATTTGATTTGGCCAATATAAGCGTTGCAAAATACTAAAATTGGCTTTCGGGAAATTCAAACTCA
Organism: Acinetobacter tandoii; assembly: GCF_008867985.1. Lineage (NCBI taxonomy): Bacteria > Pseudomonadati > Pseudomonadota > Gammaproteobacteria > Moraxellales > Moraxellaceae > Acinetobacter > Acinetobacter tandoii. The sequence continues at coordinate 194,024 of NZ_VXLD01000002.1, forward strand.
GCAATTCTGCACGGCTATACCATGTCCAAGGTTGTTGAATTTCATTCAGTAATGCTTCGGGCACAATGGCATGAAATAAATGTAAATTTACCACGACATCATCATATTCATGACAAATCACATCAAACATATGCCAGCCATTCAGCCCTACTCCAACTTCTTCAAAAACTTCACGGCGACAAGCTTCTAAAGGCGTTTCATTCGCTTCGACTTTCCCACCAGGAAATTCATGCTTATTCCCTTGATGCTGTTCAGCACTGCGCCATCCAACCAATATTTTATTTTGATGGAGTAATAAGGCAATTGCGACATGAATATTTGGCTTGAACATAACAAGTTCCATCACTTTAAAGTAGTCTCAGTGTAAGTAAATTTAGTTTTTTTATAAATTGCTAAAATTCCCGTTGACAGATCTATTCGATAATGATTATCATTTAAACCACTCAAGAATACACCACGGAGTAACAAAAAAATGAACGCACCTTTTAGCTTATTTACTCGTCACACCGAATCTGCACATGCACTGCCAATGCTACATTCCAACAATCTTTTCGCCCTTGGACGTGAAATTCGCATCATGCATGCAGGTGAAGAATATCGTCTACGTTTAACTCGGAATAATCGCCTTATTCTCACGAAATAAAAACAAAATAAACTGATAATAATAAACGTGGGAACTAGCAGTATGTCAGCGCGTACTGCTTTTTTATTTACAGGCTAAATAGAACAATATCTCAAATTTCAGGTGTTTCAAATTTTCTAAAGTACAACTCTACTTTTAAACCACCATAAGAAGACACTGAAAAATCAATGCTCGCATGATGCAGTTGCACAATTTTTTTACAGATTGAAAGTCCTAACCCTGAACCCGTCGTTTTACTGCCTAAAGCCCGATAAAAACGCTCACCCAAACGCGAGATCGTGTCGCTGTCTACCCCTTCACCTTCATTTTCAATACAGAGATACACCTGTTGTTGCTTGACCGTGACTTGAATATAAACACATTTATGGGGTTGGCTATAACGTATGGCATTATCTAGAAGATTACGTAAGCAAACTGTCATTAACTCAGGATTTACCTTAATCCAACAGGTTTCAATATTGGACACAAGTTCAGTGTGCTTCTGTTGCCTAAAAATGTCCAAACTATTCCAAACGTCTATCACCAGTTGACCTAAGTTCAGCGGTGATAAAGGTAAATCTGCCGTTTCAGTCGGGTCTAAACGTGCGAGCAGCAATAAATTTTCTAGAACTTGGGTGCCACGACTAACATCTTGCTGAATTTGTTGTAATTCTTGGGTAAATTGAGACTGATCTTGATATTTCCGTTGGAGTACTTGCAAGCGCAACTGAATTGCAGACAGTGGTGAACGTAATTCATGCGAAGCATCTGCGGTAAAGCGCTGCTCTGCTTGCAAGGATTGATCTAGGCGCTGTAACAACTGATTCAATTGTAAAACTATAGGCTGAAGCTCATCAATGATCGGTTCATTCTGCATAATCGGCGTTAAGTCCTGTGCACTTTTATCCGCTATTTTTTTAGATAACATTTGCATAACTTTGAACTGACATGCAATCGCAAAATGTGAAAATAACCACTGTAATAACCACAAGACCATTAACAAAACAGCATATATCGCAAAACTACTCAAGATTTTTTCAAAACGAACTTGCATAGGTTGATAAATCACCACTTGCATCTGAGTATCCTGATCAAAGGATTGATAACTTCGCCACAGCGCATGTTGAAACCAAACGTAATCAAAATGCTCATGCTGCATATCTAAAAAATTCACCATAGATGCCAATTCAAATGAATCGGATTGAAGCACAACTTTTTGCTGATGAATCAACTGATATTGTAGATCAAACTCATCACTTAACTGTGTGATATGCGGTCCTTCATTTTGATTGGGGTGAACAAGAAGTAAAGCATCAGCAATTTCATCCATAATTTCATCTTGCATACTCATACTTTGATATATCGAAATGCCCACCAATAAAATAAAAGCGACCGCGCCTGCTGCAACTGAACTTAGCACAGACGTCTTCACCAACCTCTTTTGCAATGAAATATGCTTGGCAGCCATTTAAGTATCCTGATTCATTCGATAGCCTAGCCCTCGAACCGTTTTAATCAAATCAGCGCCTATTTTCTTCCGTAATTGATAAATAAATACTTCTATCGCATTACTTTCAATTTCTTCACCCCATGCATACAGAGACTCTTCGAGTTGTTCACGCGTTACAGTATTTTCAGGTTTCTGCATTAATTTATATAAAATCTGAAATTCTTTCGCAGTGAGATGAATCACCTGTCCATTTTGCTGAACAACCTTGGCTTGCGGGTCGAGTTGTAAATTGGCAAAAGATAAATACTGACCTACCGATGATTGCTGCAAACGTAATTGAGTACGAACTCGTGCTGATAATTCTTCTAAGCTAAACGGTTTGACCAAATAATCATTGGCTCCTAAATCTAGCCCCTCAACACGGTCATGAATACTGTCTCTTGCCGTAATAAAAATAACAGGAATACCTTGCTGCCGTGTTCTTATTGTTTTAAGAATGTCATCTCCCGTAGCTTGTGGCAAACCACGGTCTAAAAGAATGCAGTCATATTGGTGTTGTTCTATGGCATGAATTGCATAATCTCCACGATCAACCCAATCTACATTATAACCGTCCATTTCTAACCAAGTTTTAATGCTTTCGGCTTGGGAATAATCGTCTTCAGCTAATAAAATTCGCATCGTGTACTCACATTACATGCTTATCATCAGCATGCCTTGATTGGATTTAAAATACAAAAGCCACATGTTTTGCATGTGGCTTCAGTTCAATGGATGTCTGATTAAAAAGTTAAAGTATCAACATCAATTTCAACACGTTTGGTTGGAAGATAATCAATATCCACTTCACCTGTTAGTGTAACTGGTGTTTTTGCCGATACAGGTTGACCACGCCATAATTCATCATCGATATCGACCGTAATACTACCTGTATGGTCTTGGAACTGATATTTTTCATCACCCAAAGCTTTAACAACATAGCCTTTCAGTTTTACAGGTGTATCATCTTTTAAAGTTAGTGCCTGCTTAACGGTAATTTGTGTTGGAGCAATTGCCTGTTGATTCACTACTGCCGTATTGGCAAATGCAAAACCACTCGCTGTACTCACAAAAGCTGTAACTAACGCTATTTTAGAAATTACATTCATTACTTCACCCTCAAATATTCATATCTTGATTTGGTTAATGCAATTAAAACAAAATAACATGAGTGGAATCTTAAGATGAGTTCAATACAACATATTTCAACAAAATGAGTAGAACTCATATCTTGTGTTCAAATAGCATCATTCATTTGAATAAGCTGCCTCATGAATATATGCTAATTCAACGGCACAACACGTAACACTTCTTCCAAGGTGGTCATGCCCGCAATCACTTTACGTGCACCTGCAATACGCAAAGGTTCAATCCCTTCTTTTTTTGCCTGTTGACGTAACTCGGTTAAATTGGCATTTGCACCAATGAGTTGCTTGGTGGTTAAACTGAGAGGCATAAATTCGTAAATACCGACACGCCCTTTATAGCCTGTATGACGACATGCTTCACAACCGACGGCGCTATAAACTTTTTCGGGCATTTCCATAATGTAATCAAACGTTAAATGTTCCCATTCATTTTCATTGATATGACTTTCTTTTTTACAATGTGGGCACAGTTTACGTACCAAGCGCTGTGCCAACACACCAAGAATTGTTGCCGCAGTCAAAAATGGTTGCACACCTAAATCATGTAAACGGGTCAAGCTCGATGGCGCATCATTGGTATGTAGGGTTGAAAGCACCAAGTGACCCGTCAATGCTGCCTGAATTGCCATATTGGCTGTATCGTGGTCACGGATTTCCCCCACCATAATAATATCGGGGTCTTGACGCATGAGTGCACGTACACCATCCGCAAAACCAAGATCAATTGCTGTGTTCACCTGCATTTGGTTGAAACTTGGTTCCAACATTTCAATCGGATCTTCAATAGTACAAACATTCACTTGGTCTGTCGCCAATTGCTTCAGGGAAGAATATAAAGTCGTGGTTTTACCAGAACCTGTTGGTCCTGTAACCAAAATAATGCCGTGACTATGTGAGGTTAAACTTTGCCAATCACTTAACAAGCTACCTTCAAAACCCAACTGTTCAAAGCTACGTACCAAAACCTCTGGGTCAAAAATACGCATCACCAACTTTTCACCAAATGCTGTGGGTAAAGTGGATAAACGTAATTCCGTTTCTTGTCCTTTGGGGGTACGGGTTTTTAAACGTCCATCTTGTGGTTTACGCTTTTCCGCAACATTCATACGACCCAAAATCTTAATCCGTGAGATCACGGCTGTCAGCGTATTCGCTGGCATGTTATAAATCGTATGTAATACCCCATCAATACGAAATCGAACTTTACCCGTATCTTTGCGTGGCTCCATATGAATATCACTGGCACCTTGTTCAAACGCAAACTGTAAAATCCAATCGACCAATTTTACAATATGCTGATCATTCGCATCAGGATTTTGCGTGTCGCCTAATTGTAATAAGGCTTCCACACCTTTATTTTCACGATCATAAGTACTAGACTTCTGCGAGTTCGATACTGCCCGGCTTACCTGATAATATTCAACCAAATAACGTTGTAACTGATCTGGGCTGAGCAGCACCCGTTGAATCTTTTTCGGTAACAAACTGCGCTCTAAATTTCCCATCCATTCGGTTTTATAGGGTTGATCCGTTGCAATTAAAATTTCGTCCGCTTTTACTTCTACAGCAAGAATTCTGTTACGAACAGCGAACTCTTGCGACATTACATTGGTCAGCGCACCCACATCTGCTTTGAGTGGATCAATCACATATAAAGGAAGGCTAGATTTATCTGCTAGCCATTGCATTAAACGATTTAGAGATAAGGTCGCCTGAGGATGAAGCTGGTCTTTTAAATTAAAATTTGCAATCCATTGTAATGGATGCCATTTAAGTTGTTCCCGTTGACGGTGCGTGGTTTGTACTAATAATTTTTCACGCTCATCAATACGTCCATCTTTAAATAGTTGCTCTAAACACCAAGTCGTATCAATTTCAAAATTAAAATTCATTATTCTAAGCCTCAATTTCTAGCGACACTATAACAGACTTTATTTCTCGAATGTTCATCGACTTAAAGGGTTAAAACTACTGATTAACCTACTAATATCTTCATATTGAAACTTTTAATCTAAGGAGATATTTCAAAGTTTTGTTTAAATTATGGTATAAAGAATAAAATATCCTCTATTGGGGAAAAAGCATAAGAAAAATCCATTATTCACATAAATATAGACTCACAATAATAAGGTTCGAATTTGCTCATGTCTGATCTCCTATTTAACCAGACCTTAGAACAAGCATCCTTTCAAGAGCTGTTAACTATGATGGCCGTAGCTTTGGGCTGCGGCTTGGTAATTGGATTAGAAAGAGAAAGAAGCAAACAACGTGAAAACCCAAACAGTTTTGCAGGTGTACGTTCTTTTGCCATATGTGCCTTGATGGGTGCATTATGTTTTGCCTTAGGTACCGTCATTGGTATTGTAGGTGCCATAATTGTTGGAGCAATAACCGTATTCTCCCTTCGTAACCAAATAGATGACCCAGGGGTCACAACTGAATTAGCCTTTGTGATGACCTATTTTATTGGTGCGCTTTGTATATGGCATGCGCCATTCGCAGCAGGATTATCGGTCATACTTACCATTATTTTGATGCTCAAACATCCAATTCATGGCTTTGCTAGTCAATGGATAACTGAACATGAGTTTCGAGATGGACTATTCTTACTTGCACTGATTCTTGTGGCATTGCCATTAACGCCTAACACGCCACTTTGGGGTACGGTATTAAACCCGCACATTATTCTCAAATTGCTGGCTTTAATTCTTGCTGTTCAAGCACTTGCCCATATTTCGAAACGCTTACTCTCAGCAAAAAATGCACTGATTTTATCTGCATTAGCCTCTGGTTTTGTATCAAGTACCGCCACAATTGCCAGCCTCGGTATGGAGATTCGTGCAGGGCGTGCTGAAGCTGTACCGAATGCAGGTGCTGCCTTATTATCTTGTGTTGCCACGCTCTTACAACTGCTACTCATCGTCGCTGGAATTAATTTAAACTGGTTAAAACTCATTATTCTGCCAGCTCTTGCCGCCATAAGTATTTTAATTTTGTGGGCACTTTGGCTTATGCGTAAAACCAAACCCTCGACACCAACAGAACATCCTGATGGGCGCATGTTTAGCCTGAAAGAAGCTGCCATTATTGCAGCAACACTCACGATTATTCAGGCGGTAGTTTATGGTTTAAGCTTACTCTTAGGCGATGCGGGCTTAATTATAGGGACACTTTTAGCATCCTTATTTGAAATTCATGCCGCAATTGCTGCAATTGTTGTACAAGGTGATCCTGCCAATCACACGCTTGTCTATGCCCTTATTTTAGGAATGGCAGCCCATGCAATCGCCAAATCTATCAATGCAGGCCTCACAGGCGGAGGTAAATATGCCCTAGCCTTTGCACCTGCTCAAATTTTACATATGCTGGTTTTTATTTTGATCTTATGGTGGATGATACCTTAGACTATTTTGTGTATATTATTCACCATTTACTCTATTCCATTAAAAGCAGGATTTAGACTCACATTTGGTAAAATCCCTTATTTTATAAAAACAGCAATAATGAAGATACTACACATTAATTATTTTAAATGAGATTTAACTCGCATTTTAAATCGATTCATTTTTACATTATTGTATGATACAACCAATTATTAATTATGAATCATTTAAAATAATACCTGAACTTATTCCCCTTATTCGTTGTAAAAGGTTCGTGCAATGAACGACATTGGTTTTAAAAGCTTTCATGATGCAGGACAAGCTGTTCTCAATTTTTTATATCAACGTTTCGGTTTCGGTCTTTGGATGATTACCCGTGTAGAAGGTGAAGACTGGATTATCTTACAAACAGAAGATCATGGTTATGATATACATGCTGGGCAAGTCTTTAATTGGGCCGATTCATTTTGCTCTCAGATGGTCTTGGGCAATGGTCCTAAAATTGCACCCCTATCCGATGATATTCCCGCGTATCGCCAAGCGCCGATTGCACAACAGCTCAAAATTAAAGCCTACATTGGTCAACCGCTGACTAAAGAAGATGGTAGCTTGTTTGGAACTTTATGCGCGATTGATCCAGAACCAAAATCTGAAAGCCTTAAAGAAGAGCAAAGTTTAATTGAGTTACTCGGAGATTTACTCAGTCAAATCTTACAAACCGAATTGAGAGAAATTGAACAGACCCGTAAAAATGAACGTTTACAGGCCGAAGCGCTACGTGATCCACTTACAGGTCTCTATAACCGTCGGGCTTGGGATCAGTTTCTCCTCGCTGAAGAAGAACGTTGCCAATTCTATGGACATCACGCCACAGTATTTATGCTAGATTTAAACGATCTAAAATTCATGAATGATGCACATGGACACGCTGCAGGTGATGAACTCATTCGTCAAACCGCAACAGTGTTAACAGAAAGTTGTCGTAATACCGATATTATTGCACGTATAGGTGGCGATGAATTTGCCATATTAACCGTAGAAAATGACTTCGAATCGTCTCAGGCTCACTTAGAACGAATCATGCAGAACCTAAACACAAAACAAATTAGCGCTGCAATTGGCTTCGCTCTACGTGATCCAAGTGATGGAATTCTCGCTACATGTTTACAAGCCGACAAAAACATGTACCAAGATAAACTCAACCGCCACTAGATTAGTTAAATGAAATCTAAAGCAATGACCTCTAAGTTTTGACTCTGAATAACAAAACTTACATCGAGTTGAGCAAATTTCATTTTATAAATCCGATCACTGTCTTCCTGATATGCTGGTCGAGGGTCTAATGACAATACCTGATCTAATTCGTCAAATCGCGACTGAGTAATCAATTGCTGTGTCAGCAAGCGCTGCTTTTCTAATGTAGCAAATTCTGACCACTGCACATGCATTCGCCTTGGTTCTTGTTGTGCATAACCGCTTTTTGCCTCAAATACAGCATCGGAATAATGAATATAGGGTTTAATATCTAGAATAGGGGTTCCATCTAACAAATCACTTCCTGTAATGTAAACTCTGACAGACTTTCCCTCTTTCTTTACCGCTTGTAACTCTACAACCGATAATCCAATTGGCGCAGGTCGATACATGCTGCGCGTAGCAAACACCCCTATTTTCTTATTCCCCCCCAGACGTGGTGGACGAACTTGTGCACGAAACTGACCTTTTTTATGCTGATTCTTATTATCATGAAACTGCCAGACTAACCATAGATGACTAAACTCTTCAATCCCTTTAAACGCAGCCAAATCATTATAAGGTGCCTGCATCTCTATATAAGACTGAACTTGAACCAAATTGGGCTGTCGCGGAATTCCAAATTTCTCCTGATACGGTGAATGCATAATTCCAATAATTGGCAGTTGAATCTCAGACATAATCACTTTTTCTGATAAGTTCAATTAAATATATTCAGTTTATAGAGAATGATTTTAGATTAGAATAGCAAGCTGTTCTAATTTGATAATTTATTGAGACCTTTCATGGCTGCTTTTAACGTCGAAAAGATTACTCACGTACACCACTGGAATGACACACTGTTCAGTTTTAAGACAACGCGTGATACCGCATTACGTTTTAAAAATGGTCAATTTGTGATGATTGGTCTTGAAGTCAATGGTAAGCCACTTATGCGCGCTTATTCTATTGCAAGTGCAAATTATGAAGAAGAACTTGAGTTTTTCTCAATTAAAGTACCAGATGGTCCTTTAACTTCTATTTTACAACAAGTAAAAGTTGGCGATGAAATTTTAGTTTCTAAAAAACCAACAGGGACCTTAGTTCTTGATGACTTAAACCCAGGTAAGAATTTATATCTTCTTTCTTCAGGTACAGGTCTTGCACCATTCTTATCAACTATTCGTGACCCTGAAACGTATGAACGTTTTGAAAAAGTCATTGTGGTACACGGTACACGCTTCATTTCTGAATTGGCTTATCAAGACCTTATTCTAAATGAATTACCAAACAACGAGTTTTTTGAAGAACTTGGCATTAAAGACAAGTTAGTGTATTACCCTACTGTTACCCGTGAAGAATATCCGAACCAAGGTCGCGTTACGACAGTCATTGAAACTGGCGAAATTTTTGAAAAGATTGGTTTACCACGTTTCAACCCAGAAACTGACCGTGCAATGCTTTGCGGTAGCCCAGCATTCCTTGATGATGTCGCTGCACTTTTAGATCAACATGGTCTTAAAGAATCACCACGCATGGGTGTTTTAGGCGATTATGTCATTGAACGTGCATTTGTTGAGAAGTAATCTTCTTTTCAAGTTAAAACCGAGGAAATCCCTCGGTTTTTTTTATTTTTCAGTCATTTAATTTTTACAAAAAATGTATAATTTTTAACCCAAAGCGCAAAATTTCGTCATAAAATCCAATAAAACGACTAAAAAGTGTTGTCGAAATCAATAAAAACTCCTATAATTCGATTCAAGAACAGACAGGTCTGTCTAGTTCAGGATGTGACTTTGTTGAGCTGATGTAATTTATAATCAATCCAGAGGGTACTTTATAATAATTATAATAAATTATATAAGAAAGGAGATTCCAAGCTCCTCTAAAACATTAATATTTTAGACAGCTTCTGCTCGGGGCCGGTTAAAATATTAATATCAGGGAACTATCAGCGAGGCGTGAATACCATTAAGGTATTCACGCTTTTTTATTTGAATGCCCGTTCAAGTGACTTAACTCATCTCACCAAATGGAAATCTATTTAGACTTCCATGAGCTCAAGCTGAATCAGCTTATAAACTCGTTTCCAATACTCATCAATCTTGACTAAATTCTTATCCATTTGAGCTTGTATGGTCATACCATCCAAAATACTGGCCAATAGACCAGCCAGTTGAGACGACTGAGTCACCCCTAATTTTGCCAATGCAAAACGGATACGCTCAGTTAACCATTCTTTATATTCCATAGCGGGTTGCATGGTCGAAGGATAAACCTTGGAAACTTCCTCAACTGCTTTTTGAAACATACATCCATTAAAGTCATCCATTTGAAACCAAGCGTGATACCAGTAAAAAATGGTTTTAATATGGTCTAAATATTCTTCAGCTCGACACTGAGCAATTGCTGCATCTAAAGATTCTTGTAAATTCATATTTCTACGGTGTAAGCACTCTTCAATCAGTTTCGCTTTAGAAGGAAAATATTTATAGAATGTCATTTTAGCGACACCCGATTCACTAATAATTCGATCAATCCCAATCGAGTTATAGCTATAAGAATTGAAAAGATGAAGCGCAGTACTAATAATGTCGTCTTTTTTGGACATGCTATTTACCTACCAAACTTATCTTTAAGCAGAAGTGGGTCAAAATGAAATTAAGAAAGAGCATCTTTTTAAACAAAGAAACGTATGGGTTATATTATATCATTATTTACATCAGATGAATAAAATCATACGTAAAGTTTCGTATGTACCTATTCTATAATAATAAATCAGGAAAAGTGAAGTATCTCGTGTAAATGTTTATAGCATATTTAACTTTTTTTTAATATGATTAAATTATCCAAAATCTGATATCTCAAACATGAGTACACTTGCTTTTACACAATCAGAAAATGCCCGATTGGAAGCTTTAAATTTTATTCGACATTCGGTTGAGCCTTCTCTATGGCATCAGCATGTCGAGCAAGTGAACTCACTCAAACAGTACAGTCTTGAACATCCCTTATTTAAACAAAAAATTTTAGAACGCTTACACAATCAAGCTCTTTCACTAAAACAACTCAAGTTGATTCATATCAATTATTTCGCTGCAATTGTAAAAGTCTTTACCGATGCATTAAGTATGCTGATCTATCAAGCATGTCAATTAGAGCATCACCCCAATATTCATATACAACAGCGTGTACACGCCAAAGCGTATGCACGTTACTTGTTATCATTAAATCTGATTGATGAGTTCGGTTTTAACACCTACCAATTACAACTGAGTTCTCCAAGTAAATCACATTTGGTTTATTTCATGGATTTACTGCACGCTTTAGAAATTGATCCATTTGATGAACAAGAAATATGTAACGAAGCGTATGAACTCAATCAGTTTATTCAGTTACATTTAAACTCATATGAACACCTGCTGCTCATTTTAGCCTGTGCCGAATTACAAGTGATTAAATATAGCGAAGCGTTACGCATCAATTTAGAGAAATATGATTCGCTTTTCACGGAAGGCTATTATGATTGTCACGGTATTGTGGATGATAGCTATAGATTAGCCAATGATGACAATCACGAAGATGATATTTGGTCACTTCTCACTCAAAGCTATCAAGGCAGTCAAAAACCTGAATATCAAACTGTTGTACAAGAATATTTAGATCTTTGGGCAAAATTCTGGAACAAAATGAATTTACTCAGCACTTAATTGCAATGTTATTTCCACATCGACCTATATTTAGTCGATGGCTTTACTGCAAAAATGACTTTCCTTAGAATAAGTACAATTAAAATAAACTTTATAATAAATTCAATGAGTTTTCCAAATCTCAAATTTAAAGAATGTTTACATCCACGCCCAAAACCCACCGGGTTTGATGTGCAATGTAAATTACAGCATTTTGCAATCATTACTTATGCTCTTGATCCTGTACGCTTGAATGCCATTATCCCTCCTCGGTTTAAACTCGATACCATCGAATATCAAGGTATAAAGCAAGTACTCATGTCAGTTGTGCCATTTATCAATGTAGATTTTAGCTCTGCTGTTTTTCCTTTTCCCAATTTCAGCATGGGACAAACCGATTACCGTGTTTATGTGATTGATCAACATACTCAGGAACGCTGTGTTTGGTTTTTAGGAACCACTTTAGATTCATGGACGCTCATTGTCCCACGCTATTTATGGCAACTCCCTTGGTATTCGGCTGAGTTCAATTTTGACTGTCGTCAGGATGAACAAGGAAATTACAACCACTATAAGATGCAAACCCAATCGGCATGGGCAAATGCTGAATTACAACTCACTCAATCTGAACATGATCTGTGGAATTATGCAGGCTTCCCAGATTTAGAAAGTCATTTGGTTTATCTCACCCACCCTCATGCCGGCTTTTATCATCGTCGTGATGGCCAATTAGGGACTTATCGTGTTTGGCATGACCGTCTGCAGTTAAAACCTGCGCAATTACTTCATGCAAAATTTGACTTGCTTGATCGACTGAATTTAGTTTCGTTTGAAGATCAACTGAATCCGTATAGTTCTCTGATAGAACCGATTAATGAATTTACAATCTATCTTCCACCACAAGTCATTCGGTGAAATAAAATGAGAACTAATTTTTTATTTCACAAATTTACTGCGAACAAAAAACAAGACGAAAGCAAAACAACTCCCCATATAGAAAATAATAAAGAATAATTTTTTATAGTTCTCTTTTTCATACTTTCTTTTAAAATAATCTTCGTTATAAATATCACCACCATCAAGATAGAATGCATATTTTCTGGAATAAAAATCACTTACCACATATTTCACATACACCTCTCTCCCAACATCTTTATAAAATGGACAACCTAACTCTGTAATAGAGCATTCAATAATAATTTTTGAATTATTCTTTTTATCTTTCAACCTCAAAGTTCTATATGATGCAGGTTCAATCCAACTATCTCGACCTGTAAGTGTCCCTAGTGGACGAGTTTTATTTTTTGGAATATCTACTAAATAATACCCCTCTATATAATTGTTATTGTTAACATAAAGATTGGGGTTTTTATTAAAAAAAGACATCCATGAATAGATAAATGCCCCCACCATCACAAGAAATATCAGATAGAATTCAAATTTTTTACTCGAATAAAAAGCTGCAATTGAATAAAATATACATAGATTAAAAATTAATAAATATGTATTAAAACTATCAAAAAAAATAAAACAGAAAATAATTTGAAATAGCAAATAAATACAACCAGTTTTACTTTTAAAAACTTTTGGCATATTTCCTCTTTTTTAAAATTTTATTGATATCTCCAATTTTTCTTCTTTAAATAAAAAAAGAAATTCCATTTTTTTATTTTTCACTCAACAATACACACATTCTATCCCTGACCATTTAAAAATTTATGGTTTTATAAAAAGTAAATTTGAGAAATTATAGGTAAAAATCAATGAAATATAAATAAATCTTAATAGAAAATTTACAACATAATTCAACTTGTGATGAAATCCACAATCATCACAAGTTACTAGATCGACTATTCAATTCGACGTTACTTATTAACACTCTTCCAAACTACTCACAGTTTTACTGCTATTACGCTCTGCCAAAGCTTGTTTAATCACACGATAACCACCTGTTAAACCAAGAATTGACATAATTAAAGCCACAATTAAATCAGGAATTAAGCTGCCTGTACCGAACACCCCTATTGCAGCAAAAATTACGGCAACATTACCAATCGCATCATTCCGGCTACACAACCAAACTGATTGCATATTGGCATCGCCATCACGAAAAGCATATAAAATAAAAGCTGAAATCACGTTCGCAATTAAAGCCAAAATACCAATCATCCCCATCGTAATCGCTTCGGGTGGAATACCTTGAACATAGCTATAAGCTGTTTTTGTGATGACGATTAGGCCAAAACTCGCCATCGTCAAACCTTTCAGCAACGCAACCGTGGCGCGCCAATATAAACTTGCACCCAACACCGCCAGTGAAATGGCGTAATTGACTGCATCACCAAAAAAATCGAGTGAATCTGCCCACAGTGCTGAAGAGTGCGCATAAGCCCCACCAATCAGTTCAACAAAAAACATCGTCAGGTTAATAATCAGTGCAATCCATAAAGCTGTTCTAAATTTACTATTGGGTTTGACTGGTGCGGGTTCATGACTACAGCTACAAGCCATTTCCATACTCCTTGATCTATATTATGCTTATTTAAAACTATGGACTCGCTCTAAGGTCAAGCTATGCAGCATTATTTAATCCACCAACTCGCAAAAAAAACACAACTACCTGTTGATACAGTACGCTTTTATGAAAAAAAACATCTGATTATTCCTAGCTACCGTGCCGAAAATAATTATAAATATTATGATGAAGCAACCTTAAAAAGGCTGCAATTTATCAAACAGTGTCGTGGCTTGGATATGTCTCTTGCCGAAATTCAACAATTGATTGATCTCATTAAACAACCACAACAAGGCTGCCAAGTTGTTGATCAAATGATCGAACAGCATATTTTACAAGTGGAAAAAAACATTGCCGAATTGATCTCATTTCAAAGCCAGTTACAGGAACTACGTCAATCCTGTTCCAGCAATACCACCATTGATCACTGTCAAATTTTGAAAAATCTAGGTTTATCAGAATAAAACCGACTAATTTACTGGGTTGAATCCTTTTTTGATATCCATACAATAAAGTCATATTATTTGTATGCCTTTATTCTGTCATGAGCATTCACCACGTTACTGAACTTCTCTCTCCTGCTGGTTCTTTAAAAAATATGCGCTACGCATTTGCTTATGGAGCCGATGCGGTCTATGCAGGACAACCGCGCTATAGCTTACGTGTTCGTAATAATGAGTTTGATCATGACAACCTCGCCATCGGGATTCAAGAAGCACATAATTTAGGTAAAAAATTTTATGTTGTGGTGAATATTCAACCGCACAACAGTAAACTCAAAAACTTCATTCGTGATTTAGCGCCCGTCATTGCCATGCAGCCTGATGCATTAATTATGTCGGACCCCGGCTTAATTATGATGGTACGCGAGCAATTTCCAGACATGCCTGTGCATCTTTCAGTACAAGCCAATGCTGTGAACTGGGCAACCGTCAAGTTCTGGAAAAATATGGGGCTCACTCGCGTGATTTTGTCGCGTGAACTGTCACTGGAAGAAATTGAAGAAATCAAAAATCATGTGCCAGACATGGAAATTGAAGTATTTGTGCATGGTGCATTGTGCATGGCCTATTCTGGACGTTGTCTCCTTTCAGGCTATATGAATAAACGTGATGCCAACCAAGGTGCTTGCACCAATGCTTGTCGTTGGGATTACAAACTTCACCAAGCCCAAGAAGACGAAACAGGTGATGTAATTCCTGTGCATCAAATACAAGAAAAGCAGTGTTGCAATAGTGATGTAGATGAACAACATGCAGTAGCACAAAATCAATGTACTGAACCTGTTTTACTACAACGTAATGAAGAAGATATGTTTGCCGCAGAAGAAGACGAACACGGCACATATTTCATGAACTCTAAAGACTTACGAGCAGTACAACATGTTGAGCGTTTGACCCAAATGGGTATTCACTCCCTCAAAATTGAAGGTCGTACCAAATCTTATTTCTACTGCGCACGCACCGCACAAATTTATCGTAAAGCCATTGATGATGCACTGGCAGGTAAGCCCTTCGATTCATCACTCATGCTACAACTGGAAGGCTTAGCAAACCGTGGTTATACCGAAGGTTTTTTACGTCGCCATGTGCATAGCGAATACCAAAATTATGAAACAGGTTCTTCTCGTTTTGACCATCAACAGTTCTGTGGTGAAGTATTAGAACGTCACGGGAACTACATTAAAATTGATGTGAAGAACCGCTTTGTGGTCGGTGACTCATTGGAACTCATGACCCCGCAAGGCAATATTCAGTTTGTACTGAGCGAAATTTTGGATAAAAAAGGCAATTCTATTCCAGATGCCAAAGGCTCAGGTCATATTGTCGATATTCCGATTCCTGCCGATATCGATATGCGATATGCCCTGCTGATTCGCAACCTCCCAAACTCTGAAATCGATATTTCAGCTTCGTCATTGGCTTACGTGGCAGGTTAAGTCATGGCTTTGAGAATTACGGATGCTTGTATCAATTGTGATATGTGCTTACCAGAATGTCCGAATGAGGCGATTTTTGAAGGACAAAAAGTTTATGAGATTGATGTAGCACGCTGCACAGAATGTGTCGGTTTTTATGAATATCAAACCTGTATGGCGGTCTGCCCAATCGATTGCATTGAAGTTCATCCTGAACACATTGAAAGCAAAGCAGCATTGGAGGAGAAATTTAAAGCGCTGAAGATTATTTAAAATAAAACGGTTTTAACCAAATATTGGGGGAAAACAATAAACAATAAAAAAAGGAACATCGGTGTTAGCGTCCTCAGTTCCTATAAAAAGTAAAAAGTTTAATAGCAAGCCAACATAACTCAGTGTATGTTGGCTCTTTTTTATTATTGACCAGAACGGATCATGTAATCAAAAGCAGATAGAGACGCTTTTGCACCCTCACCCGTCGCAATAATAATTTGCTTGTATGGAACAGTAGTACAATCACCCGCAGCAAATACGCCTTTCACATTAGTTTCATTGCGTTCGTTAATCACAATTTCACCACGTGGAGTAAGTTCAACTGCGCTTTCTTTTAGGAAGTCCGTATTTGGCAATAAACCAATTTGTACGAAAATCCCAGATAACTCAACAGTATGCTCAACATCGGTTGCACGGTCTTTATATTTCAAGCCTGTCACTTGAGCACCATCACCAATAACTTCAGTAGATAATGCATTCATGATTACAGTGGCATTTGGCAAGCTATTTAACTTGTCTTGCAACACTTGGTCAGCACGCAGTTTAGTATCAAACTCAACCAAAGTCACGTGTTCAACAATACCTGCCAAGTCAATTGCTGCTTCTACACCAGAGTTACCGCCACCAATCACAGCCACACGTTTACCTTTGAACAATGGACCATCACAGTGTGGGCAATATGCAACACCACGGGTACGGTATTCCGCTTCGCCTGGCACATTCATTTCTCTCCAACGCGCACCAGTTGAAAGAATCACTGTTTTCGATTCAAGTTTTGCGCCATTTTCAAGTTCAACTTCAACCAAACCATTCGCTGTTTGATCTGCGCCAGTAATTTTATTCACACGTTGCAAATTCATAATGTCTACACCGTATTCACGAACGTGTGCTTCCATATCCTGTGCGAATTTCGGACCAACCGTTTTCTGTACAGTAGTAAAGTTTTCAATATCCATGGTATCCATCACCTGACCACCAAAGCGTTCAGCCACAATACCTGTTTTAATCCCTTTACGTGCCGCATAAATTGCCGCTGTACCACCCGCAGGTCCACCTCCGATTACCAAGACATCAAAAGCATCTTTAGCATTTAACTTGGCTGCTTCTTTCTCAGCAGAGTTAGTATCTAGTTTGGCAATGATTTCTTCCAACGTCATACGGCCTTGACCAATATGCTGGTCATCTTGGAAAACCATTGGTACTGCCATAATTTTGCGTTGTTCAACTTCGTCTTGGAAGAATGCACCATCAATCATGGTTGCAGTTGAACCTGGATTATAGATGGCAATCAGGTTCAAAGCTTGCACGACATCTGGACAGTTGTGGCAGCTTAAAGATACAAACACATCAAAGTTCGATTGAATATTTAAACCTTTAACCTGATTTAACACCTCTTCAGAAACTTTTGGTGCGTAACCTGATACTTGTAACAATGCAAGAATGAGTGAAGTAAACTCGTGTCCCATTGGCAAGCCTGCGAAGTGTACACGAGGTTGCTCTCCTGCTTTGGCAATTGCAAAGCTTGGACGACGTGAATGTTCACCATCAAAGCGTGCTGTCACTTGGTCTGATAACAGCGCAATTTCAGTCACCAACTCTTTAATTTTTTCAGATTTTTCTGAAGCATCTAAAGACGCGATAATTTCAATTGGGCTTTCAAGACGTTCTAAAAGTGTTTTTAATTGCGCAGAAGTATTTTGATCTAACATTGCTAACGACTCCAGTGGAGAGATAATTAAGTTGATGAAGACATCATAGTAAAAAACATAAAATTGGTAAAACAGTTTGTATTTATAAATACAATCGAATTATTAGATAGTAGTTCAAAATCTTACATAACATGAATGACTTACCCAGTATTTTTTAAATTTTGCTCAATTCTACGTGTTCTTGCAGAAAAGTACCGTGATAATAAGTAAAGCATTAAACTTAAAATAGAACTTACAATAAATGATGAAATAATAATAACTTGCAAAACATTTTCCCACTTTTGAGCCTGTTCAATTTTTGGAGAAATAGATTTTGCTAAAGGCGTTATGGCCTTACCATAAAGCTGTTGCTGCATCGACCATAATTGTGAAGCACTAAAACCATATTGAATAAAATTAGGGTCGTTTTTCTCGGCATCGACCAAAGTCAACACATAAGGAATCGCAGCATTTTCATCAGCAGGCGAATGTAACAATGCAATTTGCGCCAGCACGTAAGCTTTGACGGGCGGTGCTAATTGGGTGTGATCTAAATATTGTGCCAATTCACTTTCATGCAAACTGTTTTTATACTCAATTGCAGTTGCATAAGGATCTTCTGCTTCATCATTCCAGTCATATTGAACATAAGTTAGAGTTGACCAAATACATATAAATGCGATGATCCAGCCTACAAATTTTAAGACAAAAGACTGAAAACGAATCGCAAAGAAGCGAAGTTTCTTAAGAAAATGAATAACAAAAAAAGCACCAATAAAAGCACTGGTTATTTTTAAGAACAACCAACCAAACCAAGACAATAAATTAAAAAAGTAATTTGGTGCTTGCTCAAACTGCATCAGAGTACGATCTGCCGATACAGGAATATGCAATTGTTTGACCTCAAGGCTAATGCCAAACCAACTGTAAAGTATTTCCTGTTGTAGAAAATAACTGATCAAAGCCACAAATGCCAAACTGGTTGTGAATATACACCACGCCATCAGATGTGTTTGCCGACGCTTTAAAATCTGCACACCTTGCTGAATATTAGTGGTATTGACTGCATATTCATCTTCTAATTTGGACAAGTGACCTCCTACAACAGACTAAAAAAATTTAGCGTTGATTTGACTCTAATACCAACTGACTCAAATTACTTTGTAAATTACGTAACCGCTGTGCTGCCTCTTCTCGCTTCTGCATCCCTTCTTTTTGTACTTGAAGTACGTCATTCACCGTTTGGATTAAGGTATTTTGGACATGCTCAAGGGTGTCGATATCAATCACAGAACGCTGATTGGCACGCGCTGTATCGACTGAATTTTGATGGAGTAAATCAGCATTACGGCGCAGCAAGTCATTGGTCGCATCATCAATCGTGTTTGCCAGCTGCACACTATTCTTTTGCTCTTGCAAGGAAATAGCCAAACTAATTTGGTTTTTCCATGCGGGTAATGTAATGTTTTTGATGGCATAAAACTTATCCACCAACATTAAATTATTGGACTGGATAATTCGAATCATTGGTAAAGTCTGCATTGCAGATTGCTGTAATATCTGCAAATCACTGACTCGTTTCTCCAGATTATTCGATAGATGATTCAAATCATAAATTTTCTGGGTAATGGTCTGATCTTGTTCTTGTGAAGTGAGTTGAGCAATTTGCTGCTGAACTTCATGCTGCTTAATCTTGCCCGCAGCCACATAAACGCCTAATTGCTTATATTCATCTTGTACTGAGTCAAACATGTGTTCGAGTGTTTTAACTCGGTCTTTTAAACCAGATTGTGACGCTTCAATTTCTTTAACCAAAGCATCAATCTGCTCCTTGGTGGTATTAAAGTGCTGATCAAAACTTTGCTTCGCACCTTTGAATTTACTTAAAATACTGCCCAAAAAGCCTGAATTTTTAGACTGATTCAGAATACTACTGCTATTTAATTGCTGTGCCACTTGTACAACTTGATTCAACTTTTGTCCCGTAGCATCTAAATCTTTGTTTTGCACCAAATTCAGCAATTCATCTGTATACGTCGACGTTTGAGTCGCGATGTGCTTACCGTATTCAGCAACACTCTGATGACTCATATCTTCCAATTCCTTGGTTGCAGTCATCACCTCAGCCAAATCTGAAGGTTGTAAACCTAGCTCTTTTAAATTAAATTGCTGAAACTGTTGTTCTGCCATTTCTGGTGTCATAGCAACAGTTAAATGATTTTGCTCAGAATTGGTCATAATTCACCTAATTTTATGAAGAGTTGCCCGAAGGTTTCTCTAATGATTTTCTTAAAGTTTTAATCAGTTTTTCACGGCTATTATCTAGCTTTAATAGCTCGGAAGTCGAGTCTGACTGTTGACTTTGTTTGACATGATATTGCCAAGCGGGAATTAACACCTGTTGCGCTTCAGTAAAACGATCAAGTAATCCTAAAGACAGTTGCTGAGAAAGCTGTATTTGCTGCATGGCAATATCATTACTGGCCTGTACAGTTTGCAAGCTATAAGTTTTCTTGGATAAGCGATCTGAAAATTGATCTAAGGGATGCTGCGTACGTAGCATTTTAGGATACTCATGTACAAACTCTTGTGCCGCAACCACATAATTTGCCATTCTTAACCGTAAGCCCAATAACTGCTGAAATCTTGATTGTGACTTCTGTATTTCTAAGCGTAATTTTTGACTTAAATGCTGGCAACGGTCCAACAACATATCAAGATTTTTATAGTAATCGATTTGTCCAGAACCATGTTCAATGTCTATGCCAAGCCACTTTTGCAAAGCATTAAATCTGCGTTTTTTTAGGTATTTATTCGATTGAGTTAAGGCTTGAATAAGCTCTTCAATACTTTGCCTGAACTGTTGTGTGAGCAATGGATCGACGCCCTGTAACAACACAGCCTGAGCTTGAACAATCTGTTCAGCGTAATTCACCAATAATGCCGGATTATCAAAAATCGGCACCAATTCATTCCGTTGAATAGCTAAAACGTCCTGTCGATTGACCTCTATTTCAGATAAAGGAATCAGTTCAGTAACTTGCATTGCAATTTAGATCATGACCAGTACATCTCTGTTTTAACATAGCCATTAAAATTATCAACTCTGTATTATTTATATCAAGGTAAAGCAGCCAATTGTCAGGATCTAAAATAAACAATAAATAAATTACAATCAGTTTAAAAAAAAAAGCCATTCTCCGAAAATAACAACAAGCTAAACTTATATATTTATCAAACTGGGTAACTTTTTATTCGCCAAGAGAATAATTCAATAACTCCACAATCTTTCTCCATAATTTTAGTTTAATCTTACGCAACATTACATTTGGAAACATAAAGTTATGGATGCGTTACAGCCTTCTTGGAAGTTTAGTGCACTTACTTTCGCTCTTTTGGGTGTCTCAATTACAGGCTGGGCTGCCGATAACGCACAAGTCGCTACAGCAGAACCTGTACAAGTTCTAAAGACATTAAAGCTCCAAGCAAACTCCTCAGCAAATAAGAATAACGATATTAGTGCGATAGCCAAAACCATTATCAATCGTGAAGAAATGCTGAAATATGGCGATCAATCTGTCAGTGATGCTTTAAGACGCGCAGCAGGTTTTCAAATGCCATCTGCTACTGGCCCGCGTGGTCCAGGCGGTGCATCAGGTATGCGCTTCCGTGGCGGCGGTGCGCCTATTTTCATGATCAATGGTGAACCTATACAAGGCGGGCCTCGTGGGGGAATGTCCATTATTGACACCCTTACGCCAGACATGATTGAGCGTATTGAAATTACCAAGCAGCCGAGTGTCACTCAAGCTTCTGTTGCCGCCTCTGCCATCATTAATATTATTTTAAAAGAACCATTACAAAATTCGCGTCTTGGTGGAACAGCTCGAGTTGGCTATGGATTTAACAGCTCAGGCACTTCAGAAGAAGAGCGCAAAAATATCACTTTACAGATGGATGGGCGTGATAGCCCTTGGTTATATAGCTTATCTGCCAATCAAAATTGGGATGACAGCACTTCAGTAACGGAAACTCAAACAGCAAACCAAACTCGTGTACAAAAAAATATCACTGAACGTAAAGGATCAATGATCAGTCCACGTCTTGAGTATGAAATTGATGACGAAAAGAAAGTCATGGTAGAGCTATTTTACCGCAATTATGAACGGGATGGATTACGTTCGGACCAAGTTCAACAGGACAAAAATGACAGTATGCGCCTAAATACGCGCTTCGAACGTCAAGTGAATAAGAACTCGGACAAAGTCCGTCTGTCTTATGAAAAACAAAATGAAACTGAACTTACTCGCTCTTCTCTTTCTTCGCTGTATATAGATCAGCAGGTTGAAGAACTAGGTTTAGCATATGACGGTGTCCGCCAATTTGATGAACATCGTCAAATTAAGTTTGGCTTAGATACACGTTCAAGCAGCTTAGAAAGCAATACAGCCGATACATTAGATGAACAGCGTTATGCTCTGTATAGCGAAGGCAGTTGGCGTTTTACCGATCAACAAACTTTGACCGTTGGTTTACGTCAAGAATGGATACACCGTACTGGCTTAGTCGCTTATGACGACCAAAACCTTAGCCCAGTCGTTGCACATCGTTATGATTTTGATGATCATTGGTCACTTCAAACCAATATCAGTCAAGCATTTCGTAGTCCGAAAGCTGCCGATTTATTATCCGCAGTATCCATTTCTACAGACATTGATGCAGGCAGCTTAAATAACCCTGACCGTGGTGGCAATCCATTTTTACGCCCAGAGAAAATCACAGCATATGAGTCCACTTTAGGCTTTAATACCCCTGCGGGTGGTGTCAATGTAACGGGCTTCTATCGTCAAATTGATGACTATATTGAGTCAGTAATTCAACAAGAAAATGGACGTTACGTAAAACGTCCACAGAACCAAGATCATGCAACCACCTATGGTGTCGAGCTCTCTGGACGTTACGCATTAAAACAAACTGCTCAAGGGCATTCATGGATGCTTAACGGTCAACTCTCGACTATTCGTGCCAAAGTCGAAGATGATATGACGCATCAAGATCGCTTAGTCAGTGATGTTGCACCTTATTCAGCCAGTATGGGGCTTTCTTATAACTATCAGCCATGGCAACTTTCGACCAGTGCCAATCTCAGCTATACCCCAGAGTTTACCCGCGCTTTAGAAAATCAACCTTATAATCGTACCAGTAACGAACGAGTCAATCTGGATATCAGTGCAACTAAACGCTTTAAGCAAGGCTGGTCAACCAGCTTAAGTGCCCGCAATCTGCTCAGCACTGACTATAAAGAACGCCTGAATTATCAATCTGATGGCAGTCTGTATGAAGCACGTACAAGTCTAGCCATTCCTAGTGTATTGTTCAGCTTAGAAAAGAAATTTTAAATAATTCATTATGTGAATCTAAAAAACCATCAAGTGACTAAAACGGCTTGATGGTTTTTCATTCTTAAACTTATTTCATTTATTTAAAACACAATTGCTTGTTTCTCTTTTAATTCGACATAAAAAACATCCTCTCATTATTCAAGCCAATAACCCTGAATATGAAAGGATATTTTCGAATTTATAAAGCTAAGCCAAAAATGCAGGCTTCTAGGCTACAACATTAAGCAACGTGCTTTTGAACCAAAATTGATCCAACAGAATAACCCGCACCAAACGAGCAGAGTACGCCATATTCACCATCATTCACTTCGTGTGCAGAACGATGTAATGCAATAATCACACCTGCTGATGAAGTATTGGCAAACTCATCAAGAATAATAGGAACTAAACTTGGGTCTGCTTCAGCCGCTTCTTTACCTACAACTAATTTCAGAATCAGTTCATTCATATTCTGATTGGCTTGATGTAACCAGAAACGCTTCACCTGCTCAGGTTTAATCTGATTCTTCTCTAGCTGATTTGAAATCATTTTCGCCACAAGTGGACAAACTTCTTTAAACACTTTACGTCCATCTTGACGGAATTGCTTATCATCACGTGAAGTGAGTTCAGAGCCGTTCAAGAAGCCAAAGTTATTACGAATGTTATTCGAAAATTGCGTAAACAAATCTGTATCTAAAATTTCAAAGCCTGTTTTCGTCTCTGTATTTTCAACAATTGAAGCTGTTGCAACATCACCAAAAATAAAGTGACAATCACGTGAACGGAAATCGGTATGACCCGAAGTTAACTCAACATTCACTAACAATACACGACGTGCGCCAGACTTAATGGCATCATAAGCTTGTTTCAAACCAAACGTCGCTGCTGAACACGCCACATTCATATCATAGGCATAACCTTGAATACCCAGTGCCGTCTGAATTTCAATGGCAACGGCTGGATAAGCACGTTGTAAATTTGAACATGCTAAAATCACCACATCGATGTCTTCTGCAGTGACACCTGCATTTTCCATCGCTTGCTTTGCAGCAATCACACCCCACTCTGCTTGAAGAGATAACTCATCATCACTACGTTCTTCTAAACGTGGACGTAAACGGGTTGGATCAAGTACACCTGTTTTTTCAACCACATAACGACGTTTTACACCAGATGCCTTTTCAATAAATTCGGCACTAGAACCACGGCGTGCTTCTAACTCGCCTGCTGCAATTTGTTCAGCATGGTCTTGGTTATACTGTTCCACATAAGCATTTAGACTTTCGACTAGCTCTTCATTGGTAATGACGTGTTCCGGGTGGAACAAGCCTGTACCTGTAATACGGATGCCCATGTAAAACTCCTTCTCTGAATTCGCTCAATTTTAACCGATACTAAGACGTTCCCATAGCTTTTGTAGCCGTGTCGCAGAAATAGGCATCTTGGTTTTCATCGGTTGAGAAAACAGCGAAATACGCAACTCTTCGATCATGAAATACAATTCTTTCAAACGAACGTCATTTTTAAATTGAAATAATTTATCCATCCACGGATCAATCTGCCCAATGGCAGTAACATCTCGCTGTAGATTATTGGGCAAACGCTCCAAACGCAATAGCAAAGCGGCTAAATAACGTGGATACTCAGTCCACACATCGACGGGTTTGCTATAGACAAAATTCGCCAACTGCATTAAGTCTAGCTGATCTTCAATATCATCCATACTACGGCCAAAAATATCAGCATCTAGCATTAATAATTTCTGACGTATGCTCTGCCACTGAATAAAAATATCACTCATAATTTTTAACGCGTGTTGACCCTGCGTTAAAAAGTTTTGCTTAACCGTTAAGAGTAATTGCTGAAATTCAGCTTGATTAATTGGCAGCTCCGTAATGGACAATTGCAGCGTTGCATAGACCAGCATCTGTTCCAACTGTGCTTTGTCTCCCAATGGCGAATATGCTAATGCCATCGGCTTGGAAATTTGCTTTTTCAATTGACGAGCCAAATCCCCCAATTGCAAATGTATCAGACGAATAATCCCTTCTCGATGCTGCTTAATCGCTTCACTCTGATCATTGAAGGTCTGAATCACAATGCCCGAATCATCTTTAACATCTAACTTTGCAAAAACTTTAACAGGAACCAGTGCTTGATATTGTTTAACCACAACACCTGTAACCTTGTGCGAAGCTTCAAATACAAAATCTTCAGGGAAACTTTGGAACTGTCCCTTGGTTTGCTTGACAGGGCTATGGGTTTCTGTACGGCAACGCGCTTTTAATTCAGCTAAATTACGCCCTTTTTCAATCACACGTCCTTTTTCATCAATCACTTTAATGAAAGGCAGCAAATATTGATCAATTTTTTCAAAAGAAAAATCTTTTTCGGTAATCTGTTCGCCACGGAGTTGAAATGCCAAAAAGCTAAATAAATGCTCACGTAGATGTACCGCATCTATACGTTGCATGATTTTTTTCGCAGTATCTGGTATTGGAACCAGATTACGACGTTTATCTTTTGGCAACGCTTTTAATAAGGCTTCAATTAAGTCCTGTCGCCAACCTGGAATTCCCCAAGACCAAATGTTTTCATCTACTTGTGGTAAAGCCTGCACAGGTATTTTAACCGTAGCCCCATCTTCATCATGGCTTGGGTCAAAACGATAACTCGCGGCTAAACGCAACTCACCATTATGCAAATAATCTGGGAACTGTTGTGTCGTTGGACGATCATTCAGCCATAGCGCATCGTCTTCTACATACAAGAAGCGTGGCTGTGTTGGCTCAATGGTTGCACGCCAATCTTCAAAACTACGACGGCTGGCAATTTCAACAGGTACTTTTGCCGCATAGAACTGATAAATCGTTTCTTCATCTACGACCAAATCACGTCGACGCAATTTGTCTTCGACCCGCTCTACCTCTTCCAATTTTAATAAATTATGTTTTAAAAATGGCGGAAGTATGCCCAGATTACCTGTCGTCAAAGCATCTCTAAGAAAAATTTCATGGGCAGCGAGATGATCAACTTTTTCATAATTGATCATTCGTTTTGGCTCAATAATCAAACCAAACAATGAAATCTGCGCATAGGCATTCACGATACCTGCTTTTTTCGACCAGTGCGGTTCAAAATAATGGTATTTCAGCAAATCACGTGCAGCCAAGAGAATCCACTCAGGTTCAATCCTTGCCAGCGTACGCAAATAAACCTGCGAGGTCTCCACCATTTCAAACGCCATAATCCACGGCGTATTGCTCTTGTGTAAGGTTGAAGCAGGAAATACGCGTGCTTTCTGTTGACGAACTGCCATAAAAACGTTGCGCTCATCTGTTTTATTGGCAATAAACGACAATAAACCTGTCAATAAAGCACGATGCAGGTTTTCATAACTGGCTTTTTTATCATTAAAGGAAAGATTAAGACCTTTCGCCAAATCCAGTAATTGCTCATGAGTTTTTTTCCACTCACGTAAACGCAACCAACTCAAAAAATGCTGACGAGCAAAAGTACGACGCTTGTTCTCACTCATTGACTCGACAGGATCATGAATCGCTTCCCACAACTTTAAATAAAACAGGAAGTCAGAGTCCGCTTCACGAAATAATGCATGCTTTTGATCTGCCTGCATTTGCTTATCCGCAGGGCGCTCACGTGGATCTTGTACCGCCAAAGCCGCCACAATAATCAACATTTCATTTAAAACGCCAAAATGTGCTCCGCCCAAAATCATACGGGCTAAACGAGGATCAATTGGCATTTTTGCCATTTGTTGACCAATTTTGGTGAGAGAGTCTCCCCCAGCGCCTTTTTTAGAAAGAGCGGCTTTTTCAGGTCCTTCTTGATCAACCGAGGTTTTAGGCGCATTTTTTTCAGTCATTGCACCCAATTCAACCAAGAGCTTACGACCGTCATTCACAAGCCTGTGATCTGGCGGTTCAATAAAATCAAAGGCTTCGAGTGAACCTAAACCCAGACTTTGCATTTGCAAAATCACCGAAGCCAAGTTGGTGCGTTTAATTTCGGGTTCAGTAAATTCAGGACGGCTTAAAAAGTCTTCTTCACTATATAAACGAATACAGACCCCAGGTGCGATACGTCCACAACGCCCTTTACGCTGATTGGCTGCCGCCTGTGAAATTGCTTCAATAGGTAAACGCTGCACACGAGAGCGATAGTTATAACGTGAAATACGGGCAAAACCACTATCAATCACATAGCGAATATTCGGGACAGTCAAAGCTGTTTCGGCTACGTTGGTCGCAATAATAATACGTCGACCACCACCTGAAGAATTAAAAATCTTTTGTTGATCTGCCAAAGCCAAACGCGCATAGAGCGGTAAAATTTCGGTATGGCGTGGGCCATGCTTCTGTAAAGTTTCTTGTAATTCTCGAATTTCCTGCTCTGTACTGGCAAAAATCAGAATATCAGCATGCTCAGGATGACCTTTTTCCTGCGCATCTTGAAAACATTCTTCTACCGCTTGTACTACAGCACGTGGCAGATTCTCTTCAAAATCATCAAATTCATCATCATCACTGCCGCCAATGCTCAACTCGGAAATTGGACGATAACGCACTTCGACTGGAAAGCTACGCCCTTCGACTTCAAAAATTGGCGCGCCATGAAAATATTGACTAAAACGTTGCACATCTAAGGTTGCAGAGGTCACAATGACTTTCAAATCAGGGCGTTTCGGCAATAATTGCTTTAAGTACCCCATAATAAAATCAATATTGAGAGAGCGCTCATGTGCCTCATCAATAATAATCGTATCGTATTTACTTAAATAACGGTCATGCGAAAGCTCCGCCAGTAAAATACCATCCGTCATTAAGCGTACAATTGAGTCTTGTGAGCCTTGTTCATTAAAACGAACTTTAAAACTAATCGATTCTCCAAGCTTCTCGCCCACTTCTTCAGCAATACGCTGTGAAACGCTGCGAGCGGCTAAACGACGTGGCTGGGTATGACCAATCATGCCGGTCAAACCACGTCCCGCCAGCATGGCAATTTGCGGTAACTGTGTGGTTTTACCCGAACCCGTTTCCCCCGCGACAATAATAACTTGATGCTGTTGAATCGCAGCCATCAATTGTTCAGCAGACTGTGTAACTGGTAAGTCTTGGTTCAGTTTAATTTGAGGCAGACGTGCAAAACGCGCACGTACTTTAAGATTAGACTGTTCAAACAGCTCTTGGTATTGCTGTGGATCACCATCTTTGCTGCGGCGTAGTCGATTTAAACGATGACGGTCGCGGGCCATAACCCATTGATCGATATTTAAATGACTTTGCACAGATGATTTATCCCAATAAAAATTTCAATCGCTCATTTTACGCCTTAAGCGGTCATAGAGAAAGCCTCTTCAATGTGATCGCCAATCTGCCCATGAAATATGGTTATATTTCACTCCATTTCATACCTTCATATCTAAGGTAAAAACCTGAATATAGAGGTGAAGCATAGTTTATTGCGAGATTGCAGACTTGAATTTGTCAGAAAAATAAGCAACTACATCTATATAAAATATCTTTTTTCAATTTTAGCCTTGAAATTCGAGCCAGATGACTGCATGTTGAATAACGATTTAAATACGACAATTTGATTGTGACGTATTGTCATTTTTTCATCATCTGTTTCATTTGTAATACATGATGATGATATTGAGTGAAATGGTATTTAAATTACTCATTCGGTTTTTCCGATGCTTGTAATGTAAAAATACTGTTTCAGCAATAATTAAAATTTCGATATTCTACTTCCAAATTCAAAGACTAACCTCAATCATGGAGACAATGATGAGCTTAATTAATACCGAAGTTAAACCATTTAAAGCACAAGCTTACTTGAACGGTCAGTTCATTGAAGTTACAGAAGCTGATCTTAAAGGCAAATGGTCTGTAGTATTCTTCTATCCAGCAGACTTCACTTTTGTATGCCCAACTGAGCTTGGTGACCTTGCTGACAACTACGCTGAATTCAAAAAATTAGGCGTTGAAATCTATGCAGTTTCTACTGACACGCATTTCACACACAAAGCTTGGCACGATTCTTCTGCTGAAATTAAGAAAATTGAATACCCAATGGTTGGTGACCCAACTTGGACGCTTGCTAAAAACTTCGAAGTATTAATTGAATCTGCTGGTCTTGCTGACCGTGGTACTTTTGTAATCGACCCAGAAGGCAAAATCCAAATCGTTGAAATCAACGCAGGTGGTATTGGCCGTGACGCTCAAGAACTTCTTCGCAAAGTTAAAGCAGCTCAATACGTTCACGCTCACCCAGGTGAAGTATGCCCTGCTAAATGGAAAGAAGGCGACGCAACTCTTGCTCCGTCTATCGACCTAGTAGGTAAAATCTAATTTTTTAAAAATTAGATTGAATCAAAAAAACCACGCCTAAAGCGTGGTTTTTTTTACAATTAAATTTCATGTAATTTTATTTAGAATGTATTTGAAGTCCCTGTATTTTCTGCTATACATTGAAGTAAGCCTTTTGTTTTATTTACGTTGAATTAAACAGAAAGGTCCATTGAGTTTATTCACAAATTCAAGGAGGTATGTATGGGAATAATGCTTGCCGTGACTTCTTGGAAATACAATGCGACTTCAAGATACTTAAAAATTTTTTATAATAATGGTTCTGGAGAACTCTACCACCCTGTGCCCCAATTTGTTTACGCCAACATGCTACGTTGTAGTGATAAAGCCGCTTTTGTACACAAATACTTAGAATACGACTTGCACTTCACACGCATTACCATCCAATAAATAACAATAAAAAATCAGGGTAAGCCCTGATTTTTCATACGAAGTCTGCATGTTCGCTTAAACATCATAATCTTTTGCAGTAATAACCAATAAACCTGCACCTAAAGATAAGGTGGATAATAAATAGTTACCTTCTTCTTTTACCAAATGGGTAAATGCTTTCACTTCTTCTGCATGTGAAATGACATTATCAACGATTAAAACTCCACCTTGTTTAGATAGCAATCGTTTTAAATCAGACCAATAGTCCACATACGTATCACGTTCTGCATCAAGTAGAATCAAATCATATTTTTCGGTACATTCTGCTAAATAATCTTTGGCATCTCCTACCCAGAACTGGATTAATGGCTCCAAACCAAATTCTTGCGCAAACTGCTGCGCCTGTTGACTGCGTACCGCATCAATTTCTAAGGTGGTAAGCTGTCCTTGTGTAACTTGTAAGGCATCTGCCAGCCACAAGGTCGAATAACCTGTTGATGTTCCTATTTCTAAGACTTTCTTCGATTTCTGAATTCGAATCTGCATCGCTAAAAAGTGAGCAGAATCAGGTTCAATATTGCGGTAACGCTGTAATCGATCTTTTTGAGTGTCATCATGCTTTTTAAAAGAAACATATAAATCATTTATTCTTGCTTTAAATTGTTGACTCATACTCATCGAGACATTCCATTTTTAAATTGGCTATACGTTAAATTTCATTTTTTATTTCATGTTCTATTCATATAGCAGTTTTTTGTATCAAATTAAAGCGAGGAACAGTTTTCCCATCTTCTAAAGTGACTTGCTCGGTAAACATGCTTAAAGGACGCACCCATAAAGAATAATCGCCATATAAGCATTGATAGACCACCAACTTTTCTTCTGTTTCACTATGTGTTGCGACAGAAAATACCTGATACAACTGACCTTTATAATGTTGATAAATACCACGTTCTAACATCGTTGGACTCTACAATAATCTATGATGCCTCATGCTAAATGATTCAACCCGATTTGGAAATTCAATCTATAGAGGATGTTGTATTTTTATTCTGATCTAATTCAAAACTATCCAGCAAAAGACTGGACCTGAGGAGACATAAAAAAACCACTTCCGAAGAAGTGGTTTTTTTTCAATTATTTCTTGAATGGAAACGCATACTTCACGATACGCTTAATCACACTGCCATATTGCTTCACCAAACTGGCATTATTGTAATTTAAGCCGTATTTTTCGCACACTGCTTGTACTTTAGGCGCCATTTTACGGTAACGGCGTGCAGGTACATCAGGGTACAAGTGATGTTCAATTTGATGACTTAAATGTCCAGTCAAAATATGGAAGGCTTCTGAACCCGTCAAGTTAGAAGAACCACGAATTTGACGCATATACCAGTGACCACGGCTTTCATTTTGCAAAACTGTTTTCGGGAACACTTCTACGTCTTTAGTGAAATGGCCACAAAAAATCACGCTGAAAGTCCAGATATTACGAATCCCGTTTGCCACAAGGTTACCTGTCAACACTGGTAATGCCGCAGGACCTGCAATCAATGGAAAGAATACATAATCCTTGAACAATTGCTTGCCAATTTTGCGTTGTAACGGTTTCCACTCTTCTTTCAGTTCTTGTTTAGATTTACGACCAAACCAAACTTTACCAATTTCAAGATTTTGAATGGCTACGCCCCACTGAAACAGTAAGCAGAATGGAATGCTATACAAAGGCTGTAATAAAAAACCTGGTTTCCAGCGTTGTTCTGGGAACAAACGTAATAAACCATAACCGATATCATCATCCATACCTTTAATATTGGTATAGGTGTGATGTTTATAGTTATGGGTTTGACGCCAGTTATCAGAGGTTCCGACAATATCCCACTCGTAGTTTTGCCCACTGAATTTAGGATCATTCATCCAGTCATATTGACCGTGCATGACGTTGTGCCCTAATTCCATGTTTTCCATGATTTTGGCAAAGCCTAATAAACCTGTCCCCAAAATCCAAGCTGGCGGAAACCAACCTGCAAATAAGCAAGCACGACCAGCAATTGAAGCGTACTGTACGGTTGAATAAACACGGCGGATATATTTGGCATCTTTCTCGCCAATATCATCCAACACTTCTTGTTTAATCGCATCCAATTCGCGCGCCAATTCATCTAACTCAAATTGAGTAAGTTCACGATTTTTTGGGTTCTTAAAATATTGTGCTTTTACTGGCATATTCATAATATTGAACTCTCTTATAAATCAATCACAAGATCTGTTTTGGCAGAACTTACACACAGTTTTAATGGATTACTTGGCTCGCTATTTTGTTGACCATTGAGCATGTCTTGCGTTGAGCCTTGTACTTTATTACATACACATTTATGGCAAACCCCCATACGGCAGCCATAGGTCGGTTTCACGTTGGCATGTTCTAGCCCAACTAAAATTGATTGACCGCGTGGAATTGCAACCACTTTGTTGGACTTACTTAGCATCACATTCACAAAGCCTGTATCGTCATTTACTACAGGTGTCATGCTAAACGCTTCACTTTGGAACATTTGCGCTTGAGTAAAAAGTTGCTCCGCTTGCTGAACGAAACCTGATGGACCACAAGCATACACAATTGACTGATCAATATCGGTCAATACCTCGACCTGAGCCGCATTTAAACGTGCATCTGCATTTTCTTCTTGGGTATAAAATACTTGATAAGAAAATTGCGGATATTGCTTTGCCCACTGTTCAAAATAAGATTTGAACGCGAAATCTGCATAATGCTTCACCCAGTACATCACATGCACTTTACGCTCACGTAGTTGCTCTGACTGAGTTAAAGCAGTCAATAAACTGTACATTGGAGTAATACCGCTGCCTGCGGCCAACAAGATCATCGGTTGATTTTGTTTAGGCAACAACATATCACCATAAGGCTGACCAAATTCAAGCACATCACCAATTTGAGCTTGGTTGATTAACCAGTTACTGACTTTGCCTTGTTCTACTTTTTTAACGCTGAGCAACACATGTTGCGCATCAATCTGAGTCAAACTGTAGGTACGCTCATAACGCGCACCTTGAACATCTACCATAACAGGATGATGCTGACCTGCTTGACCCATTTTGAAATGACGATTGACTTCAATCGTCAAACTTACCATTTCTTCAGCAGTATTGTCCTTTTGAACAATCTTACCTAGAGCTTGATCAACCGACCAAAGTGGATTGACCTTTTGCAACCAAAAATTCAAAGAGTGTTGATCTACAACACTTTCGACTAAAAAATTAAGGGGAGAATTTGATTTTTTTAGCATGAACATCTTTAAGACCACGCAATTGACTTTTAATTATTATACACATGTATATATATTTGTATATATATTCGTCCTTTTTTATTCATTTCACATCACAGGCAGTAAAGGCTATAATGCAAAAAAGCATTTAATCTATTGAAAAATATGAACCAGCCTTCGATCAAAACAAAACACGACACTACGACTCATGACCTTAAAACGGTGCATGAACCAGTTGTAGTTCGTTCTGTCGGTCGTAAAGCTACCATTACGAAAGATGAATTATTCCAAGCAGCGCTCAAACTGATTGGACCGCAAAAAAGCATTGCCTCTTTAAGTCTACGTGAAGTTGCGCGTGAAGCAGGTATTGCACCAAATAGTTTCTATAGACATTTCAAAGATATAGATGAGCTTGCCATTGAGCTGATAGACCGTTCAGGTATTGTGTTACGCCAAATTTTGCATGAAGCACGTTTAAAAGCGATCAAGCAAAGCAGCATTATTCGTAGTTCGGTCGAAGTATTTATTGAACAGTTAAATACTGATGAAGGAAATTTAAGTCTATTACTACGCGAGGGTTATACAGGTTCTGCCTCATATAAACTTGCGGTAGATCGACAGCTTAACTATTTCCAGCAAGAACTGAAAGATGACCTGATTCGTTTAGAACGCCTCAATCACAGCAAAATGGCACACCCTGACTTAGCAGCGAAAGCAATTACGCAACTGGTATTTAATATGGGGGCCAAAGTGATTGATTTACCAAATGAAGAACGCAAAGCCATGGCAGAGCAAACCATGATTATGATTCGTATGATTTTGGAAGGTGCACGTCATTTGGATGAATCGCAAATTCGTTAAACAGATTGACAGTTAAAATTCCCAATAAAAAAGCACCAGATGGTGCTTTTTTATTGCTGGGTTGAAAGTTAAACCTTAAGGCTTAACCACCACCAACACTTGAATAGCTTCTGGCGTTACAGATAAACCATCCAACAAGGCAATGCCTTCCTTCTGCAATTTTTGTAAGCGTGTAATTTCGTCTTCACGAATACTTGGATTAAATTGCTTTAAATAACTTAAACGGTCAATTTCATATTGCCATTTGCCACCATAGATTTCTTTGGCTTGCTGCTTCATTTCAGGCAAAGCAGTTTTGGCAATATTCAAAGCCTGTTGATAGCGTTCTTCAATCACATCACGACGCGCTTTCACCACCTGACGGCAACTGTTGCTGTCTAAATGATGTAAATACGGCTTCAGAATACTTGGCTCAATCTTCATCGATAAATCTTGCCCAGTTTCACTGAGTAATACGCGAATCAATTGCTGTGGCAAGCTTGAAGGCAAGTTCAATGCTTTCGGTGCAATCACATCGACCTTGAACCAAACTTCTAACAAAATTGAGCCTTGTTTTAATGCATTCGACTTTAAAATCGCGACATTGGTACTACCAAAGGCCTGCGTATTGATCATTTCCATCACACTTTCAGTGAATGGATGCTCTAAAGTCAGATATTGCGCATCTTCACGGACTTGAGCTTGATCACGGTAGAATGTCGCGGTCATGCCTTCTTCATCCAAGGTTAAGCCCTGAACTTGCATTTGATCTGTCGGTTTAATAATGACTGTACCATTACTTTGCTCATCAAAATCAATGTTAGTCGACGCCATAAAGCGCTTCATAAACATTGGCAAAGTGGTATTGTCATCATAATCTTCAAGCGCTTGTACAATTTCTTGCGCAACGATTGGTCGGCATGAATTGTATTCGAGTAAGCGGTCACGACCTGCTTGTAATTCCGCCTCTAAAGCTTCACGTTGTACGCTGACTTCTTCAAGCAAATCTTCGAACTGTTGCCCCATATCGGTAAGCAAGCAATCTTTTAAATTGACAATGAAGTTTTCTTGCAAGGTTTGTGCGGTTGGCGAAATATTACTGAAAATATTCAATGCTTCGTTATACCAACGGAACATACGCTCTTGCGCTGTACCTTCTAAATATGGCACATGAATCTGAATACGGTTTTCTTGACCAATACGGTCTAAACGACCAATACGCTGTTCCAATACGTCTGGATTGGCAGGCAAGTCAAATAACACCAAGTCAGAAGCAAACTGGAAGTTACGCCCTTCTGAACCAATTTCAGAACAGAGTAAAATCTGCGCACCATAAGAATCTTCAGCAAAATATGCCGCAGCTTGGTCACGCTCAAGCAAGCTCATGCCTTCATGGAACATGGCTGTACGAATACCTGCATGTAAACGTAAAGCGTTTTCTAATGCTTCGACCACAGGACCACTACGCGCAATCAACAACACTTTTTTGTGTTTTAACTGAGTACGCAGCATTTCCATAAGCCAACCCACACGTGGGTCAGATTCCATCCACGAACCATCAAGCTGTGCTTCTTCAGGCCACATTTGCTCACGTAGTTTGCCATCTTTCGACCAGTTTTCTGGTGCAGGTAATGGCGCAGGCTGACAATCACGACCAGGGAAGCCTTGAATCGCTTCACGGGTATTACGGAATAAAATACGCCCTGTACCATGGCGATCCAATAATTCATGAATTGCACGGAAACGTTGTTCTGGTTCGTCACTAATGCGATGCCCCAATAACTGTTCAATTGCAGTTAAATGGCTATCTTCTAACGGTAAATCTGACATCAGCACTTCTGCAATTTTTGCAGTATGTTGATACTTTTCTTCTTCATCCAAGAAACGATCTAATGAACTAAAACGTTGCGGATCGAGCAAGCGTAAACGCGCAAAGTGGCTTTCAACACCTAGTTGTTCTGGTGTTGCGGTCAACAATAACACGCCTGGTGTTTGCTCAGCCAACTCTTCGACCAGATCATAACGATCATTGCCACCTTCTTCCTCATTCCACATCAAGTGATGTGCTTCATCTACCACTAACAGATCAAAACCAGCTTCCAACGCCTGTTCGCGCAAGTCGTCATGGTCAATCATCAAGTCAACGCTGGCAATAATGCATTGCTCAGTCAAGAATGGATTGAGTTCAGGGTCGTGTTCTTTAATAGACGCGGTACGTGTTAAATCAAAAATAGAGAAGGCTAAATTGAAACGGCGGCGCATTTCAATCATCCACTGATACTGTAATGAATCAGGCACTAAAATCAGAATACGTTCAGAACGACCTGTTTTTAGTTGTTGGTGGATAATTAAACCCGCTTCAATGGTTTTCCCCAGACCAACTTCGTCTGCCAGTAAAACACGTGGTGCAAAACGCTTGCCTACTTCGTGTGCGATATAAAGTTGATGCGGAATTAAACCGACGCGCGCACCAACCAAACCACGTAATGGGCTGCTTTGCATATTGGCTTGCATCAGCATTGCTTCAATACGTAGGTCATACCATTCTTTATAGTCAATTTGGCTTGCCAGTAAACGATCTAAAGGCTTAGATAATTGAATTTGAGCGCCAATACGGGTTTCATTCAGGGTTTTACGTTCTTGCGTTCCATCTTCTAAGCTACGCACGACAGCGTAACGTACCACACCATGATGATGCTCCAATGACTCGACCAGCCATTGTGTTCCTTCCTGATCATGCACTTCATCATTCGTATTAAATACGATACGAGATAAAGGGGCATTGTTTCGGGCATATACTCGCGTTTCGTCGCTTTTTGGGAATAAGATGCTAATCGATCGTTCATCAACGTCAATTAATACCCCTAAGCCAAGCTCTG
Source organism: Acinetobacter tandoii (assembly GCF_008867985.1). Taxonomy (NCBI): domain Bacteria; kingdom Pseudomonadati; phylum Pseudomonadota; class Gammaproteobacteria; order Moraxellales; family Moraxellaceae; genus Acinetobacter; species Acinetobacter tandoii. The sequence goes on from NZ_VXLD01000002.1 coordinate 231,136, forward strand.
TTTCTGTGTCAGATAACCAACGTTGACCAATAGCAAACTGCTGCAATTTTTCCACCTTTATCTCAAATGTAGACCAAGAAATAATTGCTCAAAAGAGAATATTATTTGAACAAAATTTCATGGCTTTAAGCAATATATTTTGACATAAAGCTCACTAAAAAAGTGGGCTTATTCGAATCTGAAGCGTATTTTTTTCGCCTTAAAACGGTACTGGGCAATAGAATTCAACTAACTGCTCTGTTTTAGGATGTTGAAAGCTCAAACGCTCTGCATGTAGACATAAACGATCCAACAATAGCTGCTCGGGTGCGGCATACAGCGTATCCCCTACGATTGGATGGCCTAGGTACTGCATATGTACACGTAACTGATGCGAACGACCTGTAATAGGCGTCAGTTCAACACGAGTTACGGCTTGACCTTGAATTTCAGAATGTTCAGTCGCTTTCCAGTGTGTCAAGGCAGGCTTGTTGTAACTCGGATCTGCAATGTGTAAAGGTGGACGTGACGGATCGTACACCACAGGTACATCCACTGTTCCTTCACCTTGCAAATGCCCAGCGACTACAGCTTGATATATTTTTGACGTTTGGCGCTCTTGGAACTGACGCGAAATTCGGTTTTGTCCGAATTTAGAAAGTGCAAAGACCAAAATACCTGAGGTATCTCGATCTAGACGATGAATCAGCAAGGTTCTCGGCTCTTCTTGAAGTAACCGATTAATCACACAATCTTGCAAGTCAGCCGTTTTTCCTGGCACTGTAAGAATCCCCGCGGGTTTATGGATTACCATAAAATCCTCATCACGGTGGATCAGATGTTCATTCAGAAATTGACTCAAGAGATATTCCAAGCTGACTGTGCAAACAAGCGGGCAATAATAAGAAGCTCCCTTATAAATTACAATGCAAAAATCAATAAAAGTCAGCGTTTTTTACGATTTTGTTCAAAAAAGTTCTGATTTAACCCACAATACGAATTGTGTTTCTGAGACTGAATCATTTTTTGAAATTTGTGATTTGCTTGACGTCTTCCTCTAGAACATGAGCCGCATCAGCAGGTCATTATTTTGCTAGAGGTATTACCGCTATAGAATCAATAACATAGGCTTTTTAAAGCATATATTAAACCAAACTTCATTCGAAAATTTACCCACTCCCCCTTATCTCAATAAACAATGCACACAATATAAATTTATCCATCCCTAAAATATATCAACGCGGGCTGTGTCTTATCCAAGAGTTCTAACCCAATATATTCGGTCTAAATCCCAAATAGGCATGTCCAATCCTTTAGCGATTGGAATTTAGCACTGAATCTTTAATTCTCAGTTAAATCTTTACCTAACTGAAAATTGTTGGCTTGGGAAGGTCTATGACTAAGAATCTTGTATAAAGCTCAGCGTTGATTTCTCTTAAAAAACTCAAGTCGAATCATTTTGGGGAATGTTGAGAAAGCTTAAAGCTGAATCTGTGCCAAAAACTGCTCAATGGCATACTGTGCGATTTCAGCATCTTGAAATGCTTTAGCACCTGAAATTCCTATCGCCCCAATGAGTTCCTCTTGATATAAAATGGGTTCTCCACCTTCAAGCATGCCTGTAATGCTCTCTACCGTTAAAAATCCGTCTTGTCCATTACGAATTAAATCTTCAAATAATTTGGTTGGACGTTTACTGATGGCTGAACATTGTGCTTTTTCGTGACACAATCGTGCAGTCATTGGGGATGCGCCATCCATACGCTTCATACTCAATAAACAGCCTGTTTCATCAACGACTGCAATACTTACAGCAAAGCCATGCTGTAAGGCATACCCATAGGCTGCATTTAAGATCAATTCGGCATCAGCCAATTCTAAACAATATTTGGTTTTCATGGATTTTCCTTGCAAAAAAAAGCCTGCAACATGATCACAGGCTTTTTGGAACTTTCACTACAACTTATGCTTTCATTTCAGCAAAGGTTTCTTTTGCGGCTTGAATCGTAAATGCAATATCTTCATCACTATGTGCACTTGAGATGAAGCCCGCTTCAAATGCCGATGGTGCCAAATTCACGCCACGATCTAACATACCATGGAAGAATTTACGGAATGCAGCAACATCACATTTCAGCATTGAATCGAAACTGGTGATGTCTTCTTGATCGGTAAAGTAAAGACCAAACATTGCACCCGCTTGTTGAGTTTTGAAAGGAATACCAGCAGCATCAGCTTCTTGCTGTAACCCTGCCAAAAGCTTTTCTAATTGAGCTGTTAAGTTTTCATAGAAACCGGGTTGGCGTAAATGTTTGAACATTTCAATGCCCGCACGCATTGCGAGTGGATTACCCGACAATGTACCCGCTTGGTACACTTTACCTAAAGGTGCAATACATTCCATCACTTCGCGTTTACCACCAAAAGCACCTACTGGTAAACCTGCACCAATAATTTTGCCTAAAGTGGTTAAGTCAGGTGTCACGCCATAATGAGCTTGTGCTCCGCCTAGTCCAACACGGAAACCTGTCATTACTTCATCGATAATAAATACCGAACCATGTTCATCACACACTTCACGAATGGCTTGCAAGAAACCTTCCACAGGTTTTACCAAGTTCATGTTGCCCGCTACAGGTTCTACAATCACACCCGCAATTTCAGCACCAAATTTAGCAAAACACTCTTTTAAGGTTGCAATGTCGTTATACGGCAAAGTTAAGGTATGTTTGGCAAAATCGGCAGGTACACCCGCTGAAGTCGCTTCCCCTTCACCTGTTGTTAATAAGCCTGAACCTGCTTTTACCAATAATGAGTCAGAATGACCATGGTAACAGCCTTCAAACTTCACAATTTTGTCGCGTCCTGTATAACCACGTGCCAAACGAATCGCAGTCATGGTTGCTTCAGTACCTGAGTTGGTCATGCGTACCATTTCAATCGATGGCATAATTTCACAAATCACATCTGCCAAAGTCGTTTCATGTACGGTCGGTGCGCCAAAACTCAAACCATCTACCGCAGCGTCTTGAACCGCTTTAATAATGGCTGGATGTGCATGACCAAGAATCATTGGCCCCCAAGAACCAACATAATCTACATAACGCTTACCATCCACATCAAACAAATAAGCCCCTTGCGCTTTTTCAATAAAGATGGGTGTACCGCCCACGCTATTAAATGCACGTACAGGTGAATTCACGCCACCCGGAATATGTTTACTGGCTTGTTTAAATAATTGTTCTTGCTTTGGAGATAAACTCATGAATTTACTCAACCTAAATAGAAAATAATCGACTTACAACATTATGCAGTTTTAGCAAATAACTGTGCCCATGCATGAACACGGGGTGGGATGTCAGCTACGTTCAACGCTAATATATCACTAATTACCGCGCAAAGGTCTGCGCCCGCAGTAATCACAGGTGCTGAATTTTCAACGGTTAATCCACCAATTGCACAAATCGGCACCGCAAATTCCTGCTTCGCCTGAGCAATGACTTCAATTCCCACATTACCTGCTTCAGGCTTAGTCGCAGTTGCATAGACAGCACCAAATGCAACATATGTCGCGCCCTCTGAAATCGCCTTTTTAGCCAATTCCATAGAATTTAAACAAGTACGACCAATAATGACGCCTTGCGGTAGGCACGCAACTGCATCGGCAATTTCACCATCATCTTGACCCAAATGCACACCCAATCCGTATTGCTGTGCGAGAGCCAAATCATCATTAATTACAAATGGCACAGCATATTGATTGCAAAGCGCTTTAATTTGTTCAACTTCCGCAGGTTGATCGGTTTTGTTCACTTTCTTACGGCGATACTGAAGAATTGCAATTTGACCTGTTGCTAAAGCTGCGTGTAATTTTTCTAGCAATAGATTTAAAGGATCATCATTGGTAATAAGGTATAAACCACACATAAAAAAACCTGTACTTGACTAAATAGAGCATCCATTTAGCCTAGATTAAAATTGTATAAAAAAAGCCATCATAGCATTATGATGGCTTTTCAGCAGATGAGATTTGCCCAATTTTAATGCATTCATTGGGGGTACTTATAAATAATTACCTTCTCGTTCAGGTTGATACAGTACTCGCTCAATCTTGACTTTCATTAAATGCCCATCAGGTTGCGGCCATTCAATTTCTTGTCCTTCAGACAATCCCAAAATTGCTGCGCCCACGGGTGCCAACACATTGACCTGTCCTTTATCACCACGAAAGTCATGCGGATAAACCAAGGTAATTTCCGTTGATGAAGTATCTGGAGCAATCGTGACCAACACACGTGCATTCATGGTGACGACATTGGCAGGAACATCTTGCGGAGCAACAACATTGGCACGTGCCAATTCATCTTCTAAATGCTCCATGGTTGGCGTTAATTTTGATTGATGCTCTAACATAGTTTCTAAACGATTCAGATCTTGTTCAGAAATGATAATAGTTGGTTTGTCCATAAAACCGTCCTTCTCAAAAATTCATGTTCTAAATTTTGCTTTGGTGTGTTCTTTATTTTCACATGCTGAATTATTTATAGCAGAAAATGAAGAATGGTGAAGATAAGCATTTTGTATAGATATAAAAAAAGCCCCCCTTGAGGGAGGCTTCTCAAGCATATTGCTAATTATTTTGCATATACTGGGAACTTAGCACATACAGTTTCAACTTTCGCTTTCACTGTTGCAATAACAGTTTCGCTACCTTTTGAATCAAGAATGTCAGCAATCCAGCCCGCTAATTCGCGAACTTCTGCTTCACCAAAACCACGCGTCGTTACTGCTGGCGTACCAATACGGATACCTGAAGTAACAAATGGAGAACGTGGGTCATTTGGTACAGAGTTTTTGTTCACAGTAATGTGAGCAGCACCTAACCAAGCATCTGCATCTTTACCAGTAATGTCTTGTTTGATTAAAGATAACAAGAACAAGTGGTTTTGAGTACCGCCAGAAACAACGTCATAACCACGCGCGATTAAAACTTCAGCCATTGCTTGAGCATTTTTAACCACTTGTTGTTGATATGCTTTGTATTCAGGCGCCATCGCTTCTTTAAAGCAAATTGCTTTTGCTGCGATTGCATGAACTAATGGACCACCTTGGTTACCTGGGAATACAGCAGATTGAAGTTTTTTCTCAATTTCTTCATTTGCTTTTGCAAGGATTAAACCAGAACGTGGACCACGTAAAGTTTTATGCGTCGTTGTCGTTGTTACATCAGCAATTTGTACTGGGCTTGGGTAAACACCCGCAGCAACTAAACCAGCAACGTGTGCCATGTCTACAAATAGGTAAGCGCCAACTTTATCCGCGATGTCACGGAAACGCTGCCAATCTACAATTTGGCTATAAGCAGAGAAACCAGCAACGATCATACGCGGCTTGTGTTCAACCGCTAAACGCTCGACTTCTTCATAATCGATCTCACCAGTTTCTGGGTTTAGACCGTATTGAATTGCATTATAAGTTTTACCTGAGAAGCTTACTTTAGCACCGTGAGTCAAGTGACCACCGTGAGCCAAGCTCATACCTAGAACTGAGTCGCCTGGGTTAAGTAAAGCTAAATAAACTGCTGAGTTTGCTTGTGAACCCGCATGTGGTTGAACGTTAGCGTAATCAGCACCAAATAATTCTTTAGCACGGTCAATTGCCAATTGTTCGATGATGTCGACATATTCACAACCGCCATAGTAGCGTTTGCCTGGGTAGCCTTCTGCATATTTGTTAGTGAGTTTTGATCCTTGAGCTTCCATTACTGCTGGTGAGCAATAGTTTTCTGATGCGATTAACTCAATATGAGCTTCCTGACGAGCGTCTTCGTTAGAAATTGCTTGAGCTAATTCTGGATCAAATTCAGCAATAGAGATATTGGCAAACATTAGCGAGGTCCTATGTATTTAGGGCTTTTAAGCCGTGCTAAGATTGCCGCGTATTGTAGCACGAAGTTTGCAAATATTGAGAACGATGTTTGCTCTGTTTTACATAAAAAAAGCTCATGTCGATAAAAAACATAAGCTTCTTTTGTTCAACTCAACTTATTGAATTGGCATTAATGTTTGTACATCTATCAAAATATTCGGAATATTTAGCACATAAGCTGTACCATGATCCCAAGTCGTATTGGTTTTATAGGTAATTGGAGAGTTTTTAGCAGCATCTCCACTCAGCAAAGTATCTGTAGCAACTTTTGGAACCGTCGTATCCATCGCACCTTGATAAATAATAATAGGCGTACTTATTTTAACCTGAAGAGGCTGTGAATCTGTATCTAAGAACTTTTTCACAGGAGATAAAGTCATAAAATTACTTTGTGTTCTAGGGTAGTTGGTAATGTCATCTGCATTATCTTCTGCATAGGTATTCATAGCTGTCCCAAACTCTTGCTCTAAAGAGATATAACAATCCGTTTCAGCATTGTCGGCAATTTTATCGGTTGGGGACTTAAACACTTGGCTGTATTGCAAGCTTGGATTTGTATTACGTAAACCTGCAGTAATTAAAGCTGTAAATGTATCTAAAGAAGCCAAAGTCTCTATTTTTTGCTTTATATCGGTTTGTTGAGCGGCAAGGCTCTCCCCTGCCAATAAGATCAATTGAAGATTGGATGCAGGCGCAACCGCCACAGTTCCTTTATAGTCCAGTTGTGCTCTAGACTGATATTGTGCTGCACTCAAAGCAGCGTGCCCGCCTTGCGAATGCCCAACGGTCATCCAGCGATTCGACACTTTATTACCTAAATAATTTCGCGCTGCCACTACGGCGTCAGTAATTGAAAATGCCTCACTTTTTACATTTAAGAAAGGATGTAATTCATTATTTGCTGGTTCACCCAAACCTTCGTAATCTGGGGCAACCACCACATAGCCCGCAGTTAATAAACCCTCAATCATCGCTTTAATATAGCTATTTAATTGACTGCGACTTGGTGCACAAATATCTGCAACGCCCGTCGTTCCATGCGCCCAAACTACAATTGGCCAACCCTTTGCAGGCGGTGCTGTTTTTGGTGTAAAGACTAAAGCCGTAGCTTGTACTTCTTTATTATTAATGCCGAGCATCTTATAAGTCATCACGACACTTTCACCTGCCGTCGCAGACATATCGGTTTGGTTATAAGCTGTGGGTGTAGAAACAACAGGATTTGTAATATTATTTTTGGGAATATTATCCCCTGAATGATAAGAATCATGATCATCATCATGACACGCACTTAATAGCATCGCTGTACTGGTCAAAACAGCGATCAGCATTCTTCTCTGCATCGTTTATATCCTTATTCAATTTTTATTGTTTTTTGCTTCATTTTCAGCAACGTTTTATTTTTACGCCTTTTTCTATTTCTGTTCAATTTTATTTTTAAATTGATTTTAATAAATATGATTCATCAGTTTTTTAAAACAAAAGATCAAATGGACTAATTAAACTTCTGGTTTATATTTGTTTCACTGCACATGAAAATGTTAAATTGAACCATTCAGCTACACCATAGGATTTTCATATGCAAGCCATTATTTTGGATACAGAAACACACACCTTAAATGGTCAACCCATCGAAATTGCATATGCACCTATTGAAGTTGAAAATGGCAAACTCACTTTAGACAAGTCCAAATTATTTGATCAACTGTATTGTGTAGATGAGCCAATTTCTTTTGCAGCAATGGCTGTGCATCATATTTTAGAATCTGACCTCATTGATCGTCCTCATTACAGTACTTTTATTCTCCCAACCGATACACAATATATTATTGGTCATAATGTCGATTACGATATTCGCGCAATTGAAAAGTGTGGTGTCGATACCAGTTCAATTAAGGCAATCTGTACATTAGCACTGGCACGCCGCGTTTGGCCAGATGCTGAAGCACACAATATTTCAGCATTAATTTATATGATCAGTAAAGGCAGTGAAAAAGCCCGAGAAATGATTAAAAAAGCACATCGTGCAGATATGGACATTATTCTGACTGCCAACATTTTAATGCACATTGTTCATCAACTGAATATTAATAATATTGAAGAACTTTATGCAGCTTCTGAAGATGCGAGAATTCCGCGAAGCATTAATTTTGGCAAACATCGTGGTACCAATATTACAGACCTGCCTGCGGACTATATTCAATGGTTACTTCGCCAAGATGAGCTTGATCCTTACCTACGTAAAGCACTAGAAAATGCTAATTTAGTCACATTATAAATCAATGATTTGTAATTAAATTTTAACAATAGTGTAATTTTCACGCAGTATAGTCTGCTTAATTTATCTCATGGAATAAATTAAGACATGATTCACTATTCTAAAACACAATTAGGACATGACGCACTAAAACAACGCAGTTTGCCATTAAATGCACGTCAACGCCGCTTACTGGTTCTGATCGGAACTGAAGATTTTGACTCCATGAACGAAATCTTCAAACAGCGTCTTGCCCCACCTGAACTAATTGAACAACTGAGCGAGATGGGGCTCATTATGGCATCGAGTGCTCAAGCTTTTGCAGAATCTGAAGTTCAATCTTTACGACCAACGGCTCAATCACAAAGTTCAGTAACGCAGCCGTCATCAAATTCAATTTTAATGCCAACAGCACAGCAACGTCCTCAAGCAGAAATATCTGAACCACAACAGCAGGCGACGTCACTGTTGGCCGAACAGACTTTTCAATCTGCAACATCAGAACCCACTGAGCCTAAATTTGAAGATTTAGTCGCGTTGGATTTTGACGATGTTAAGTTTTTAATGGCTCAGCTTCTACAAAAATATTGCGGACTCATGGCGAAGCAACTGGTGTTGCGCATTCAAAGCTCAGAAGATATTCGTTCTCTGAAACTCTGCCAAATGCAGTGGATTACCCAATTACAAGAAACGCGTATTCCACCTAAAGAGCTAAATCGAATTCTGCATCAGATTAATTTTTCACTGCAACGACTCAATCCAGCATAAATGTTAAGAGGAATTTTGTTTAAGCTCAGTGGAATGAACTCTTAACATCATATTTTTTAATTTTAAAAGATTATATTTATTAAAATATTGGCGCACTTTTTCCATTTTAGATATCTCTCTCAACGTTTAGTGTGCCAATCCTTCTACTTAAGCGTTATAGCTTCAGCACTTAATATCTGTGAAATAGAACAATTTGGAAGCAATCTATGATGCCACTCCATCTTATTTTTCATCCAGAGGATCACCCTGCTCATCTTAAAAAAGTCGGTAATTGGGTGATTACCTTTCCAGCAAATCTTGAAAGTGATGAAACATCTCATCTAGTGATTCAGAGCGTTATACCGCAACAAATGAACCAGAAAATACAGCTATTAAGTCTAGAAATCTGCCAAAGTAGGCTCGATCATCACTGGGAAATCTTAATAATGCGCTATTTTGATGGCAAACAAACCATAGAGCTGCGCCCAGATCATAAGCAATTAATTCCTATCATGCTAATAAAGGGTTTTATTCAAGAATTTAGAAAATATGATGTTGAACTACAACTAGAATAAAACTAAAAATTTTAAAAGGTTTATCCGTGATCAAAGATATTATGGTTTGGAATTTAAGCTGATAAAAAGCAAGAACTCGCATTTCTGCGAGTTCTTTTATGTTGGATGGCTAGTGCTGATTTTTTATTTGAACTTAACGTTGCAAATTCAATTAGCTGTCAATGATCCGTCCAACTACTTCGTAGCTCTTAGTGTTGCTAGCTACTGTAGTTTTAATATAAGACTATGCAATTTTTTTGGCAAGTTACTGTGACATTAAGCCACAAGGAACATATCAAAAACACATTGAATAATTATTAAGCAAATGATCTAATATTTAACCTTTATCTATTCACCTTTACACATTGATCAAATTCAAGGTAATTCTTTAGATTTTCACTTAATTAAATTTTTATAAATAACACCATCTTTCATAATCACGAGAAAACTACTTTCTGGATGAGCAATCAACTGAATATCATCTAATGGATTTCCGTTAACTAGTAATAAGTCGGCTAAAGCCCCTTCCTCAATTACCCCAAGTTTGCCAGCATAAGGGTTTCGTTGCCCAGATAAGCTTAGAAGTTCTGCATTTGTTGATGTTGCCATACGTAATACTTCCGGTGGACTATACCACTTAGTCATAGTTGTAAGGATGGCTCCTTGATTTTTAGTTGCTTTAGAGTCAAATAAAATGTCTGTTCCCCATGCTACTTTCAGCTTGTATTTTTTTGCCAATTTAAATGCTGTATCAGTTCCAGTCTGTACCTCTATTTGCTTCTCTCTAGCTTCTCCTTGTTGCGGGTTTGCAAACTCATTGTCTAAAAAAGCCTGCCCACTAAGCCAAGCTTTCTTTTCTGCCATCATTTTTGCAGTAGGTTCATCCATTAACTGAGCATGTTCAATAACTTTTACACCACCACGCAAAGCAGCTTGTATCGCACGTGGGGTATATGCATGAACTGAAACATAAGTTCCCCAGTTTTCTGCAGCGTTTACAGCGGCTCTAAATTCTTCTTCGCTATACTGAGCAACATCAATTGGGTCATATTGTGAAGAGACACCGCCTCCAGCTGCCAATTTAATTTGACTGGCTCCTAACATTAATTGCTCTCTAACTCTTTTTGTCACCTCATTCGGTCCATCTGCAATAACTCCACCACCAATTTGTTCTCCACGACTTAATCCACTTCCTCCTGAGGATGGAATATCATAAGTCATTCTAAAATCACCATGTCCCCCTGTTTGTGAAATCATGGCACCAGATGGCCAAATGCGCGGTCCTTCAACAATTCTCGCATCAATTGCTCGTTTCAAAGCGAAAGTAGGACCGCTCATATCTCGTACACTAGTGAACCCTCGCATTAACGTATTTCGTGCTTCTTGTGCTGCGCTGAAATTGAAATCGGCAACTTCAGATGTCAGAAGCTTTGATACTGGCATTGCAGCCATCATGGCATGCCAATGAGCATCAATTAAACCTGGTATTAACACCTTTTGATTGCCATTAATAATTTGTGTATGTGCACTCGAAGGTATATTGCTCTGAGAGATCTGTTGAATTTTATTACCTCGAATCAAGACATTCATTGGAGAAGTTACTTTCAGCGACTTTCCATCAAAAATCTGAACATTTTGAAAGAGTATTTCTGATTCATCACCTGACTTCGGGGAGTCCGCTAGCACAGTTGAAGTAAACCCCAAAAAACTGATAACAACGGCACACATTCTTCTTTTTTTTTCCATAATCAAACCTCACATAACTGATGGTTAAATAATGTGTTTTTACAGAGCATGTCTTACCAATCGACATTTACACGTCGATTAGGACCTAAGCAACGAATTAGATTTTCATTGCGCTGGCTAGCGTCACATTGTTGGTACAAATCAGTTTTATTGTTCGCTTTGATTTTAATCCGTTGTGGAGCAACACCATATTGAACCAATAACTGGGCTACAGTATTAGCGCGTGCCCGAGAGAGCTTTTGATTATAATCATCAGAGCCTAATCTATCTGTATAACCAGACACCACAACTTGACTGGTCTGACTGGTTTGATTAATCTGGTTCGCTAGTGTACTGATGGAACTCTCCCCAGTCACTATTCCTGCTGCATCTGAGCGATCGAACTCAAAAAGAATATCAATTGCACTCTCAGTTGTGTCTACCGTTTGAGTCACTGGTAATTCGGGTTGAGGTTTCACAATCTGCTCGGGGTACTTTATGAGTTTTTCACAATCTTCGCCTTTCCAACTTAAACGTTCTGATAACGATTTTCGATCGAAGTCGACTCTTAACTGACATCGTTTATATTGTTGCGTATTAGGGACTCGAATATCTAAAACATAGTTCCATGTTTTGGGTGCAAATATGCCTTCATTAAATTGTGGGTCGCCTAAAATATGTCGAAATTGATTTTTATCCAAACCGACATCAAGTCGAGCAATATCATTCACTTCATAACGTTCAACTTGTTTTAAATAACTTTTTTTTAAATCTGGAAAATTAACTTGCTGTCCCGTCGACACAACTGTTTCCGCAGCCATAGTCGATAAAGGAACACATAGCATCACACTATAAAGAAAGGTTTTTTTCATAGCAGTTATTCTCATTCATATTCTAATTAAAATGGACAAAACTTTAGGACCTCACTGAGAGGTCTAATCAATCACACCACTAAATCCAATACGTACACTTGGATCCCCTTGTGATGCTGCAGCCATACCTCCTGTAAATGACCAACGCCCATTATCTGCTGTCTTACGCAAGGTGACACCAACCGCATTTTCCCCACCATGGTATGCAGCCCCAGCAGCATAGGTGAATTTCCCCGCTACAAATGGTGCGCCTTCCATTGCCATAGCTGCTGCAATACCCGCGTTTGCCTTTTTCTCTACATCATCAATTCGTCCATTCGTGTTGTAGAATACCTGCTCGATTCGATCTCCTAAATTGGTAATTCTGTCGCCCAAATCAATATCGGCTTGATTGAGTGCGCCTAAAGCATCTCCTACATTATGGTATGTCCCCTTATTTACATTATAAGTAGGGGCTGTGAATTGTCCGTTTTCATATTTTGCACCTCCACCTAATGAGGTCGTAATATATTGATTTGAAGTATTCAGTTGTGAGCCATTCACAGCATCTTTAGACGTACTTGATACTTCTCCAGCCGCAACATTGGTAATTTTTTTGTTGCCTGCATTAATACCATTTTGGTCGATCGTGACATCTCCAACTTTGACGGTATTTGCGGTAACTGTATTAGAAGTTACTGAATTAAATTTCACATCATTCGCAGTGGCGACAACAAACTCTTTACCACCTGCACTGTTCTTAGTCTCAGTCACTGTAATATTTTGACCCGAAACAACTGTCGAATGCTGTCCTGCTTTTTGGTTGATCGAACTAATGGCATCATTAATATTGGTTGCGCCTGTCCCGCCAATATTAACAATAGTGTTACCATCTCCACCTTGGAAAGCTCCATCCCCAATAAGATCATGAAGCTGACCACCATTCACGGCATCCTTACTATTCTGCGCGATACTTCCATCAGCAACATTCGTTACCTTATTTCCAGCAGCATCAATGCCATTTTTGGTAACGCTTGGTCCACCTGCGATGGTAAGTCCATTATTATTGATGACTGTATCACCTGTTGTAACACTGTCTACTTTGACATCATCGGCCAACTCTAATGTAACGTTGCTACCACTATGATTTAGTTTAATATTTCCTTTCTCACTAGAGAAATCAACCGTCTCTTCTGCTCCAATTAGGCTTGGACTTTTTGAACCATTTGTATTTAAGTTCCAACCTTTATTAGCACTTTGTATACTGTTACTCAGTGCTTTAAGTTGGTCTTCTGTTGCAGCCTGCCCACTGACATAATTATTCGGATCAAAGGTTTTATTGGTTAATCCACCAATGGTTCCTGTAGAGCCATTTACAATGACAGGGTTTGCTCCACCTACAATAATCTGTGTAGGTCCCAGTTGAGTTTGGAACAGACCATTGCTGAGATTAATACTGCCTGCGCCAATCAGACTACTATTGGTTCCATCACTGACTAACGTTCCATCTATGGTACTGGTATTGGTTTTATTGCCATCTTTTAGCTCAACTTTGCCATCAGTGACCTTACTTTTTCCAACCGTTAAACTACCTGCACTGGTTAGATCAATATTTTTAGATAATTCGACTTGGACTTTTCCACCTGAAACTTTGGTACTGATATTACTATCTGCACCAATCACGTCTATGCTTTCCCCTAATGTCTTGGTTACGGTATTACCGTCTTCCGCGGTTAAAGCAAACCCAGCATTGTTTAAACCCGTTTGAATTTCTTTAAGCTGTTCTTCTGTCGCCGCACGACCTACGGTCGCAAAGTCACCGCTGGTTGTGGTTTTATTGGTTAAACCAGTAATCGCACCTGTATTACCATTCACCGTTACAGGATTTCCACCAGTTGCAGGTCCAATTTTCACGACTGGCTCTAGCCCAAAAGTAATGCCATTACTGCCTGTATTGGTAATTTTAATATTGCTATCAGTCGCACTAAAATCAACATTTTCACCAAGAGCAATGGTATCTTTGGCACCAGTGTCTGCATTTGCACTGACTGTAAAACCTTTATCGATAATCTGTTTAATTTGACTGCCGTTTACAGCATCCATTGAACTATCGGTAATATCACCCGCAGCAACATTGGTAATTTTATTAGTTCCTGCATTAATACCTGTCACCGTGACACTTGGTGAATTCGGGACTGCACCACCACTTGAGTTCACGAAGGTTAAGCCTTTGCTGTCAATAACCGTCCCCCTAGCATTAACACTATCGAGCTTAATATCTTTGGCAAGTTTTACGGTCAGTTTATTATCCGTACTGTCGGCTACTACTCCAATATTGTTATCCGTCAGATTAGCTCCTACCGACTCACCCCCTACAATACTTAAGCGTTGACCCAATCTCCGATCGACATTTACACCTGCATTGTCACCCACAAATGTAAGCGGCGTTGCCAATTGATCTTCTGTTGCAGCCCGTCCAGACACATAATTAAGTGGATCAAAGGAGGTATTGCTCAAGCCTGTAATCGTGCCATTTTTGCCATTAATTGCAATGGTTGCACCACCCGGCAGACCACCAATATTCACGACTTCCGCCAGTTTTAGATCAAGGTCAGCTCCGATATTACTAATCAAGAAGTTATTGTCGCTATTTGAGAAATCTACAGTCGCATCAGGTGCAATATTGGTAAGGCTACTTCCATTTTTATTGGTTGTTAAATTCCATCCTTTATTGGCATTCTGCGCCGTATCATTTACTAATTTAAGTTGTTCTTCTGTCGCTGCTCGTCCAACCGTTGCAAAATCTGCTTCTGTGAGCGTCTTGTTGGTTAATCCTGTTAAAGTCCCTGTTGTACCACTCAGCAATACATTATTAGTCGCATTTTTTAAATTAATACTACTGGCATTACTGGTGTTACTGTTTGCTCCAGAGGTGATCACATTTTGGGTAGATGTGCTTATATTACTGTTATTTACACCATCTCTAATTTCAACCTGACCATCGGTCACTTTGCTTGTTCCGACAGTTAAACTACCTTGTGGGGTAAGATTGATATCCTTCGCCAATTTAAGCTGTAAAGTATCCGTACCATCTGCGACCACACCAATATTGTCATCGGTAAGCACTCCTGTGGCCCCCCCTTTAACATTGAGTTGCTCTCCTAATTTGCGGTCTACCTTGGTACCACTATCACCTGCAAAACTCAGTGCCGTATCTGCCAAATCTGTAATGGCTTGGTTGGTTTGATAGAGCTGACTGCCATTAATAGCATCTGTACTTGAACGACTAATCCGTCCTGCTGCAACATTCACGATTGTGCGTTCAGACCCAACATCTCCCACACTCACACTCGAAGAGAGTGTCGGAGTCCCTGCGAAATTATAGGTTTTGCCATTAATGGTTGTAGATGGTGTCGCTACATAGGCAGCAGAAACTGAGTTATTACCTAAAACCACTGCATTTTCATGCGAAGCCGTTGCAGATTTACCGAATACAGAAGCACCTTTAGCCGTTACAGAAGCACTGTTTCCTATCGCCACTGCATCTTCCTGTAGTGCGGTTGAACTGGTACCTATAGCAACCGAATTCAATGCATTCGCATTGGACTGTTTACCTAATGCAATTGCATTAATGCCATTAGAAGTCGCATTATTACCTATCGCGGTTGCATCTCGAGCACGGCTGATGCTATTTACCCCGAAAGCAATTGCATTTTCACCCGCACTTTCAGCATTTTGCCCAATTGCAGTCGCTTTGGCGGCAAAACTCTTTGATTGTGACCCGATTGCTAAACCATCTTGTGCTGTACTATTTGCATCCGACCCTATAGAGGTTGAACTAATGCCCGAAGCTTTAGAATTATCCCCATAGGCCATGCTATCTTCTGCACTTGCATTAGCAAACCGTCCCAACGCTACACCCTGTGCACCACTAGCTTTGGACTGATATCCAATTGCTGTAGCATTATCCCCTTGTGACAGTGCTTGACGACCAATCGCAATACCTTGATTTGCCGTATTCACCTCCGCATCACTCCCGATAACGACGGCATAATCGGATTTGGTACCATCAGCTTCGGAACCTTTCCCAATCACAATAGTATCGATACCTCGGCTTTCACTATTTTTACCAAAGGCAATATTATTTGCACCTGATGCTACGGCAGCATCACCAATCGCAATCGATGAAATTCCAATTGCTCCAGTTCCTGAACCTATAGCAATCGCTTGCTCTCTGGCTGCAATGACTGAATTTCCCAAAGCAACACTATTGGACGCAGTCGAAGATGTGCTTGCACTTGGCCCAATGGCTAAAGAATTGGTACCTTGGGCACCAGTATTGTTTTCGTTATTTAAATCAGTTGTATTGACAGAAAAATAATGCGGTCCAGCCTCTGCGACTGCATTTTGCAACTGCCCTAAATTCACCGCAGAAGTTAAATCGTTTTCATCTGCTTTCACATTGCGAATAATGGTTCCATCTGTACCAACCAAATTCACCACAGATTTATCTGAGTTATACAACACGGCGTCGGGTACGATACCTCCAATTTGTCCACTACCGAGTAAATCAAAAGCATCTTGAATGGTGGTTGGAAGTTTACTTGTATTACCCGTTGAAGGGTCTATAACATTCACTTGTATTAGTGGTAAAGTACCATCGCTACTAATACTGGCAGGGTTTCCACTCGAATCTGTTGCCCCCATAACGCGAATAATATCATTCTGCAATGCTTTAATCTGATTGACGGTCACCGCATCTTGTAGATCTGAACCATCTGCAACATTGATAATGCGACGGAGTGTATTACCACTCCCAACCGATACAACGTTGTATCCTCCCACCCCAGCGGAAGCATTAGTGATATAGCCATTACCAAATGAATTCACATCCGCAATACTTCCAGCACCTAAAGCGACGTCATTTTGTCCAGCCAATGCATCAGATCCTAGAGCAACCCCAAAAGTTCCGTTTACTATAGAGTCATACCCTAAAGCAACACCAGCTTGTGCGACATTAGCACGAGACCCCACAGCAACCCCCAAACTATCTGAGGTTGTTGAGGAGCCAATCGCTACCGAATTCTGTATGGTTGCATTTCTGTCCGTATTACTTTGATAACCAATCGAAATATTTTGATTACCAGATAAATTTGCTCCTGCTGCTGTCCCTAAGGCAATATTGTAATCCGAACTGGTCGAATTCACGCTAGAATTACTACCAGCTCCAACACCTATAGAAATCGCTTGATTACCGCTAATATTTTGACCTGAATTTGCACCGATTGCGATATGACCATTTCTATCTTCTGTACCTGAGCTAACTGAGCCTGAACCAGCAGAACTACCAATGGAGACACCATTTGATACACTTGCTTTTGCTCCATTCCCTAAAGCTATTGCACTTGTACCAGAGGATGTCGTTTGATTACCAATTGCAACACTAGAACTTCCACTCGCAGAAGCCGAGTTCCCTATTGCATTGGCATTTGTAGAAGCCGAAGCTAAAGTTCCAATCGCATTCGCATTTGTTCCAAAGGCATTCGCTCCTTTACCAATTGCATTAGCATTGGTCCCTGTTGCCTGAACTGCATCACCAATCGCTACACTAGATGGCCCCCCTGCTAAAGCTGATGCACCTAAGGCAAGACTTTTATCACCAACAGCCATATTGGCGCCATTTTGTAAAGCGCTTAAAAATTGCGTCACTTGGTCTGGAGAAACAGCCACTCCATTAATTTCAGAAATTGTACTGGTATCCGTACCTGTTGCAGTGACAGGAATACCATTAATTGCAATGATTTGAGTATTTGAGACATTATAAGTTGGTGTAAGGGTACGTGCCTGACCACCGTTACCAATAGAGGTTGAATTGGTGCCTAAAGCGCCCGTTTCTTTACCAAAGGCAATAGAATTGTCATTAAGTGCATTTGCTGTATCACCAACAGCAATACTGTTCAATCCCGCTGCATTTGAGAAATGCCCAACTGCAATCGAGGAGTCACCAATTGATTTTGCAATAGGCCCTATGGCAACAGAATTTAGCCCAGTCGCTTCTGAATCGGCTAGGGTGGAATTGCTATGAAAATATTTTATGCCCTGCCCACTCTGAAACAGCAAATCATCAATTTGACCACCTGTAACAGCATCACTTGAACCAGCCGCAATATTCCCATCCGCAATATTAGTTAGCTTATCCCCACCAAGATCTAAACCATTTGCTGTGCTAGACACCGTAGTATTATTGGTCGTATTGCCAATTTTCACCGTATTAAATTCAGGATTGTCGACCGTTGCAATTGAAATATTGGTGCCTGTGTTAGTCACAGCAATATTCTTTCCATTTATAAAATTCACGGTATCGGTCGATTTAACAACTGTCGCTGTTCCCCCGTTGGTTTGTAAACTCCATGTTTGGTTTTTCAGCGCATTTAAATCAGTTATAGATGCTTTGCTTGCTAGACCTGTCGAAGCATTGTTGACTTGATTATTCAGAGTACTTAAATTATTTTGAGTTTGAACTAAATCAGATTGAGCAGCCTTGGTGGCTAATCCAGTACTTGCATCATTGACTTGATTATTTAAAGTATCAAAATCTGTTTGCGATACCTTGGTTGCTAACCCTGTTGAAGTATTATTGACTTGATCATCCAGTGTAGTTAAATCATTCTGGGTTTGTGTTAATTCACTACCCACTGTTGATAATGACACTCCATTTGCAACAACATCACCTGTAGAAGTTAAAGTGCCTGTTAGCGTGGTATCTCCAACTACTGATAAATTACCATTAATGTTCAAATCATCATTAATATCTTGTGCTACTACAACACCAGAACTCAATAGTGACAACATTAAGACCGCGTTTTTAATGATTTTATTTGTTGAAGATTTTTTCTTGCCCTTTGAATTTTCAGAAACTACAATCCAAGTTCCCAAAATACTACTCCACACCAACTTATACACTTTATTCATATTTTTACCTATATTTATAAAACGTTTTTGATTTATTAGAAGAAGCAAATTTTTTATAAATAATAAAATGCATAATTTATTCACATTTTTCTTTATTGTTTACCAAATGATACAATTTTAAAACAAATTAATAATAATTATCGTTTATCAAAAAAATAAAAATTAAATATAAATCAATATATTAAACAACATTAACCACCCAATTTATAAAACCAATTCTCACATTTAGAGCAATTAAATTCAAAAATAATGATAAAATTAAAGAGCAACATGAACCATAAATTGATTATATTTATCAATTACTTAATAACTAGATAATTTTATATAGCTCACCTAAAAAATAATTTTTTAATTAAAAATCAACAATTAGCAAAACTATTAAATAATAGCAAAAAAAATTTAAATGAGATTGTAAATATATTTGCTTAACACCTATTCCCAGAGTATTTTTAAAAACACTAAAAATAAATAAATTCAAATAAACAATATTAACCAAATGATAAAGTGAGACTATCCACATGATTGAATGGTTACAGAATGAATTAAAGCATAGTCCTGAAATACTCTTATTTTTATCCCTTGCAATTGGTTTTTGGATTGGTCAATTCCAATTTGGAAAATTTCAATTTGGAGGAGTTGCAGGCTCGTTACTTGTCGCAGTTGTATTAAGCCTAATTGGTGTCCCTGTAGACAATGGCGTAAAAGCTATTCTATTTGCCCTATTTATTTATGCTGTCGGTTTTGAAAGTGGTCCCCAGTTTTTTAAATCGCTGGGACCACAATCAATAAAAGAAATCTTACTTGCAGTATTTATGGCAATTAGTGGACTTATTACTGTTTTGCTGATGGCAAAAATGTTTAATCTAGATAAAGGTCTAGCTGCTGGTTTAGCTGCAGGTGGAATGACGCAATCTGCAATTATTGGTACTGCTGGTGATGCCCTATCTCGACTAGACTTACCGCTTGCAGAAATTCAAAAACTTCAAGCGAATGTTGCTATTGGCTATGCTGTCACCTACATTTTTGGATCATTGGGCGCAATTATTATCTGTGTGAATATCTTGCCGAAATTTATGGGTCGAGAAATTCACGATGATGCTCTTAAAGCAGAAGCTGAACGCCTTAAAGGTGCGTTTGAACTCGCACCAGGCCAAGAACTTGCAATGCCTGAAATCGTGGGTCGCATTTACAAAGTCAAACAAGCAGCAGGACTAACGCTAGCAGAAATTGAAAACCAAACACCTAGCCTGACTATTGAGCGGTTGAAACGAAATGATAAATTTATTGATGTGAGCCCTGAACTCACGCTTCAAAATGATGATGTCGTGCTTGTGGTAGGTCGTCGTGCCAGTGTCGTTGCCGCAGCAAATCATATCGGGACCGAACTCCAGTCTTCACAAGGAATGGAAATGGTCATGGAAACCGCAGATGTCATTCTTAGAAATTCTAAATATATTGACCGAACACTGGGTGATGTTAAAGCTAATACCCCCGCTTATTTAAAACATGGCATTTATGTTCTCGGGATTAAACGTAATGAAGAAACTCAACCCTTAAGTGATGACACGATTCTTCGCCAAGGCGATGTTGTGACAGTTTATGGGACAAAAAGTGATTTAGAACGTTTAATCAAAGAAGCTGGTAAAGCATTACCAGAAAGTCTCAAAACAGACTGGATTTTTCATGGTGCGGGTTTAGTTATTGGCTTACTGATTGGCTTATTTGTCATTCGAATTGGTGGTGTTCCTCTTACACTCGGTGCAGGCGGTGGCGCATTATTATCGGGTCTTTTATTTGGCTGGCTACGTAGTCGAAATAAAGTCCACGGCAATATGCCTTTAGCCGCATCACAACTACTTAAAGATTTAGGCTTGGCAGGTTTTGTCGCTGCAGTCGGCTTACAATCAGGTTTACAAGCAATTCAAACCATTAAAGAAAGCGGTCTGTCTTTATTTATGATTGGTGTGGTTGTCACGCTAGTGCCTTTAATTTTATCCATGCTGTTTGCACGCTATGTACTTCGTTATGACAACGTTGCAGTTATGGCTGGTGCTCTTTCGGGTGCGCGAAGTGCAAATCCAGCATTCGGTGGCGTATTAGATAAAGCTGGAAACTCTATTCCAACCGTACCATTTGCTATTACTTATGCATTAGCAAATGTATTTCTGACCTTACTCGGACCACTGATTGTGGGTCTGGCTTAAACTTTTTATATCTAAAAACACTTACTCTTCAACATAATTAAGGAGACTTCCCATGGGGAATGTTGATTACTCAAAATATGCAAAACTAAGCCCATTTGAACTTAAAGATGAACTGATTGCACTGGCTTTAAGCCATACAGATCGTATGATGCTCAATGCGGGTCGCGGAAATCCAAACTTTCTTGCAACCGTACCACGCCGTGCTTTTTTTCAGCTTGGTTTATTCTCGGCAACTGAGTCTGAATTTTCATTTTCCTACATGCCAGAAGGGCTAGGTGGTTTTCCTAGAGCCGAAGGGCTACAGTCACGCTTTGATCATTTCGTACTAGAAAATCGTGATAAACCTGGTGTCGTCTTTTTAGGTAAAGCAATTTCCTATGTCCGTGATCAATTGGGTTTAGATCCTGATGCTTTCTTGCTAGAGATGGTTGAAGGTATTCTCGGTTGTAACTACCCCGTACCAGATCGAATGCTTAAAGTCAGTGAAAAAATTATTAAAGAATATGTTTTACGTGAAATGGGTGTTCAAGGAATGCCACAAGAAGGGTTAGATCTGTTTGCCGTTGAAGGTGGTACAGCTGCAATGGCCTATATTTTTAATTCACTGAAAGAAAATAAAATTATTTCTACTGGCGACCGAATTGCAATTGGTTCTCCAATTTTCACCCCTTATTTAGAAATCCCAAAACTCAATGATTATCAACTTGAAGAAGTGCTGATTGAAGCAGATGCTAACCTTGGCTGGCAGTATCCAGAATCTGAATTACGTAAATTAGAAGACCCCTCTATCAAGGCATTCTTTTTAGTTAACCCAAGCAACCCGCCATCAGTGAAAATGAGTGATGAAGGCTTAGCAATTTTGGCGGATATTGTCAAAAAACGTCCAGACCTGATTATTCTAACAGATGACGTATATGGCACATTTGCAGATAACTTTAAATCCTTATTTGCGATATGCCCAGACAATACAATTTTGGTTTATTCATTCTCGAAATATTTTGGAGCTACGGGTTGGAGACTCGGTGTAATTGCACTCAGTAACAATAATATTTTAGATAAGAAAATTGCGAATCTCTCTAAAAAAGATAAGTTAGAACTCGAAGAACGTTATTCATCTTTGACCACAGATCCATCAAGCATCAAGTTTATTGATCGTCTTGTAGCTGACAGTCGCAATGTCGCCTTAAATCATACTGCGGGCTTATCAACGCCGCAGCAAGTTCAAATGGTGCTTTTTGCATTATTTAATATGATGGATTCACGTCAAAGCTACAAAAAAGCGGTGAAATCTGTGGTACGTGAACGTGATGCCACTTTATATCGTCAACTTGGTGTTGAAATTCCACAAGACCCAAATTCTGTCAATTATTACACATTGGTGAATTTGGAAAAAACCGCTCGTACCTTATATGGCGATGAGTTTGCTGAATGGATTATGAAAAATAAGAATCCAACAGAATTATTATTCCGTGTTGCGGATGAAACCAGTGTTGTACTTTTACCTGGTTCTGGCTTCGGCGTTCAACATCCATCTGCTCGAGCATCATTGGCAAATTTAAATGAGTTTCAATATGCGGCCATAGGAACATCTTTACGTAAATTTGCCGAAGAAGCCTATGAGGAATTTAAAAAAGCCAATAAGAAGAAAGCGAAATAGTTTTACTTTTTTCTTCTAAAAAAAGGGCTTAATAAATTTGTTATCAAGCCCTTTTTTAAACTCACTAGAAATTCTCATTAGTAAAAAATATTTTCAAAATATCCCTTTCTATAAAAAAAATATTAACAAATTCATTCATCTTAGAATCCCTACTCGCACAAATCCTCCTAAAATTGGTATGAATAATTGATTAACAAACGATGCTGCGCCCAGTCTTTGCGCGTCAAACCATTAATTTTTTCTCCTGGTTCACCATTTTTAAATCTTGAGTCATAATTCAAATAAGAATATCGAACATCTACATTCTGCATCCAGGGAATTGCATAACTCAATGTTAAATCTAAGAACTGTTCTTTTCCTTCAAGATCACTACTTATATTGCTTTGATGAGCCCCAAAACCATATATATATTTAGCTTCAGTTTTTAAACCTTTAATCTTATCTTTCCAATCGTATTTCAGCCGTAGTGCAATCGCTGTTTCATCATTATTGCTAAAATCAGGGCCTATTGCAGAAGCTGTAGGAAATGGATGGGTACCATGGTCCTGCGTTAACACATTAATCCGATCTGAATATGTGGAAAAATTGTCTTCTATCCAAAATCCATCAAATTTGGAAACTGCAAATCCTGCCTCTATGTTATGCCTTAACCAGTTCAACTCTAAAAAATATCCTCTGCCTCGGTTATCAATGTCTTGCCCTTTCACACAATCTAAATCAAATTCAGCCCCACACTTAAACAAAGCGCCATCATCACGAGAAAAAAATGCACCACTACTCAAGCGCCACATATTTTCTGCAACTGGCAATTTGTATTGAAGAATTGCACCATATTTTTCTAAATAACTTTTACTTTTTAGATATTCCGCTGAGATATTTAGATTCTGAACCTGATATGATCCACCAATCAGTCCAACATAAGAAATTCGTTCATTATTATCTGTGACCAATTTTTCAAAAGAATCCATACTACGTGGCTTCCATTGGTCATAATAAGAAATGTACGTTTTCACTTGATCATTAAATTTTAACTTAGCACTGGCTCCTGAGAATGTATCGGGAACAGCACGATTCGTTGTACTTTTAAGTAGCAACGAATCCTGTAATTGCCGCCCTACTTTAATCTCACCAATATCTAAAACTTTCGCTTTAACATAGAGTTGCCCCAAAGTCGCAAAATTTTGATCTAATTTTCCATTTGTTTGGACTTCTAATAGTTGGGTTGTTGACTTACCAGAATCGAATAATTTCGTCACTGCATACAAAGATCCATCCATTCCCAACCAGTTTGACCAGTATTTAGAGCGATAATTTAATTCGACCCCTAAAGCACTTTGTTCATAGCCAACTTCAGAGGGTGTAGGATTACTTAAAGTTGGATGGGCTGTTCCATCATCATTCCAATAACGAGTATTCAGTTTTAGTTGCAATGTGCCTAAGTCGGATGGCTGTGCAGCATAACTCCATGTACAGAAAAAACAGCCGACTACCCCACATAAAATATATGGATTCATTTAAAGTTCCTTTTTTTAGACATGAATGACCTTTTGCCTAACTTTTGGAGTTAGGCAAAATTCACTGTAGAGAATATAAAAGTGATTTAAGGAGAGAGTTTTTCGAGCATTTGCCCTTTGGTTTCAATTGCAAACCAGAACGTTACAAGACCACCAACTAAAGCAACCACGGCCAAAACACTAAAAACATACTGGATGCCATAACCCGACACCACAAGCCCAACCATAAGTGGTCCAATAGCAGAGCCTGCACGTAACCAAGCGGTACTAAACCCTATACCCATAGCTCTTAATCTTGTCGGATATAATTCGGCGGCATATAAGTACAAGGAGAAAGAAATTGTCTGTAAAATTGCGTAGCTTAATGTCGCCAGAACAACAACTTCTGTAGCGGTTTTAGCCCCCAATATAGACAGACACATTAATGGAATAATCGCCAGAAAGAATGCCACAGTGTACCAAGGGCGACGTCCCACTTTATCAATCATTAATGCACAAATAATCGAAGCAATAACGCCAACACCTGAAGTAATCCAACCGTAACCCAAACTGGTTTGTAATGACAAACCGAAATGCTGTTTATATAGCGAAGGGAGCCATGTCACCATTGCATTGTTCACCATATAGACACAGAACCACATGCCCCAAAGTGTGAATGTGCGTTTCCGGTAAATCCCTCTAAAGAGTTCACGCCAGTCTGTTTTTGCCATAGATTGTGGATTAATTTCCTTCACTATAGGCTCAGGTAAAGCTTTTCCACTTTTTATTGCGCCTTGTTCAAAGAGCGTAACAACTTGGTCGGCTTCTTCAAAACGTCCTTTCGATGCTAACCAGCGTGGTGATTCTTTTAAGAAAAATCGCAAAGGAATGACCAATAACGAAGGAATAAGTCCGACAATAAACATCACTTTCCAGCCATAAATAGGCATTAAGAAATAAGCTGCCATTCCCGCAAACATTAATCCTAAAGGAAATAAAACTTCGTACAATAAGAAAAATTTCCCTCGTTTCTCAGCCCCAATAAATTCATTAATATAGGCACTTGCAACAGGTACCTCACCACCTGTTCCTACACCCTGAAAAAATCGAAAAACTAATAAAGATAAACCACTCCAAGCAAACAAGCAGGCGATGTCCATCGCAACAAAAAGTAGAATAGTAAATGAGAGAACTTTTAATCGACCAACTTTTTCAGCCAATGATCCAAAGAAAACAGCACCAAATAATTGTCCCACATATCCAGCAGCAATAATTGCACCTACATATGCAGGGGTTAAATGCCATTCACTAATCAGTTGAGGTAAAGCGAAGGCAATCGCAAGAACAGTATAGGCATCAAAAAATGTCGCTATACCAATAGTGACACGCATAAACTGCAACCGACGTGTCACAGGAATTCGTTCTAGTCTTGCAATAATTTCAGCATTTTTTTGTTGATGATGATGAATTAACTCCATATCCGCTAGATTTGTCATCCTCAATCTCCTTATCAACTACGTTCCTCGTAGTTTCTTTGTTATTCGCTCGCTGCAACTACCTGTCGCTAGCAATGTCGTACTTTTTAATTATTATTTTTAATTCATGTGCGAACTTTGCCTCAGGCAGCGTACATGATAAAAGGGCTAACGTAAAACGTTAGCCCTAATGGTGTTAGGCAACCGCCTGTTTTTCATCCACCTTACCAATACCCGCTAAACGCATCGCTTCATGAATTTCTTGCTCTGCCCCTTCTGCTAGCGGTAACAATGGTGAGCGTACAGTTGCATGGTCTAAAATACCACGTGCAACCAAGGCATGTTTAAGTGCAACTGTACCTTCCATATGTGAACCACGATGGTACACATTACGTGTTACTGGTAGAAGTTGATCATGTAGCGCACGAGCTTTTGCATAGTCTTTTGCCTTACCTGCTTTAATCATTTCGATTAAAAGCTCAGGTGCAATATTGCCATAACCCACTAACGCACCATCTACGTCAAACATCGTGTGTAATAAGTATTCATCATGGCAAGTAAGGATTTGTAGATCAGGACGTTCACGACGAATAATTGGGATTTCTACATCCCAACGACGCATATTACGCACACCATTTTTCATTGCAAAAACGCCGGGTTGAGCCGAGATATCTAATAAAGTATCTAAGTCATACGTTGCTTTTGTTGCATCTGGGTATTGGAACAAAATAGAAGGTAAACCACTTTGCTCATAAATTGCTTTATAACGATCTTGCGGTGCACCCTTTTGATAACCAAAACGCAACCAACCATGTGACGGATAAATGAGACCAGCAGCGGCGCCTGCTGCAACTGCACGTTTAGCTTCTTGCGCAGCAACTTCAGTTCCTTCTAGGGTAATACCTGCAATTACTGGAATTTTGTTGTCTACAGACTTCACAAAACTTTCGATAACTTGTTGCTGTTCTTTTTGAGAGAGGAATGTACCTTCCCCTGCATGCCCTAAAACAACTAAACCTTTCACGCCATCAATACTGCCAAGCCAAGAACCTAGTCGTTGGATTGCTGCATGGTCAACTGCACCATCACGAGTAAATGGAGTCACAGGGGCTGGTGTTAAACCACGTAAATCAATGCTCATCTTTTGCATCCTTGTATATCATCAAATTAAAGTTATAAAATTAATATAATTCAATAATTTAATTGAATATTTAAACTTTATGATTAAAGTATAGGCTGTATAAAATTCTTCGAGAATCCGTAATTTCCTTATTTCAGCTATACTGAATTTGTATATCTCACAGGAGTGATTAAATGAATTACATGCAATGGAAATTATTTTTAGATGCAAATGACTTAGGTAGTTTAAGTAAAGTGGCTCAGTTTTATAACACGAGCCAACCACACATTAGTCGCCAATTACAAGAGTTAGAAGATTTCTGTGGTGGGCGGTTATTTCATCGTACAGGTCGTGGAGTCACCCTTACCGATTTAGGCGCATTCTTACTTCCCAAAATTCGTCATTGGGTCAAACTGACGGAACAATTGCAAAATGATATTCACCATTCCAGTAAAAACTTAATCGGTAAAGTAAGAATTGGCAGTATCCCTTCTACAGCACATCCATTACTCACAACGGTGAGCCATCGTCTTAAAAAGGAATATCCTCAAATCGAGCTTTCTGTACGTGAAGGACAAGGCGTGCAATTAGAAAAATGGCTTGAAGAAGGATCGGTAGATTTATCTTTACACTATCGTTTTCATTCATCCTCTCAGAATGGTGATTTATATTTGGCTGAAGTAGAAACTTATTTAGTCGGTAAAAAAGAAGACCCTTTATTAAAAGACCCAAGTATCGATTTCACCCAGTTGGATGGCTTACCTTTAGTGACTTTTTGCCGCCCAAGTAGTTGGGTCACTCATTTAGAAAATATTGCGCGCCAAAAACAAACGACCCTCAACATTGCGTTTGAAGCGGATTCAATCAGTATGCAAATGCACTTAATAGAAAGTGGACATTACTATGGAATTTTAAGTCCTCAAGCGATAAAGAATCATGCTCAAGGTAAAAAGCTGACGGCGGTTAAAATTACTCAACCCAATATTAAGCGCTATTTATCATTATCCATGTCTCCACATACTTACTTAACCCCTCCTTGCAGAAAAGTAATTGAGATAATTAAAGATATATTAAAGTCGGGTGATCTTGATTTTTCTAGTGTAAATGATGATCTATTTAGTTGATAAAAGAACCACTCAACGGAACTTTTCCAATTTGCTAAACATAAGGCAATGGTGCCTGATTACCCGCTTACTCCTCTATTATCTTTTTTGTAAATACGTGGATTATGTAAAAAACTACACATATCTTAAACCGGAATCGGTCTAAATGAACGCCATTGATTAATGTGTATCTGACCTATTTCAGAAAAGAGATTAAATATCATCTAAGCCATATGATGGGTGCTGAGTATTCTGAAGATTTAAATCTGATTTTCCATCTGATCAAGCAGCGCTGTAGATCGTAAAAGCGTACATAGTTTAAAAATAAAGCTCCTGCATTCTTGACATGACTTTGAGATATTTCTTACTGTGAATCTACTGAAAAACATTTCCATACATCTGAGATAACGCCAGATTCATTGAGGATCATATTATCCATGTTAGTCATGCCAATGACGTAAAAATTATTTCAAAGCATCCGATCTGGGCAATTCTATTTAAATCAATGAGATTGTTAGAATATTAAATCTGACTATTCGCTTTAATTGTATTGTTCTTATGTATAATGAATTTTATAAATATTATTTAAGTCATAAATACTGATGCAATCATTATCAATAATCGCATTATATCTTGCAGCAATATTGACGTTATGTGCTGCCCTACTCCATTTCATTTGTATTCTTTGGGGAGCAAATGGTTATCGTTTTTTAGGGGCAGGTAAAAGCATGGTCGATATGGTTGAAAGAGGAAAATTATATCCACATTTAATCACTATCGCTGTAGGTTTAATGCTCTTGCTATGCTCAACGTATGCATATTTTGCTGCAAAAGGAATAACACTATTACCATTTAGTAAAACCATACTCTCAATTTTTGCAGCTATACTTCTTATACGTGGTCTTTCTTTTCCAATTTTGAAATCAAAATTCGTTGGTAATAGTGATTTATTTTGGTATATCAGCTCAGCTTTTTGTTTACTCTTAGGTGGGCTGTATGCAGTAGGTATATCTTTAAGTTGAAAAAGAAAACTAATGTTTTATGTCAGGAAAACTATTGTTAGTCTGATAGCGTCCAGAATTTTATGACGTTGTTTTAGAGGGTGTTTATCTGCTTTTGATCACTGTATAGATTGCGTGTTCTTTCGCTACTAAGTTATTAAATCAGAGCCTTGTACGTTTAATCTACTCATTAATTCCCGACGCATTCATTATTAACCGTAGCTGACAGGCAAAGAGCCATACCATAGATATTTTCCATGTTTAACAATTGCTGCTTTAAATTTATCTCATTTTTAATATTGTAAAGAATATTTTATAAATGATGATCAACAAGTTTGTGCAACCAAGTTCATCAAAAATATCATTTTAAAATGACTCACCTATTATCATGACTTAAGACTCTCATAAAGAAACCGTATGTTTATACGGTTTCTTTATCCGTATATTTTAAGCGGCAATTTCTTTTTGATTAAGCACTGGACTGTTTCCAATTTGCCAAACATAAGGTAAAGGTGCCTGATTTACCACCCAATCTCCTATCACTTTCTGTTTGTAAATAAGTGGATTATGGGAAGAAACCACACGTGCATTGCGCCAGAATCGGTCTAGTTGCTTTTCTGTTGTACTAGCAGATGCACCTAATGCATTAAACAGTTCTGTCGTTAAATTTAGCACCAATTCCGAAATGACTACCTGTCCTTGTGAAGATGCGAGTTCAGCAGAGTCATTCGCTTGTAATTCCGTATTTTCATCATTTTGGAAATGACTCAAATACGCTTGGTCTAATGCATCAGCAGTGCTTAAAGCAATTGCTTCAGCCGCATATGCCTGTGCAGAGGCTTTGCCAATCACTTGTAAAATTTGTGCATCATTACGAACCAACTCTGCATTGCCATGACTGAAGATGCGGGTACGTTTCCGCACTTCATGCGTAAAAACTTCTACCGCATTTTGTGCAATACCAGCCAAAGTCGCTAAATGCACGACTTGATAAAATGCAGTTTGATATTTAAATCTCTCTTGAAATGGCAAGATATGGTCACGAGCAATTTGTACATTATCAATTTTTAATGTTCCACTGCCCGTGGTTTTTTGGCCAAAACCATCCCAATCATCAACAATATGAATACCTTCTACCTGTGTTGAAACAGCAGCAATAACGTGCTGATTTGTCGTTTCATCGAAAGCGAATAAATCAATCCAATCTGCGAAAATAGTCCCTGTCGAATAATATTTCTGGCCATTCACGACGAGATTTCCACTTTGTGACTCTGTCACACGCGTGGCGACATCACCTATTTCTACGTTGCCTATTTCCGTCCATGCATTTCCTACAAGGTCACCTTTTACAAAGCGCTCAAACCATAAGGTTTGTGGCTCTGTCTTATGGGCATTTAAACGATCTTCCACAAAAGCAAAATGTCCACGCAATGCCTGAACCACATTAGAATCCGCTTTTGCCAGCTCAATTAAGAGTTGGAATAATTGTCTTTGCGACACGCCATCTCCACCAAAAGCGACAGGAACACGTACCGCGCCAAAACCCGCCTGCTTTAACCATTGGATCGGTTCATAAGGCAATATTCGGTTTTTTTCACGCTCTAGTGCACCTTCTGCGATGCGCTGAAAAATAGCACGGAATTTTCCAGCCACTTGCTCGTAATGAGCACCTAAAGACAAGTTTTGATTATTTTGAATAGTCATAATATTTTCCTATTAACTCCATGCATGACGTGGTGGAGGAACATCATTTAAATAATAATTCCCAACAATATTCAGTTTCCAACGGACGGGGTCATGTAAAGTATGTGTACGCGCATTGCGCCAATGACGGTCTAAATTCAGTTCCGATAGTGTTGAACGTGTACCCGAAAGTTCAAATAGTTTATTGGCTGCCAATAAGGCAATCTCTGTGGTCAGCACTTTAGATTCTGCTGTAATTAAAGTTGCTTCAGACACAGTTTCTTCTGTTGGATTCAACAACGCCTGATCAATTGCTTCACCCGCTAAAGCCAAAACAGCTTCTGCTGCACGCAGTTTAATTTTTAACTCACCAATATTGGCAATGGTGTACGGATCTTGAGATGCTTGTTCTAAGCCCGAATCAATCCACGGGCGTGCATGAGCACGGACATACGCAATCGTTTCATCAATTGCACCACGTGCGATGCCAGCATCAATAGCAGATTGAATAAATTGCGAAATTGCCCCTGCTGCGGTTGGACGTTCAAAGGCTTGATAAATTGGTACAATGTATTTTAAATCGACTTGAACATTGTTTAAGTGTACTGAACCACTGACTGTAGTACGCTGACCAAATCCGCTCCAATCATTTACAATCGTCAAGCCTGGCGTGTGTTGAGGCACTAATGCAGCAAAGGGCTTACCCTCTTCACTTACAGCCACTACAGGTATCCAATGGGCGAGTAATGCGCCTGTGGCAAAAAATTTCTGACCATTAATAACAGCGTGCCCATCTTTAAATGCAATTTTTGTTGTTAAGTCTGCAACAGTTTTAGAACCTTTTTCAGAAAATGCATTGCCAAAACGTTTTCCCTGCAAAACTTGAGCAAAGAAAAACTCTTGCTGCTCCAATGAAGCATCCAAACGAATATGTTCTAAAAACGCCCAATGGTTTTGTGCAATTTGCCCTAAAGATGAGTCTGCACTAGAAATAATTTTGACCACTTCTGCAAGCGTTTTATAACTGACACCCGCACCGCCAAATTGTTTAGGAATAGTAATGCCCCAAAGACCCGATGCTGAATATTGTTGCACCTCTCGCAAAGGTAATTGTCGCTGATAGTCACGTTGAGAGGCTTCTTTCGCAAATTCTACTGCCAACGTTTTGGCAACTTGTATGGCTTCTTCATCTGAGCGGATGATATGAGCCAGACGCTCTTGTTGATAAAAATTCCTTGGAATGTTTTGCGCATCTTCCAATTTTATTTCAATTTTTGAAGTCATTATAAAAACTCAGTGAGATGGTTATAAAATCTAAGCTAGCACTATTTTTTTCTTATATTTATAATTTAATCCGAAAATAAAATCATTTTTTAAAATATAATCCATGGTTTTATTCATATTAAAATTTATATATTTACAAGTTTTAATTTATTTTACCTTTATCACCAAAACTTCAATAAACACCCCTCATCTTCATAAACATTATTTATGATAAAGATTGATTTTTTTATTATGAAAGTTTGCATATTTTCTTATTAAGATTATTCATTATTTTTGTTAAAAATCTTAAACCAATATGACCCAAAAAATTAGATTTAATGCTTTTGAAATGAATTGTATCGCCCACCAATCACCTGGCTTATGGCGTCATCCGCTAGACCGCTCTACAGAATATAAAGACTTAGAGTATTGGACAGATTTAGCCCAAATTTTAGAACGTGGGAAATTTGATGGCATTTTTCTGGCAGATGTCTTGGGAATCTATGATGTCTATCATCAATCCGCTGAACATGCACTGACTGGTGCGGTACAAGTGCCTGTCAATGATCCGCTACAAATTGTTCCCGCGATGGCTGCTGTCACCAAACACTTGGGCTTTGGTGTGACCACCTCTATCTCCTTTGAACATCCTTATCCATTTGCACGCCGTATGAGTACGCTGGATCATCTGACCAAAGGTCGTGCGGGTTGGAATATTGTGACTTCATATTTAGAAAGTGGCTCTAAAAACTTAGGTTTAAAAAATCAGGTCAGCCATGATAATCGTTATGACATTGCCGATGAATACCTTGAAGTTCTGTATAAACTTTGGGAAGGGTCTTGGGAGCAAGACGCTGTGCTTCGTGACAAAGAAAAAGGGATTTTTGCTGACCCTAAAAAAGTGCATCCGATTCATCATGAGGGGGAATATTTTACCGTTCCTGGTATTCATATTTGTGAGCCCTCTCCGCAGCGTACTCCAGTTCTTTATCAAGCTGGTGCATCACACCGTGGACAAACTTTTGCCTGCCAAAATGCCGAATGTGTTTTTATTTCTGCACCAACCAAAGCAGCAGTAAAAAAACTGGTTCAAGGCATCCGCACTAAACTTGTAGAAAATGGCAAGGATCCTTCTTCAATTTTAATTTACACCATGCTGTCTATTGTTGTAGATGAAACAGATGCAAAAGCTCAAGCTAAATTTAAGGAATATCAACAATATGGAAGTTATCATGGTGGATTAACCTTAGCTTCTGGCTGGTCTGGGGTCGACTTCTCACAATTTAATGCTGCTGATCAGGTTGAATACATTCAGACCAATGCTATTCAATCTATGCTGGACTCCTATGTAAAAGCTGATCCTGATCGTATTTGGACAATTGAAGAAATTGCTAAATTTATCAGTGTGGGTGGTAATGGACCCGTACTGGTCGGCTCACCAACAACTATTGCGGACCGTCTACAAGAGTGGGTAGAAGATACGGGTATTGATGGTTTTAATCTTGCCTATATCTTGGCGCATAAAACATTTGAAGATGTTGTTGAATTTGTGGTTCCAGAACTTCAGAAACGCGGTGTTTATCAGACTGAATATGCCACTGGAACTTTACGCGACAAACTGTTTGGACAAGGTCCTTTGTTGCCTGAAAATCATAGAGGAGCTAGCTTCCGCTATCATCCACAAAAGAAGAAAGCCGTAATTCAGGCATAAAGCATTGACAATAAATAGTTTAAATTATTCAAAATGCTAATGCTCTATATTGAATCGATCATATTACTGCAGGTTTTCTTAGCATTCACTCTTAGAAACTTAGCCTGCAGTAGCCCATACTCATTTCTATATCTTTCTCACCATAAGTTCGTCCCTTTCAACGCCCCGAAAATACTTGGCTTGGCTCCATCTTCAATACAGGGCGCACGCTCAATGCGGCAGCAACCAAGCAGACCAGTACAACAGTCATAGCTCCTAGCACAGGGGTAAACCACATCATCCGAAATGGATATCCTGCCATAATTGCCAACTGCCCAATCATGGCACAAAGCCCCAGCCCGAGACCTGTGCCCAGCAGCCCACACAAACCCGCCTGAGCAAATACCATGGTCAAAAGAAGTCTTGGTGTGGCCCCCATCGCACTAAGTACCGCATAATTACGCAGGTTCTCATTCGTAAACATGTAAAGCATAACGCCTGTTACACCAAAGCCGACAGAGATTGCCAAGGTTAGCATTGCCCCAATGTCTCCTACATCTTCAGAGTTCAGCAGAAACCAATGCACAGTATCCGATTTAAACTGTGCAGACGTCCGTGCACGTAAACCTGTGGCTGACTCGATGCGCGCTGCTAAGTCTTCAGGCGCTACCTTTGGTGCAGCGTTGACCAGCACGAATGTGAGCTGACGGCGTTCTGGTGGCAAAATTCGAGTCGCGTTCGAAAAAGTCGTATATAGTAACGGACGTGGTGGAAATCTAGGAAGTCCTTGCGATTGACCGAGAATTCGCAAGCTATGATCATTCAGAAGTAATTCATCACCTGTGGTCAGTTCACGGGTTGGCGCATCAAAATCTATTTTACCTTGTGGCAATTGCTCCGAAATTTGCAATGTGGTTTCCAACTTACCATTGGTTCCTCCTGCATCAATCACCACTGCATCAGGAACTCTCAATAAGCTAGGCATTACCTTATTTTGGATAGTCGGCATGCCGCGCAATGTTGCATCATCAACACCAATCACCTGAAAGGGCTGGTAACGTCCATCTGGAAAACGGACATCTGCTGTGGCAAACATGAGTGGCTCTGCAGATTGTACTCCTGCAACGCTGCGAACACTTGCCAATGCTTGCAAGGACATATTGGTGGTTTGCTCAACTGAAGTTACTGCAGGATCCATCACCCATACATCTACAGTACCATTCTCGGAAATAGGTGCGTAACCTCGCGTCATAATTCCAGCAAAATAGGATGCAGCAAATGTGACCAAAAAGGAGGTAAAGGTAATACCGAAGATTAAGCCCACGTATTTAGCGCGATCACCTAGCAGCATTTTTAAGGCTATACGTAACATTTTGGTACTCCTTTTTAATGCATGCAGACGGACTGGATCATTACAAAATCTTCGCGGAAGATGCAGCTAATGTGGCTTGAGAATGTATACCATTCGAAGGTTGACTCTGTTTGGTTTCAATGAACACATCGACTTGCTGCCCAACATAAATTGGCAAGGTGGTGTGATCAAAACTATAAATGACCTGCAAGGCACGGGTATCGACCCGCTCGGTGCTATCGCCCGTCAGTGAGGTTTTAGGCAGCACATACGGATCCACCCGTTCAAATTTCAGTGTGGTGTGTAAATTTGGATTACCCCGCACAAATGCCACGGCATGTGCCCCAGGCTGAATTCGCCATGCATCATTCTCATCAATGTCAGCACGTACGAATAGCCGATCATCATTACCAATCAACATCGAAGAGTCACTAGGCACACCACCTTGCACGAATGCGCCGATACGAATCTTGTTTTGTAATACTCGTCCATGGATTAAAGCACGTACAGTATAGCGCTCAATATCCATTTGAATTTGCTTAACCTGAGCTTGAGCTGATGCCAGCTCAGCTTCAGCAAGCTG
Organism: Acinetobacter tandoii; assembly: GCF_008867985.1. Lineage (NCBI taxonomy): Bacteria > Pseudomonadati > Pseudomonadota > Gammaproteobacteria > Moraxellales > Moraxellaceae > Acinetobacter > Acinetobacter tandoii. The sequence continues at coordinate 266,772 of NZ_VXLD01000002.1, forward strand.
GACTGCAAAGCGCCGATTGTTGAGCTCCTCGACGCTAATCGCACGTTTATCCGATAAGCTGTTCGCAAGTTCAAATTGGCTCTTGGCTTGTGCCAAACGCGCTGCAATTTCTTTGATTTTCGCCATTGCAGGTAGCAGTTGGGCTTGAAGTTCACGATCATCAATCTTAAATAACTTATCGCCAACCTGCACCTCGCTGCCTTCGTGCACATACAGCTCGACCACAACACCAGACACAGGCGTGCCGACAATGATATTTCCTGTACTTGCCTCGATAATACCTGCTCCAGCCACATAGCTCGGAAAAGGTGATTTGGGTGACTGAACTACGGGTTGGGATGGAGGTGATTGCCTATTGCCAATCAGTACCATCGTGATAGCAAGCAACAGACCGATCAGTGCGAGTATTGGGAGCAAATATTTACGCATCATTGTACTTTGTCTCCTCGATTTGATTGCTTATATCGGCAATCTTCCCATCATCCATATGCGCGATACGATCAGCAAACTCATAAATACGAGTGTCATGTGTTACCACTACTAGTGCGCGATCTGGAGCTTGTGCTACATTCCGCAAGATCTCCATCATGGCATGTCCCGTGGCATGATCCAAACTACTCGTTGGTTCGTCACAAATAATGATTTTAGGTTCATGCACAAGTGCACGCGCAATTGCTACACGCTGCTGTTGCCCACCACTGAGCTGGCTTGGAAGTGCATCTTCACGTCCCGAAAGTCCAACCTGATCCAGAATGACTCGAGCACGTTGAAGCGCAAACTTGCGCTCTTCGCCACTGATTAATAAAGGTACGGCAACGTTTTCAGCGGCAGTCAATGAAGGAAGCAAGTTAAAAGTCTGGAACACAAAACCAATAGATGTTCCACGAAAATGCGCTCGCTCGGCTGTAGTCATGTTTTCCAAGTCTTTGCCAAGTATGGTGCATGTGCCTGCATCACGTTTCAAAATTCCCCCGATAATTGAAATCAGGGTTGTTTTTCCACAGCCTGAAGGACCGGCCAGAATAAGTAACTCCCCTCGGTAGACATCAAGATTGACACCTCGTAAGGCGGTCACTTTCGCTTCACCGACACCATATTCTTTCGTCACACCAGAACACTTGATGAGGACATCCTGACTCGATTTCATTATTATTGTCCTTATGTCTGGTCGCTGAAAATTCGGTTTGACCTGTCTAATCTCTACGTTGCCTAACCAATAACTTCTTTATCATTGTGAGTACAGCATATTTGTAAAAATATTTGATCTAATCAAACCTAGTTTCAGAGCTTTCTTATTAATGTCTGCAAGGCTATTCCTAGGAGTTCTAGCAGATCAAGCTATATATTTTAAAGGCTAAAAATTATTCTAATTCATACAGTATACTATGGCATAAGCACGGTATGTAATACCACATAAAACTATGGAATAAATAACATATTGATAATCACATGATTATTATCTATGAAAATGATGCCCTTAAGACATATATCTAATGCTATAAAAGGCAATGTACGGATATTAAAAAAAGAAAGTTGCGCTGAAAAGTATCCCAATTGAGCTTAAACTTTTCGTGATCACCATGTGATTGAAATATTGAGGTGATACAAAAGAATTTTATTTAAATATGATTTAAAAAATACAAATTCGAGGCTTAATTGAAACAAATGAACTCATTGGACATTTTCAATAAATCTTTTTAAATTCAGGCATCTTGAATCTTATTTATTCTTGATGCCTATTTCTTTCTACTTTCAAATTATATCGGGTCAATGTGAGTAACCACATCAATCACATTATGGTTTTTGAGGACTTCATTTCTGGCATCTACTGCTATTTTATGTCCTTCTCTTACACTTTGCTCGCCACTGACTTCTAAATGAACATCCACAATAATCATATCACCCATTTTACGGGTTCTAAGTTGATGTAAGCCCAATATACCCTCTTTATTCAATAAGGTTTCTTTAATAGCAGCAATCTCATCTTCATTTGCCGACTTGTCCATCAAATCATGTAAGCCCCTCCAACTAAAGTCAAAACCCATTTTAGCAATCATCAAACCGACAATTAACGCCGCGATTGGATCAAGAATCGGGTACCCCGCAAGATTCCCTATAATCCCTAATGCCACAACAAAAGAAGATGCCGCATCTGAACGTGCGTGCCAAGCATTCGCAATCAATAAACTCGATTTTACTTTTTTGGCAATAGAGAGCATATAGCGGAACAAGAGTTCCTTACAGATCAATGCGGTTATTGCTACCCAAAGCGCTATGCTATGAACTTGGGGAATTTGCTCAGGATGAAGAATTTTATGGGTTGCCGTCCATAGCATTCCGACCCCAACCGACAGTAAAATTAAACCCAGTATAAAAGATGCTGCATTTTCAAAACGAAGATAGCCATAAGGATGAACGTCATCTGGTGCTTTTTGACTATGACAATTGGCCACTAATACAATAAAGTCCGCGACTAAATCACTTAAAGTATGAATACCATCTGCAACTAAACCTTGTGATTTAGAAAACAGACCAATCCATATCTGCCCAATCGATAAGAAAATATTCACAGTAACACTTATCCATGTTGACTTTGAAGCAGCTTTCGCCCTTAACTCAAGATCAATATTTGATTCAATCATAATCTTTCAAGCTCTTGGTTCACTTTTTAAAATAAAGCATACTTTTCAAAACGTTATCTTTAAATACATAATGATGAATTAATGCAGCCAATGCATGAAAGCCTATCAGCACCATGAAAGAATTACCTAGAAATTCATGGATTTCTCCAATTTTTTCAACATCCCATGAATTACTTATGAGAGGTAAACTCATTCCAAAAAACTGATAACTCTCTGTTAAACCTGATAAAGTAACCCAGCCCAGTACAGGAATTAAAAACAACAATGAATAAAGCGTGTATTTCACCATCAAAAATAAAGTTCGTTGATATTTATTCATCGGCTTGTTCAGCGGAATATCTTTTCTATAAGTAAAAATCATTATAATTCTGATAAAAAATAGCAAAAATACGGATACCCCAGCGAAAACATGGAGTTCTCCACTTTTTAGATGTACGGTTGGGTCTCCACCTGTGAGATACGCCAACACCACAAGGCAAAGTGTAAGCCAATGCATAATCATTATTGGAAAAGGATATTTATTTTTCATAACAACCCCAAAATTCAAAAATATAAATCGATATTAATACCTTACAAAAGTGACCTTAAATTTAAATTAATTTTTTAAAATATTTAAAAAATCAAATACTAGAAAATACCATCCAGCACCTAATAAAAATAATCATTCTTAATTACATTAATCTTATCCTATAAAATAAACATCAGACTCGACTAAGTTTCAAAGATTCTATTCTGTTCAATCCGAAAATATTTCAGATGTAGCTTTTATGTATAAAATTCAGAAAATAAATATGTTTACCGTTTTTCTGTTTTATGAAAAATGGAGGAATAAAGTCTACCTAATCCTCCCCATCTATTTAAAACGAAAATATATATCTCATTAATCCTAACTTTAAAAATCCTACACTTAAGTTTATCTTCAAATAAGCCAACCTCATTTATTTTTGCTTGAGACAAACTTCGACAAGGATCCGCCTATTTATATAGTTCACACTAGTACCTTATCCATTTTCGATAACTCATGTCGTTCAGCCGAGCTACACCTTTTCTATTTGTACAGTCTTTTCTGGTAAATGAATTGTATTGGCATACTGACATGGAATCTTTTGACCACAAAAGTCCATATCATCAACAGTTTTTGTATATATTGAATCTATCATGTCATCTGTGATAATTTGATTCAAAAAACACCATAAGCGACTAAATTTATTAAATATTTTCATAAAATTCAGTTTTAAAAAACCAAAAATGAATAGGCACTTGCATTAAAGTCGATTAATCAGTGTACAATTTTTCCCCTGTTTAGGCTTTTATCTGAAAATTGTATTATTCATACTCAACTGGAAAAATTGGTTCATTCGACAAAACTGTTTCACATAAAATTCACTATTAAATGCATATTATCTAATTGAAAGTTTAATTCAGCGTATTTTATCTATTATCAAGATATAGGTGGATAGTCCAGTGGCTATAGAATTTGTTTCCAAATCAAAGTTACCTACTGCATTTGGCGATTTTGAAATTATAGCGTTTCAAGACCAAAGTACTGGTGAAGAACATATCGCTCTTGCCAAAGGCATGGATACTATTTCTAATCAACCTGTACTCGTCAGAATTCATTCGGAATGCTTAACAGGTGATGCTTTTGCTTCACTGAAATGTGACTGTGGCCCCCAATTACATTCAACCATGAAAATGATTAATGATGCTGGTCAAGGTGTGATCTTATACCTACGCCAAGAAGGCCGTGGCATAGGATTAACCAATAAAATTCGAGCCTATGCACTCCAAGACCAAGGACATGACACTCTCGATGCCAATTTATTATTAAATTTACCAGCAGATGCTCGTAAATATGACATGTGTACCATTATGTTAGATTATTTAAAAATAAAGAATGTAAAACTCATTACAAATAATCCGCTTAAAATTAAATCTTTAACTGATTTAGGAATTAACGTTGTTGAACGTATTCCCTTAAAAGTTGGTTTAAATATCTTTAACAAAGCTTATCTAGAAACGAAGCAAAAACGTATGTCACATCTGTATGATAATAGTGATTTCTAAAAAGTGATCACTTTCAGAAAAAAATCCACATACAAAGTTCCATCTCCCTTACGGGAGACGGTTTTATCACGTATGGTTCTTGATAAATTAACTTTACAGATACTGATTAAAAACAGGATATTATTTATTTTCTCTAAGTATTTGTGAAAAAACTGTGACTTTTTCTAAAGTTGCGTTCATCCCCTTATTAAAAAAAGTATCGACGAGCGCTGAACCGATAACAATAAGATCTACTTTATTGGCTAAGGCTTTAACATGACTTTCATTTTTGATCCCAAAGCCAATTGCAACTGGAATATTAAAAATAGGCTTGATTTCATTAATCTTTTTCTCAAGATTAGCCAAATTTAAGTCTCCTCCTGTTAAGCCATTTTCTGCAACATGATATAAAAAACCTGTCGCGCGCGTTGAGATTTGCTCTAACCTTTCAACTGGGGTGGTCGGCGCTGTCATTGCAATTAAATGCATATTTTTTTTATTTAACTGCACTTCAAATTTTTCTCGATATCCATATGGAGCATCTAAAATCAATATTCCATCTATAAGATTCTCTGTTTCGGCGATAAGTGTCTCGAAACCATATTGCATAATCGGATTTAAATAAGTCATAAAAATTATTGGTGTTTTTTCATCATGTAGCCTTATTGCTTTTACCAACTCAATGGTCTGTTTTACCGTTTGACCTGCACCTAAAGCCCTAAGATGCGCTGCTTGAATGATCTCTCCATCTGCCACTGGATCTGAAAATGGAATGCCAACTTCAATAATGTCAGCTCCAGCTTGACCCAATTGACTTAACAAACGACAACTTTCTGTAAAATTAGGATCTCCAGCAGTAAAATAACAGACCAGACCGCTTCGATTTTCCAGTTTCAATTGCTCTAATTTTTGATCTAGACGGTTCATGCTGTAGCTCCTGCAAGATATTTTTTGACCGTGTTTAAGTCTTTGTCACCTCTGCCACTTAAATTGACAATAATGATCTGTTCTGGCTGCATTTCTTGAGCAAGTTGAATCGCATATGCAATCGCATGAGAACTTTCAAGAGCAGGAATAATGCCCTCCTGTTGGCTTAAAAGCTGAAATGCATTTACGGCTTCTTGATCGGTTATAGCCGTATATGTGACACGTCCTGTTTCAAACAGAAGGCCATGCTCAGGGCCGACACCAGGATAATCCAAGCCAGCTGATATAGAGTGCCCCTCTAAAATCTGTCCATCTAAATCTTGTAATAAATAGGTTAAATTGCCATGCAGCACACCGACTTGACCTTTGCAAATAGAGGCGGCATGTTCACCGCTAGTTGTTCCTTTTCCACCCGCCTCAACGCCAAACATTTTGACATTCAGGTCTTCTAGAAAAGGATGCATCAACCCTAATGCATTTGATCCACCACCAACGCAAGCAACTAGAGCATCGGGCAATTTATTTTCTTTGAGGAGTATTTGGTTTCTGGCTTCTAGACCAATAATTTTTTGAAATTCTCTGACCATGACGGGATATGGATGAGGACCCGCACCAGTACCTAACAGATAATAGGTTGTATCAACATGACTAATCCAGTCACGTAATGCTTCGTTCATGGCATCTTTTAAAGTCCCACGACCTTTTTGAACACTTCGGACTTCAGCACCGAGTAATTTCATGCGTTCAACATTCATTTGTTGGCGCTGAATATCTGTTTCTCCCATAAAAATGGTACATTTCATCTTAAACAGTGCGCAAACCGTTGCTGTTGCAACACCATGTTGTCCAGCACCAGTTTCTGCAATGATTCTGGTTTTCCCCATAAATTTGGCTAATAAGATTTGCCCAACACAATTATTGATCTTATGCGCACCCGTATGGTTCAAATCTTCTCGCTTGAGATATATTCGAGCACCTCCCGCATAAGCTGTTAGGTTTTTTGCATAAAACAGAGAACTAGGGCGACCAACGAAGTCCGTTAAAATCTGCTGATATTCAGCCCAAAATTCAGGTTTGTGCCGAACAGTATTAAAGGCTTGCTCTAATTCTTGAAGTGCTGGCATTAAGCTCTCTGGCATGTAACATCCGCCAAATTTACCAAAAAATCCCAAGTCATCAGGACCATTACCTGTATAAGGGGTTGTCATCTCATATCTCTTTTACTATCAAAACTTGTTTGATCTTAAAATATTTTCATTTTTCTGATAATTGATATATTTTGATCTGATGATGTTATAAAATTTTACAACATGAAACGCAGAACATTACCTCCCCTTAATGCTTTAAAAGCATTCGAGGCAGTCGCCAGAAATAAAAGTTTCAGCTTAGCTGCGGAAGAATTGTGTGTAACCCATAGTGCGATTAGCCATCAAATAAAGCAGTTAGAAGAATGGTTAGATAAAAAATTATTTATTCGACATTCCTCGACCATCTCTTTAACAAAGGATGCAGAAGAATTATCGCTAGTTTGTACACATCTTTTTAATCGTTTAGAAGAATGCGTCTTTGAGTTAACTAATAAAGCGTCAGAGGTGGAAGTTGTAATAGGCGCTTCTCATAGTTTTATGGCAAATTGGCTGATTCCCCGATTAGAAAAAATCGAAATAATCTATCCCAATATTCATATCAAATTAATGACATGTAATGACTTAAAATTGTTAGAAAAAGAGAAGGTTGACATATTTATCAATAGCATAAATGAAAACCATACACTTCCTAACTTTTTGAATAAATATCTTTTATTTCCCGATAACATGGGGCCTATTTGTAATCGTGAAATAAATCCGCTCCATACAAAACATGATCTTTTAAATTACCCATTACTTCATACCCACTCAAATAAAAGTGCATGGCATACATGGTTTGATCAGTCCAAAATTAACTTTTTCCCAAAAGCGAATGATCGTTATTTTGATAGTCTCAATTTGATGATAGAAGCTGCTGTGTCTGGGTTAGGAATTGCCATAGCACCTCAAATTCTAATAGAAAAAGAAATATTAAATGGTAGGGTCATTGCCCCTTTTGGTTTTATCTATTGTGACTATAATTTTTATGCAATGGTCAGAAAAAATAATGAAAATCATGATGTCATGAATATCATTCATTGGTTAATAGCTGAAGAAAAAGGTTAAAAATTATTTTTTGATTTAAAAATTCTATTCAATGAATGGTTTTTCCCTTATATCATCATATGCTATTCGCTTAAGCCTATTTAAAGTATAAAAATAAACAGTGAAAGTAACTGCACCGAGACAAGTGTTGGTAAATAAAGTTCTTTAGGCTATCGATATTACAATGGCAATAATATTGATATCCAAGCAATGCCGTGATTAAACTTGTTGGGCTGTTCAAATACTCAGATAAATTCAAATACAAACCTGAACATGTCTATCTAAATCTCCTCCAGATAGAACATATCCAATAGAATAAAAAGTAAAATCTCAGTCATTGAGTTTTGTAATTTTCATCATGTTTAGCGGTTTTATTCTGAATTTACTATCTTTGATCACATCAGACTTTACAACGGAATTTCACCTAATTTCAGCTTATGACTATCCTTCTGTTTAGAGTTAAACTTGTGAGATATTAATTTCAAGTGAAAAAAAAACCGAACTGTAGAGAGAATATCCAGTTCGGCAAAAGGGTAGCAAATAGATACAATACTTTGATTAATTTTGTGTCGTTACACACATAATGCCTCGTAATTTGAAAATACGCCTAGAGCTCCACTTTATACTCTCAGCCTGTAGGCCGAGTCGTAGCACCTCGTCATTCTCTTTTGCAAAAAACATATATTAGCTTTAGACAAAAGCTGAACTTCAATTCACTCATCTTGATACTGTGATTATGATAAACAAATTACATGTGAACTAAGTGTGAAAATAAGATGACGAAATTCAATAATTCACACTTCAGAAAAGGTATTCTGCCAATTTTTCCTTCAAAGCCATTCTTTCGTATCATCTGCCACTGAGGCGCCATTTATCACATGATTAATCATGGCATATGCAATACTGCCTTTAAATGGAATCTCAGGTAAATTATCAAACTTGAAAAATTGAGCATCACTGAGTTCCTCTTCCTGAATCTGAATTTCCCCTGAGTGATATTCTGCTTTGAATGCCATCATCAAATTGCTGGGAAATGGCCATGGCTGACTTGCAAGATATTGAATATTTCTAATCTGAAGCCCAACTTCTTCCAAAGTTTCACGACGTACAGCATCTTCCAAGGTTTCCCCGACTTCAACGAAACCAGCAATCAAACTGTACATCTGAGATTTGTTACGCGCATTTTTTGCTAATAGAATTTCATTTTCACCCCGTGTAATGATGGTAATCACACAAGGATTAACACGCGGATATTGGTTATAACCACAAGATGGACAGCACATTACATACTGATTGGTAGGTTGAAAAGTTGCATGACCACATTTACTACAAAAACGGTGATTACGATGCCATTCTAATAACTGTACTGCGCGGCTAGCTTCTGCAAATTCGTTTTGGTTCCATACTTGTACCAATTGTCGGATCGGAATCAACTGATAACCTTCTGGCACAGGCTCATCCTCTTTTAAATCCCGTGCAATGATCTTGCCATTTTCTGACAGATTCAAATCATGCTGAAGACTTTCTACCTGCGGTAATTGAAAATTTTCATCTACCAATAACTTCTGCTCTCTAAAAATATACGCTTTTGAATGTATGCTCATATAACCCTCAGATTAAAAAAAAATCCCATACTAAAAGTGTATGGGATGAAACCAAGGAAGCTTACATGGAGTAACTTCAAGAAGAATACTAGGCACTAAATGTCAGAATTACAATCATAATAATTTGTATCTTTTTGATTAAAATCACAAAATTTTCACACCAACTATGCATCAAGGCATCACTAAAATTAGACTGATAAAATAACTGATGTTTTAGTCTGATCAATGAACTTTACATTCTAGAGAAGGAGTTTTGCTCATTATTTCTTTCAATATAAAAACTTCATCTGCTCCAGTGATAAGCAAATGTTGAATTCTATATAAAGCTTACTTGCTTGATGACTGGATGCAAAATCAATAACTACTTGGACATCTATTCTTATTTTATCTGGACATTTTTTTCTGTTTTAGGGTTAAATGAGACTACATAAAGCCGTGGAGTTTTGATTATTTATTGACCGTGGAACATGAGAAATCACTAAAAAGCTGTTCCAGTGCGCTGAACCCTAGAACAGCTTTGACTAAGATATTGATGCTTAAAGGAAAATTTCAAGCATTATGTATAACGTGCATTATGTTAATTGTAGAAATTTTAAAAAATTAGTAGATTGCTAAAGGTTTTTTACTTCATTAAAATCAATGAAAAATACATTAGAACAAGCTTTTCCTATTCAGCGAATAGAAGCTATTAAAAGTTTATTAACTGACATTAATGCAGTAGGGCAAAGAGTAGTTTGCTTAAATGGAGATATTTTAGAAATTCCTTATAGAATCTATAATGATTTGCCCAACTTTTCACATCTTAATAATTTATCAACTCAAGAACTTTCGATAATTTACTGTCTTTATTCTAGACACTCTGATGGTTATATACGTCAAGAAATGGTCAAAAAACTTATAGAAATCGAATTTCAATATTTTATGATTCCTTATGTATTTTTGTTGATTGGTGAGTATGTCGTTGAAATCATCAATGATATATATCCGCTTATTGAAAAAAATAAAGATTTTTTTATTGAGTTTATGAATAATAATCATGAACTTACCATTCTAACCTATCAAAGAATGGTAAGTTATTGGAACGAATATTATAGGTATAACCGATATAAATACTTGAACGATTACCCTGGTAAAATAATTTTCAACTTATTTAATTCTCATTTAACATAATGGCGCTTATACGAAATTGAGTTGTTATTCCCATTTAAAGTGTCCAAGTTAGATACGACTCTCTGTTCATTTGTTTGTGGAATTTGGTGTCCATTAGAAAAAGAATATGCAACTGAATACAACAGCCAATAAAACCCCTTGAAAGAACATAAAAATATGACTTTGAATTAGGTTCATAATCACAAAATTTCGGGTTTCAATACTCAATTTATAAACAAATTTAAGCTCAATAATTTTTATCATCATTGAAGTGATTGAATGGATTTTAAAGATCTTGTTAATTCTGCCTTTTTAGAAGTCTTAATTTAATTATAGTTTTAACGTTCTTGCATCGATTGGTAGATAAGTAGCATTTTTTGGACAATTTATACGATTTAAAGAAATTTTAAATTATCCCATTGAAAGACTAATACACTAGATTTACGCTGAAATTATTCTAAATTATTGATTTTATAAAAAATATGGTGCGGCCAGCGGGAATCGAACCCACGACCCCAAGCTTCGGAAACTTGTACTCTATCCAACTGAGCTATGGCCGCGCGTGCACATCATAGCAAAAAAATAAAGAAGTGAAAGCAACTATATAGAAATCATGCATTTTTATGCTTAGAGTTTAATCAATGTTCTAAGCATGCAACGCAGTATTCCCTGTAATTTACTTGGTTTATTAATCAAGATCGCTCACAATAGCCACACTCTATATGCTGTGAGAACTTCATGACCGATGCATTACTGATCAGAGATTTGTCCAAAACTTATCGAAATGGCTTTCAAGCCCTGAAAGGGATCAATTTAACCGTCCCAGAAGGCGAGTTTTATGCGCTTTTAGGACCAAACGGTGCAGGCAAATCGACGACCATCGGGATTATTAGTTCTTTAACCAAAAAAACCGCTGGGACAGTCGAAATTTTTGGTCATAATCTTGATACTCACCCATCTCAGGCTAAACAATGTTTAGGTGTTGTACCGCAAGAATTTAACTTTGGGCAGTTTGAAAAAACCTTCGATATTTTAGTGACTCAGGCAGGTTATTACGGTATTCCCCGTAAAATTGCAGAGCAACGTGCTGAACATTATTTAGAAAAGTTAGGGCTTTGGGAAAAACGTAATACCCAAGGTCGAATGTTGTCAGGTGGTATGAAACGCCGATTGATGATTGCGCGTGCCATGATGCATGAACCAAAACTTTTGATTCTGGATGAACCTACTGCGGGTGTCGATATTGAACTGCGTCGTTCGATGTGGGATTTCCTGACTGAAATGAATGAAAATGGTACATCCATCATTCTAACGACACACTATTTAGAAGAAGCTGAAATGTTGTGTCGCCGTATTGCCATTATCGACCGCGGCGTGATTAAAGAAGATACCACCATGAAAGCCTTCCTTAATCAATTACACGAAGAATCCTTTATTTTTGACTTGGCTGAGCCAATTCAACCACTGCATCTTGATATTATTGGTGTTCGCTTCAATTTAATTGATCCTGTCACGCTTGAAGTCACCATGGACAAAGCGCATACCTTAAATCAATTATTCCAGTTACTTGAAGCACAAGGCATTCAAGTGCGTAGTATGCGCAATAAATCCAACCGCCTTGAAGAATTGTTTGTCAGACTTGTGGAGAAAAATTTGGAGGGAACTACACCATGAATATGACTCAAATGCGTGTTGCTCTTTTCACATTAGTGCATAAAGAAGTTCGCCGCTTTATGCGCATCTGGCCACAAACCCTATTACCACCTGCCATTACCATGAGTCTATATTTTGTGATTTTTGGTAATTTAGTCGGTTCTCGTATTGGGCAAATGGGTGGCTTCAGCTATATGCAATTCATTGTGCCTGGCTTAATCATGATGGCGGTGATTACTAATAGCTATGCGAACGTTTCATCCAGTTTCTTCAGTGCTAAATTTCAAAAAAGTATCGAAGAGTTGATTATGAGTCCAGTTCCTTTACATTTAGTTCTTTGGGGCTATGTCTTGGGCGGATTATGTCGCGGGGTCTTGGTTGGGATTATTGTGACGGCTATGAGTCTGTTTTTTACTGACTTATATATCACCAATTGGTTTGTGACTATATATACCGTCATTGTGACATCGTTATTATTTTCATTGGGCGGCTTTATTAATGCTGTTTATGCCAAATCTTTTGACGATATTTCTATTATTCCAACATTCGTACTGACTCCACTGACCTATTTAGGCGGTGTGTTTTATGCAATTAGCGCACTTAGCCCATTTTGGCAAAATCTGTCTTTAATTAACCCCATTGTCTATATGGTTAATGCCTTCCGTTTCGGAATTCTTGGTCATAGTGATGTGAACGTTTCGATTTCACTCACCGTGATTACTTTATGTTGTGCTGTGCTTTACGGTATAGCGTATTATTTACTTTCTCGTGGCTCAGGAATGCGTGAATAATGAGTGTAGAACATTCTTTACTTGGTAAAGACACCCAATATCCATCAACATATCAACCAGATATTCTTTTTCCAATTGCACGTGCTCAGGCACGTTCAAGCTATGCCCATATTGAGGGCATTCAACAGGGTAAAGACTGGTGGCATGTGTTTGAAATTTCTTGGCTTAATGCTCAGGGTATTCCACAAGTTGCAATTGGTCGTTTAACCCTACCAGCATTTTCACCCAATTTAATTGAGTCCAAATCACTCAAGCTTTACTTTAATAGCCTTAACTTTACCCAATTCAATTCTGAATCTGCATTTGTCGCCACTGTAGAAAAAGATTTATCCGCAGCTGCGGGCGCTACAGTAACGATTCAATTGTTCCAAGTAGATGCTTTGACTATTGATCAACCTGAGGGCATCTGTATCGATGACTTGGTTCCTGACCGCTTAGAAAATCAACCTGATGCATCGTTACTCAGTTTAGATCGTGAAAATACGGATAATCTGGAAATCCAACTCTATTCACATTTACTTCGTAGTAACTGCCCTGTGACGGGTCAACCCGATTGGGGTACAGTTTTTATCCGTTATCAGGGTAAAAAGCCTTGTTATCGCTCACTTTTAGCCTATATTATTTCCTACCGGCAGCATAATGGCTTTCATGAGCAATGCGTGGAACAGATCTATGCCGATATCTGGCAAAATCTGCAACCCGAAAAGCTTATGGTTTATGCGGCTTATACTCGCCGAGGTGGTTTAGACATCAACCCTTGTCGTGTATCGGATTTAACATGGATGCCTCGCCCAATTCGCTTGGCGCGACAATAAAATGAATAATATTGAGGTTAAATAACAATGCCTTTTTTTGGTTTTGTCCCTTCTGAAACACTATTAAATAGTATTCAAACAGGTCAGCAGAAAAAAAATTCAAGTGAAGCACTCTACCCTTTGCGTGATCAAACTGCTTTATTGATTAACGATGAAATTATTGACGCCATTTTAACGGAGTTAGTTCGTCGTTTTCCGCCAAGTGATAAACGTGATACTGCGGAAAAATTAGCAGGTTACATTAAATCAACTGTCGCAGTGTTATTGAAGCAACTTCTAAGTAAAGCTCCAAATGATGTGGTGAAACAATCAATTGAGTTTTCTGAAAAAAGCTTGTTCAAAGATGCTCAAGGTCAATATCGCGTAGGTGAAAGTTTAGATGCCAGCTTGGTGACTAATTTAAAAACCACATTTGCTGATATTCGTGCAGGTGGTGATACCAATAAAGCCGTTTTAATCGAATTATACAAACAGTTCGCAGAAGCCACTGTACGTCATTTCATGAATGATTTTAATAAAACCCTCGATTTGGGCATGATTAAGCGTAAAGCAGCGGATATCGGCTCTGCGGCTGTGATTAAAGCCGTACATATCGCAATTGATAAAATCTTCCCACATTTAACCAAGGAAGAATTGATTATTTTGGCTGAGTATCACGATACTCTGTTCCATCATTGATAGAAATTTACACTATCGGAAACCTAGCTTTTGCTAGGTTTTTTTATTGCAAAATATTGATGTACAGCATCAATACACAAGTATAAGGTAGCAGGCGCAAAATACGGCCTAAGACTTTATTCTACAAATATCTTCCATGACTACTCCTCCTCAGTCCAAATTCTTACGACATGCCCCCCGTGACGGTTTAAGCACAACTTTATTGCCATCGAAGTGGCATAAATTACATCTCGACCCATGGTTATGCCTCTATTTATTACTTACAGCACTATTAGGTTTAACAGTGCTATATAGCGCTTCGGAGCAAGACTGGGGTTTAGTGTCAAAACAAGCGATTAGTTTTACCATTGGTTTTTTCACCATGTTAGGTTTGGCACAAGTTCCTCCGAAAGTTTATCAATCTTTTGCACCTTATCTATATATAGTGGCACTGTTGTCACTTGTTGGAGTCAAACTCTTTGGGGAAGTTCGTTTAGGCGCACAACGTTGGATTGATATTCCGGGACTGGGCAGTGTGCAACCCAGCGAATTTATGAAAATTGCCATGCCCTTGATGATTGCATGGTATTTAGCAAGACGCCCTCTGCCCCCAAAAATTGGGCAGATTGGCATTTGTCTAATCTTTATTGGCATTCCCTTTATTTTAATTGCTGAACAGCCCGATCTTGGTACTTCATTACTGGTACTTTCCAGTGGGATCTTTGTTTTATTCCTCAGTGGCTTGTCTTGGCGTTTAATTGCAACTGCAATCGGACTCGCAGCACTGATTATTCCTATTGCTTGGCAATTTTTACTGCATGATTATCAACGACAACGAGTGTTAACTTTGATCCATCCCGAAGCTGATGCACTCGGTACAGGTTGGAATATTATTCAATCAGAAACTGCGATTGGTTCTGGGGGTATTTCAGGCAAAGGTTATCTCTTAGGCACACAATCTCATCTGCATTTTTTACCAGAAGGTCATACCGATTTTATTATTGCAGCATTTTCTGAGGAATTTGGGCTAATTGGCATTATCATATTGATTGTATTGTACTTTGCGATCATTAGCCGAACGTTTCAAATTGGATTAAACAGTTTTCATAACTTTGGCCGTTTAGTGGCAAGCAGTTTTGCTTTGTCATTTTTTGTATATGTCTTTGTCAATGCAGGCATGGTCAGTGGTATTTTACCAGTGGTGGGTGTGCCTTTACCTTTTATGAGTTATGGCGGTACTGCAATTATTACTTTAATGGCCACTTTTGGCGTTGTGATGTCAATTCATACACATCGATAATTTTTTAGGATTTAACCTATATGACACATTTGTCTATTAATAAAAAACTGAAGCGTTTATTTTTACTTATTGGTACATTTTCAGCTACCAGTTTTTGCCAAGCCAATGATTTTGCAAATGATCCTCAATATTCCAGTTTTAAAGAAAAAACCATGCGGAGCTATGGTCTCACAGCAGAACAAGTTGACTGGGCAATGAATGGCTCACGTAATCTTCCCAATATTATCAATATTATGAACCGACCTGGTGAAAGTAAGCCATGGTATGACTATAAAACCAATTTCATGTCTGAAAGTACCATTCAGCGTGGAGTTCGATTCAAAAATCAATATGCCGATACCTTAAACCGTGCGGAACAGCAATTTGGTGTTCCACAATCTGTGATTTTAGGCATTTTGGGGGTAGAAACAGGTTTTGGTGCAAATAAAGGCAATTTCATCACCCGAGATGCCTTAGCAACCCTTGCATTTGGCTATGAACGTCGTGCTGCTTATTTCCAAGACGAACTGTCTGCACTTATTGCATGGACATATAAAGATGGCGTACCAACTAACTCTGTTGTCGGGTCTTATGCGGGTGCAATTGGCTATCCACAATTCATGCCTAGCAACATTCCTAAATATGGTGTGGACTACGATGGCAATGGGCATGTTGACCTAAGAAATTCAGCAGTCGATGCTATTGGTTCTATTGCCAACTATCTCGCACAACATGGTTGGCAAAGAAATCAACCTATTGGTTTTGCGGCGCGCTACACAGGTGCGACACCTGATGCCATTATTGCTAAGAATCTTGAACAACCTACACCTTATGGCGTGTTAAAACCGCAGGGTATTTCACCCATCAATCCAGTAGTAAAAATTGATAATTTAGATATGGTTAATGTCATTCAACTTCAAGAGAGTTATGGCTCAATTTACTATATTACTTACCCGAATTTTCAAGTGATTACTACCTATAATAAGAGCCGTATGTATGCCACCGCTGTGTGGCAATTAGGCACTGAAATTGCTAGTCGCTAAGGCTAGCTTTTTTCAAAAAACAAATAAGTCAATCTTTTTTTTAATAAAAAAGTATATAAAACAATCAAATTACATATAATGTTACAATATTGTATATTTTTTAATCATAAAACAATTTAATTACCTACTTTTTGTAAAGAATTCGGTATAAAGACTAGACACCTTCACTGCGGCATGAATATTATCCATCTCGTCAAATGTAGTTGCACAAGTGAATAAATCGACCCGTTTGCTTGTAATTCAATGTTTTACTGCTGAATTACTACTCCGCAAACCCGTCTTTAGGAGATTTTATGCATTCTTCAATGAAATATATTCTTGCCATAGCGACCACGTTCGCCCTGACACAGTCACAGGCCGAATTGGTTCAATCATCGTCATTAAACAATGACAATGATAATTCACGTCTAGCAGCACGTGTATTAAACAAAGATGCTCAGAGCTTTAACTCTCACTTTTCAAATCTAAATAGCCTTTCAATTACTGAGAGTTCTGGAGATAAAATTCGTCGCGAAACGATTGCAGCGAAAATCGAAATCCCAGCAAATGAGCCTTCAGTCATTGACAAGTTAAATGATGTTGCATCCAACACTGTCCGCCAATTTAGCCAAACTGGTGTGGCTTCATGGTATGGTCGTCAGTTTCATGGTCGTAAAACAGCAAACGGTGAAACGTTTGACATGAACGCATTAACGGCAGCTCATCGTAGCCTGCCATTAAACTGCTACATTCGTGTGACCAATAAAAATAACGGCAAAAGTGTGGTTGTAAAAGTGAATGATCGTGGTCCATTCCATGGCAACCGTGTAGTCGATCTTTCTTATGGTGCAGCTAAACAACTTGGTATCACCAATGCAGGGACAGCAAAAGTAAGCATTGAACGCGTTGCAGGTCCTAACTCTTAATTCACGAGTGCAAAACACATTTGACAAAAAGCCACGTTTAAGTGGCTTTTTTTATTTTCTAATTTAATTAATATGTTATTTTAAAAAAGATAAGAAATCGACAACCTGTGGGGGAAAACGATCAAATGACAAAATCAACCCAATATTTAACAACTTCACATTTAAAAACTTTTGCACTGCTAAGTACGGTTTTATTGTCAGCTTGTAGCTACTCCATTTCCAAACACACTCATCGTGGTCAAAGAATAGACCCTAGACAGAATTCCACATTTATTTTACATGGTGGGCCTATTCTTACAATGCAGGGAGATACCCCAACATACGTAGAAGCCATGCTAGTCGAAAATGGCGTAATCAAATTTACAGGCGCTCTTGCCAATGCAAAACAAATCAATCCACTTGCACAGCGCTTTAATTTAAAAAACCACACCGTTATTCCAGGGCTCATCGATGCACATAGCCATGCCAACAGTGTCGGCTTACAACAAACCGTTGCTAATCTTTATTCACCACCCGATGGCAAAGTTACAGACATCCCTTCTCTGATTCAAGCAATGCAAGCATGGAAAAATAATAATCCTACTTTCATCCAACAAGCTTCAGGCTGGATTATTGGCAACGGATATGATGATGCCCAATTAACTGAAAAGCGCCACCCTACCGCGACTGAACTAGATAAAATCTCAACCGACCAACCTGTCATTATTTTGCATCAATCTGGTCATTTGGCTACGGTCAACACCAAAGCACTCGAACTACTCAAAATTGATGCCAAAACACCAAACCCAATTGGCGGTGTTATCCGTCGTAAAGCAAATTCTAAAGAACCAAATGGCGTACTTGAGGAAAGTGTGGTTTTTAAAGCCATGATTCAAATTTTCCAGCATATGCCGCCCGAAACCATGGAAAAAATGGCACTCACTGCGGTACAAACCTATGCCCAAAATGGTTATACCACCATTCAGGAAGGTCGAGCCGATGCTGGCACTTCAGAAATGTGGCGCAATTTAGCCCAAAATGGAAAATTACCTATCGATTTGGTGGTCTACCCAGACATCAGCACAGAAAAAAACTATATGCTGCAACACGGAACCAATCGAGAATATAAACACCACTATAGAATTGGGGGCGTTAAAATTAGCCTAGATGGATCTCCACAAGGTAAAACCGCTTGGCTGACCAAACCTTATGTTATACCACCTGAAGGTCAAAAAAAATCTTACCGTGGCTATGCCGCTTTTCCGCAACAGAGCACAGTACAAAATCTGATTGACTTGGCTTTCCAGAATAATTGGCAAATTTTAGCGCATGCCAATGGTGATGCTGCTATTGATCAGTATTTGAACACCATTGAAAAAGCTACTGCTAAATTTCCAATCCAAGATCGACGTAATGTGATTATTCATGCACAAACCATGCGTGAAGACCAACTAGACAAAGCTAAAGAACTAAAACTCATTCCTTCTTTCTTCTCGCTACATACTTATTACTGGGGAGACTGGCACGCTCATGAAACTTTAGGTTTACAACGTGCTCAAAATATTTCCCCTACAGGCTCTGCCTTAAGAAAAGGAATTTTATTTACTGAACATCATGATGCACCCGTCATTCCTCCAAATAGCATGATGACTTTGGATACCACCGTAAACCGCGTGACTCGTAGCGGTAAAATTTTAGGTGAAGATCAACGTGTCAGTCCTTATCTTGCACTGAAAAGCATGACCAGCTGGGCCGCCTATCAGTATTTTGAAGAAGACAGCAAAGGTACACTGTCTCCTGGAAAATTAGCTGATTTTGTCATTCTGGATCAGAACCCCATGACTGTACCGAGTAATCAAATTAAAAATATTAAAGTGCTTGCTACTTTCAAAGAAGGCAAAGAAGTTTTTCACGCAGGAAATTAAATCTATGAATGCCAACTTAAGCGCAGTTCAAAATCATTGAGCTGCGTTAGCGCATAACAAAACAAATGATAGAAATGGACTAAAATTTAATTTCAAATTTTGACCTCAGTTGTTTTCTATTTTATAGTTCCTTCGAAACATGGATAAAAAAAGTACAATAAGCAATTGCAGGAGCAACACATGAAAACTATCACCGAATGGTTCGATGAATACAGTGAAAGCCACCAAAATAAAACCAATAAAATGATTCACTGGCTTTGCGTACCGACAATCCTATTTTCAATTATTGGTATTTTGGCGCATTTTAGTGTGCTGCTTACCGCTCTCATTGTGACCCTCACTCTTATTTTTTATAGCCGACTGGATCTTGTTTTAGCCGTGGCAATGGCAGCCCTAATTTTTGTAATGGCATGGCTGATTTTGATTTTACCTGTCGGTGTAGGTTTTTATATTGCCTTGTTCATTTTTGCTTGGATTGGACAATTTTATGGGCATAAAATTGAAGGAAAGAAACCATCTTTCTTCAAAGACCTCCAATTCCTCCTCATTGGCCCAATTTGGTGTATGGATGCATATCTAAATAAACTGGTACCCAAATTAAAAACCCATGCTAGAGCGCAAATGAACGCTATTTAGCGCACAAGTACAATTTTCACAGTGGAATTTGATCTTTTAGATGTTTTCCACTGTGAACTCGATTAAAACACCCAAGCTTCCAATGAATAAAAAAACAGCAAACTCAAAGCCAAACTCACTAAAATTTTTCTTAAAAATAAGGATGCAAGAATACAAAATATCGTGGCATAAAAATAACTATTCCCCTGCAATGCCCTCCATTCACCGTGATCAAAAAATATAATCGGCATACAAATTGCGCTTAATAAACACGGTGCTGAATATTTCAACATGCGTTCAAAAAACATTGGAAACTGAATGGCAACTTTAGGTTCTAAAAATAGATAACGATTAAAAAATACAATTGCAGCCAATAAAAAAATAAATGACCAACTCATATTTTTTGCTCCCAATGCTCCAGACACACCGCAACAAACATTCCCAACATGCCTGAGAGTAAAATTGAGGCTTCTACATGCAATGCGGTTAAACACAATGAGCTTAGAATTGTAGTGATGACACCGATCAAACTCCTCCAATTTTTAATAAAAGGAACAATAATCGCCACCAAAACAGCAACGATAGAAAAATCTAAATGCAAGCTCGACAAATTAGGAACTGTCGAAGCCAAATAAATTCCCAATAGGCTAAATAGCACCCACGCGAGATAAAAACATAAGCCTGCACCCAATAAATAATATGGACGATGCAGTTGTTTGGTCATCGCGACAGCAAATAGCTCATCCGTCAATAAAAATCCCAAAGGAATTCGGTAATAACTCGCCAAAACCGAAATATCTTTGCGCAAGGTTAAGGCATAAATAAAATGCTGACTAGTTAAGAAAAATACTGTAATTGCAATTGTAAGTGCTGTTGCATCCGCAGACCACATTCCCAAACTTACCAGTTGTGCTGCACCCGCAAACACAACCGCCGACATCGCTACTGCCTGTGGAATGCTCAATCCTGCATCAATGGCAACTGAACCCGCCAAAATTCCCCATGGTAGTACCGCAATCGATAAAGGAACGATATCGATTGCACCCTGGATAAAATCTTGTGACTTATTATAGGCCCTAGCCCTTAATTGCTGTTGAGAAAGATCCATAACAACATCTACCAAATAAACACACCAATAAAATAGGTGTTTTGCAGCATGCTGATCTTGTACAAAATTGCTGAATAATCATGAAATAATCAAGGCATGGAACGAAGCAAATAATCTTCATTAAATTTATAAATTTGAATTATTTAAATAACACATTAAAGTGAGAATCACTTCTTCTAACGTAGACTCATCACGTATTGCAAAGGTGTCACCCCCACCGATTTTTTGAAATGCCGATTAAAATGACTCTGATCTGAAAAGCCACATAAATCTGCTACCAAAGCAATATTTTCACCACGTTTTAAAAGCTGTTTCGCTTGGTGCAAACGAAACTGAATGAGCCATGCGTGGGGTGGAAGACCCGTATATTTTTTAAATTGTCGCAAAAAATGCCAAGGGCTTAAACCTGCTGTTTCAGCCAACTCATTCAGGGAATAATCTTTTTCAGGTGCACTCGCTAATAAATCTTTAATCATCAATATACGATTCTGAGCTTCAGGTAATGGCAACTCACCTAGCTTAGTGCGGCTGTGATGTGACATTAAATAAGCCAGCGTAGATAGATATAAAGTTTGTTTAAATAGTTGATTATCTTTATTTTCTAGTAAATCGAACAGCAAGCTAAGTTGTTGTGCCAAGCCTTCATCCTGAATCACTGCGTGGGGAAACCACGGCATGGTTCCTGACGGTTGAAAAAAATCCTGACTCACATCCCTTAACATTTCAGGTGTTGGATAAATAGCACGATAGCGCCACCCTGTTTCTACTGCAGATGAACCTGTATGCACTTCATCAGCATTCACCAAAATGATATGCCCTTTAGGTGCAATATGCAGTGCACCTGTCCGATAAAACGACTGTGCCCCTTCTTCTATTACCCCTATGCAATAGCCTTCATGCACATGTTTAGAAAATTGTTTTTGTACATAAGAAGCATTCAGTAATTCCAAGCCGCCCAATTCTTGGACATGCTTAAATTTAACAAACTCATGCTTCACTTCGCTCATACAATCAATTCTTTATTCATGCCAGTCAAATCTATTTCACATGCAAAATATCATGTTTATTTTTACTGTATAGAACAAAATTGCTCTCTAATTCCCTATTGGTACATTCTGCCCTGATATTTTAACCAGCCATCAATATGCTGTCGTTGCGGATCATGATGCGTCCAATGAATAACACCTCCCTTTGAGTTGTATTCATATTCACCATAAAACTCAACCGTATCGCCTTTTTGCAGATTTTCTATTCTCGGTGCCAAATCAATATTATGTGCAACCAATACTGTTAATCCGTCCTTTAATAACAATATAAATTTCTGGTGTCTGGAGCCTTCATGATCATCAGCCAGAATTGCTTTAACTACGCCACTCGCACGGACTTGCACATTATTTTGTTGCTGTTGAAATGCCTGTTGTATTTTCTGATGGTCATCAACCGTAGATACTGATTCCGGAGAAGTTGCAATTGGAGATTCATTTTTAGGAGGCGTTTGCTGTTGTTGATTTATGCCAAGATATGCAGCAATAAGAACCAGAATCACCACAACAATTCTAAAATTTGTTTTATTCATCATTTTTTATCCTTTTTATTCGATATAAAAAAAGCCCCTTTTGGGGCTTTTTTTTGCAAAATAAAATTATTTTGCAGCAGCTTGAGCAGCAGCAACTTCTTCAGCAAAAGAAAGTTCAGCTTTTTTCTCAATGCCTTCACCCACTTCGAAACGTACGAATTGAGCAACAGTTGTACCAGTCGCTTTTAATACGTCAGCAACTTTCTTGTCGTTGTCGATTACGTACATTTGACGCTCAAGAACAACTTCGTTCAAGTATTTCTCAACTGAACCAGTAACCATCTTCTCAACGATGTTTGCTGGCTTGCCAGACTCAATCGCTTTCGCTTCAGCAATTTCTTTCTCTTTCGCGATAAGCTCAGCAGAAACGCCTTCAGCAGTTACAGCAACTGGGTTGAACGCAGCAACGTGCATTGCAACACCTTTACCAGTGTCAGCTTGACCAGTATAAGCAACTACAACACCAATTTTTAAACCGTGTTTGTAAACTGCAAGGTTTTCACCTTCAACAATTTTAGCACGACGTACTTGGATGTTTTCACCGATTTTTTGAACAAGAGCAATACGCGCTTCTTCAACAGTCGTGCCATCTTCAAGTTTAAGTTCAGCAATTTTAGCAGCATCAGTTTCGCCAGCAGCAAGTGCAGCAGCAGCAACTTTAGCAGAGAAGCCAGCAAAGTTTTCGTCTTTAGCAACGAAGTCAGTTTGGCAGTTTACTTCTAAAAGAATAGCTTTGTTGCCTTCTTGAGCGATAGTAATCGCGCCGTCAGCAGCGATGTTACCCGCTTTTTTAGCAGCTTTAGCTTGACCAGATTTACGTAGGTTATCAATCGCTAATTCGATGTCACCGTTCGCTTCTGTTAATGCTTTTTTACATTCCATCATTGCTAAACCAGTACGGTCACGCAATTCTTTAACCATGCTTGCAGTAATAGCAGTCATGTGTATCTCCTAAAAATCGGTAGAAAATGAATTCTTTTTAGAACAGAAACGGCCCAGAGGGATGCTCATGGGCCGTCTGCATACATGACGCTTACTTTGCCACCATCACATGTCGCAAAAATGACAAGCTTGCGTCAAAACGCATTAAGCCTCAGGAGCTTCTTTAGCAGCTTCGTCGCCTTTTGCTTGTGCATTTGCTTGAGTTTGAGCGTACTCTTTACCAGCAAGGATCGCATCAGCCATAGCAGAAGCGTAAAGTGTTACTGCACGGATCGCATCGTCATTACCCGGGATAACGAAATCAACGTTGTCTGGGTTAGAGTTTGTATCAACGATACCGATTACAGGAATACCAAGGTTTTTAGCTTCTTTAATCGCGATTGATTCGTGGTCAACGTCGATTACGAATAATGCGTCAGGTAAACCACCCATGTTTTTCACGCCGCCTAAAGCACGCTCAAGTTTTTCCATCTCACGAGTACGCTCTAAAGCTTCACGTTTAGTAAGCTTAGCGAAAGTACCGTCTTGAGATTGAGTTTGAAGGTCTTTTAAACGGTTGATAGATTGGCGAAGTGTTTTCCAGTTCGTCAACATACCACCTAACCAACGGTGATCTACATATGGTTGACCAGCGCGTTGAGCTTGTTCACGGATGATGTTAGAAGCAGCACGTTTAGTACCAACGAACAACACTTTGTTCTTTTTGCTTGCAAGATTGTTAACAAAGTTCAAAGCATCATTTAACGCAGGAACAGTGTGCTCAAGGTTGATGATGTGAATTTTGTTACGCGCGCCAAAAATGTATTGACGCATTTTTGGGTTCCAGAAACGAGTTTGGTGACCAAAGTGCGCACCTGCTTGAAGAAGGTCGCGCATGCTTACGTTGTAATCTGCCATTTTCTTTACCTTAAAGTTTGGGTTAGGCCTCCATATATCCGCATTCTCCACCCTTTTAGGGCACCCAGAGTAATGTGTCGATATATGTGCGGATTTTTACCAATTTCAATCAAACGACTCGTAAATATATTCACGAAAAAGCATTTGATAAAATGGGCGGCTATTTATACCATAGTCACATACAAATTTCCAAAAGTTTTTAGAGATCATGAATACAACTTATCAAGCTCCCCGTCGATTAATTAAAACTGCCGATGAAATTGAAAAAATGCGCGTGGCAGGACGACTGGCGGCAGAAGTGTTGGATATGATCAAACCGCATATCAAACCAGGGGTAACGACCCTCGAATTAGACACGATTTGTCACGATTATATTGTGAACGTACAAAATGCGATCCCTGCATGTTTAGGTTATGGTGCGGCACCTGGTCGTCCAGCGTTTCAGCACACCATTTGTACTTCAGTGAACCATGTTGTGTGTCACGGTATTCCATCTGAAAGTAAAATCTTAAAGAAAGGCGATATCTTAAATATTGATGTCACTGTGATTAAAGATGGTTATCACGGCGATACCAATATGATGTACGTGGTGGGTGAAGAGACTTCGATTCTTGCTGACCGCTTATGTAAAGTTGCTCAAGAAGCAATGTATCGTGGTATTGCGACAGTTAAACCAGGTTCGACCATTGGTGATATTGGTCTGGCTATTCAAAAATATGTTGAATCTGAACGTTTTAGTGTTGTACGTGAATACTGTGGTCACGGTATTGGTACGGTGTTCCATGATGAACCACAAGTATTGCATTATGGTCAAGGCAACAGCGGTATGATTCTTGAAGAAGGCATGACCTTTACCATTGAACCAATGGTCAATGCAGGCGTATGGCAAACCAAGTTACTGGGTGACAAATGGACAGTTGTGACCAAAGATCATAAATTGTCTGCGCAATATGAACATACCATTTTAGTGACTAAAGATGGTGTTGAAATTTTGACTGCACGTCCTGAAGAAGATTTATCTCGTTTTCAGACTGAAGCAGTGTCATTGGCTTAAAATCTAAGTCAGTTGTCAAAAAGGTCACCTTCGGGTGATCTTTTTTTATATCCAAAAACAACATCCCCTAACTATTTTATTTTTAATTAATAACAACTTAAAAAATACTCAAACAAGATTTATCACGCCCTATCACGCTTTTTATAAATAACATGATTGATTGATAAGTAACAGAACCATAAAAAAATTACGGTAATTTTCACAATTTTTTAAAACTATGCCTGTTTTAAAACAACAGTTTTCTTTCGCCGCGCTATTGAATAATGCCCTGAATAAAAATGATGAAAATGGACATGGAGTCCCCTATGCAAAAAACAGGATTAGCATTTTCAATTGCGATTACCCTTATTCCTACATTTAGCCATGCTAAATCCCCCTATTTCAGCCTAGAAGATGGTGATGGCTTTAAACGTTTTTCCATTTCTGTGGGTGCATTACATGTTATGCCACAAGGTCAAGTTCAACCGTTTCGAGTCAATACAGCAGTCAAGGAAGGTGAAACCGCAAAGGTCGGCAATATTCAGGCACAAACTGTTTTAGACAATATTCGGCCAGGCAGTGACGTTAATCCACTGTTAAAGGCAGCTCTTAAAGGATTGGCTGCAATTGATGCTCCCGTCCCTTCAAGTCTCAGTGGTACTGCCGAAATACACGGCTTAAGCCAATGGGATAATGCAGGTACTGGACTTCAAGCAGATGATGTTACAACTTTAGGCATCATGAGCAATTATTTCTTTACCGACCATGTTTCAGTTGAGGTCAAAGCAGGGATTCCCCCTAAGGTCGATTTACAAGGTCAAGGAAAAATCTATGCTCCCTTTTCTGCTATTGCCAGTCCTTTAGGCAGTGTTTTAGGTCAACTGGAACTTGAAAATGATATTTTGATTACTGATTTGTCAGCTCACGGCGCTGCTGCTTCGGCTCGGGCATGGACACCAGCATTTGAATTGCAATATCACTTTGGCAAAACTGGGGTGAATAAATTTCGTCCCTATGTTGGTTTAGGCGTCATGTATGCTTATTTTAATGAATTAGAAATGAACCCACGCATTGAACAAGATTTAATTGCCGCTGGTCATATGATTGCCAATATTAAAGAAGGTCATGCTGGCGGATCTTTAGAAGGTAAAACCAGTTCAGCCAATCCTCAAGTGGATCTTGAAGCATCTGATGCCTTTGCACCGATTGCCACAGTTGGATTTACCTACGATTTTAATAGCAATTGGTTTGCTGTCGGTTCGGTCAGTTATGCTCAACTGAGTAATGACACAACCATTACCGTGACCGATGCCAAACTCGGTGAACTTATCCGCTCCAAAGCCGATATTGAAATCAATCCAATTCTCGCTTATGCCGGTATTGGCTATCGCTTCTAAAATACCAAAACTCATTCGGATTTCTCTTCACGGTATTCATGAAAATAGTATGAAGACCGTGGATTAACTCCTGAGTTTTATCCCTCCAACTTCTCATCTAAAGTGCATTGTTCTGATGCACTTTTATTGAATGATTTAAAGAATGTATTATTTTTGATCAGATTTTATCCTTTTTATCCAGCGTCATTTTCTCAGAATTTCATAATCTCTGAACCTATATTAACCAATAGACTCAAATGTTTAATCATTGTATCTGTTAAATCAATGCAAAATCGTACTTTTGGCATATTGCTTGCATTTTAATCTATAAGATGAATCAACGTCGATTCACACAGTATGTAGACGGCCAACGATGTCCGTTCTGATCGGATTACAAGCAACTTAAAAAGCTTGTAAACAAAATTACGCTCAGTTCAGGGGATGGTTATGTCTTCAGCAATAAATAGCGATGAAAAAAAAGCGACACAAATTAAACTTTTTAATTTTTCTACACCCGCCATGCGTGCGTTCCATATGACTTGGCTCGCATTCTTTGTTTGCTTCTTCGCATGGTTTGCTTGCGCACCGCTCATGCCTGTAATTAAAGGCGAATTTAATTTAACCAAAGATCAAATTGCCAACATTAATATTGCAGCCGTTGCGATTACTATTTTAATTCGTCTGATTGTCGGTCCGTTGTGTGATAAATATGGTCCCAGAAAGACCTATACGGCCCTTTTATTACTCGGCAGTATTCCTGTATTTGGCGTTGCAGCCGCCAATACCTACGAATCTTTTTTATTTTTCCGTTTACTGATTGGTGCCATTGGCGCGAGTTTTGTCATTACCCAATATCATACCAGTATTATGTTTGCACCGAATGTGGTGGGTACAGCAAACGCCGCAGCGGCGGGTTGGGGTAATGCAGGCGGCGGTGCAACACAAGCCCTCATGCCACTTCTTCTTGGGGCAATTGTAATGTTTGGTGTAGAACAAAGCATGGGATGGCGCATTGCTCTGCTTGTACCGGGCATCATGATGGTGATTGTGGGCATCTTATATTGGAAGCTCACTCAAGATTGCCCTCAAGGGAATTTTAAAGAACTTCGTAAAGAAGGCATTGAAGTAGGAAGCGACAAAAAAGGCGGTACAGCAATTTTGCTGCAAGCTGCACGCAATTATCGCGTTTGGATTCTGTTCGTGTCTTATGCTGCATGTTTTGGTATTGAAATTTTCATTCATAATGTTGCTGCAATGTATTATGTAGATCACTTCAATATGGGCCTTAAAGAGGCAGGTTCAACTGCGGGTATCTTTGGGCTATTGGCACTTTTTGCTCGTGCTTTGGGTGGCATTGTTTCAGATAAAATTGCAATCGCAAAAGGCTTAGATGGACGCACCAAAGTGTTATTCACGCTAGTCTTACTTGAAGGTTTATTCTTAATCGTATTCTCTCAAATGAATACCGTCACACTCGCCATTATCAGCATGACCGTATTTGCACTCTTTACCCATATGGCATGTGGGGCTACTTATGCCTTGGTGCCTTTTATTGACCGTGATGCTTTAGGAGGTGTTGCAGGGATTATTGGTGCTGGGGGTAATGTGGGTGCAGTAGCCGCTGGCTTTTTATTGAAAGGCGTATTAGATGTACAAACTTGTCTATTCATCCTTGGCGGTTTAGTCACAGTTGCAGCCTTTAGTGTCATTTTAATTCGCTTTTCAGTTGAACATAAAACCAAAGAAAAACAACTTTTTGATCAAGCTGTATTAGAACGAAATAGTTTAGCGTAAAACTTTAAATCCTCAGGTACAGATGAGGGTGTATTCAGTCTCTGTACCTGATCAAAATAACCTACTGTTTCTTATGTAAAACATTCACTTGATTCGTAGAACCAAAAATCACTCATACATATAAAATTAATTCTTGAATGTATAAATCCAGCGAAATGACAAATCCGCGTTACCAAATGCTGAACGATTTCTCATCCAGCAGTGTCCTAAGTATAAAAACAATGATGGTTTCATTAGTTTTCACACATTCATAATGCTGCACCAATCCCCCAATCATTACGTCACTTTTCAAATGTTTTAATCAAATATCGAAATTAATCGATATATTGCGTACAATACAGCCAAACTCATATTTCAAAGACGAATGCGGCAATGACCCAAAGTCAATTTTCAAAACCTCTTATTTATATGCTGATTGGCAGCGCTATCATTTTGGCGCTTTCGCTAGGTGTTCGACATGCATTTGGACTCTATTTGGTTCCTATGAGCCATGAATTTGGTTGGGGGCATAACGTCTTTAGTTTAGCAATCGCATTACAAAACCTAATTTGGGGTGCTGTACAGCCAATTACGGGAGCTTTTGCCGACAAATATGGCAGTAAAATTGTCGTCACAGTAGGAGGTATTCTCTACGCGATTGGCTTATTACTTATGTCCGTCAGCTCAACTGGCTTTATGCTAAATGTCAGTGTTGGTCTGATTTTAGGTTTAGCTTTATCTGCAACTTCTTTCTCTGTGTTACTTTCTGCCGTTGGGCGTGCAGCCCCACCTGAAAAACGCAGTTTGGCTATGGGCATTGCCAGTGCAGCAGGCTCTTTTGGACAATTTATTATGCTGCCGTCAACCTTATTGCTATTGCAAAATATTGGTTGGTCAGCCGCTTTAATTGTCAGTGCGATTTTAATTGCCTTTATTGTTCCACTTGCTTGGATGCTAAAAGCACCCATGTATGTTGCACCGAATAGCCAAACCACAAGTAGTGCACCTGCCCTCAGTTTTAAACAAATTTTGAACATTGCAAAAGCACATAAACCTTTCTGGTTTTTATCTTTAGGTTTTATGGTGTGTGGCTTCCAAGTGGTCTTTATTGGTATTCACTTGCCTGGTTATCTGATTGATCACGGTTTTGATGCGACCACGGGCACGGTATTTTTGGCCCTAGTCGGGTTATTCAATATCTTTGGCACGTACGGCGCGGGCTGGTTAGGGGGTAAATTTTCCAAACCTAAACTGCTCATGGGTTTATATGCACTCCGTGGTATCGCCATTATTGCTTTTTTAGCCTTACCGTTAAGTACATGGACAATCTATAGTTTTGGCGTCATTATGGGTTTATTATGGTTATCTACCGTCCCATTAACCAATGGGATTGTCGCCAATATGTTCGGTATTCGCTATTTGTCTATGCTCAGCGGTATTGTATTTTTTACCCATCAAGTCGGATCTTTTTTTGGTGGATGGCTCGGTGGCGTGAATCATGACATCACGGGTAATTATCAAGCAGTTTGGATGATTTCAATTGCACTCAGTGTTTTAGGTGTACTGGTTCATTTCTTTGTCGATGAAAAGGCGGTGGTACATGAATAATTCATCTCTGTTTTGGCTTAAGACATCGATTAGCGCGGTTGTACTGGGACTGATTATTGCTGCCATTGCACTCTGGCTACAAACACCGCAACTCTTCGAGTACTTTAATCAAGCATTCTGCCCACACTAATCTCTTCAAGACTGGCTCTAGTTTTCATAAACTCAGCATTTATTCTTATTTCAAAAAATGCTGGGTTTTTCTTAGTTTAAAACAACAAGAAATTTAGAGTAATAACAATGACCAGTCTTACACAACTTTCTCAAGCCATTCATGATGCACCACAATGGCATTTAGCTAAAGCTCTTCAACATCCAAATGAAATTCAAATTACCCCATTGAAAGATCAAGCTTTAGGCGCAGTTGTGACAGGCTTAGATGCACGTAAAGCACAGTCAGGCGAAACCATTTTCCGTCTTAAACAAGCCCTAGCAGAGCATTTAGTTTTGATCTTTAAACAACAAAGTTTAGATGATTTACAGTATCTAGCTTTTGCCAGCTACTTTGGTTCCATTTTCCGCCCAAGCGCAGATAATCCCGTACTTGCCAGCCAATCGGATACTGGCGTCCCACCTGATGTTGTACCTGTGTCAAATGCAGTGGGGCAAGGAGACTACACAGGTCACGGCGAGCTAAGCCCACATGCCGATCACCAATGGACACCTCTCCCCTCTTTCGGCTCACTGCTTTATGCCATTGAACTTCCACAAAACGGTGGACAAACCACTTGGTTCAATACCATTAAAGCCTATGATGCCCTCTCAGATGAGCTTAAACAGAAAATCGACTCGTTACAGCTCATTACCTATAATCCGTTTGTCCGTGCACACAGTAATAAAGGGGCAAGTGGTTATGCAGACTCACCTTACTACCGCTTTAAAGATCAACCTATTCTAGGACATGCCTATCCACATCCACTTGTACGCATTCACCCTGAAACGGGACGTAAGGCTTTGTGGTTAAATACACGTTCAGAAGTTGAATTGGTCAATGTCGATGATATTGAAGGCAGTAAACTCATCGCAGAACTACGCGCACATATTCTAAAACCAGAATTCCGCTATGAACATCATTGGGAAACGGGAGATATCGTGTTTTGGGACAATCAAGTCACATTACATTCGAGAACACCCTTTCCCGCAGAACAACGTCGCCTATTAAAACGTATTAGCTTGGCAGGTGCTCGACCTTTCTAAACGATATTCATCATTTCTCAGCGCATAAAAAAGCCCATTAATTAAAATGGGCTTTTATTCACTTCACTGAATGTTTAGAACAAACGGTTCATACCATTCAAAGTCGCTACACGGTAGGCTTCAGCCATTGTTGGGTAGTTAAATGTCGTTTCCACAAAATACTTGATCGTATTATTTGGACTGTTCATCACTGCTTGACCAATGTGAATAATTTCCGCAGCGTTATTACCAAAGCAATGTACGCCCAAAATTTCCAAAGTATCGCGGTGGAACAAAATCTTCAATTCACCGACGGTATCGCCTGTAATTTGCGCACGAGCTAAATGACGGAAAGATGCCTGCCCCACTTCATAGGGAATTTTTTCTTCCGTTAATTGCTGTTCATTCTTACCAATCGAAGAAATTTCTGGAATGGTGTAAATCCCTGTAGGAATATCAACTACAGGTTCAATACCTTCTTCACCACTCATATTTGCCCCTGCACAACGACCTTGGTCATAAGCAGCAGAAGCCAAAGATGGCCAACCAATTACATCACCTGCAGCGTAAATATTCTCAACTTCAGTTTGATATTGATCATTTACAGTAATTTGACCGCGGCTGTTTGGCGTAATACCGACATTCTCTAGTCCAAGACCATCTGTATTACCAGAACGGCCATTACACCATAAAATCGCATCAGCCTTAATTTTCTTACCACTGAGCAAATGCATCACCACGTGATCATCGAAAGTTTCAAGATGATCAATCTGTTCGTTATGACGAATCAATACACCCTGCTCACGCAAGTGATATGACAAGGCATCTGAAATTTCATCATCTAAATAGCTGAGCAATTTCATTTGGGTATTGATCAGATCAACTTTATGATCCAATCCAATGAAAATTGACGCATATTCGCAGCCAATTACACCTGCACCATAAATGATGATTTTCTGAATCGAGAAATCCAAATCCAAAATTTTATCTGAATCAAATACACGCGGATGATTAAAATCAAGCATCGCAGGACGATAAGGACGGCTACCTGTCGCAATTACCAACTGCTTGAACATGATGGTTTCTTTAATCCCATCAGGCGTAAAGACCAATACTGTGTTTTGATCTTGGATATAAGCACGTCCATGATAAATATCAATCTTGTTACGATCGTAAAAACGCGAATGTGTTTCTACCTGTTGTTGAATGACTTTATGTGCATTGCGCAGTACTTGCTTCATGGTGAATTGTTTCCAATCCCCCACTTTTTGGAACATTGGATCGCGTTGATAGCGAATAATGCTCGATACTGTTTGACGCAACGCCTTACTCGGAATTGTGCCAACGTGAGTACAGTTTCCCCCCAGTTGCTCTCGCATATCAATAATTGCAACGCGCTTACCAGATTTGGCAAGTTTCATTGCCGCGCCTTCACCAGCTGGGCCCGAACCTAGAACGACCGCATCATATTTCAAGAAAGTTCCACTAACGACCTCTTTCTTACGTGCCATTCAACGCTCCTTTTCTATAAATTTGTGTCTATTTTCACTCTATTATGACTGAAAATAGCTGACTTTGCTGTATTTCATAGTCATATATTGAATGATAACGACATTTAGAAAATGAATAGTGTTTTCGCCCTATCAATGTGCAATTCCGTTATAATGTTTAAATATCTCTCCGTGTAAACAGTGGAAAAGTTGAATATGTCTGAAAGCCGTAAACCTGAACAGGGTGTCAAACTTCGTGGTGCAGAAAAAGTTTCACGTATTCCTGTCAAAGTTGTACCTACGGTTGAAGTGCCTCGTAAGCCAGACTGGATTCGTGTCAAGATGACAGCGCCAGAGGAAGTTCAACGCATTAAAACAACTTTACGTGCACAAAAATTACATACTGTATGTGAAGAAGCTGCCTGCCCAAATTTACCAGAATGTTTTGGCGGTGGTACTGCAACCTTTATGATTATGGGTGACATCTGTACTCGTCGTTGTCCATTCTGTGATGTTGCTCATGGCCGTCCAAATGCGCTTGACCCAGATGAACCACGTCATATGGCTGAAACTATTTCCAATTTAGGTTTGAAATATGCCGTAATTACTTCGGTAGACCGTGACGATCTATTGGATGGTGGTGCACAGCACTTTGTAGATTGTATTAAAGAAGCACGTAACTTAAGCCCGAAAACTCTACTCGAAATTTTGGTGCCCGACTTCCGTGGTCGTATGGATATTGCCTTACGTATTATGACTGAATGCCCACCAGACGTGTTTAACCACAATATCGAAACTGTGCCACGTTTGTATAAAGCGATGCGTCCAGGTTCAGATTACCAACACTCTTTAACGCTACTTAAAATGTTTAAAGAGTACTGCCCTAATGTTCCAACCAAATGTGGTTTGATGGTCGGTATTGGTGAAACTGAAGAAGAAGTCATTGCACTATTAGATGACTTACGTGCCCATGATGTAGACTATGTAACCATCGGCCAGTATTTACAGCCTTCTAAAGAACATGCACCGATTGACCGTTTTGTCAGCCCAGAAGAATTCGAGCGTTACGCAGAACATGGTCGTAAACTTGGTTTTAGAAACATCTGGTCTGCACCAATGGTTCGATCAAGTTACTTTGCTGACCGCCAATACTATGGCGAACCTGTACCCGCAGTGCGTCGTAAAGTTGACCCAGCAAAGAAAATTACAGTGCAAACAATTGAAGCTTAATTAAGTCTTTGATTTTAAAAACCCTTTAAATACATAATTTAAAGGGTTTTTTATTGTCATAAACATCAATTAAAGCGATTACGCTATATCCAGTACACGTTAAAACTATAAAAGAACTCATTTACTTCGAAACGAACTTGATAACCCAACTGGGTCAATTCAGCCGAAAGCTCCCGAATTTCACTAAGCGGCAAATGCTTAGGTAAAACAGCAAATACTGCTGTATTCCCCTGCTGAGCACTTTCTTCGATTAATTTTGCTAAGCGCTCTTTATAGAGGTTGATATCCAATTTGGCGGTTGCCGTAAGAATTTTGGCATGTTCGGCTGTAATAAAGCTCATTCTTGTTCTCTTGGTATTGATGAATTATTTCTTTTGATCATAGCAAACAGAATAGAGATAAAGTTGAAAAATTGTACGGATTTTTATCTTTAAATTTCTAACATG
Organism: Acinetobacter tandoii; assembly: GCF_008867985.1. Classification (NCBI taxonomy): domain Bacteria; kingdom Pseudomonadati; phylum Pseudomonadota; class Gammaproteobacteria; order Moraxellales; family Moraxellaceae; genus Acinetobacter; species Acinetobacter tandoii. Next base: position 301,625 of record NZ_VXLD01000002.1, read on the forward strand.
ATCTATTTTCAAAAAACTGGGATGATGAGGTGATTGTATAAAAATATGACCAATTCAAAAGTTTCTCTAAAACTAAGCATATTTTACCTATGAGTAAATAACCCTCCAATAAATTGCATCATCATAAGTCAAATTAACTAATTTAATTTTCACACAATTTATTAGAAGTATTGAATTGATTGAGAAATCAAAATTGGCATAAGGATTGCTATATATCAAATACATAGATTGGGGATAGATTAAGTAAAGGTTAAACTTATGTTGAAAATTAAACTTATTTCATTGGCTGTATTAACGACATTGAGCTCAGCATTCACCTATGCCGATGATTTCAAAATTCTTAAACAAATATCTGAAAAACCAACCTTACTTAAAGAGGGTGCATATAAAGGCAACTACTATGTACCATCCACGCTAAATACCATTACTTGGGGTTATTTACCTAATCGAGATGCAAAACCAGTTTTGACGGTAAATTCTGGAAGCATTGTCACATTCGATACGGTCTCCCATGAAGGTTTACTTGAAGATCAAGGCCGTGATGCAGACAAATATTTCCAATCTAAAGGGGTCAAGTCTGAATATATTCTAGATGAAGCCAAAAAAATTACCCAATCCAAACTAGCACATGACTTCCATAAAGATGGCCCCCACATTGTTACAGGGCCAGTTGCCATTGCAGGTGCTGAGCCTGGGGATATTTTAAAAGTCGAGGTGATTAAGGTCGAACCACGTGTACCCTATGGTGTAATTTCGAATCGACATGGAAAAGGAGCATTGGTCGGAGAGTTTCCAAAGACACCTCAACAAGATAATCCATCTGCTGAACATCCTGAACGTTTCGGCAATGTTTCAATTTTCACCCCAATTGAAAAGAATGCTCAAGGTGAATATGAAGGCGTATTAAAAACTGCATCAGGTAAAGCGATTCGTTTCCCGCTTTATCCTTTTATGGGCATTATGGGGGTAGCTGCAAATACTTCTGAACCTGTTCACTCTGTACCACCAGCCTTGTATGGTGGAAATATTGATATTAATGAGCTTGGTGCGGGTGCAACTGCCTATTATCCAGTACAAGTCAAAGGTGCACTTTTTTACACAGGCGATAGCCATTTCTCGCAAGGTGATGGTGAAGTCGCACTGACAGCATTGGAAGCATCAGCGCGTGCAACCCTCAAATTTACCTTATTAAAGGCAGGTAAGGACAAGATTCCAGGTCAAGAAATTAAACAACCTTTAGCCGAAAATGCAGAGTTTTGGATTACTCCTGGTTTAGATGCCGATCTAGATGAAGCGATGAAAAAATCTACCCGTGAAGCAATCCGTTTTTTACATCAAGAATATGGTATTGATGAAGCGACTGCTTATGCTTACTTAAGTGCTGCAACAGATTTTGAAGTTTCACAAGTGGTTGACCGCACTAAAGGTATTCATGCCAAAATCCGCAAAGCTGATTTTAAAGAGTTTGAGCCAACAAACCCTAACAAATAACAGATCATTAAACTGAAAAATGAAGGTGATTGCACAATCGCCTTCATTGAATAAATAGTTTCAATACAATGGACAGAGGCGGTTCTCGTACCCATTACACCAGTTTAAATTCACTGTTGTTTACATCTCATCACCACATTTATACGGCAAAACATTGATTAAAAAATACTCAAAGTCATAAACTATTTATATAAGCTACAGGATAACAATAATGACAGGATTCAAACTCTTTACGTACTTAACGATGAGGATGCCCAGATAATTTAAGCCAGTAACAACTTTCGATCTCATGTGAACTAGAGCAAATTGATCTGTTTCGAAAAGCCTAATTGCCCCTGAAACTCAAAGTCATTTAAATGCTCGACCCAATTCTGATCTGAATATATCCTGCTTAAAGTGTCATTCCAGTACTGTAAGTTTGCGCCTAGGAAGGTTTTATAGGAGGTTGATATGAATTTTCTGACAAATTTATTGGTCGCAAAACCTCTTTTCATTTTTGGGATTGCCTGCGTATTTTTTATTGGCTATTTAATCGTGCGTAATTTTAGCCATCGGCGTAGTGCGAAATATTTAGGGCTTACCGCAATTTTATGGTTACTTTATGCATGTTGGGAATTTTGGGTTCAATTCAAAACGCCACAAGCAGATATACGTATAGACTTACTGATTATTTGGCCGGTTATTTTTATACTGACTTTCGTTTCTACGCTCTTACTTTTTTTTAAAAGCGAAAAATAAAGAGCCAAACAAATAGACACTCACCTTCTAAAAAAGAACCAGTCGTTTCCGACTGGTTAAGGAAAAAGCGACGACTCCATCTAAAGAATAGCGATTCTTTTATGGCTGGATAGAGTCGTATCTCAATTTATAAGTATTGTTATTGTGCAGTGTATCCTCCATCCATGACTACAGCCTGCCCCGTAATACCAGCACCTTTGTCACTGGCCAAGAAAATTGCATAATCAGCAATTTCTTCAACACGAAGCAAACGCTTTTGTGGCACCATCGCTAAAATCACATCTTCAAGTGCAGAGTCCAAACTCACATTACGCGTTTTAGCTAAATCTGCAATTTGTCCACGTACCAATGGCGTATCCACATAACCCGGGCACAGTGCATTTACGGTAATACCATCACGAGCACATTCTAAAGCAGCAACTTTAGTTAGCCCAATCACCCCATGTTTGGCACTGTTATAACCCGCTTTACCCGCAAATCCAATTAAGCCATTAATCGATGCCATATTAATAATACGACCTGATTTCTGTGCCTTCATAATTGGAAAGGCATGTTTAATTCCAATAAAAGAACCTGTCAGCATCACTTGAATCAGTTTTTGATACACTGCTGTTGGAAATTCTTCAATTGGCGCGACATGCTGAAAGCCCGCGTTATTAATCAAAATATCCAAAGTACCAAAAGTGTTTTGCGTTAATTCAATTGCTGCCTGATATTCGGCTTCATCCGTCACATCACAAGGGGCTGAAAGTGCCTGAAAACCCTGTGCTTTTAGTGCTTCAGCCGTTTCCTGACATTTTTCAGCATTCATGTCGGAGATCACCACTTTTGCACCTTCTTGTGCAAATTTTTTGGCAATTTCTAAACCAATGCCACTGGCCGAACCCGTAATAAATGCAACTTTATTTTCTAATTGCAAGCTCATGACTTACTCCTTTTACATCTAGCCTGCAACTTGCACAGGCCTAGTCCTCAACGTAATTTTAGACAATACCGAAAATTGTAAATGCTGCAATCACAACAAATACCGCAGTGGTTTTAATAATAGTGACAGCAAAAATATCTTTATAAGATTGCTTGTGAGTTAAACCAGTCACCGCAAGTAGGGTAATTACTGCGCCATTATGCGGTAAGGTATCCATCCCCCCTGATGCCATAGACACTACACGATGCATGACTTCTGGTGGAATACCTGCCGCGAGAATTGCTGCATTGTATTGTTCCGCCATCGCACTCAGGGCAATACTCATACCACCTGATGCCGAACCTGTAATCCCCGCCAGCACAGTTGTGGTCACGGCACCATTCACCAATGGATTGGTAAAAGTTGAACTTAAACCGTGGCTGATCAAAGCAAAGCCTGGTAATGCCGCAATAATGGCACCAAAACCATATTCCGAAGCGGTATTCATGACCGCAAGTAAAGCACCGCTAATACTGGTATTCACACCTTCTTTGAACTGCATAATTACACGCTGATAGTCATATAAAAATGCACTGATTATGCCGACAATTAATGCCAAGCCGACCGCCCAGATTGCACCCGTTTTCGCTACATCTACAGTGTAATTGGCCAAACCAATTGCATTAAAATCGAAGCCATTTGGGTACCATTTTGGAATTGCAGTAGATAAAAACTTGTTCATTACCGCAACTAAAATAAGCGGTACAAAAGCCAGTGCCTGACGTGCTCTAGAACCATTTTGACTATCTAAAAGATTTACTGTCGTAGTCGAATCTGTAGCTTGTACTTGTTCATTCGCGAACCCTGCATAACCCTCACCTGCTTGTTCAGCAGCACGACAACGCCATTGTAGATAAAGCAGCCCCATACATAGCACAAAAATTGCACCAATAATCCCTAAAAAGGGCGCCGCATAAATATTGGTGCCAAAGAACGTGGTTGGAATCACATTTTGAATTTGTGGTGTGCCTGGCAAGGCATCCATGGTAAAGGTAAATGCACCGAGTGCAATTGTGCCTGGAATTAAACGTTTTGGAATATTCGCTTCTTGGAACAGTTGGTTCGCAAATGGATATACCGCAAACACCACCACAAACAAGCTCACGCCACTATAAGTCAAAATTGCACCTAACAATACAACCGTTAAAATTGCACGTTTAGCCCCAATTAAACTGACAATGGTTTTTGCAATCGAGGAGGCAATCCCCGACATTTCCACAACTTTGCCGAAAATTGCACCCAATAAAAAGACCAAAAAATAGTCTTTAATAAAATTCACCATTTTGGGCATAAATACGCCTGAATAGAATGGTAAAACATGGTTGGGGGCAATTAAAAATACCGCAAGTAAGGCACAGAGGGGTGCCATGAGAATGACCGAAAATCCCTTATAGGCTGTGTACATCAACAAACCTAAAGACAGTAGGATGACAAATAAATCCCACATATTCTTTTCTCCCTGATAAAGAATACATAAGGGCGCACACATTGCGATAGACAATGTGATAGACCTTTATTTTTTGACCGAAAAAATGCTCAATTTTATTAAGAGTTATCCTAAACCCTATATAAAAACAACAAGCAGAAAAATTTTTAATACCACTTTTAGTATTTAAAAAAATAACACCAAAAATTCAAAACACAACATTTAAATATGATAAATAATCACCAATTCAAAATAAAAACATAAATATCAATAATTTAAAAAATAAAAATAAACAAAATTTAATATATTTAAAAATATGATTAATTATTTTAAAAAAATCATCAATCCTTTTCATTATAATAAAATTAAACACCCAATAATATTTAAAATTATTATAAAAAATAGAATTTAAATAAATTTAATTATCTGTAACTTCATTGTTTTTTTGCATTTCATGTGAAAAAGGATCAAAATCAAACCAGACCTCATATTTCACTCAGCCCGCATGGTACGCATCTAGTTATGACTTTAAAACAACTAAAAGCCTTCTTAGCCCTAGCCCGCAGTTTGAACTATGCCAATGCATCGAATGAACTTCATCTCAGTCAATCTGCATTAAGCCTCACCATTAAAACCTTAGAAGAAGAACTGGGTGGAAAACTTTTTAAGCGCAATACACGCCGAGTAGAATTAACTTTCGAGGGTAAATCCCTGATTCCTTATGCCAAAAAACTATTGGCAAATTGGGAAGATATGGAAAAAGATGTCAAACAACGTTTTAAATTACAGCGCGGAACACTCAATATTGCCTCTATGCCTTTTGTCACACATGCCATCATGCCGAATGTAATTCAAAACTTCTTAGGCTTACACCCGAATATTAATTTTTCAATTCATGACATTACCAATGAAAAAATTATTGAGAATGTGCTCGATGGTATTTTTGAACTCGGTATATGTTTCGAACCACAACAAATCGATACGCTTGAATTCTTACCGTTATTCAATGAAGATTTTCTTGCCTTATTACCCAAAGCACATCCATTAGCGCATACAACTTCAATTACATGGAAAGACCTCTGTGCCAATCCTTTCGTGACCTTGCAACAGCCTTCGATTGTGCGCTATCTGATTGAAGAAAATTGCAAAAAAAATAACATTCAATTGGACTTAAAAGTTGAATGTCATCAAATCAGCTCTCTATCGAGTTTTGTTGCATTAGGCATTGGAGTAAGTGTAATTCCACGTCATTTCCAACAGTTTATTGATACTGAAAAAAATGTACTGATTGAATTACAAGATCAAGATTTGATTAAACCTGTTGGAATTATTTATAAAAAGAATTTTGAAATTTCCAACATCACAGCGCAGTTTATTGAAACACTTAAGCAATACAATTACAAAAAACACATATAAAATAAATACTTAAAATTAAAAAATAATTTCTAAACTATTCAGCTTAGCTCATTACAAGGTGTTCAACCCATGTACTGTGCTAAATTTTGCCTATTTTTCACCCCATTATTGAGTTTTTCTGATTAATTGTTTGAAAATTTCAACTTCATTATCTGTCAAAGCAGTGCTAATAATGGATTCAAGATAACTAAGGGATTTAGAGAAGTTAATATGAATAAGCTCTATTCAAGTGCAACACTTGCATTGCAAGATGTAGTTAAAAATGGACAAACGATTGCAGTCGGTGGTTTTGGCTTATGCGGTATTCCAGAAGCGCTGATTGAAGCACTTAAACAAACTGGGGTTAACGAACTTACTTGTATTTCCAACAATGCAGGTGTCGATGATTTCGGTTTAGGCAAACTCTTACAAACCAAACAAATTAAAAAAATGATTTCATCTTATGTCGGTGAAAATAAAGAATTTGAACGCCAATATTTAAATGGTGAACTCGAAGTTGAACTTACCCCACAAGGCACACTGGCAGAAAAATTACGCGCTGGCGGTGCAGGTATTCCTGCCTTCTTTACTCAAACAGGTGTTGGCACGCTGATTGCCGAAGGCAAAGAACAACGCGATTTTGACGGTAAACCCTATATTCTCGAAAACTCATTAACGGCAGATGTTGCATTAGTCAAAGCCTACAAAGCGGATAAAGCGGGTAATTTGATCTTCCGTAAAACCGCACGTAACTTCAATCCAGAATGTGCAATGGCAGGTAAATTTACCGTAGTTGAAGTAGAACACGTGGTTGAAATTGGCGAACTCGATCCTGATGACATTCATTTGCCCGGCATCTATGTCAATCGCATTATCTTGAATGCCACCCCTGAAAAACGCATTGAACAATTAACCATTAAGCAGGAGGCTTAATCATGGCTTGGACACGCAATGAAATGGCTGCACGTGCTGCACTAGAACTTGAAGATGGATTTTATGTCAATCTTGGTATTGGTTTACCAACGCTGGTCGCCAACTATATTCCAGAGAATATCAATGTCTGGTTACAGTCTGAAAATGGTTTATTGGGTATAGGTGAATTTCCAACTGAAGCAACCGTAGATGCCGACCTGATTAATGCAGGTAAACAAACCGTAACTGCACGCAAAGGCGCTGCATTTTTCTCAAGTTCAGAATCTTTTGCCATGATCCGTGGTGGTCACGTGAATATTGCCATTTTGGGTGCGATGGAAGTTTCTGAACAAGGTGACCTTGCCAACTGGATGATTCCAGGTAAGAAAGTTAAAGGTATGGGCGGTGCGATGGACTTGGTTGCTGGTGTACAAAAAGTCGTTGTGCTGATGGAACACTGTGCCAAAGATGGTAGTCCCAAGATTGTGGAACAATGTGCTCTACCACTGACTGGCCAAGGTGTAGTCAATCGTATTATCAGTGATTTAGGTGTAATGGACATTACGCCTGAAGGTGTGAAACTCATTGAGCTGGCGAAAGATGTTAGCTTAGAACAAATTCAAGCGGTTACTGGCGTACAATTGATTGTCGATAACGTTCAAGAAACGGTAAGCGCATAAATCAGATGAGTTAAAGCAGCTTCGGCTGCTTTAGTTTTGATTTAACAAGAACGGAACAGATATAAATACACGGAGATAAACATGAATAAAGACATCGTCATTGTTGCTGGTAGCCGAACTGCAATGGGAAGTTTTCAAGGCGCACTATCAAGTCTTTCAGCCCCAGAACTTGGCGCAGCCGTTATTCAAGAGACTTTAAACCGTGCAAACGTTGCCGCTCGGGATATTGATGAAGTTATTATGGGCTGCGTTCTACCTGCGGGCTTAAAACAAGCTCCAGCTCGCCAAGCAATGCGCCTTGCAGGCATACCTGATCATGTTGGTGCAACCACTATCAATAAAATTTGCGGTTCAGGTATGAAAGCTGTGATGCAGGCTGCCGATGCTATTTGCGCAGGTAATGCTGAAATTGTCATGGCAGGTGGTATGGAATCCATGAGTAATGCACCTTACTTACTACCAAAAGCACGTTCAGGTTACCGTATGGGTCATGGCGAAGTGAAAGACCATATGTTCCAAGAAGGTCTAGAAGATGCAGAAACTGGACTTTCAATGGGTATTCTGGCACAAAAAATGGCCGATAAAAAAGGCTACACTCGCGAGCAACAAGACGCATTTGCAATTCGTTCTTTAACTCGTGCGCAAGCTGCTATTCAAAATGGTTTTTTACAAGCTGAAATTGCACCAATTACCGTGTCGAGCCGCAAAGGTGACGTGGTTGTGGCACAAGATGAAAATCCGTTTCATGCCAATATTGATAAAATTCCAAACCTACGTCCTGCCTTTGCCAAAGATGGCACCATCACCGCAGCCAATTCAAGTTCCATTTCAGATGGTGCATCTGCCATGTTGGTGATGTCGGCTGAACAGGCGGCAGCTCGCAGTTTAACCCCACTGGCCCATATTCGCGCTACAGCAACTAACTCTCAACATCCTTCAGAATTTACCATTGCGCCTGTGGCTGCAATTGAAAAAGTCCTGAAAAAAGCGGGATGGTCTGTAGAAGATGTAGATTTATGGGAGATCAATGAAGCCTTTGCTATGGTGACCATGGCAGCGATTGATGCTTTCAATCTAGACCCTGAAAAAGTCAACGTAAACGGTGGTGCATGTGCATTGGGTCACCCATTGGGTTCATCAGGCTCACGCATCATTTTAACGTTAATCTATGCATTAAAGCGTTTAGGTAAAACCAAAGGCGTAGCTACACTCTGTATTGGTGGTGGTGAGGCAACCGCAATTGCCGTAGAACTTGTTGATTAACTGTCAAGTTTTGAAAAAATCATACAGATCAAAGTGATAAAAGGTTAAACTTTTATCACTTTTTAATGAAGAAGAGTGACTCAAATGTCTCAGCAAGATTATGAAAATGGATTAAAAGTACGCACCGAAGTAATGGGTGAAAGTTTTGTCAAACGTGCTCAAGACAATACTGTACCTTTTACTCAACCGCTACAAGATTGGATTAATGAACATGCTTGGGGCTCGACTTGGCAACGTGAAGGTGTGTTACCTCGTAAATATCGCTCACTAATAACCCTTGCCTTTTTAACTGCACTCAAAAGTCCCACCGAACTGAAAGGACATGTCCGTGGTGCACTCAACAATGGAGCGACAGTTGAAGAAATTCAGGAAGTGTTACTACACAGCTTGCCCTATTGTGGCGCGCCTGCAACACAAGAAGCCTTCCGCGCAGCATTAGAAGTCATTACCGAATACCAAAATAACAACTCATAATTTACCAACGATTAAGAGCCAGATTTGATGGCTCTTAATGTCTTATTTTAGACATTACAGATTTTGTGCAATGACATAACCGAGTATTAAGCTCAATTGTAGACTGACCACAACCACGAACCACTTCCAGCCCTTTTGCTTAAGCACCATCTTATTTGGATATGTTGCTGTTTTTATCATTTGCTATCTCCAACACTATTATCATTTTAATAAACTACATATTTCGATTATTTATTAAGCAAATTTTACACCAACTTTTTAGCGCTTTACACCATTCAGATTTTTCAAACTATATCCTGATGATTTTAAAGTCGTACAACTGCATCTATAGCAGTGCTAAAATATCAACACAAAAAAAGAGTTGGGATAATAATGAAACGTCCTCTTTCCCTTGTTACTTTTTGTCTGCTCGTATTGTTTAATATGCAAACTAGCTATGCTAACTTTTTTCAAAATCTAGAGATTTTTCGAGCAAAAAATACAATACGTAATATTGCTTATGGGCCCAATACATTACAAAAATTAGATGTCTATCTACCACAATCTAATCTGCCGAATCAAAAACTTGCACCCATTTTAATGATTGTACATGGTGGAGCATGGAGTATTGGAGATAAGTCTCATCAAGGCTTAATACAGCATAAAGCGACCTATTGGAATCAACAAGGTTGGATCGTGATTTCAGTGAATTATCGCTTAGTTCCTAAAGTCACAGTGCAACAGCAAACTCAAGATATTGCCGATGCACTGAATTTTGTGCAAAAGAATGCCTCAAATTGGCAGGCTGATAGTCACAAAATCGTGATTATGGGACATTCTGCAGGTGCACATTTGGTCACCTTACTCTCTACTCACCCAGAATGGATTTCAAACTTTCCCAAACCATGGAAAGCAACGATTGCCTTAGATAGTGCTGCCTATGACATAGAAACCATCATGTCCAATCAACATGCTCAATTTTATGATCGTGTTTTTGGGTCTTCTAAAGAAAACTGGCGTTTGGTTTCACCCAAAGTTCAGTTAAAACATTCCTTGCCTGCTTTTCTGGCGGTCTGCTCCATCATTCGTCCTGATCAACCTTGTATACAAGCGCATTCATTTATTCAACAAGCCAAAGCTTTAGGTACTTCAACAGCCTATTTACCTCTGCCCTTGTCACATGCCGAAATTAATCGGAACTTGGGGCAAAATAATGACTATACCCGTCAAGTTGATAAATTTATGCAGCAGTATTTACAACACTAATATTCAAGCAAAAAAAAGCCGCCCGAAGGTGGCTTTTTAATGAGTTATGGATTAACCGATAAACTTACGTGCATTACGGAACATACGTAACCATGCACCATCTTCAGTCCACTCTTCAGGTTTCCAAGAATGCTGAATGGCGCGGAAATTACGCTCTGGATGCGGCATCATAATCGTTGCACGACCATCTTTAGAAGTTACACCAGTAATCGCTTCTGGAGAACCATTCGGGTTCAATGGATAGTGCTGAGTTGGGTTTCCATGACTATCTACATAACGTAAAGTCACTTGGTTCCCCGCATTTAACGCAGCAAGTTGATCCGCAGTTGCCACCACACGACCTTCACCATGTGCAACTGCAATCGGAAGAATCGAACCTTCCATACCTTCAAGCAATACAGAATGTGACTTTTCAATACGAACGTTCACTGCACGTGCTTCAAACACTTCTGAAGTGTTGCGATGGAAACGCGGCCAAGCATCTGCACCAGGAATTAATGGCGCAAGTTGTGACATCATTTGACAACCGTTACACACACCTAAAGTGAATGTTTCTTGACGGTTAAAGAATTTCTCGAACTGGTCACGTAAGCGTGGGTTAAATAGGACTGATTTTGCCCAACCACCACCAGCACCTAGAACGTCACCATAAGAGAAACCACCACAAGCTACCAAGCCTTCGAAGTCATTTAAATCCACTCGACCTGCAAGCAAATCACTCATGTGCACATCGGTTGTGTTAAAGCCAACTTTGTCAAATGCAGCCGCCATTTCAGTTTGGCCATTGACACCTTGTTCACGCAAAATCACCATACTTGGGCGGCGTAAATTAATAAACGGCGCTTCAACTGGCTCATTCAAATCAAAAGTAGGCTGTGCAATAATGCCTTGGTGTGAATTGTCTGCGATTAAGGCAAATTCTTGATCAGCAGTTTCAGAGTTATCACGTAAACGTTGAATTTGGTGTGATACTTCAGCCCAAGCATGTTGTAAGTCAACACGAGGTAAAGTCAAACCATTGATTGTTAACTGATCTGTGTTATTGACTGAACCTACAACTGAAATGGCATCTTTTAAGCTTGATGCTGCAACTTCGTCCGCAAGAGTCACCCAGTCAGAAGTACTGATTTGAAGCACTGCGCCAATTTCTTCTGCGAACAACGCTGCTGTAGATTGATTTTCTAGTGCTACACCTAAACGTGAAGCGAACATCATTTCTGCAACAGTTGCCAATAAACCACCATCACCAATGTCATGGTAAGCTTGAATTAAGCCACGGTTGTTCCAGTCTTGTACCAAATCAAAGAATGCTTTGAAATCCGCAAAACTGTCAACATCTGGAGTAACTGAACCAATCGCTTTATAGACTTGCGCAAGGATCGAACCACCTAAACGGAATTGACCTTTAGATAAATCAATACGAACCAATACAGAATCAGTATTTTTCAATTCAGGCGTTAAGGTCTTACGTACATCATTTACAGGTGCAAATGCGGTAATCACACCACTCATTGGCGAAGTCACTGACTTGTCCTGACCTTCGTCATTCCAAGTGGTACGCATTGAAAGTGAGTCTTTACCTACTGGAATTGCAATACCTAAAGCAGGACACATTTCCATACCAATCGCTTTGACACCTTCAAACAAGGCTTGGTCTTCACCTTTTTGCCCTGCTGCTGCCATCCAGTTTGCTGACAATTTAATGTCACTGATCTGTTCGATATTGGCACACATGATGTTTGAAATGGATTCAGCCACTGCCAAACGTGCAGATGCCGCTGGGTTTAACAATGCTACAGGTGGACGCTCACCCATTGCCATCGCTTCGCCTGTATAACCTTGTAAACTTGTCGTGGTTACTGCTGCATCAGCAACAGGAACCTGCCAACGACCTACGAGCTGATCGCGCGCAACCATACCTGTAATTGAACGGTCACCAATCGTGATTAAGAATGATTTAGAAGCAACTGTTGGGTTCTTTAATACACGGAAAATCGCGTCTTTCAAGTCCACTTGAGCAGCATCAAAATCATCGCCCTTACGCTCGATGGTTTCGTATGAACGGCTCATACGTGGTGTACCACCAAGCATGACTTGCATTGGCATATCCACTGCTTTGTTATCGAACAATGGATCATTTACAGTCAATTGACGAGCTTCTGTCGCTTCGCCTAATACAGCGAATGGGCAGCGTTCACGTGCACAAATCGATTCAAATAATTCTAAAGACTCAGGCTTAATTGCTAGTACATAGCGTTCTTGCGCTTCGTTTGACCAAATCTCCATTGGAGACATACCAGGTTCAAGTGAAGGAATCTTACGAAGGTCTAAAATAGCACCGAGCTCATGGTCATTCACCAATTCAGGCATTGCATTGGAAATACCACCCGCGCCCACGTCATGTACAGACACGATTGGGTTTTCATTTTCCATGCGCCAGCAGGTATCAATCACTTCTTGGCAACGACGTTCCATTTCTGGGTTTTCACGTTGTACCGAAGCGAAGTCTAGGCTTTCACCCATCGTACCGCTATCTACAGATGATGCAGCACCACCACCAAGACCGATCAGCATCGCAGGACCACCTAAAACGATGAGTAAGTCGCCCGGTTGAATCGCATCTTTTTCTACATGGTCAGGACGGATATTACCGTAACCACCTGCAATCATGATTGGCTTATGGAAGCCTTTCACTTCACCGTTTACATTCTGTTCGAAAGTACGGAAATAACCATTTAATGCAGGGCGACCAAATTCGTTATTAAACGCAGCACCACCCAATGGACCTTCAATCATGATTTGAAGTGGAGATGCCATACGCGATGGTTTACCGTAGTTTTCTTCCCACGGTTGTTCAAAACCAGGAATATTCAAGTTCGATACAGTAAAGCCTGTTAAGCCTGCTTTCGGCTTACCACCACGACCTGTCGCACCTTCATCACGAATTTCACCGCCCGAACCTGTTGCTGCGCCTGCAAATGGTGCAATCGCTGTTGGGTGGTTGTGGGTTTCCACTTTCATCAGGATGTGAGCCGCTTGGCTCTTGTACTTATAAGTGTAATGACCTGTATCTTCGTCTTTTTTCGGGTAGAAACGCTGTGTGTCATAACCCACAATCACCGATGCGTTATCTTTATAGGCAGATAAAACGTCAGTTGGTGATTCTTTATAAGTATTTTTAATCATTTGGAACAATGATAATGGTTGAACTTCACCATCAATCGTCCATTCAGAACCGAAAATTTTGTGACGACAGTGCTCAGAGTTCGCTTGAGCAAACATCATCAATTCGATGTCATGCGGGTTACGACCAAGCTTGATAAACGCTTCAGTTAAGTAGTCGATTTCTTCATCAGACAAAGCAAAACCAAATTCAGAGTTGGCTTGAACCAATGCCTGTTTACCCTGACCCAAAATATCAATTGAATTTAAAGGTTTTGGTGCAGTTTCTTGAAATAATGCTACAGCATCATCAATACTGCTGAATACGCTCTCAGTCATACGGTCGTGTAACGCCAGCTTTACTTCATTCGATACTTCAGAAATACCTTTTAAAGTAAACAAAACACCGCGTTCAAGGCGGTGTATCGGGGTATTACAGTTGGCAAAAATATCCGTCGCTTTAGAAGACCACGGCGAAATTGTACCCACGCGAGGCGTCACTAAAAGTTGGACTTCATCATTCGCAGCTTGACGAATTTGGAAGACTTCGCCTTCATTTAATAATTGTAAAGCAGATTGCTGCTGTTGCTCGTTGAGCGCTTGGTCAAACAGATAGACCCATTGGCTTTCTATTGATTGAACAGAACTAATTGACGCTAGACGTGATAATAGTTGAGTTTTCTTAAAAGAAGAATGTGCTGGTGCACCGGCCACGATAAACATGCTGATTTTGGCTCCACGGGCAAGTCTTTTGAACTTTACCGCAATGTGACTTTGAAGAGAGTCACATATTCTACTGTGAAAAGGTCAAATCAGCTAGATGGATAACCCTGATTATGTAACCTAATCCTGCAAGAATTTCACTTACAACCGTTTTATTACACTTTTTTAGATAAAATGACATAAAAATAAATAACTAGATTGACTAGCAAAGCTGAAATAGGGAGATTTTTTTCAAAAAAGATATTTATTATTGCCTAAAATATACACAAAACTTCAATTCAAGATTCTGCTTCATTCTTTTACCCTTCAATTTAAACCTCAACGCCACTTTATTTACCTTACAACCGACAAATCGTGTCGCACTGCTCTAGTGCAACCCAACATTTTTTGGCATGATTTAAGCAATCCTTCTATGAAACATAATAAATGGAACAAATGCGTTGGTTAGAACTGCTTTCCACAGTTCGGATTGGTAGTAAAAAACAAAGTACAGAACAAGCTCGAAGCCCTTTTCATAAAGATTATGATCGTATTATTTTTTCGCAAAGTTTTAGACAGCTCAACCGTAAAACCCAAGTCCACCCACTAACGCAACATGATGGCATCCATACGCGCCTCACACATTCACTTGAAGTATCGTGTATAGGCCGCTCTCTTG
Organism: Acinetobacter tandoii; assembly: GCF_008867985.1. Taxonomy (NCBI): domain Bacteria; kingdom Pseudomonadati; phylum Pseudomonadota; class Gammaproteobacteria; order Moraxellales; family Moraxellaceae; genus Acinetobacter; species Acinetobacter tandoii. The sequence continues at coordinate 316,756 of NZ_VXLD01000002.1, forward strand.
GCATGCTCGCAGCAGAGAAAATAAAAGACGAACTTCCTGTCTGGATTTCTCCTGCCGATGTTGGTGCCATCATTCAAGCTGCATGTTTAGCACATGATATTGGCAACCCCCCTTTTGGACATGCAGGGGAATATGCCATTCGTGAATGGTTTGATGATGCCTCACACGGCAATTTTTTGGCAAAACTCACTCCAGAAGAAGAAGCTGATGTCCGTCAATTTGAAGGTAATGCGCAAGGTTTACGCTTACTGACTAAAATTGACTACCATCCCAATGATGGTGGTATGCGTTTAACTTACGCTACTTTAGGTGCATATCTAAAGTATCCGTGGTTATCCAAAACTATTGCCGAACAAGGCAATACCCCAGCCAGCATGCGTGCTAAATTTGGTTGTTATCAGTCTGAAAAAGAAATATTGAGGCAAATTGCAGAGCAACTTGGACTCATTCAATTGGCAAAAGATCATTACTGCCGTCATCCACTGACCTATCTATTAGAGGCCGCAGACGATATTTGTTATGCCCTAATTGATTTAGAAGATGGCATTATTTTAAATATGCTCAGCTATGAAGAAGTTGAACCCATTTTTCTTGACTTAATTGCGGACTATGGTAAGCCTTCCGAACTCTCGATGGATACAACTTGGCAACAAAAAATTGCCGCATTGCGTGGTCGGGTGATGAAACGTTTGGTTGATGAAGTGACCACAGCTTTTGCCAAACATCATTATGAAATTCTGACAGGACAGCTCAAAGGCAGCCTATTGCAATATTGCGCTGAAGATATTGAGCTTGGGATTAACCGTGCTAAAGAACTGGCGCGGGATAAAATTTTTGAACATCCACAAAAAGCAGGTTTGGAAATTATCGCGCATCAAAGTTTGCAGAATATTTTAGATGCCTTTATTCCCCTCACGACGCCGCACAAAACCTTAAGCTTTAAAGAACAACGCCTGTTTACCATCTTACACCGTTCAGGTGCGCGTTTTGGCAACAATCATTATGAAAATATTATGCAAGTACTCGATATTATTTCAAAGTTTTCAGATCATCAAGCCTATAATCTTTCACAAGAATTGCAAGGCAATAAGTCTGGTTTGATGTAACCCATATTAAAGATAAACATGCTTTTAACATGACTTTTAAATAAGTAAGCTTAAAAGCACAACTTTCCTACTGGCAACCGTATACACCAAAAATAGTGAAGCTTTAAAAATGATTGGATGTTTAATTGGCGAAGTGTTTGCCCTCGAAGCCCCGACCGTACTGCTCAATGTCAACGGCGTTGGCTATGAGATTGACACACCTTTATCGACATTTTGCCAATTACAAAAAGGACAAAAAGTCACGTTATGGACGCATTTGGCAGTTCGTGAAGATGCACAATTACTGTATGGTTTTTTACATCAGCAAGAAAAACTCATCTTCCGTACACTGTTAAAAGTGAATGGTGTCGGCCCCAAAATGGCTTTGGGGATTCTTTCGACTTTAAGCGTAGATATGCTGATTCATACCGTTGAACATGAAGATGTGAATACACTGGTTAAAGTCCCTGGTGTCGGTAAAAAGACTGCTGAACGCCTAATGATTGAATTACGTGACCGTTTTAAAGCCATGTCAACAGGTACAGTTCCAAGCAACTCTACAGTGGAACAAATTCAATTTACAGGTAACTCAGCCGTTGCCGAAGCTGAAGCGGCTTTACAATCTTTGGGCTATAAACCATTAGAAGCGCAGAAATTGGTAAATGCGGCAAAAGGTGATTTTACTGAAGCCAGTGACATCATCCGTGCTGCACTCAAGTCGATGAATAAATAAAGTACTTCCTTTAAGATGTCATTCGATACACGTAAACGTCATTCGCAACTGTTCGAATCAGGAGACATTTGCACATCAATGTTTCTGCGATATAGTCGATACGAACTTTCATTCGATGAGTTTTACGAATGACAATGGTTTTGCTTACTTTTGCCTAAACAAAAGTAAGGCGAACCGCAGGTTATGCCTGAATTTCGCTCGAAGCTGGAAAGACTGCACCAAGGTACACAATTTCTTTTCTGACATTTTGCTACGAAGCCTATTCACTTAAAGTTTAAATAATATATGCAAGACCGTCTCATCGGTGGTTCCGAAAAACCCGAAGATCATATCGATCGAGCCATTCGCCCTACCTCACTGGATGACTATATTGGTCAACCAGTGGTACGCGAACAAATGGAAATCTTTATTGGTGCCGCGCGTGGTCGTGCCGAAGCACTCGACCATACTTTGATTTTTGGTCCACCTGGTTTGGGTAAAACCACACTGGCTAATATTATTGCGCGTGAAATGGGTGGCAACTTAAAATCGACTTCAGGACCTGTATTAGAACGTGCAGGTGATTTGGCTGCTATGCTGACCAATCTTGAAGAAGGCGATGTGCTGTTCATTGATGAAATTCATCGTCTTTCACCAGTCATTGAAGAAATTCTGTACCCTGCAATGGAAGATTACCAACTCGACATCATGATTGGTGAAGGTCCAGCTGCCCGCTCAATTAAATTGGATTTACCCCCATTTACCCTTGTCGCAGCGACTACACGTGCAGGATTATTGACGTCTCCACTACGTGACCGTTTCGGGATTGTACAACGTCTTGAATTTTACTCGGTAGCCGATTTAACCCATATTGTCACGCGTTCTGCCAAGTTAATGGATGTACCGATTACCCATGAGGGCTCGGCTGAAATTGCGCGTCGCGCGCGTGGCACCCCCCGTATTGCTAACCGTTTGCTACGTCGAGTTCGTGATTATGCCCAAGTCAAAGGTACAGGCGAAGTAACCCAAGACATGGCACAACGTGCACTCGATATGCTAAATGTTGATAAAGACGGTTTAGATACTCTAGACCGCCGTTATTTAAGCATGCTGCTTGAGCGATTTGATGGTGGTCCCGCAGGTATTGAAGCTTTAGCTGCTGCTATGGCTGAAGATTCAGGCACATTGGAAGATGTGATTGAGCCATATTTAATTCAACAAGGTTATGTAATGCGGACTGCGCGTGGTCGTATTGCCACCAATATGGCGTATTTACAGTTTGGGATGACACCACCTGAACCGAAATAAAAATAATTAAAAAGGGAGATTTAGTCTCCCTTTTTAATTAGTCAGATAAGACCATTTCCCTTTTCAATCTTTTAACTTGACTCTTATTACTTTCACTCATACTTTTTAATCAATTAAATATACCTATAGGGTTTTTGCCTTATCTTCAGCACAATGGCATGTTTTACAGCTCAATAATGAATTATCACAAGGCTGTGTATTGCATGAAACCATTCCAATTATCCTGTGTTTTTACATCGCTTCTACTTTGTAGCCCCATAAGTTTTGCCGATTGGATTAATACTGCTGTCGAAAAAAATGAAGCACAAACTATTCAGTTACGCCATCACATTCATCAGCATCCAGAACTAGGAAATATGGAGTTTCAGACTTCTAAACTAGTGCAGCAGCAACTTAAATCTTATGGCATAGAAGTGAAAACGGGATTTGCTAAAACAGGCGTGATTGGCATATTGAAAGGTGCAAAATCAGGTCCAACTATGGCATTACGCGCAGATATGGATGCCTTGCCTATAGAAGAAAAAACGCAGCTTGCTTTTGCCAGCAAAACGAAAGCCATGTATCAAGGTAAAGAAGTCCCTGTCATGCATGCCTGTGGACATGATGCACATACGGCGATGTTGCTGGGTGCTGCCAAAGTTTTAGCAGAAAATCGCGATAAACTGGCTGGTACAGTCATTTTTATTTTCCAACCAGCCGAAGAAGGTGGTGCTGACGTAGATAATTTCACGCAAGGCACTGAAATTGGCTCACGTAAAATGATTGCAGATGGTGCACTCAAGAATCCGAAACCAGAAGTAATTTTTGGCTTGCATGTTATGGCTGGAATGCCAAGTAATAACTTATTTTATAAAGAAGGTGTGATGCTTAACAGTGCGGATCACCTGCGCATTCAAGTCAATGGAAAACAAGTGCATGGTTCAATGCCTTGGGATGGTCGTGATCCGATTTATGCCGCTTCACAAATGATTAACAATTTACAAAGCCTGATTAGCCGCAGATCCAATCTAACACAAGGTATGGGCGTGATTAGTATTGGTAGTATTCAGGCTGGAACAACAGGCAATGTTATCCCTGAACAAGTCAATATGGTGGGTACCATCCGCTCTAACAATGAAGACATTCGCCAGAACCTATTAAAAAACATTCCAATCATGTTAGAACACAATGCTTTAGCCAATGATGTACAGGCAAAAATCGAAATTGCTGCCTATGCACCTGTCACGTCAAACAACCCAACCCTAACCAGACTGATGCAACCGACACTCAAACAGGTTGCAGGTGAAGATAAACTACATGTGCTGGCGCATAATGCGAGTGCAAGTGAAGACTTTTCATATTACGGTCAACTCATGCCTTCTCTTTTTGTTTTTTTAGGGGCAACGCCTCCATCCCAAAAAATGGATCAGGCTGCTCCGAATCATAATCCTTATTTTATCGTGGATGATGCCACCCTAAAAACAGGTGTAGAACTCCATATTCGTTTTATTCAGGACTATCCAAAGTTCGCCGCTCAAATCCAAAGCCAATGGAAGCAACCTAATGAGAAACTCTAAGATACGATAAGAAAAAGGTGATCACGCAGGATCACCTTTTTATCCCTATGGCAATCTAGACCCTCAAATCATTTCCGCAAAACCCTGTTCTCGAATGAAGAGTGAACTAAAGCTCCCTCACCTCTTCCACCAACATTAATTCACACGCCCCGTTGCCTGTATCTTCACGACTCAGTGAACTGCGCCACGTCCAGCCATCAGCCGATTTCACTTCGACCAAATGCCCTTTTAAATAAATCAGGTCATCCTGATCAACATCTGCCAATTGCTTTGCAATTGTAGAATTCGCAGGAATCAAATGTGTATTAGCACTATGCGTTTCAATTTCATGGTGCGGAATCGGTGGCTGATTTTCATAACGCCAGTAATACCAGCGATTACTTTGGCGTATCGAAAGCTGTTTATAAACAGATGGATCTGCCATCGCGCCCCATCCCAAGGCAAAATCGACAGGGCTAAGCTCTGCTTCACGTCCAGAATGGTAGGTTTCCCGTGATAAAACTCTAAATTGCCCCTCATAATTCGCTAAATTGGTCATGGTATAACCATTAAAGGTTTGCACAGTGTCACTAACTCGTTGATGATCTTTAGCATTTTCAATCGTAGGACTAGGCTTCCACCAGTAAATGAGCCCCGCAACAATCACAATCAACCAAATTAAATGGGCTCGACGGCTCATCTTTCCCCCCAAAAATGTAAATCGAAATATCCATTTTTATTATTTAAACTTAACCTCATCCATTTTCAGATTGAAATCTTGTGCCATTGGACGGTCATTTCAAACTGCTAAACTTCATGGCATTACCTAGCCCATGACTCAGACCCATTGTACCTGCAATTATTCTAAGCAGCTTTGGACAAGCACGGGCTTCGAAACACCATATTAAATCTAGACGTGGAACACTATCATGGCGAATAAATTCGAATTTCAAATTCGTGTATATATTGAAGACACTGACGCAGGCGGTATTGTCTATCATGCCAACCATATTCGCTTTATGGAACGTACCCGTACCGAATGGTTACGTGCCTCTGGTGTAGACCATTACTGGCACCAAAAAGACTACAACTTCGTGGTGCACAAAATTAATGTTAAATACATGCGTCCAATTCTCATGGATGACCTCATTACTGTTACAGCAAGTGTAGTTTCGTGTAAAGCTACGTCTTTTGTATTGCAACAAAATATTTATCGTGGTGAAATCTTGTTAGCTTCTGGCGAAGTCGAGTTAGCATGTATCAGTGCCGAAATGAAACCTCGTCGTTTGCCAGATGAAATTCGCGATCTAATTCGTAAAGAGTTAGAACAAATCTAAGAAAACTCGACTCCAGTGTAACTATGGCAAATCAATTAGACTCCACACTTCACGTTTCAGACCTCATTTTACAAGCAAGTCCTGTCGTACAACTGGTGATGCTTTTACTTTTATTTGCATCACTCTATAGTTGGTTTTTGATTGCCAAGTTACATCAGAGCTATAAAAAAGCCCAAGCAGATGATGAACATTTCCAAAAAATCTTCTGGTCGGGTGCCGAACTCAATACCCTTTACAACAATGCTCAACTCAACTCTAAACGTGTCGGGCTAGAAGACATTTTCTACCAAGGTTTGGGGGAATATCTCAAACTTAAAAAACGTCATGCAGCAACACAACAAACCATCGAAGGTACTGAACGTATTTTACGTGTTGGTTTAAGCCGTGATCAGGGTAATTTAGAACAAGGTCTAGGTGCTTTAGCCAGTATTGGTTCTGTCGCACCTTATGTCGGTTTGTTTGGAACTGTTTGGGGCATTATGAATGCCTTTATTGGTCTGGCAGATGTCGATCAAGTAACCTTAGCGACTGTTGCACCTGGTATTGCGGAAGCTTTGATTGCAACTGCGATTGGTTTATTTGCAGCGATTCCAGCCGTTCTAGCCTTCAACCATTTTACTGCTAAAGGCGAAGCTGTTTATTCAGACCGTGCTTTGTTTGCAGAAGAAATGGTGGCGCTATTACAACGTCAGTCGGTAGGTTCTGTTCAGGAAAATGACTGATGGCGATTCAACGTTCAGGACGCTTTGAGCGCATTAAAAAACCATTAAAGAGCGACATGAATGTCGTGCCTTATATTGACGTGATGTTGGTACTTTTGGTGATCTTTATGGTCACCGCCCCTATGATCACCAGCGGTATTAAAGTTGATTTACCGCAAGCTAATGGCACTCCGCTACAGTCTGAAGATGCTCCTTCTATCGTCTCTTTAAAAGCAGATGGCACCTACTTCTTAGAACAAAAAGGTCAAACGATGGGGCCGCTTGCGCTAACAGAACTCACCCAAATATTGGTCGAGTCTCAAGCGCAAGCTCAACAAAATAACAAAAAACTCAATGTGGTAATCAATGGGCATCAAACTCGTCCTTATGGAGAGGTGATGGCTTTAATGTCAAGCCTTCAAGATGCAGGCTTAACCCAAGTTGGTTTACTGACCGAACCTTTAAAGTAATATGAAGAATTTTAAAAAGCCACCTTTCAAACAAAACGCAATTGCACTGGGTTTTACCTTCGGTGTACATGTACTTGCGGTTGTTGGCTTGCTTTATTTAGGAATGAGTAAACCACCTAAACCACCCGAGCAAATCAAAACTATATTAATTAAACCGCAAGATTTACAACCTACTCCACTCGAAGAAACTGAATTTTCAGAAACTGCGCATGAAAATATTGCCCCTGAAATTACACAAACAGCAGAACCTAGCGTAGAACCTGCTCCTGTCATTCCTGTGGCACCTCCAAAAACCAATACAGCTGAGCAACAGACGGCTCGTTTAGCTCAGGAAAAAGCAAAAGCAGATGCTGATGCAAAAGCCAAAGCTCAGGCGGATGCTGCTATAAAAGCCAAAGCGCAAGCTGATGCTGCTGCGAAAGCCAAAGCGCAGGCAGATGCTGCCGCAAAAGCCAAAGCGCAGGCAGATGCTGCTGCAAAAGCCAAAGCGCAAGCAGATGCTGCTGCAAAAGCCAAAGCGCAGGCAGATGCTGCTGCAAAAGCCAAAGCGCAAGCAGATGCTGCTGCAAAAGCCAAAGCGCAGGCGGATGCTACTGCAAAAGCCAAAGCTCAAGCGGATGCCGCTGCAAAAGCAAAAGTGCAGGCAGATGCTGCCGCAAAAGCAAAAGCTCAGGCAGATGCTGCCGCAAAAGCAAAAGCTCAGGCAGATGCTGCCGCAAAAGCCAAAGCTCAGGCAGATGCCGCTGCAAAAGCAAAAGCGCAAGCAGATGCTGCCGCAAAAGCCAAAGCTCAAGCGGATGCCGCTGCAAAAGCAAAAGCACAGGCGGATGCCGCTGCAAAAGCAAAAGCACAGGCGGATGCCGCTGCAAAAGCAAAAGCTCAGGCGGATGCTACTGCAAAAGAACGCGCCGAAGCAGAAGCTAAAGCCTCTGCGGCTAAGAAAGCTGCCGAAGAAGCTGCCAATAAAAAAGCTGAAGCAAAACGTATTGCCTCTACAGCAAAACGAGATTTTGAAAACAAAGTTAAGCGTGCGTGGAATCCACCTGCAAGCGCATCAGGTCAGAAAGCCAGTGCCCGAGTCACCTTAAGTGAGAGTGGTGCAGTCTTATCAGTTGTCGTCAATGCAAGCGACCCAGATATGAAAGCAAGTGTCGAAGCCGCAGTTCGTGCAGCGGCACCTTATCCAATGCCTTCAGACCCTGATGCACGGCGTGAAGCGCGCACATTTACCTCATCTTTCACTGCTCAATAATCACAATCGCCATGCCAAAAGCATGGCGATTAAGTATTTTCACAGTGTTATAACAGTTTAGCCATAATGTAATGCTTTAAATCATGCAAATTCATGCCATTATGTTAGGCAATTTCACACAACCCACAAAGACTGACGTTTCAGAGTATGCAGCGAATGATGGAAAATACGCGTAAACATCTACTTGGTTTAGCAATCATGACGGCACTTATGCCGCTACTTGTTCAAACCAGTCATGCACAACTTCATTTAGAAATTGCCAAAGCACCAGAACAAGCCCCTAAAATTGCGATTATTCCATTCAGTAATGATCAAACCATTTATTCTATTGTTGAAAATGACTTGAATCGTTCAGGAAAATTTAGCAGTGCATCACAAAACTTACCTGCAACTGCAAGCATGGACAACCCCAATGCGGCAGCATGGCAAGCCGCAGGCGTACCCTATCTGGTTACAGGTAATGTAAAAGCAACTGCTACAGGAACCTTTGAGGTTCAATATCAACTGTATGATGTCGAGAAAAAACGATATCTACTCAATGAGTTATTGACCGTACCCACTTCACGCGTACGTCAAGCAGCACATATGATCAGCGATGCCATTTACCAAGCATTAACTGGCATTCAAGGGGATTTTAGCGGACGTATTGCCTATGTACTCCGTAATCCTGCAACACCTGAGCAGCGCTATACCTTACAAATTGCAGATACAGATGGTGAACAGCCTAAAACTATTCTCACCTCGCGTGATCCAATCTTGTCTCCTGCGTGGACACCCGATGCCCAAAAAATTGCTTATGTGTCGTTTGAAAGCAAACGTCCTGCGATTTATATACAAGATTTAGCCACAGGTCAACGTGAGAAACTGGCAAGCTTCCGTGGCTTAAATGGCGCACCAAGTTTCTCTCCAGATGGCAAATCAATGCTATTTACTGCATCTATGCATGGTAATCCAGAAATTTACCAAATGGATTTAAATACTCGCCAGTTACAACGCATGACCAATGACAGTGCAATTGATACCGAAGCGCGTTATGCACCTGATGGCAAGTCATTTATTTTTACCTCTGACCGCGGTGGATCACCACAAATTTACCGTTATAGCTTTGCCGATGGCAGTAGCAAGCGTATTACCTTCCGTGGTGCATTCAACGCACGAGGTACACTAAGTGCCGATGGTAAAAAAGTGGCATTGGTGCATCGTCCAAGTGGCAGCAGCTACAAAGTTGCAATTCAAGACATCAATACGGGGATCACCAATATTCTAACCCCAACCAGTCTGGATGAATCCCCAAGCTTCTCGCCAAATGGGCAAATGGTGGTGTATGCCACTCGCGAAGACAACCGTGGTTTGCTCTCAATTATGTCGGTCGATGGTCGTTTCCGTATGAATTTACCAAGTGAACAAGGTGAAGTTCGTGAACCTGCTTGGGCACCTAAATAATTTTTAAAAATCAATCTTTATGGAGATGAAGATGAACACTCTTAAATTGTTAGTTTTACCTGTTTTGGCTTCTGCCCTAATTATGACTGGATGTGCCAGCCGTAAACCTGCAGCCGAGATTCAAACAGGTCAAACACCAACTTCAGCAGGTACAACCGTCAGCACTGAAGGATTAAGTGAAGATGCTGCATTAAATGCACAAAATCTTGCAGGCGCATCTTCAAAAGGGGTTACGGCTGCAAACAAAGCTTTTCTAGCGAAACGTGTGGTGCATTTTGACTACGACAGCAGCGATCTTTCCAATGAAGACTATCAAACATTGCAAGCACATGCACAATTCCTCGTGGCAAATGCAAACTCTAAAGTGGCATTAACAGGTCACACGGATGAACGCGGTACTCGTGAATACAATATGGCACTAGGTGAGCGTCGTGCCAAAGCTGTAGAAAGCTTTTTAATCACGAATGGTGTAAACCCGACTCAATTAGAAGCAGTCAGCTATGGTAAAGAAATGCCAATCAATACAGGTCATGATGAAAATGCGTGGAAAGAAAACCGCCGTGTCGAATTGAACTACGAAGCTGTACCACCTTTATTAAAATAACAAGGTCTACAGACATAAAAAAGCGCTTTAAATTAAAGCGCTTTTTTATAATGTGTTAAGCAGGTTTCTGCTCATCTTCTTCATGCTCATGCTGCATGGATTCAATGAGGTCATGCTTATTGAAATTCTTGTATTCAGGCTTGGCTTCATATTCTTTCCAAGCTTCTTTCACCTTTTCAGGACTAATATCATCTAAACTAATGCCTTCATTTTGCGTTGGCATGGCATCAAACTTTTGTGTAGTCATTCTGCTGCTCCTCAATTCTTCTTCATCCTTCACATCAACATAGCATTATCCCTAAAAGTTGCAAGGGCAAAATCAAGCCAAATAATCGAGTTTAATTTTTCTTTTGTAGCATTCTCATCTAAAATAGCTGTCTAAATTTTTTTTGCTCAATTTGATTGTTTTCACTCGGAGTTTTCCTGCCATGGCATACCTCACCCTTTCCCAATTCTTAGAACAACAAACTGGGAATCTTACACCTGAACTTGCAAAAGTCATTGATACTATTGCAAATACGTGTAAAACGATTGACCAAGCTTTACAAAAAGGTGCACTTGCTGGGGTATTAGGCAGTGCGCAGCATGAAAATGTGCAAGGTGAAGAACAAAAAAAATTAGATGTGATTTCAAATGACTATTTAATTGATGCATTAAAAGTTCACCCACATGTCGGTGGTTTGGCGTCAGAAGAACTTGATGAATTCACACCTGCACAAGAAAATGGTGAATATTTGGTGTTATTTGACCCACTCGATGGTTCAAGCAACATCGACATCAACATGTGTGTTGGTACGATTTTCTCAATTCTTCCAGCTAAAAATGCCGTGACTCAATCAGCAGATTTCATGCAAGCAGGTGTCCATCAAGTTGCTGCGGGCTATGTACTTTATGGTCCATCGACCATGATGGCATTAACTGTAGGTGCAGGCGTAGTCTTCTTTACTTTCGACCCTGAATCTCAACAGTTCTTATTAACTACTGACAGCATTCAGGTGGCAGCAGACACCAAAGAATATGCAATCAATGCATCTAATCAACGTCACTGGGAACAACCTGTAAAACGTTATATTGATGAATTACTTGCAGGGAAAACTGGCCCGCGAGAAAAAGACTTTAACATGCGTTGGGTTGCATGTATGGTCGGTGATATTCATCGTATTCTTTGCCGTAGCGGCATCTTCATGTACCCATACGACCTTAAAGATCCGAAAAAAGCGGGTCGTTTACGTTTAATGTACGAAGCCAACCCAATGAGTATGTTGATGGAACAAGCAGGTGGCGCTTCTACAACTGGTCGCGTTCGTATTCTTGAGATTGAACCAACAGAGTTACACCAACGTGTACCTGTAATCATCGGTTCAAAAAATGAAGTTGACCTAGTAACTCAATACCACAATTAATTTAAAAAAACAGAAGTAGGTTTTGTGCCTACTTCTGTGGACTTTAGCAAACATGCCTATATTTTTTTTAGAATCGAAAGACAACCCAAAAATTAAACACTTACGTGGCTTAATTGAGCAAAACACCTATCGCAAAAAGCAAGGTCAAACCGTGCTTGAAGGTACACATTTGTGCTTGGCATGGTTGCAAGAGCAAAAAAAAATCAATGCCATTTTTACCACGGAACTCGCACTACAACACCCAGACCTAGAAGAAATCCAACGTCTTTATAATGGTTCAATTTTTATTTTAAGTGAATCTTTATACAAAGATTTAAGCACTTTAGGCACTACCCTTGCGTGTCTTGCTATTATCGATTTGCCATCGTCTTCTCAGGCATTGCAATACAATTTAGATACTTTGATTTTGGAAAATATCCAAGATCCAGGCAATGTCGGTACTTTACTCCGTTCTGCAGCTGCAGCAGGCGTTCAGCAAATTATTGCCACTAAAGGTACGGCTGCACTTTGGTCACCACGTGTACTCCGTGCAGGTATGGGGGCTCACTTCTCTTTAGATATTTATGAAAATGTCGAGCTGGAACAAGTTTTGCCACAGTTTAAAATTCCTGTTTATGTAACCAGTTCACATCGCTCAACCAGTCTATATGCTCAAGATTTAACGCGAGCGTGCGTCTGGATCATGGGCAATGAAGGTCAAGGGGCTTCAGACTATGCGCTTGCACATGCACAAGCTGTGGCAATTCCACAACCAGGTGGGCAAGAATCACTGAATGTTGCTATTGCAGGTTCTGTTTGCTTATTTGAAATGGTACGTCAACGTATCTAATACACTTTTTATTTTAAATTGTCCCGCCCAATTTCAAAAATAGATTACACTTGAAAAAATAATAACGGATATTGTCAACCAAACCATTATTTCCAACGTTATTAAGGATATGTATTGGAAATAATGGTGATAATCCAATGACAGGGTTTTCCATTTCTATGGATTTAGCGCCAAAGCAGTCTCAGCCTGAAAATTTAAGTGCTTTAAAAAGTACGGCTGAACAACGTCTGAAAAATTTTATGCAAGACGTGACTGGACGTGCACTCGTGATGATGGAAAATGCAACGCAAGGACAACAAGGCATCGCAATGGATTTAGTCCAAGAAGCCTTTATTTCTTTGCATAAATCCTATTCAGAGAAGTCGACTGAAGAATGGTATCCCCTGTTTTACACCATTTTAAATAACAAACTGCAAGATTGGCGCCGTAAAGAAGCTCGTCGCTCTCAACCTTTTTCCTTTTTCAAAAAGGTGAGTCTAGATGAAGATGATCTTGAAATTCAGGATGTTATTGATGAAGCAACCCCTAGTCCACTTGAGTTTCTGGATCAGGCTGTCACGATTGAAGAAATTCAAGCTGCGATTCGCCAACTACCAGTTCGTCAACAGCAAGCGTTTATGCTTCGGGCTTGGGAAGGTTTTGATACGCAAACAACTGCTCAAATTATGAACTGTAGTGAAGGCAGTGTAAAAACACATTATCATCGCGCGATTCAAGGTTTGCGATCTGCATTATCGCATTTGAATCCATATTCGGGAGGGTCATCTGAATGAAACAGGATGATTTCTTAAAACAAGTCACTTGTAAACTTGATGGTCTTGCGCAGCAACATAAGGCAAAACCTGTCGTGATGAATCATGTTCTGGATCATATCCAGCAACAAAAATCATCTCGCTTTGTCTATTTCAAAATGACTGGGTTTGCTCTTGCAGCAGCAATTGCAGGAATTGTGGTTTTACCGAATTCTTTCGATATGTCTGAAAAACCACAGAATCAAGTTGTAGTAACACCAAAACTTTCTCCACAAATGGTTGAAGATTTGGAAATGTTAATGGTTTTAGGTGAGGACAAGGTTCCACATGGCAGCTAGACGGTTAGCTTTTGCTTTTTGTGCACTCGGTTTCTTGCAAACAAGTTTTGCAGGTTTCGAACGTTTTTGGATTTTTTCTAAAGATGCCAATACTCAAGTGGCTGAGACGTGGGAAACGCTTTCTGAACAAGAACAGCGTGCATTGATTAAACGCTATCAATCTCTTAAAGAAATTCCTGATGAACAAAGCAATAGCTTACAACAACGTATGGACTGGTTTACGCAATTACCTGAACAAGAAAAACAGAAAATGCGCGAAACTTGGCAACAAATGAGTAGCCAAGAACGCAATGATTTGCGCGCGCGCATGCAAAAAGCGACACCCGAAGAACGTATTACTATACGTGAAGAGTATATGAATAAATACTTACACCATACCATTGAACAGCATTAAGAACGCTTTAACAGCAATAAATAACCATATATAAAAAGCCAATCTACAATAAGTAAGATTGGCTTTTTATATTCCACTCAACACTTAAATATTAACTTCATCACTACGCAATGAAGTTAATACCAACACTTTAACGCTTTTTTGTTTGACTATGATGGCGATACAAACCTAAACCCAATAAACCCAATAAACTCCACCATCCAATTGAACCGCCACCACCACCAGAGGTGACTGTATTCTTAGCTGTGTTATTTAAATAAATTTTTGCTCGATTTGAGGCCAAGCCTTCCGCATCAAATACGGTATATTCCATAATTTGATCGAATGGGCTGTAGTTATTTTTAACCTGCACCACCAAATTACTCGAATAACAAGTATCTCGCATGGCACTTCCAGGACATGGCCCATTTGGAACTGATGGGTCGACCATCATAGCACTGGGTAAACTATCCAATCGAATTGCCAATTCTTGACCCGCTTCATTACGATAAAAATCGGCTTTATTCAATCCAGCAATACTGCCTTTGGGACCATCATCATCAAAATCATTTTCAAGTGGATGCAAGGAAATTTTCTGGCTAGACCCATATTGCAAGCTGTAAGTATCCTCTTTTGCAATAGGAGCAATATTGGTAAAACTTGCGCTTAATAAACCAGAAGTGGTTTTAGTTGTATCCGCTTTCGAGGTAATACGATAAATACATAATGCACTTTCACCAATGGTAGAAATACTGTCATCCAGTCGATAAAACATGATTCGTTTAAGTTCTGGTACCCATTCACATTTTAACTTCGGATCTTGATCACCAATAAATTGGAAGTTACTGCCTTCACCAGAATAATGCCCCACACCTAAAACTTGGGTATTAATCGTATAATTTTCTGCATTCAATGCCTGAACCTGAGACTCGTTATTGACCCATTGTTCATCTGGCAATGCTAGCGCAAATGGATCAATATAAATTGCACGGTACTTGGCATACTTTTCAGTATTGCTCTTCAAATCCTTAAAAGCGCTCAATTCAGCTTGATATTGTGTTAAATACTTTGCATCCGTCGATTTATCATCAATTCGTTTTTGATATAAATCAATCGCTCGCTGATAGTCAGCGATCATCTGTGAATAAGATAAATTTTTTAAATTAATAATATCTGCTGCAGTTAAACGCATCAGCTCAACCGAACCAATATCACATGTATTTTTCATACTCGGATTGAGAATTAATGTGGCATCCGTAATGCGACTAAATCCGCGTTGATCAACATCACTGCATCCTACGGTACCCAGATTGACTAAATCATTTGCTGTCTGATTATTTCTAGGATAATACAGCGGTAGATATTCAGTATTGGCATTCGGTTCTGTATATGCAGTCAGTAATGTTGCCATCGAAATATTACTGACATCAATATTGGTGTTGGTCCCAGAAACATTACTTTCATAAGCCACCTTCGGCAGATTACATTGCCCTGTTACAGCGGCCAATTGCAAAGCATTATTGATTGCACTCATATTGAGCTTGGCATCGGTCACATTCCCGTTATTCAAAGCATAACGGCATGACTGCCCCGAGTTATAAGCCAACACATTAAACGAAATATTTTTACTACCTAATTGATCGTAAAGCAGTGTACTGGCCGCATTGTTCTCAACAATGGTATTACTGAGCAATGTCAGCGTGCTATTTTCACTTAAATTGGCCTGCGTGGCATTCGAAGAGACATTTTTAATGATTGCCCCTGTACTGCTATTCGCCTGATTTTTAGCAATCGTATTGGTTTGTAATAATATTGATGCTTCACCACAAAGATCCAACATACTCTGATTATTCGCTGCACCATTCGCCACAAGACTACTGTTTTGAATGGTAATGTTCGGCTTGGTGAATAACAAATTATTCAGGCACGTCATTGCTAGAACGCTACCCTGTCCTGCTTGGTTACCCTGTATTAAACCATGATCGATAGTCAAAGCGATGTTGCCATCAAGGTAAATTGCACCACCTTGTGCTGCACGTGAATTTACAATTGCAACATTAGACAAATTAATGTCTGCACCAGCATAAATAGCTCCACCCAATCCAGTACTTACCGCATTTGCCAAAGTTAAGTTTTTAAATGAAACCCCATATTTGGACAAAGAACTATTCAGAATCCGTGTTTGATTTTCTCCACTGATGGTTGTTTTAATCGCGGTCGTGGCAGGATAAGTATTGGTCAATACATGTTTCTTGGAATAATCAAGCGGTTCAGCACCATAAATCTCTATCACTGATTGCGGGACCAATTCACGCTTCAGTTTATAAGAGCCTTCTTTTAACTGAATCCGATCTTTTTGCCCTAAACGTGTATCACCTGCATTACATCCACCAAAAGCTTTATTATCGGCGGCAGTTTTTATGGCTTCGCGTAAAGAACATTGATTTAGATTCTCACCATCTTCATCATCAAACGTAGTGACATGAATAAATGTATCTTCTGCTGCCATCAATGACATTGCAGAAAGTACCATTAACGTCAGTAAACCTTTTTTATAATTTTTCACGGTCAATTCCCTTGCCTATTTCTTGTAACGACGTAATCCAATTAGTCCCAATAAACCGAATAAACTGAATACTCCTGCACTCCCGCCAGAAGTTTTCACTTTACTACTTTCCATTTGTCCAGCTGGTGCCTGAGAGACTTGCACTTTTATCTCTAAATAAGGGTTTTGAGAATCATTGAATCGTGTAGTTGTCGTAACTAAGCGAATCTTGAAAATATCAGCACCATGCCAGTTCCCATTCGGCTTGTACTGAATGTTTCCTTCCTCATCTATCGTTAAAGTCCCTTTAGGCTGAGTAATTGTTGGAACAACCTGTAAGCATCCATCTTGCCAAGCACCACCCGCTGGATTCATCCCCAATAAGGCTTCACATTGATCTTTCGGTAAAAGCTCTCCATCACCCAGTAAATCGGCAACCGACATTTTCGCAACTTCACCGTAATTGATATCATCCCCGATTAACGCGATTGTTGTTGGAAACACTAACTCAATAGCACCACGGTCACAAAGGACATTATTTGAATCACGTACTTGTCCACGCTGATCACTCGATTCACATTCGACCCGTGCAGTGTCAGAACCTGTAGATTGTTTACCCTTATTAACGATTAAAGAATCACTCAAGTTTTGATAAGACACCAATAAACGTGGCTTAAAGTAACCTAAAAAATCACTCGTTCCCTGATTAAATGGACAGACTAAACTTTGTCGGTCTAAATTTGCACTGCTACATTTTCCTTCAATTGTACTGCCTGCAACTAAAGCCGTTTGGGTCAAAATATCATTCGGATACTCTGCTAATCCTTGTCCACAAACCGCAGAAACTAAATTATTTTGTAAAATGCTTTGATCACCAGACTCAAATTTACAATCTTGCTGATTTGTAATCGGATACGGATTCCCCACCAAAATACTGTTTGCCAGAAAAGCTTTTCCCTGAGGAGCAACAAACTGGATACCTTGGGTATTCCCAATTATGGTCAGGTTATTTAAGCCAATGCCATCACGTAAATTCAGCAAGTAACCTTTATTCTGTAGAAAAGTACTGTTCTTAATAAAATTGGCGACATTTAATATAGAAGTCGGCAACTGATTGGTATTGAATAATAACGATGAATAAATGCCTGCCGATGTAGTATTTGCTGTCTCATTATTTCGAATAACACTGTTGAGAATTTTATATGCAGGACGTTGGGTAAATAAAATGGCACCTTCATTCGCATAGTTTTTCTCAAACAAACTATTCTGGATTACAACCAAACTATCCGTCGTATTTTCTATCGTTGAATTACCGACGTTATAAATTGCCCCACCTTGAGCAGCATATCCACCTGATAATGCTACATAACTTAATTGCAAATATTCATTGTTATAAATCAGTCCACCTTGTTGAGCACATTGAACCTGACCACAACCTTGTAGGCTGATTTCATACAGAGCTACACTCAGTAACTTCTCTTGTGAACCATCATCAATGCGTAAAATATTATCTTTCGCCTGCATTTGTAGCACGGCATTGTTTTTACCTAAAACAGGCGTCTCATTAAAATCAGCCTCATAATTGGTTTTAATGGTTAATTCACGCTGAATGTTTAAGTGTGAATTGAGTTTATAAACTTTCTGCTTCTCTAATAAAATGACAGGACTTGCATCTTCCCCACCACAGCCAAAATATCCTTCTTTAGGCATATCTTTATTGATATAGTTTACGGCCTCTCTTAATGAACATTCTTTATCATCCTTAACAACATCTTCAGTGGTGGTGACACTAATATTTGCACTATAAGCATGCCCCGCTAGACATAACATTCCCACACCAATGCTCTGCTTGAGCATACATCTCTCCTTAATTTTTTAATTATCTTGTTTTTCTAGATTGCATCTTCTAAACAATTTAATGCAATCTGATTGCAGTCCTTTTGCTGTACAGCCTAAAAGATGCCAATACAAATAAAATTGACTAAATTGCCAAATTCTTTGGGCATTAAGGCAACTACAGCACGATTGCACTGCATATTTTCTGAGCTAAGATAAGATTTGAATGGGTTTGGACATACTGAGGCTTCATGCTGATTTGCAGCATCATGTTCTCCTTAAGTTACATTTCTATTATTTTTCTATGCTCGCAAATCCCTGCGATGCGAATTTATCAGTACTTTCTCATAGCTATTTAAATTACTCAAGCGCTTTTATCTATTACTGATATTCATCAATTAAGGCATAAATCTGTCTTAAAGTGGCATGACTGAGTTTAGTCTTTTCGCCTTTAAGCAATTGAATTAACTGCTCTAAAGTTTGTAAAAGTATCGAAGCCTGCTGTGGGCCATGTAACAGAAGATAATCAATAATTTGCTGATCAATATGAATGCCACGTCGAGCCAGCACTGAACTGACTAAAATTTGTCGATCTGCATATAAACTGCCAGTCGGAACTTTGACACTGACCGCTTGGGTTAATCTGGACTGCAAATCTGGTAATTCTAATTTCAATTCAATTGGTGCAAAGCGAGAGGAAAAAACCAGTTGTCCGCCAACTTCATTATTATAATTGATCAGGTGAAATACTGCTTTTTGCCAATGCGGGACACCACAAATCGCTTCGATATCATCAAGTGCCACCAAATCATAGCGTTCTAAAGAAGTAATTGCTTCTGTAGGCGCATCCAGTAGCTCTAATAACGAAACTTTAATCGCCGATTTACCCACATCCAAATAAGAATCACAAATCGCAGAAAGTAAATGGCTTTTACCTGTACCCGCACCACCATAAACATAAAAGCGATTCATCAAACCTGCATGTAACTGGCGAATTGCATCAATCACATGCCCCCATCCCGGACCAGAAAAATCACTGATTCGGGCATCAAGTTGAGGTTCAATATCTAATTGCAGTTGACGCATATTTATGTTTAAGCCTTATACGCTTTATGGTTTAGGTTCGATGTTACTTGATTTTTCAGCTACTTGCTGATCTTTCGCAATTTGATCTTTAATTTCAATATCCACTTCCAGTTGTGACGTTTCTATACTAATAGAATCAGCTTCTGCATTGGAAGTGAAGATTGTTCGTGTACCGTACAACTGGCTCTTCTCATACCATTCTCGTGCAT
The DNA here is from genome assembly GCF_008867985.1 of Acinetobacter tandoii. Classification (NCBI taxonomy): domain Bacteria; kingdom Pseudomonadati; phylum Pseudomonadota; class Gammaproteobacteria; order Moraxellales; family Moraxellaceae; genus Acinetobacter; species Acinetobacter tandoii. The sequence continues at coordinate 336,574 of NZ_VXLD01000002.1, forward strand.
GTTTAAGCAGCACCACAATCACCGCAGCTACAGGCAAAGCAATTAACATCCCTAAAAATCCTGCCAATTGTGCACCTGCCAATACAGCAAAAACCACAGCGACGGGTGATAATCCAATTTTATCGCCTAACAAAAAAGGTTGAAGAATATAACCTTCTACAGCTTGACCAATCATAAAAACCACAACAACCAAAGCCAAATGCATCCAGTCCAATCCAAATTGGAAGAGTGATGCAATGACCGCAGCAATAATCCCGACCGCAAAACCTAAATAAGGAATAATACTGGCCAAGCCTGCAACCATACCAATAATCAGTCCGACTTCAAGGCCAATTAATTGCAAACCAACTGCATACACAATGCCGAGCAACAACATCACCAAAAATTGCCCTTTCACAAATGCACCGAGTACGCTATGGCATTCACCCACAATTTTTAAGGTCGATTGTTCGTAAGGACGTGGAATGAGGCGCCGCATACTATCGAGCATACGATCCCAATCTAACAAGAAATAAAAAGCAATAATTGGGATAAGAACTACTGTCCCACCGATTTGAATGAAGCTTAATCCAGACTGGGCAATTTTCAGTGCCATTGTCTGTAAACTGTCTGCACTATAATTGGTCTGGATATAATCCATCACTGCCGTAGACAGTTGATGCTTATCAATTTCCATCTGTACTAAATTAAAAGTACGCGACAACCAAGGTAAGAAGGTATCATTCAGCCAATGAATCCCTGCTGGAATACTGCTTTTGGCATACATTAGCTGCTGCCAAATTAAAGGCACCAAATAAGAAATCGCTAAGGTTAAGACTACACCAATTCCAATAAATACGATGCTAATCGCTAGCCAACGTGGCAATCCAATCTGATGGAACTTTTGAACTAATGGATTAAACAAATAAGCGACTAAAAAGGCGACAATAAAAGGCAATACAACAGGCTTTAATAAATAGAGTACCCACAAAATAAGTACAATACCTGTAAGAATAAAAATGCGCCGCAAGGTTCGGTCGACCATATAAACCCGCCTTTTTCGATTTAATCGTTATAAAAAGTAAAATATTTAATTAAAGATAGCATTTTAGAGCATAAATAACATAAGAGTTTCGTTTATTCAGGTTATAATCCCCGCGCAAATGCGGAGACTTCACTATGAGCAACTCAACTTCTACCCCAAACACTGGTTTAAGCTATAAAGATGCAGGTGTCGATATTGAAGCGGGCGACGCACTTGTCGATCGAATCAAATCTGTCGCTAAGCGTACAACTCGCCCTGAAGTGATGGGCGGATTAGGTGGCTTTGGCGCACTATGTAAAATTCCTAAAGGCTATGAAGAGCCTGTTCTAGTATCTGGCACAGATGGTGTGGGTACTAAATTACGTTTAGCATTGAACTTAAACCGTCATGACACAATTGGTCAAGACTTAGTTGCAATGTGCGTAAACGATCTTTTAGTGTGTGGGGCAGAACCATTATTCTTCCTTGACTACTATGCAACAGGTCATTTAAATGTTGATGTCGCTGCTGATGTCGTTACAGGTATTGGTAAAGGCTGTGAGCTTGCGGGCTGCGCATTGGTAGGCGGTGAAACTGCTGAAATGCCAGGCATGTATGAAGGCGAAGATTATGACCTTGCAGGTTTCTGTGTAGGCGTCGTTGAGCAAAGCAAAATCATTGATGGCTCTAAAGTTAAAGCGGGTGATATCTTAATTGGTGTTGCATCAAGCGGTGCACATTCAAATGGCTACTCTCTGCTTCGCAAAATTTTAGACGTGAAAAATGTCGATCTTACTCAAATTGTAGATGGTCGCCCACTTGCTGATACAGCAATGGAACCAACGCGTATTTATGTCAAACCAATTCTTGAACTTTGCAAACAAGTTGATGTTCATGCAATGGCACACATCACTGGTGGCGGTTTACCTGGTAATTTACCTCGTGTGTTACCAAATGGTGCTCAAGCAATTATTAATGAATCTTCTTGGGAATGGCCAGAATTGTTCAAACTTCTTCAAAAAGAAGGTGGTGTTGAACAATTCGAGATGTACCGTACTTTCAACTGTGGCGTAGGTATGGTTATTGCTGTTGATGCAAATGATGCAGATAAAACCATTGCGCTTTTAACTGAACAAGGTGAAAAAGCTTGGGCTATGGGTCACATCGTAGACAACGCAGAATCTGTTGAAGGTGCTGACGAGAAAGTCCGCGTAATCTTTGCATAATGAAAATTGCTGTCCTTGTTTCAGGAAGTGGCAGTAACTTACAAGCGCTGATAGATGCCCGTCTATCAGGGCAAATTGTAGGTGTAATTTGCAATAAGCCTGAAGCGTACGCGCTAAAACGTGCTCAACAAGCAGGCATCCAGACTGCTGTCATTGAGCACAAACAATATCCAACTCGAGAAACATTTGATGATGTAATGCATCAACAGTTATTAGATTGGAATGTTGATTTAGTGGTATTGGCAGGTTTCATGCGCATCTTAAGTGCTAAGTTTGTCCATGCATGGGAAGGGAAAATGCTCAATATTCACCCTTCTCTTTTGCCACACTATAAAGGTATGCATACCCACCAACGCGTGCTAAATACAGGTGATATGTATCATGGTTGTACCGTGCACTATGTCACCGCAGAGTTAGATGCAGGACAATCTTTGGCACAAGGTGTATTGAAAGTTGCACGTCATGATGATGTCGAACAACTTGCACAGCGCGTGCATGAACTCGAACACTTGATCTATCCTCAAGTTGTAGAATGGATCTGCACAGGTGCCTTGCAATATCACAACACCAATACCGTGATGTATCGCAATCAAGTTTTGAATGAACCCATTCAATTTTGTAAACTGTAAAGAATAATATTCGAATAAAAAATGCATCCTCGGATGCATTTTTTATTTTCTGTTATTGCTGAATCAACTGCTTAATCAATTCTACCGTCGCTTCAGGGCGTTCCAGAGGGAACATATGCCCGCCTGCAACCACACTAAATGGAATACCCACTTTTTTCTTGGCAACTTGCGGAAAACCGTGTTTTAGAAACTCACTTTGATCCCCGACCACCAAATGCATCGGAACTTTAGGTTTCGGCATAGGTAACCACCACCAAGATGGTGTATTACGAAATATTGCAACTTCAGCAGCTTTAGGAATGGTCAAGGTTACACCACCGCGCTCAGCATCTTCGGTTAAGGCATAATCTAAATAAGCCCGAAAGCACTCATCATCAAATTTTTGATATAGGCTTTTCGGTCGTAACATTTCACCTGCCTGTTCACGAGACTCCCAATGATCACGGCGGCGATTACTCAGACCTGCTGGCGTCATACGATCCACCAGTTTCGGTTGAAATAACTTCGCCGTGTGGAACAGTAAAGAGGCTTTACCCATAATCAGTGGTGGATCCAGCATAATCACTTGCTGAAATAATTCAGGTCGCTTATATGCTGTCATCATGGTCAAGACAGAACCTAAAGAGTGCCCCAATCCAATGACTGGACGCCCATGGGCCTGACGTACAATACTGTCGGTTAGCTGATCCACCAAGTGCGGCCAATGATTGGTCACAGGGTAACGCTGGTCAGTTCCGATGAGTGGAACATAGACAATATCGTAATCATCTCTAAGTAAATGAAAAAGCTTTTCATAAACTTTGGATGGCACACCATTGGCATGCGCAAAGTGGATCAGTGGTTTCATTGTAATTTTGTCGTTTGCTCAGCTTGAACTTGCTCTGAGAGTGAAGTTGCAAAACCTTGTCCGATTGAACTTCCCATACGCCCCAGAACAGAATCCAATGGATTATATTGAACGGTATAGTCCACTGTTTTATCGATTTTCAGTTCACGTTTCAAGCTATTTAGACTACCTGTACGGTCAGCAATCCCAAGTTTTACTGCTTGCTCACCTGTCCAAAATAGTCCAGAGAAAATGGCAGGGTCTTGCGATTTCAATTTGGCGCCACGACCTTTCTTAACCGCGTCAATGAAGTGATCATGTACATTATCTAATACGGCTTGTACATGTGCCTTCTGCGCAGCATCAACCGGTTGAGTCATTGATAAAATTGCTTTGTTTTCACCTGAAGTCATTGTGCGGTCTTCTACACCCAACTTTTGCATCAACCCATTCACACCATAATTCGGCATAATTACCCCAATAGAACCGACTAAACTCGATGGGTTGACAATAATTTCATCTGCCGCAGAAGCAATATAATAAGCACCTGATGCACCAGTATCACCAATAAGAGCATACAGTTTTTTATCTTTATGCTGTTGTTTGAGATATTGAATTTCTTGCCAAATTTCATCTGACTGGACTGGAGAGCCACCAGGTGAATTGATATTTAAGACAACAGCTTTACTATTGTTATTCTCGAATGCTTTCTTCAAAGATTTGATGGTGTCTTCACTATTCACACTTTGTTTATCTGCGGCAATTGTGCCAATAATATCAACTACTGCGATATGTGATCCTGTAGTCGAACTGACATCTGTAGGAGCAGTGCTACAGCTTTTACCCAAAATTACCAAGATGAAGAGAAGATAAGCAAAAGTCAGCAACTTAAAGAATATGCTCCAACGACGTGCGCGACGTTGCTCTTCCACGGAAGCCAATACGGCTTTCTCAAGAATTTGCCATTCTTTTCCTGACTGCTTTTCTAAATTTTGTTGTGTAATATGACTTTCGTTTTGTGGTTTAGGTGGCCAATCGGACATTTAATATGATCCAATAATGAATAAAATTACCCCCATTATATACATGCAAACGCAATAAACTATTTAAACCCTGTATTTTCGCCTATAATAATTACTGTTTTATATTTCTTATCCTCATATTTTTTAGGCAATGACTGACAAAACTTCAAAAACAATGACTGATCGCGTACTCCAATTTGTAAGTCGACAACCTATTCAAATTTCTCGCATGATTGCCCGTTCACTCGCGAGTTTAGTGAACGTATTAAAAATTTCTAAAACATCACAAACAATTCGTCTCAATCTTGAAATTGCTTTACCTGAACTGACTGACCAGCAACGTGAATTGATTACCCAACACGCCATTCGAAATGAACTCATATCCTATTTTGAATTCTTTAGTATTTGGGGCTCAGAAAATCAGAAAAACATCTCACGTATTCATTCAATTACTGGTGAACAGTATTTACACGATGCGCTGGCTGAGAAAAAAGGGGTGGTATTGATTGTTCCACATTTTGGCACTTGGGAAGTGATGAATGCTTGGGTCGCCCAATTTACTGAAATGACGATTCTATATAAACCTGTAAAAAATCCAGCAGCGGATAATTTCGTACGAAGTGCACGCAGCCGCGAACAAGCGAATCTGGTTCCGACCGATGAAACGGGTGTACGACAAATTTTTAAAGCATTAAAACAAGGTGGAACGACCGTTATTTTGCCCGACCACACTCCCAATGTTGGCGGAGAGTTGGTTCCTATGTTTGGTTTACCATTAGAGTCGAGTAATTTAAGTGCCAAGCTGATTCAAAAAACTAAAGCTAAAGCATTATTGCTATATGCAATTCGTAATGATGCGCATGGCTTTGACATGCATATAGAGCCAATCTCTGATGAAATTTATCATGGCAGTGCCAATGATGGTACAGAAGTTATTCATCATGAAATTGAAAAACTGATTCAACGTTTCCCAGAACATTATCATTGGAGCTATAAGCGTTTTAAAGCCAATCCAGCGTTACGCAATCTCTATAACTTACCTCATGAACAAGCCATATCATTGGTCATGAAAATTAGACAACAGCAGACTAGCGATTAAGCCAACGCTGCTGATCACGATAAAAATTTAATTGTATCGTTTGATCCTGTGCCTGTATAAATTGAATACTCCCCTTGTCAATTGTGCTGTAAAGCGGAATCTTAAGTTCATTTAAACGCTGTAGAGTCAGCTTACTTGGATGACCATAACGGTTATTAATTCCCGCAGAGGCAATCGCAATTTTGGGTTTTAATTGTTTTAAAAAATCATAAGCCGAACTGTTTTTACTACCATGATGCCCCAATACCAGAACATCCACTTTTAAATCTGGATAGTCCTTTAAAATCTGATATTCTGCTTCCCACCCCGCATCTCCCATAAGTAAAAAGTTGGCATACGGTTGGGCATTTTGCACTTGAACATAGAGCACACAAGAAAGCTCATTTTGATTATGAGTAACTTCAGTTAATTGCTGCTCTTTTGGTGATAATACCTGTATTTTGACACCCTTTAATTGCCATACCTGTCCTGAATGACAATAATTGAATTGAGACTCAGGCATTACGCGAACCTGCTCATTACTGTAAATTGTTTGAATAGGCAAAGTTGAACGTAAAGAAAAGTATGCGCCGCTATGATCTTGGTCTAAGTGAGTCAATACCAACTGATCTAAATTAGATATTCCCCTACTATTTAAAAAAGGACGAATGAGTTGCTGTCCTACACTAAATTTTTGTTCATCATAATGACCACCCATATCAATCATCATCTGCTGATTGTGGTTTTGTAAAAAAATAGCTTGCCCCTGCCCAACATCTAAAATTTGTAATTCAAACGCATGTTTTGATTCATCCAGTATAAAAATCGGTAAAAAGCAGACAACGCTCCAACTTTTTGGCACAATACCCCGAGGTAAAAACAGAATAATCAAACCCAAAATCAGCCCAAACATCACTGTCCAGCTCATGGCAATATTTTGTACCGTTGAACCGAATATCTGATCACCAGTATTTAAAATTGAAAGTAAAAAAGACACACCTAGATCATTCAATTTAAATAACAGAGTTCCTAATGGAGGAATAACCCACAAACACAGGGTCGCAATAATGCTTAATGGAACAACAAGCAGACTTAACCATGGTAATGCCAGCATATTACTGAATGGTGCAATCCAGACCACTTGTTGAAAGAAAACCAACATCAAGGGTAATAACGCTAAAAATATTTTCCATTGTGATTCAAATAAAATAGCAATGTATAACTTAAGTTGTGCATAACGCGTTAGCATCAACTGCTCAGGTTGCTGCTGTATGGTTTGATAAATTCGTAGCAACACTAAACAGGCGCAATAAGACAACCAAAAGGCAGCGGACAGAATACTAAAGGGATCTAAAAATAGTAGAATTGCAGCACTGAGGAGGAGTACTTGCAGGGCTTGTAATTTGAATCTCAATAAAATCAGCACAGCAACAATACAACTGGTTAACAGTGTCCTTAATGCAGGAATTTCAAACCCCACAAAAGCCGTATAGAGCAATACTCCCATACAAAATGGAATCACCAATAAATAAGGTTTGGGATAACGTAAATACCAACTGGGTGTAAAACGGATAATTAACCGATGAATCATCCAACACAACATTACGGCAAAGATCAAAACATGGGGACCAGAAATTGCCAATAGATGACTGAGTCCCATACGTTTAAATAATGCTTCAACTTCGGGGTTCAATAAACTTTGGTCACCTGTTAACAACGCCAAAAGTAAACCTGAGTGATGCAAGGATTGCTGTTGTAATGTATTTCGCAACTTTAATCTTTGTTGCTCAATGGCCAACTGTATTTCAGCAACTATACTGTTCTGCTGTCTTAAATAGGACATGAACCCCATAGCATAAAGTTGTTGTTCAGTCAGCTTTTCTGCTTTTTTTACTCGAAATGCAGCCATGATGTTTTGCTGCAAAAACCATTTTTCTTGATCAAATGCGCCTTCAATTGCATAACTATGGGCTGGTAACACCTCTCCATACAATCGGTAGTATTGACCCAATTCGAGCGAAGTGTCCGATGATGGATGGATATAAGCTAACCATTTTACAGGTTGCTTTTGATTATTCAGTACAACAATCTGTTGTTGAACATGATTGGATTGAAGTTGATTCAATGATTTTACATGCACAATCACTTCAGCAGGTTTCGCGGTCAATTCACGTAAAGAGAGACGTTGTGTTAAAGAACTGTCTGCGTATACGTAAGCCAAATTAAAACTCAGCAAACACAATAAACTTAGCCTTATTAATCGAATCGATGGCAAATTGAGTTGTGGGAATTTAAAGAGAACACATTGAAAAATCAAACATACTATTGCCAATAGAGCACAAGTTTGACCTGTCAGTGCCCAAACCTTTCCCATACCCGTGATACCTAAAATCCAAGCGACTAATATGTAATACATCATTATTTTTCATATTGTTTTTATGCGTGCCGCACATCATAAAGCCCACCAAGGTGGGCTTCAAGTACAAGATAAGAATTTAAATTTTATTACGGTTCAGCCCAAAGACCATCTTGCATATGCAATATAGAATCTGCCGTTTGTGCCAATTGCTCATCATGCGTGACAATTAACATTGCCATATTAAATTCTTGACGTAAATCGCTGAGTAATTCGAAAATTTTAACCGCAGTTTTCCGATCTAAATTGCCTGTAGGTTCATCCGCCATCATTAGTGCTGGTTTTGCTACCAAGGCACGTGCAAGTGCAACACGCTGACGTTCACCACCTGATAATTCACCAGGCTTATGCGTTAAACGATGCGATAGCCCAACACGATTTAATAAATATTCGGCCTGTGCTTTGACGTCTTTATAGTTCGTCCCTTCACGTAACATTAGCGGCATCGCAACATTTTCTAAAGCAGAAAATTCAGGTAATAAATGATGGAATTGATACACAAAACCGAGATGCTGGTTACGCAAATAGCCTCGTTCAGCTTCTCCCATATGGTCAAAACGCTGACCATTAAGCCAGACTTGCCCTTCTGTAGGACGATCTAATCCACCCAACACATGTAGCAAAGTGCTTTTACCAGAACCACTTGAACCTACAATCGAAACAAACTCACCAGCATGGACTTTTAAAGATAGACCTTTAATCACTTCAACCGTTGATTTGCCATCCGTAAAATGTTTAACCACATTTTTGGCTTCTAATACCACGTTACTCATAACGCAAAGCCTCCGCAGGTTGAATTTTAGCAGCACGTAATGCAGGGTAAATGGTCGCCAAGAAACTTAAAATTAAAGATAGGCTGACAATAATCACTACATCTTGCCATCTTAAATAAGAAGGTAAGTAATTAATAAAATAGGCATCAAATAAATGTAAACCTAGTGCTGTATTCACCCAGTCAATAAAACCACTAATCCCAGTTGCGAAAATAATGCCTAAAATCGCACCGGCTACAGTACCAATAACGCCAATGACTGTACCTTGTACCATAAAAATTTTGGTAATGGTCGCAGGTGAAGCACCTAGAGTTCTTAAAATCGCAATATCTGCCTTTTTATCAGTGACTACCATCACCAGCGACGAGACAATATTAAATGCCGCAACCAATACAATCAGGAACAACAGCAGACTGACCATCGCCTTTTCCATTTGAATGGCACTGAACAAATTACCGTGGGTATAAGTCCAGTCTGAAGCGTAATAATTGCCTGGCAATTCGCGTACAATTTCATTACTTACTTGTGGTGCAACAAAAATATCATCCAACTTTAAGCGTATTCCTTGTGCACCATCAGGCAAACGAAGCAACGTTGATGCATCATTCAGGGCAATATAGCCCATCATGGAGTCTACTTCCGCTCCAATGCTAAATATGCCAACAATTTTAAAACGCTTGAAGCGTGGCACCACACCCGCAGGTGACGGCGTTGCTTCTGGCAAGACCAACGTAACACTATCGTTCAAACCCAAGCCCAACGCATCGGTTAATTGCTTGCCTAAAACAATGCCAAATTCGCCTTTTTTCAATTGATCAATATTACCTTCGACCATGTGATCTTGAATAATCGAGACTTTTCTCTCGTATTCTGGCTCAATACCTGTCACCATAAGACCAGAGACCTGACCATGTGCAGTTATCATGCCTTGTAATTGAGTAAATGGCGCAACACCTTTAACATGCTCATGCTGTTCAACTTTTTTTGCAAGTTCAGGCCAATCTGTTAAAATTTGTGTTGATGAAACAGTGGCCTGAGGTATCATGCCTAGTACACGGTTTTTTAATTCTCGGTCAAACCCATTCATCACAGATAAAACTGTAATGAGCACAGCCACACCTAATGTGAGACCGATCATTGAAACCAGAGCAATAAAAGAAATAAAGTGGTTGCTACGCCGTGCGCGAGTATATCTTAACCCGATGTACAGCGAGATTGGTTTAAACATACCATCTAGTCCGAGGTAATACATTATGGAAAATTTACAGCATCAAAGCGCCTCAGCGGAACGTAGAGTTATGTCACGTATCGATGCTGCCTTGCGAATTAATTATCAGATTATTTCTGATGATGTTGCTCTTAATGATCCTTACGATCCAAATTTTGTCTTGCCCCGCTATTTTCTACTACTCGCAGAATTAGATCAATTTGATCTGGCATTAAACTACGAATTAGAACAATTAACTGAAAAAGATCAACAAATTGCTCGAATATTATCCTTATTCAATCAAAAATTAAACCTCATTACAGGCTCTTTATACGACGCAATTGTACAATCCATGTTACCTGTGCCTGAACATGTCAATTTTTCTGAGAGTGGATTTAGTTTTCACAGTGACCGTGAAATTCAGGAAGGCACTTACATTCATGTCACTTTGAGTCATCCTGAAAACTTCTTTCACATTGCTGCGACGGCTCAGGTTGTTTACAGCCGAGACGAAGGTAAAGGAAAATTCCGCACAGGCGCCTATTTTATTACATTACACCCACAAGATCGGGTCAAATTGGCTGAATGCGTCGACTTGGAACAATCCAAAGATTAAACTCGCAGATTATTTGGATCGCTTGAGTTTAAGAGCGAGCTCTCTGCTCGCTTTTAAATCTCGATAAAAATAGATAAATAAACCCAATAATAAAATGCCCGCACCCACAAAAACCATTACCGACAACATTTCCTGATTCAACAAGGCACCAATCAACATTGCTAGAATTGGTGTCATGACTGTGGTTAATGAAATGGTGGTCGGCTGTAAGTTTTGTACCAATTTAAAATAACAGAACATCGCAATCAGAGATGCCATGATTACGGTATACAACAATGCCAATATCGATTTTACTTGTGGTATATGAGTAGGTGCATACTGCCAAATAAAAGGAATTAAACAAGCCGCCACAATGCTCGACACTAAAATTGAACCTGTTGCTTGCGCAATAGGATTGATAGGTGCATTGACTTTTTTGACCCAAAACATTGATAAAGCATAAATAAATACGCTAAGCAACATCAGCAGGATGCCGATTGGATGCACATGTTGCTGACTACCCGTAAAGCAAATAATCGCTAAACCTGATACTGAAATCGTCATGCCCAACCATTGCAGTCGATGTAAATGTTGCTGAAATGCAAAACGACCTATTAGTCCTGCCATAATCGGGGCTAAACCGAACATCAAAGCAATCATCCCTGAGGATAAATAACGGGTCGCCATATAGGTAAAAATTTGCGAGCCAATAAAACTGGCAGCGCCTGCCAGATAACTTTGCAAACTAATTCGGTCAAATGGCAAATGTACTTTCAATACATAAACAAGTCCCAAAGCCAAAGGTAATGCGATGAAAAATCGCAAGACCAGTGCCCACATTAAATGGATGTCTGAAACACTCCATACAATGGCTAATGGTGTGGTTGCCCAAATGAACACCAATAAGGCATAGGTGAACATCAAATTGGCTTTGGATGGCATAGTCAATTCCATTTAAACGCTAGTTTTGCGCTTTTGCTTTTGAATCGTTTGATCAAGACTACTCGAAAATTCGCGCTTATCACGTTCTGAAATTGGCGGTGGACCACCAGTTTGTACACCTGCTCCGCGCAAGGTATCCATAAAATCACGTAAATGTAGACGTGCTTTTACATTGGCAGTGGTATAAATTTCACCACGGGGATGAATGGCAATCCCCCCTTTCTCAATCACTTGAGCCGCCAAAGGAATATCTTGTGTCACTACAATGTCATTGGCTTGCATACGCGATACAATTTCTTGGTCGGCTGCGTCTGCGCCACTCATCACTTGTATGGAGTTAATACGCACGGAAGGCGTAATCCCCACGTTTTGGTTGGCAACAAAAGTTACCTCTAACTGATAACGATCTGAAGCACGTAAAATCACTTCACGTAAAATTTTTGGCAATGCATCAGCATCAACCCAGAGTTTAAAAGCTAACACAGGCATCTACGATATTAAAAATTTCACTCAGTGTAACAAAAAGCTCTGCATTACTCTGCTGTTCATTTTAAATATACTTGAAAAGTATAATATTAATAAAAGGCAAGATGAAAAACGCGTTAACTTAAAATTGGGATGCTCACAAATATACAACATGCTTTCCTTTCTCAGTCCAGATTCATCACTTAGTTTGTATTTTTACCCTTATTTTCATCCAGATAGACTTGAAATCTCCAAATCACCCTCGATTAATAGATTAAAGCCACTGAACATTCAAAATTGTGCTTATGAAAAATCAAAACAGACCAGAAATGATCAGCATTGAAGATCAAAACTTCGGCAGTCATATTGAGCATTGGAATCTGCTGACAGAGAATCCAGCCACTGAAGTTCCCAAATGGTTAGGTCTGGCGCTTGATGAACCCATCATGCCAATGGGACTTTGCCGTGAAGAATGTGATATGGATGCATCTGTATGGTTGATTCAAGGTCCTAGCAAGGAAAAAGTACAACTTTGCCAAGTGATTGCTGTTGAAAACAATAAGCCTAAAGCGGTGAAGACCGCTTTTCCAAGTTTTGAAAGCCCGTATAAAGTCAAAGCCTCAATTGAGCGGATTATTAGCTGTAAATCTAATACTCAGGCAGTACTGCGTTTAAATTTAGGCGACAATAGCATTGTTTATGCATTTGATAGTCTCTACAGTGTGAATCATGATCAATACCAAAAAGATCAAACCTATTTGGTTCAATTAAATGCATGGGCCTATGAATTAGAAGCAGTTTCTGAACATGAACAACTGGTAGTAGATGATCCAGCTTCAATTAAACATCACCGTGCCTTGAATGATATTCTGGCTGCAAATGATGGTATTGCACCCGCCAATCTACAAGAGCAAATAGATGCATGGGAGCCTAAATCTGATGATGATAAAGCGCCCGTCACTGTCGACTTCTCCAAAATGGTGGCCTATTTGTATGGCGAAAAAATGGGACAAGAAGATGAGGCTTGGTTCCAAGGAAATATTGTAGGCAAAACTAGCCTAGAATTTATGGGGCAAGAATATACGCTCTACGATGTAACGCTTATTCATGATGAAAATCAAGAAGCTACCCTCATTCGTATTGCGACCAAAGATGATCAATATAGACATTTTAATATTGGTCAATACATTCGTGGCAATATTTGGGTTCAAGTGAGTATTCACTCAAAAAATTAATTTTTTCATCAAGATAGCATCTTAAAAAGCGGAATACAGATCATATCGAATCCATGATTTGTATTTCGCTTTTTTTATTTAACTCCCATTAAAAAAAGTCAGCCACATATCACTGCTTATATTTTATCCACAATTTTTTATTTTAAGATTCTTTTTAAATTCAAATAATGCACACTTATCCACAATTTTAAATTTATTTACTGCTGTATTCCTCTTAAAATAAAAAACAAATAAAAACATTTAGTTATAATAATACTGAGTAAAAGTTAGATTTATTGAATATAGAGAAGTTATTTAAATTAAAATATGCACGATTTTCAAATTAATGCAAATTAGTACTTTATTTAATCAATTTTTTATGTCTATAATATGAACAAGCAATAGGATTTAACGATAATATAGATCGGAACGAAATATCTATGAAAATCGTACAAGAAGAAAATTTACAGCGCGTTGAAACTCAACTTGAACAACGCTACCCTCTTGATGTGATGTCATGCATTTTTTTTATTTTTGGCATGATGTCATCGGCTTATATTCTGCACCAGTTTATTCTTTAATTTTACGCTTAAAATAAAAAAACCCATCTTATTCAGATGGGTTTTTGCATATTAGGATTAACCATTACGTTTTGCAAAGTCATCCATAAAGTTAACCAACGCTTGTACCCCTTCTAAAGGAACGGCGTTATAAATACTTGCACGCATACCACCTACAGAACGGTGACCTGCCAAATTCAACAAGTGATTTTCTTCAGCTTCTTTCAGGAATAATTTTTCTAAATCTGGATTCGCCAAAGTAAATGGTACGTTCATAATTGAACGGTTTGCTTCTGCAATTGGATTTGCATAGAAGTCGCTAGAATCAATATAGCCATAAAGCAATTGTGCTTTTTGCAGATTCACTTGATGCATGGCATCTACACCGCCATTTTCAAGTAACCATTCAAATACTAAACCTGACAAATACCATGCATATGTTGATGGTGTATTCACCATCGAATCATTTTTAGCTTGAGCAGAATATTTCAACAAACTTGGAATTTCTGGTTTCGCTTGATCCAGTAAATCTTCACGAATAATGACCAATGTTAAGCCTGCTGGACCAATATTCTTTTGCGCACCTGCATAAATCAACCCAAATTTAGACACATCTAAAGGCGCAGACAATATGCTTGATGAAAAATCAGAGACCAATGGCTTATCTGTTTCTGGAATGCCAGCGAACTGTAGACCACCAATTGTTTCATTATCTGCATAATGCACATACGCAGCATCATCCGATAAATTCCATTGACTTTGTGGCGTAATCGCGAGTTTGCCGTCAATTTTTGTTCCAGCTTCTACAACATGAATATCGCCATAACGCTGCGCTTCTTGCAACGCTTTTTCAGACCAAATACCCGTATGGATATAGTCCGCTTTGTTGTTTTTACCCAACAGGTTTAATGGAATTGCAGAGAATTGTAGTGATGCCCCACCCTGTAAAAATAACACTTTGTAATTTTCAGGAATGTTCATGAGCTTACGTAAGTCAGCTTCGGCCTTTTCTGCAACTGCAACATAGTCTTTGCTACGGTGGCTCATTTCCATAATGGACAGCCCTTTGCCATGCCAATCCAACAACTCTTGTTGAGCTTTTTCTAAAACGGCAGTAGGTAATGCAGCAGGACCAGCACAGAAATTGTACGCGCGCATGATTTTTCCTTTCAGAGGTGAAACACAATAAAATGATGGCATTTAATCATATCTTGCTCAGGCTTGCAGTAAATTATCCTGAAAATATTTCAATGCTATCGGGTATTTAAAGTCAAAACTTCAATAAAGATCGATTCTTTTTTAGGTGGAATAGCTTTATTAAATGATTTAACAGTCACTAAGTAGCTGACTATACGTACAATTAATGCTGAAATCATCACCATAGCATGAATCAACATCGTAGCTATTAAATAACAGCCCAATTCAACATAACGCTAAACATGAATTTTTTTCTTTTTAGGCCAAGTAAAATGTTGTTCTTTTAAATCTTTCAATAATTTTTCATCATGTATATTAATCCTGTGACATGTAGATTGAGCATACAAATTTTGGCTAGTCACCTCAAACTAAAATACCCACTACATTTGTCGTAGCTTAAAAAAACCGTTGAAAGCAGTATTAAATTCATTAAGCTAAGTATGGGATGATTCAACATAGAAACCAGCACCAACTCACAAGGACTGACCTTACTCTCATCCATTCTACAAATAAGATAGCCAGTTAAAATATGGTGTAAATCATGATATTTTGAGATTTATGTCTTACTACAATATTCGGAAGCGAGATGAGTAAGTAACCATAAGAAACATGAACGGTGCAAAACTCTGGTTCGAGTTGGATCAAGCAAAACCATTGTTCTGATAAAATAAATCTAAGATTTAATGAATATAGATCTGGTCTGATTGCATTGATACAAGTAAATGTAAATTGAAAACGTACGCTGTCATTGCTATTTTTATCTATGTAATTTTTTAAAAAGTTTAAATTTATCGTATTATCTATTTACTGGAAAATGAGTCTAGCATCTGCAACACTCACAATGTAAACGCGCCCGTTTACACCAATAAAATAAAGATCTGTATAATTCATTACAACAACAATGCGAGTTTGATTAATGCCACAGCGTTTTCAATTAAAACCAAGAAAATTAACGCTTAGGATGAATCCCGTTTTCCCTAGTTTTATTTGCCTATGTACGAGTATGCTATTTCATACTCCAAGTTATGCAAAATCAATCAGCTATATTGAGGCTGAACAAAACATACTGACTCAATCCTATAGCACTCGAGCTGCGCAAGCTCTACAACAATCTGCTCAACTGCAAGCCGAAGCAGTGAAAGGGCTCGGACTCCCGCGTATAGATTTAAATGTACGTGCTTATGCCTTCCATAATGAAGTGGATGTGCCACTAAACTCCTTAAAAAACAATCTGGATAATACGCTTACTCAGGGCGTGAATAATCAAATTGATCAATGGCAAAATAATAGTGGCATACCCAGCGGAATTACAGACACGCTAAAAGATAGTGTTGGGCAAGTCATTGACCGTGGCGTTGGATTAATTCCCAATGAAGCGACTGTGAATTTGGATGATCAAGTCGTACGTCCTACTGTTTCTGTTTTTATGCCTTTATATACTGGCGGGTTGACCTCTAGTGCCAAACAAATGGCACAAATTCAGTCAGAGCGCAGCGTTATCAATAACAAACAGCAACAAGACCTTCAACGTTTCGAAATTATTCAGGCTTATTTTAACTCTCAATTACAGACACAATTATTAGCGGCAAGCCGCTTTAATGCTCAAGCGATGCAAACGCATTATCAAAATGCATTGAAATTAGAACAGCAAGGCTTTATTAGCAAAGGGCAACGGATGCAATTTGAAGTTGCTAAAAACAATGCTGAACGTTTAGCACAAAATGCCCAAGCCAACCTACAAGCCAGCTTGTTTCAGTTGAATAATCTACTCCAAAGCAGTGAAATAACAGAATTAAGCACGCCTCTTTTTATCAATACAACCCAAAATCATTCGATTAATCAATTATTAAAAAGTTACCCTGAACAATCCTCTCTGGTTCAAAAATTGCAAAAGGATACTGAACTTGCTGGAGTAAAAGTAAAAGCGGAATCGGCAGCCAAAAAGCCGACTGTATTTGCCTTCGGTGAATACAGCTTAGATGAACATCAAAACTGGATTGTTGGTATTGCCGCTCAGTACAATTTATTTTCGGGCATCGACAAACAAAAAAATATACAAGCTGCTGAATTACAAAGATACGCTTTACAATTAACCACTGAGCGTACCAAGCAAGAAATCGAAAACATGATTTATAAATCATATAGCGAGCTTGAAACTGCACAACAAAGCCATGTTTTACTGCAACAAAACATGTTAGCCGCACAAGAAAATTTACGTATTCAAACACTTTCTTTCAAAGAAGATATGGGTACGGCCACACAAGTCATTGATGCTCAAAATGCCATGACGGCTCTTAAATCTGAGATGGCACTGAATGCTTATAAATATGTGATGTCATTAGCCACTTTATTACAAAGCCACGGTTCTATAGCTGAGTTTCAAAGCTATGTAAATCAAAAAAATACGCAATATATTCGTTAACTTTAATGGGGAAACCACATGAATCAAGATCAATCAACACCTGATCAAGAACCTAATGCTTCCTCATTGGAAGAAGAAAAAACAGCTAAATCTGAAACGGATGTATCAGTGCAACTGACCGAAAATAACACTGAGACAGAAAATTCAGCAGAACAGTTAAATGATGTCTCTAAAAAAGTGACTGATCCAACATCAAAAACTAAGCTTCTGAAAAGCTTCGGTATTATTCTAGCCATCTTACTGCTTGGGTTAATCGCATTTGGTTTGTGGAAAAGCTACCAACCCAAAATGGTTGAAATACAAGGAAGAGTTGAAGCGGAAACCATTCATATCAGTACCAAAATACCAAGCCGAATTGAAGAACTCTATGTACATGATGGGGAAAAAGTTCAAAAAAATCAGCCTCTCGTACGCTTATATAGTCCTGAGATTGATGCTAAAAAACAGCAGGCACTGGCTACTTTGCAATCTGCACTAGCACTGCAATCGACAGCTGATCGAGGCTCACAACAAGAGAATATTGATACCCTATTTGCCAACTGGCAAGCCGTGAAAGCTCAACAAGAGTTGGCACAGACAACCTACCAACGTGGAGCAAAACTTTTTCAGGAGGGTGTTATTTCACGTCAGCGCCGTGACGAAATGCAGGCTGCCGCCCAATCTGCTGCTCAGTTGACTGAAGCAGCCTATCAACAATATGCTCGGGCAAAACGAGGAAGTACAACTGAACAGAAATCCACAGCCGATGCGCAGGTTGAAATTGCTAAAGCTGCGGTTGCAGAGGCCAATGCGCTAGATGCTGAAACAAAATTATATTCACCTGTAAACGGTACAATTTCCAAAACCTACGGCAAAGTCTCAGAATTAGTCGCGATTGGCGTGCCTGTCATGAGTATTATTTTAGACGATGAGCTCTGGGTGAGCTTAAATGTTCGAGAAGATCAGTATGCTCAGGTCTATCAAGCTAAAACTTTGGAAGGATTTATACCCGCTTTAAATAAAACTGCACAATTTAAAATTGAAAACATTGATGCAGAGGGTGAGTTTGCCACCATCAAAACAACGCGACAAACTGGAGGCTACGACATCCGTAGTTTCAAGCTCCATTTAACACCAAGTACGCCCATTCCTGATCTCAAAGTCGGCATGAGTGTGCTGTTTAAAGTTAAAGAGAAATCCTGATGTGGGCTGGTCTCTGGCGTGAACTTCGCTATTTAGCCACACACAAATGGGACTTGTGTTTAGTTACACTCGCGCCTTTATGTGTCATTGTGCTATTTAGCTGCATGTTTGCACAGGGAAAACCTGAACATTTACCCATTGCGATTATTGATCAAGATCAGAGTAGTCTGAGTCGAAACATCGAAAAATATTTATCCAGCAATCAAAGCTTAACTATTTATACAGTAACGCCCGATTCCAATGAAGCCGAACGCCTACTGAATGAAACAAAAATATGGGGCTACGTACTGATTCCAGAAGGTGCTGAACAACGACTGGTTCAGGCCAAGGATGCTCAAATTGCTCTTGCATTTAACCAAAGCTACTTCAGCGTCGGCAATACCATTTCTTCAGCCATGCTCAGCAGTACTGTGCAAGCCATGGCAAATTACATGGGACA
Organism: Acinetobacter tandoii; assembly: GCF_008867985.1. Classification (NCBI taxonomy): domain Bacteria; kingdom Pseudomonadati; phylum Pseudomonadota; class Gammaproteobacteria; order Moraxellales; family Moraxellaceae; genus Acinetobacter; species Acinetobacter tandoii. The sequence goes on from NZ_VXLD01000002.1 coordinate 355,770, forward strand.
AAATTATTTAGAAAATAATATTCCCTATTTAGACATCCCTACCCCTAATGTGAAAATCTCGCCACTCCACAATCCGAGTCTCAGTTACGAATTTTATTTAGAACCTTTTGTCATTCCTGCTGTTCTACATTTATTACTCTGTTGTTGTGTGGCATTTTCCGTAGGTCAAGAATTTCAATTTGGGTCTGCAAAAGACTGGCTGAAATCTTCAACAATATGGATAGCGTTACTCAGTAAAGCTCTTGTATATGTTTTTATTTTCAGTATTTGGACATGGTTGTGGATGTTCTGGCTTATAGAAATTCGAGGGTGGTTTGTGGCTGGTCAACTCTGGCTCTTACTTTTAGCTCAGTTTTTATTTTATTTTGCCTATGCTTTAATTAGTGCAACTGTAGTATTAGCTACCCATAATTTAGCCAAAACTTTCGGCTTTATTGCTGTATATGGCGGTTCATCCTTAAGTTTTGCAGGTGTGACACTCCCCTTAAATAATGCTCCTGCATTTACCAAATTTTGGGCAAATATTATTCCGTACACCCCTTATGCCAAACTTCAAACTGAACAATGGGTCGTTGGTAGTCCGATACAACTTTCATTCATTCCTTTAGCAATTCTAGGTTGTTATTGTCTCGTCTATTGGACAACTTCTTTCCTGTTATTAAAAAAACGTCGAGTAGAGGTGCAGGAATGAAACAAACATTAAAGTCATTTCTTTTCTACTTTGTAAAAACATTTAAAGATATTACAAAGAATAGTTCCATTCTCACAACGATGGTGCTTTCTATCTTCTTTTATAGTTTTTTCTACCCAACAGCATACAAAGCACAACATGCTGAATCATTACCCATCATTATTGTAGATGAAGAACAAAGTACTTTAACTGCCAGTATCATTAATGCAGCAAGTAACAGTCCAAATATTCAGGTTCGTGCGGTAACAGGAAATTTTGCCGAAGCAGAGATGTGGGTAAAGCAACAACGTGCAGATGGTATTTTGCTATTACCAAATAATTTGTCTAATAGTATTCATCGCGGTGAAGTCGGAGGTGTTGGGTTATATTTGAGTGCTGCCTATTTTTTAAGAACTAAACAAATTGGTTTAGGATTGGCAACAGCCATTGAAAATACCCTCGCTGAACGCGCAGAAAAGTTTGGACAGATTTCACATTTTTCACCCGTCCTTTCTGTTCATCAAATTCCATTATTTAATACACTTTCAGGCTATGGCAGTTATATTTTTCCGGCGATTGCCCCATTAATTATTCATCAAACTATTGTCTTGGGCTTGTGTATGCTGATAGCAGGTTATCGCAACTCAAATTGGCGGAGCAAAACAACTGAGTTTTGGGGATTATTTGCTGCTGCGCTAAGCATAGGTTGTTTAGGCTGCTTTTATTTATTTGGTTTTACCTTTTGGTTCTATGACTATCCACGTGGCGGAAATTTTTTGGGAATGCTGATTGCTGTCCCAATTTTTATAAGCAGTGTGATTGGGCTGAGTCTTGTCTTGGCTTCTTATCTGGATCTTCCCGAACGCGCTGGTCATCTTATTGTTTTCACCTCCATTCCGCTATTTTTACTTTCGGGTACAGCATGGCCACATGCCGCTATGCCACAATGGATGCAATACTTAGGCTCAGTTCTACCATCTACTCAAGGTATTCAAATGTTTATTCAATTGAATCAGATGGGTGTACCTACGCAAATGGTCATTACTAAGCTCATTTATCTGAGTGTTTTTGCAAGCATCTGTTTAAGCTGGGCACATTATCGCTTATGTATCAGACCTAAATAGCCACATATTCACCACTTTTATTTTACAAATTAATCTATTTTCTATAATTAATCGTATTACCAAATTAAATTGATTAAATAACAATCAATCAATAATAATAAATTAAAAAAAGATCGCTCATTCTTCATAATAACTTCACAATAGCCACCTTCCATCTGCCAGCATTCTTCTTTTTTTCGTGCCATCGCATTTTGATGCAGCATAAGAGTTCTTGCAGATATTTTTTGCCCCTAATTTTTTTTCTGAGCTGAGTATGAAAAAAATTAAGATAAGCCTTGCATGGCAAATTGTAATTGCACTCATTTTAGGTGTACTTCTAGGCTCTTTTCTGCACTATTCTCCTGAATATCGTGATGCCTTTGTAACTAATTTATTGAGCCCATTAGGTTCAATATTCATTAGCCTCATCAAAATGATTGTAATCCCACTTGTAGTTTCAATGCTGATTCTCGGCATTGCGAATACAAGTCATGGTACCAATGTTGGTCGCCTAGGTTTCAAAACTATTTTATATTTTGAAATTATTACAACCATTGCCATTATTGTTGGCTTGGTTGCGGCAAATATATTCCAGCCAGGCGCTGGTATTGATATGTCGACGCTAACTCAAGTCGATATTTCTAAATATCAAGAAACCAGTCATGAAGTTAGCCAACATTCTCATGGTTTAGTACAAACCATTTTGTCGCTAATTCCACCGAACTTCTTTGCTGCATTAACTAGCGGTCAAATGCTGCCGATTATTTTCTTCTCGGTATTGTTTGGTATTGGCTTAGGTTCTTTGTCTAAAGAAACGAAACAACCGCTGATTCAGGTATTGCATGGTGTTTCTGAGACAATGTTCAAAGTTACACACATGATCATGAAGTTTGCACCTTTAGGTGTATTCGGCTTGATCGCTGCGACCGTTGCAAACTTTGGCTTTAGCTCGTTACTTCCATTGGTCAAACTTGCCGTATTGGTGTATGCCGCTATTTTCTTCTTCACTTTTATTGTATTAGGATTTGTTGCCAAAATTTGCGGATTCAGCATTTGGACCATTATTAAAATCTTAAAAGATGAATTGATTTTAGCTTACTCGACTGCCAGTTCAGAAACCGTACTTCCACGTATTATGGAAAAAATGGAAGCTTATGGCGCGCCAAAAACAATTACCAGTTTTGTTATCCCAATTGGCTATTCATTCAATTTGGATGGTTCAACACTGTATCAAAGTATCGCCGCGATTTTCATTGCTCAGCTCTATGGCATTGACTTAAGCTTAGGTCAGCAAATCATTCTCGTGCTTACTCTTATGATTACCTCTAAAGGTATTGCAGGTGTACCTGGTGTTTCTTTCGTGGTGCTATTGGCGACTTTAGGCAGCGTTGGTATTCCACTTGAAGGTCTGGCGTTTATTGCAGGTATTGACCGTATTTTAGATATGGCACGTACTGCATTAAATGTTGTTGGTAATGCCTTGGCTGTACTCGTGATCAGTAAATGGGAAGGCCAATTCGATACTGAAAAGCAAAAGAACTACAATGTACAACTGAATGATACTTTGTAATTACTAATGCAATTAAAAAGGACGCTAAGGCGTCCTTTTTTATTTAATACTGCTTTTGATTATTCAATTTTCTCACCAAATACTGACACGCTAATGTCTCGAATTTTGCTGCTGCCATTCGGTTTATCAAAACTCACGTCATACTGTACTAAGTTTTTATCATAGGCATATTCATAGGTCACAGTATATTTACTTGGCTGATTGCTTTCATTCAGCAATTTTTTTGAGACAATTTTTTTGGTTTTATAATTTTCTTGAGGCAAACCACGTGCAAACTTTTGCATATCTTTTTGATTGCCTTGATAGCGTGCCTGCAACTCAGGCTCAAAATGCGTCATTAATCGATCAAAGTTTTGCGCACGTAAATCATCATAGGCCTCTTGAGCAGCCTGTACTTGCTGTGGACTAGGATCTGGAATATTGGCCTGCTGTCCCAGTTTATCGCACCCACTGAAAACCAATACCGATGCTAGAATCGCATACTTCATCTTCATCATTCTTTTCCCATTATTTATGCAGCAAATCATATAGAAAAAGGACGCCTTAGCGTCCTTTTAATTTAGATCATCACTTATTCTTCTTCAGATTCATTCAAATCTGATTCGTTTTCAGTTTCATCTACAATCATTTCTTCATCAACTAACTTTTCATTAGCCACTGCTGATTCTACAGTTTCTATTTCATCTTCTTCGACTGCATCAATCGCCTCTACACCCACTAGTGTTTCATCTTCACCTAAACGGATCAAACGAACACCTTGTGCGTTACGGCCTGTTTGTGCAACTTCTGAAGCACGAGTACGAACCAAAGTACCACCGTCTGAAATCAGCATCAGTTCTTTGGTTTCATCAATCGCAACTGCACCGACCAATTCGCCATTACGCTCGGAAGTTTTAATCGCAATCACGCCTTTTCCGCCACGTTTCTTGGTTGGGAAGTCATCTACAGGTGTACGTTTACCATAACCATTAGCAGAAGCACACAGCACTTCACCTGTTTCTGGAACAACAACTAAAGATACAATGCGACTAATGAAGCTTGCATCTGCTGCATCATCTTCATCCGATTCAACTTCTTCTGACTCATCGACTTGAGCTGAACCAATTGTGACACGCATACCACGTACACCCTTGGCAGAACGGCCCATCGCCCGTACATCGGTTTCAGCAAAACGAATCGCCTTACCTTCATTAGAGAACAACATAATTTGCTGTTCGCCATCAGTAATCGCAACACCAATCAAGGTATCTTCTTCATTCAGCTCAATTGCACGTAAACCATTTGAACGTACATTACTGAATTGTTCCAACTCTACACGTTTCACAGTGCCTGATGCAGTTGCCATAAATACAAAGAAGTTTTTACGTAACTTTTCAGTCAATTCTGCAAATTCAGCAACAATTTCATCATCAAGATCTATTGTAGAAAGTTCTACACCTAGCTCTTTTAATTGTTTACGCAATGCATCTGATAATTCATCTGCATCTTCAGCCAATCCATCAAATGATGCTTTTAAAGCATCATAATGCGCTTCGATAATGCTGTTTTCGCGTAGTTTCACTACATTGGCACGAACAAAAGCTTTAAAGTCAGCTAAACGATCTTTAAATTTCTTTGGCGCATCAATCACAGGCAAAATTGCGGTAATCGTTTCATCTGCCTCTAACGGCAGTAAGTTCACCATTGGGCGACCTTTTGCACCGCGAGAAGCTTGTGGCACTTCAAACACTTTCAGGCGATATACTTTACCTACATTGGTAAAGCATAAAACCGTTGCATGGTTTGAGGTGACAATCAGATGTTGGATGTAGTCATCTTCTTTCATCGATGTTGCAGATTTACCACGTCCACCACGACGCTGCGCCGCATAGTCAGACAATGGTTGCGTTTTTGCATAACCCGTTTGCGAAACAGTTAATACAACTTGCTCTTCTGGAATTAAATCTTCACGGCAGAAATCAATACGTGATTCCACAATTTCAGTACGACGTGCATCGCCATATTGTTGAAGAATTAAAGCCAGTTCTTCTTTAATGACATTCATCAATAAATTGAAATCGTTCAGAATTGCAGTTAACTCAGCAATTTGACCTAGAATTTCGGTATATTCAGCGTGAAGCTTGTCTTGCTCTAAACCTGTTAAACGGTGCAAGCGTAGCTCTAAAATCGCACCGACTTGAGTCGGAGACAAACGGTACACATCACCATCTAAACCAAATGGACGGTTTGGATCTTCACCGTCGATCACTTCAGGACGAACAGAAACTGAACCCGCTTTTTCTAGGAGAGCAACCACACCACCCGCAGCCCATTCACCTGCTTGTAAACGTTCACGCGCTTCAGCTGGGTTTGCAGAGGTCTTGATCGTTTCGATGATGGCATCAATATTCGCCAACGCAACCGTCAAGCCTTCTAAGATATGACCACGTTCACGCGCTTTGCGTAATTCGAACATGGTGCGGCGGGTCACGACTTCTTGACGATGACGAATAAATGCCGCAATGATATCTTTGAGGTTCATTAACTTAGGCTGTCCGTTGTCCAGACACACCATGTTAATGCTGAAAGAATTTTCGAGTTGCGTATTCAAGAATAAGTTGTTCACGACAACTTCTGCATTTTCGCCACGTTTTAAATCAATGGCAATACGCATACCCTCTTTATCAGATTCGTCGCGTAGCTCTGAAATACCTTCGAGTTTCTTTTCTTTCACCAACTCAGCAATACGCTCGATGGTTTTCGCTTTGTTAACTTGATATGGAATTTCAGTAAAAACAATCGTAGTACGACCTGTTTTTTGGTCTTCCTCGAAGTGATATTTACCACGGATATGCAAACGACCTTTACCCGTACGGTAAGCATCTACAATGCCTGATTTACCATAAATAATACCGCCAGTCGGGAAGTCTGGACCCGAAATATGCTGCATCAAACCTTCAATGCTGATATTTGGGTTTTCAGCATAAGCCAGACATGCATTCACAACTTCCGTCATGTTATGAGGCGCCATATTAGTCGCCATACCCACAGCAATACCAGTCGTACCGTTAATTAACAAATTCGGAATGCGCGTCGGCATCACTTGCGGGATACGTTCTGAACCGTCGTAGTTATCTTCCCAGTCTACGGTATCTTTTTCGAGATCCGCCAAAATTTCATGGGTAAGCTTTTGCATACGCACTTCGGTATAACGCATTGCTGCTGCACTATCACCATCGACAGAACCGAAGTTACCTTGACCATCTACAAGCATATAACGCAAACTAAAATCTTGCGCCATACGAACAATAGTTTCATAAACAGCAGAATCACCGTGAGGGTGATATTTACCGATTACGTCACCGACAACACGGGCAGACTTTTTGTATGCTTTGTTGTAGTCATTACCCAATTCGTGCATTGCAAAAAGCACACGACGATGAACAGGTTTTAGACCATCTCGTACATCAGGTAAAGCGCGTGATACAATCACGCTCATTGCATAATCCAAATACGAGTGCTTGAGTTCATCCTCAATGGCAATCGGTCTAATTTCCGATACGCTCATGCATACTCCTTGTTATACAAGCAGGAATTCTGCCCGCATTTATATCTTAAATCTTGCAAAAATTTAACTCAGGGAATTGAGCTAAAAAACTAAAATACAGCCGTAAATTTTAGCATATTTTATCCCTTTTAGGTGCGTATTTAGCCGAGTTAATTTCGTTTGTTTTCCTTTGTTTATCGTCGTTTTTTTATACGAATTTTGAATCTGAATTAAGTTGAAAAATAAGCTATTTTGCAAAGCTAATATTCATAGCATATACAACACTTTAAATTGTTGTTTTACTTATAGTATTCGTAAATTGATTTAATATTTTTAATACTTCTAATGACTTTCGCGCTTTACAGCCTTTCTAAACTCTATTTTGCCTCACAGGTTATCTTCTATTTAGCCCTGATGAGATAAGCGCTAAGCGCAAAAAAACGCCCCTGTTCATAACAACTTAAGCATGACTTAAATTGCTTACACAAGAGCGTTTTTCGAACAATCGTTCAGAAATTAGATTTTAGATACTAATTCAGGAACAACAGTATTCAAATCACCAACTAACCAGTAGTCAGCAACTGCATTGATTGGCGCTTCTTCGTCTTTGTTGATCGCAACGATCACTTTAGAGTCTTTCATACCAGCCAAGTGCTGGATCGCACCAGAAATACCTACAGCGATATATAAGTCAGGCGCAACGATTTTACCTGTTTGACCCACTTGCATGTCGTTTGGAACGAAACCGGCATCGACCGCAGCACGTGAAGCACCTTGTGCAGCACCAAGCTTGTCAGCTAATGGGTCAAGTACTTTATGGTAGTTCTCACCAGAACCTACACCACGACCACCAGAAACAACAATTCGTGCAGCCGTTAATTCAGGACGTTCAGATTTTACAATCTCTTCAGAAACAAACTTAGAGATACCTGCATCTTTTGCTTCGCTTACAGCTTCTACCGCAGCAGAACCGCCTTCAGCAGCTACAGGATCAAACGCTGTACCACGTACTGTACCCACAATGATTGCTTCGTCAGATTGAACAGTTGCAATCGCATTACCCGCATAGATTGGACGCTTGAATGTATTTGCAGATTCAACAGCAATGATGTCTGTGATCATACTTACATCAAGAAGCGCAGCAACACGTGGAAGAATGTTCTTACCTGTTGTTGTAGATGCAGCCAATACGTGTTTGAAACCACCTTTCGCTACGTCAGCAACTAAAGCTGCAACGTTTTCAGCCAATTGGTTTGCATAAGCAGCGTTGTCAGCAAGTAATACTTTGCTTACGCCTGCAACTTTTGCAGCTGCATCAGCAACTGCTTGCGCGCCAGAGCCTGCTACCAATACAGTGATATCACCACCGATTTTTTGTGCCGCAGCAACAACGTTTAAAGTTGCACCGTTAAGTGTCTTGTTGTCGTGCTCAGCGATAACTAAAATACTCATGATTTTATCCTTCTGTATTAGATCACTTTCGCTTCGTTTTTCAATTTTTCAACAAGCTCATCAACAGATTTCACTTGTACGCCTGCTTTACGGTCAGCAGGTGGTTCAACTTTAACTGTTTTAAGCTTAGTTGCTGTAGAAACACCAAAATCAGCTGGTGACTTAGTATCAAGCGGTTTTTTACGCGCTTTCATGATGTTTGGAAGAGCTGCATAACGTGGCTCGTTCAAACGTAAGTCAGTGGTGATGATTGCTGGAAGTGACAATTCAACAGTTTGTAAACCACCGTCAACTTCACGAGTCACTTGTACTTTGTCGCCATCAACTTTAACTTCAGATGCGAACGTACCTTGACCTGCACCTAAAAGTGCGCCAAGCATTTGACCAACTTGGTTAGAGTCGTCATCAATTGCTTGCTTACCAAGAAGGATTAATTGTGGTTGTTCAGCTTCAACAACACCTTTAAGGATTTTAGCAACTTCCAAAGCACCAAGTTGGCTGTCATCAGCTTCAACCAAGATACCGCGGTCAGCGCCAAGTGCCATTGCAGAACGAATTTGTTCTTGAGCTTCTTTAGGACCAATAGAAACAACGATGATTTCTGAAACAGTTCCTTTTTCTTTTAAGCGAACCGCTTCTTCCACTGCGATTTCACAGAATGGGTTAATTGACATCTTAACGTTAGTAAGGTCTACCCCACTATTGTCCGGTTTAACGCGAACTTTAACGTTGGCATCAACCACACGTTTTACAGCAACAAGAGCCTTCATGTAATCCTCGGCTGTTTTAGCAAAAGTAAATGTTGAGAAAAGTTAGATTAACTCTTCACATAAAATTTTTTAGGTGTCCTATCTTGCAATTGTATGGCATTTCGGTCAAGTCACAATTACTGAATCCACTGTAAAAATGCGTAAAAATGGCTGAACGTCGCGTTCAAATTTTTATTTGCATGAATTTTAATTCTAAAATAGCAGTTTTACTGTTCTAATTTTAAACATTGATTTTTATTATTTTTTTACTTTATTTACTACATAATTTTTTCTGATCAATGACTTAAATTTCTGCTTTAGCTGTTTGAGCAAGTGACCAAGCATGGCTATAAAATCAAACAAATGACTTGTCAGTTTTGACAGAACCATATTCCTGATTAAAATTTTATTCCCTAGCTACCTTTAAGTAGCCGCCTAATCCAACTTATTGCTTCGACATGATAAGAAATCTGCTGTTATACATATAAAAAAGCATGCCAATCAAGAGCATGCTTTTTAATTTCAATTAATTGGCGATCAACCAGCTCGCAGCTAGCATGAGTAAACCGCCCGAACCTGCATCAACCCATTTTTGTTTTTGAGCATCTAATTGTGCATTTGCAGTAATTTTAGCAATAACAATACTTAATCCACTATATACCACCAAGCACAAGCCTATAAAAATAGACGATAGAATGAGACCTTGTATGACAGTATTTTCTGCATTACGCATAAACTGCGGTAAAATTGCAAAATAAATCAGCATCCCTTTTGGGTTTAACAATGAAGTTAAAAAGCCCTTAGCAATTGGACTGCCTGCAGAAGCCTTGGGCACATGCAAAGATTTGCTGTTAAAAACAGCGCGAAATAAACTAAAAGCCAGATATAAAAGATAAGCAATCCCTAACCAGCGAATTGTTTCGAACAACATCGGAAAAGAAACCAATATTGCCGCGATGCCCAAGGCAACCAAGACCGAATGCACCATATAGCCCATACAAACCCCAAGTGTTGCCATAAAGCCTGCTTTTACACCTTTCGCCATCACTTGCGAAAAAATAAATAGCATGTCAGGTCCTGGAGTACACACCAGTGGTAGAACGGTCAACGCAAAGAGTAAATATACAGACATATCCTTTTCCCTTTCGAATATCGACTGAAAGTGAAAATTAGTATCTTCGAATTTATACAAAATAGGATTGCAAATATTCTATAATTAGATCCATATTTCGAATTTAATTCTATTTTATGAAATCATCTTCCAAGAATATTTTAATCAAGCTAGATCGGATTGATAAAAGTATCATTCGAGCCTTACAAGAAAATGGTCGAATCCAAAACAATGATTTGGCTAAAGAAGTTGGGCTATCTCCTTCTTCCTGTTTAAGACGGGTCAAACTGCTAGAAGAAGCAGGTGTCATACAAAACTACACCACTGTGGTCGATCCTCAAAAGATTGGCTTCCAATTGATTTTATTTTCACGTATTTGGTTGGTCGGACAAGATGCTGAAACGATTGATCGTTTTATTGAAGCAATGAAAGAACTGCCTCAGGTCATGGAGTGTTATATTATTTTGGGTGAATGTGATGCCATGCTCAAAGTTGTCGTCCCTGATTTGGAAAGTTATCGAAAATTTCAGTCTACACATTTGACCAAAAAAAATGGCATTACCAGTGTCAAAACAGATTTACCTAGCCAAATTATTAAGCAAAGTTTTCAACTTCCGCTTGAAGATTTATAAGAGAGACAATGCAAAAGTTTCTAGAAAGTGCTCGCTTAATTTTACGTCCATGGCAAGAGGCTGATCGATTACCATTTTATCAGCTCAATGCAGACCCTGCTGTGATGCGTTATTTTCCCAAATGCTTGACTCGGACTGAAAGCGATCTGCTCATCGATAAATGCCAAGCTTTAATTGAACAGCAGGGCTGGGGTTTTTGGGCAGTCGAATTAAAATCTGAACAACGTTTGATTGGTTTGACAGGATTACATTCTCAACCTGATCAATTTAGTTTTTCACAGTGTACCGAAATTGGCTGGCGGTTGAACAAAGATTATTGGGGTCAAGGCTATGCGACAGAAGCAGCTCAACTTGCATTGAGTTTTGCCTTTCAAACCCTCAATTTAAAGGAAGTTGTTGCATTCACAGCCTCAATTAACCATCCTTCACAAGCGGTAATGAAAAGGTTAGGCATGCTATATCAACAAGAGTTTTTACATCCCGCCCTAACTGCCGAGAGTATTTTACAAAAGCACGTACTATACTCAATTCATCAGCATGATTTTAGCTCAGACGTGTACATTGCCTAAAAAGTCGCGATGTACATGACTCAGTTCAATCAATTCATAACGGGACAAATCGAAAATTTCCCAGACCAATTGAAAGTCATCGGTTGTATCCATAATTGGAATAAAGTTTGCAGATACATTCCACGTTGTACCGTCCCAAACATAACATTTACGAGTATCCTGTTGCACCGCTTGCACCATACCAGAGGTATTAATTCCTTCAATCACGGAATTTTCTGGCAATAGAGGCTGCACTTCAGGTAAGCAATATTCAATAAAATGTTTAATCTGACGCAAACCATATCCTGCAAAAATATCTTTCTGCACTGAATTTAATTGATCATATTTTTCTTGTATATTCGAAATCATGGCTTGCATTCCTCTTTCATTTAACACTCAAAATTCGCAATCGGTATATTTATGCTCCATACCGCATGCCATGCGACACTTATACTTCATCTTTTGATTTTTTATTATTCTACAATAGTACAAATATGCTCCTTTTCATTTTACTCATATAATGACTGAAGCAAATTTTGTACCAGAACAAAATCATTCAGGCATATATCTACACTGAAATTGTTACTGTTTTTTGAATTGAGCACGCGGATGTGCTTGATCATAGACATTGGCAAGTCGATCAAAATCGACATGGGTATATATTTGGGTGGTACTTAAATTACTATGCCCCAACATTTCTTGTACAGCTCTTAAATCACCGCTATTTGACAGCATATGGCTTGCAAAACAATGTCTTAATAAATGTGGATGTAAATCGACACTCACCCCTGCACGTTGCGCTTGAAACTTGACACGATTTTCAATTTGTCTGGCGCCCAGTGGATTGCCTTTACGACTAATGAATACATGAGCATCAGGAACAAAATCACCATGCCACAATGGATACAACTTTAGCCAATCCATTAACGCATCTCTGGCTTTGGAACCAAAGGGAACTACACGGGTTTTGTTACCTTTACCCGTGATCCGCAATAGAAGCCGATTAAAATCAATATCTTTAATTTTAAGACTTTGTACTTCTGCTAAACGTAAGCCACTAGAATACAATAATTCCAAAATTGCCTTGTCGCGCAACCATAACTCCTGATCAGATTCTTTTACAGGTTTAGGTTGATCTAAAATTTGCTGAATGGTTTCAATGTCGACCATACCTGGCAAGGGTCGTGGTTGACGTTTTAATTGAAAATCATCAGAAGGGTTAAATTCCAGATATTGCCCGTCTTGAGCCCATTTCATGAACTGGCGAATCGCAGACAATAACCGCTGCAAACTACTAGAACTCAATTGCTGTTGCTCTACTTTGACAGCCAAATATTCGCGTAAATCAGCCGTTTCGATATCTTGTAACAGCAGTTTTTTCTGATCACAAAACTGTAAAAAATCACCAACGTCACGCTCATATGCGAGTAAAGTTAATTTAGACTGATTTTGTATTTCTCGTGCTTTCAGCCACATACCGAGTAACTGTTGGGATTCTACAGACATCTTACCCACCCTAAACCTGAAAATTAAAATGAGTTAGATAATGCTGAATATGTGCTGCAACTGCTTCTGAATGGTGTTCAGCAAAAGCATGATCACCCCCATGAATAATATGAAGTTCAGCTTGCGGGAATTTTTGCTGTAAAGTCTGTCCAACTGCGATTGGGCTAATCGGATCTTGATCTCCCCACAATAACAATACTGGTATTCTGATCTTTTCAAGTTGCTGCGATAAATCGATTTGAATATCCACAAACCAGTCTGGATAGTGAAGATACTGTTGTTGATAAGCGGTTCGCCAATCTTGTACCTGAAATGGAGTTAAATCGATTCCACCTGAAGTAGCCAGAAGAACAAGGCCCTTGACCAAATCAGGGCGTGCTATTGCTGCCTGCACAGCAAAAATACCGCCCATAGACTGTGCAATCAAAACAGATTCAGACTGAATCTGTTGCAACACATAATTCGACAAACTGGTAAAATCGTAGACGTTTTGGTGGCTTGGTTCGTCACCAAAACTCGGATAAGCAATGACCTGTTCAGATTCTGTATGAGATAATCTGTTGATTAAAGGGTGCCAGAACGTGGTACTTCCCGATGCGCCTGGTAGAAAAATTAAATTTGGCATGTCTCTACTTTATATCTATTTATCTTTGGCTTCAGCATAGCCGATTTTGATCCATAAAAAAGCACCATCATAAAGACAGTGCTTTTTTCAACAACAATACTGGTTTAGCCTTGGAAATAACGCAAGTCGATACGTCCTTCATAAACGTTGGCTGTCGGACCTGTCATCCAAACTACATCACCATCACGCCATTCAATTTGTAACTTCCCGCCCGCCAGCTCAATTTCAACCTGATTTGCCAATAAACCACGGCGGATGCCTGAAACAGCAGCAGCACACGCCCCTGTACCACAAGCTAAAGTTTCACCAACACCGCGCTCAAATACACGTAAACGTGCATGTTTTTCATCAATAATCTGCATAAAGCCTGCATTGACACGTGCTGGGAAACGCGCATGAGACTCGACTTGTGGTCCCATGGTTGCCACATCAGCCGTAATGACATCTGGAACAACGGTCACAGCATGTGGATTACCCATGTTCACCACATCAATTTGAATCTGTTGTTGATTTGCCAACTCTAAGTCATACAAATTTTCTGGTTCATCTGCCAAAAATGGAATTTCTTGTGGTAGAAATTTTGGATAGCCCATGTTGACGCGTACCCAACCATTTGGACCCAATTCAGGCTCAACAATCCCAGCTTTGGTTTGTACCTTAATTTTGGTTTTAGTGGTCAGTTGACGTTCATGCACAAAGCGCGCGAAACAGCGTACGCCATTTCCACACTGCTCAACTTCCGAACCATCGGCATTAAAAATACGATATTTGAAGTCTGCTTCAGGTACATCAGGCGGTTCAACAATTAACAATTGGTCGAAGCCAATACCAAAATGTCGATCAGCAAGACGTTGAATGGTCAGTGCATCTAAATAAGCGCGCTGACTAATTAAATCCACCACCATGAAGTCATTGCCGAGACCATGCATTTTAGTAAATTCTAAAAACATTTTTAGTGACTCCTTAAGGCAATAAACGCTCTTTTTCCCAAAGTGATTCGATCGTTTCACGCTCACGAATCAGATGGGAGTCAGCACCATCTACCATGACTTCAGCCGCACGACCACGTGTATTGTAATTTGAGCTCATCACAAAACCGTATGCACCTGCACCTAAGACAGCAAGTGTATCGTTTTCACGAAGAGCTAAATCACGCTCTTTACCCAAGAAATCGCCTGTTTCGCAAATTGCACCCACGACATCCCATTGTAAAGTTTCGACATCATCTCGTGGCGTAACAGGTTGGATATCCATCCATGCTTCATACAAAGCAGGTCGAATTAAATCGTTCATTGCCGCATCAATAATAGCAAAGTTACGATGATTGGTCGGTTTCAATAAATCCACTTTAGTCAGTAACACGCCAGCATTGGCAGAAATACTGCGACCTGGTTCCATAAACACTTTTAGCCCTAATTTTTCTAAAGCTGGTTTGAGTGCATTGGCATATTCTTCTACAGTTGGTGGGACTTCATCTTTATAAGTTACGCCCAAACCACCACCAATATCGATATGCTTCAACTGAATGCCTAACTCTTTCAGTTGCTCAATCATGAGCATGACACGATCTAAAGCATCGACAAACGGTTTGGTTTCAGTCAGTTGTGAACCAATATGACAGTCAATTCCTATAATCTCTAAGTTCGGTAGACTGGCTGCATATTGATAGGTTTCAAATACCGTATCCGAAGGAATACCGAATTTGTTTTCTTTTAATCCTGTCGAAATATAAGGATGAGTTTTTGCATCGACATCTGGATTAACACGCAAAGAAATAGGCGCTTTTTTACCTAAAGTTGCTGCCACTTTCTGAATACGATCTAATTCGGCATGAGACTCAACGTTAAAACATGCAATCTCAACTTCCAGTGCCTTTTGAATATCTGCTTCAGTTTTACCTAAACCTGAAAAGACAACTTTAGATGCATCGCCGCCTGCTGCCAATACACGAGCAAGCTCACCGCCAGTCACGATATCGAAACCACAGCCTAACTTTGCCAAGACATTGAGTACCGCAATATTTGAGTTAGACTTTACCGCAAAACAAATTTGATGGTCGATAAAATCAAACGCACGATCCATATCTAAATAATGTTTTTCAAAAGTCGCTTTTGAATACACATACAGTGGCGTGCCATATTGCTGCGCAAGCTGTTCTAGGGAAGACTGCTCTGCGTGCAATACCCCATTAATGCGGGTAAAACTCATGGAAGATGTCCTTTCAATGACAAGTTAAGGAGTAGAAGATTTTGATTCTGTAGTTGCCTGTTGTTCAGCGGATTGGTCCGTTGGAACTTGCTCCGTTTTTTGCGCAGGCGCTACATTTGGATATAACAAATATTTTGCACGTTTGTCATAATTTGAATCGCTTGGTAATTGTAATGCCCCCGATTGACCACAACCGACTAATGAAGAACCCAACACCAATACACTTATGCAGCAAATGACGTGACGCATCTGACCACCTATCTCAAATTTTAACGAAGTATAACCCGATCAACGCATTGACCAAAGCATTAAACGCTAGAGATTATCGCCAGACATAAAAAAACGCCAGTTCTAAACTGACGTTTTTCTGTATAGACAACGATTATTTATGTTTTGGCTTATAGAAACCGAAATAACCAATCGCAAGAATAATAAGCCAAATTGGGCTGACCATTAATGCCTTCATGGTATCTGGCTCTAATGACAACACGTAAATCATGCCAATGAAGAACACAATCACCACCCAACATGTCAAAGGACCACCAGGCAATTTAAAGGTCGATTTTGCATGTAACTCTGGGCGTGTTTTGTAGTAAACCAAATAGCTCCACAAAATAATCAACCACACCAAAATAAACAGAATCGTGGATAGCGTCGTTGCCAAAGTAAAGGCTTCAACCGTATTTGGCACGAAATACTGTAAGGCTGCCCCACCCAACAAACAAATTGCAGAGAAATATAGAGCATTTGCAGGAACTGCACGCTTATTCAAATGACCAAAAGCTTGTGGCCCTTGCTTCTCACGTGATAAGCCAAACAACATACGACTAGTCGAAAATACTCCGCTGTTCATAGAGGACATCACTGAAGACAGCACCACAAGATTCATAATAATCGCAGCGGCTGCAATACCTGCCTGACTGAACAAATTCACAAACGGGCTAACTTCTGGATTGATTCTGTTCCATGGTGTCACTGACATCACAATGACCAATGCCAACACGTAGAAAAAGATAATACGAATGGGAATAGAGTTCACTGCTTTAGGTAAGTTGCGCTCAGGATCTTTGGTTTCAGCTGCTGTTGTCCCAACCAACTCTACCCCGACAAAGGCAAAAATTGCAATTTGGAAGCCTGCTAAGAAGCCTTCCATTCCTGTCGGGAACATTCCGCCATTCGCCCATAAATGAGTAAACGATGCCACTTCGCCTGTTGTTGAGGTAAAGCCTGTAAAAATCATCCACAAACCAACTGCAATCAGCACCACAATCGCAATGATTTTGACCAAAGCAAACCAAAACTCAAGCTCACCGAACAGCTTCACCGTCATTAGGTTCAAGCCCATAATGAAGATAATCGCAGCAACACTAATCATTGCTCCTTCAACTGGACTAAACGGTATTCCATTATTGAAGAATTGCAGATAATAAATAATAGCGGATAAGTCCGCGATACCAATGGTGATCCAACACAACCAATAGGTCCAACCCACGAAATAACCCGCCCAAGGACCAATTAGGTCTGTCGAGAAGTCAATAAAAGACTTGTATTTCAGGTTAGATAACAGTAATTCTCCTAATGCGCGCATTACGAAAAACACCATTAAACCAATGATCATGTAAATAAATAAAATTGATGGGCCTGCCAAACTAATGGTTTTACCCGACCCCATGAACAAACCAGTACCAATTGCACCACCAATCGCAATTAGTTGTAGATGTCGATTTGACAAACTACGATGGAGTTCGCCTTGTGCAGCTGACTCATTCGTGTTTTGATTTAACATCGCTATAAAAACTCTCTATTAATCCTTTAAGATTTTTTAACCAAATTAATCCAAATTACACATTTGCACTATTTTTAAGCACGCCTTCGCCATGTAAGTTTTTGGGTCAATCTAAGCTAAACAACTCTATCTGTATCGTTCAGCATTCAAGCCTTATACAATTGGGGCCGATAATACGCACTACATCAATGCAATACAATGCGCCTTTTGGACACATCAGTTCATATAAATCTTATACCATTCAATAAAAAAAGCAGCAGCCGTGACTGCTTTTTAAGTTCTACTTCACACTAACATTCAATTACTTTATTGATTATTCTGTTGTTTCTTTAAGCGTTCTTCCCAATACGTTGCATTACGAATACCTAGTTTTACAGGGTCAAAGGTATATTCTGTAACCCCTGCTTTTTGTTGCTGCTCATAATCTTTCAATGCTTTAATGGTAGGCTTCCATACAAAGTAGGTCACAATAATACCAACAATGTTAATCCAAGCCATTAAACCCACACCGATATCACCAATTCCCCAGATATAACCTGTTGCACTAATTACACCGTAAGCGACAGAAATCATGATAAAACATTTCGTAACGAACAATAACGATGGAGATTGAGTGATATAACTCAAATAAGTGATGTTGGTTTCTGCAATATAGTAATAAGCAACAATTGTGGTAAATGCGAAGAAGAATACCGCCAAAGCAACAAAAATTTGTCCAAAACCACCAAATACAGTGCTCACCGCCATTTGGGTAAATGCTGGCGAACCAATTTCGACAGTACCTGCAACATTTTGAACAATAAATTGTCCTGCTTCTAATGTGCCTTGTACGTTATACATACCTGTAATTAAAATCATGAAGGCTGTAGCAGAACAAACAAATAGCGTATCAACATAAATTGAGAAAGCTTGTACAAAACCTTGTTGCGCTGGATGTTGTACTTCTGCGGCTGCCGCTGCATGCGGTCCAGTCCCCTGACCTGCTTCATTTGAATACACACCACGTTTAACACCCCAACCAATGGCAGCACCCAGTCCTGCCATAGGGCTAAACGCATCGTCAAAAATAAGTTGCAGCACACGTGGCAATTCGTGAATATTAATGGCCACAATGACGAGGGCCATTAAAATATAGCCCAACGCCATAAATGGAACGACAAACTCTGCAAAACGTGCAATACGTTTAATACCACCAAAAATAATGATGGCCAACAAAGATAAAATTACAACCAAAGCAACTAATTTGAATGAACCTACATTACCAAAGACGATGGAACCTTCACCCGTAATTTGCGTAAAGGCATTCCCCACCGCATTGGCTTGAATACCTGGCAGGAACAAACCACAAGATACAATTGCGGCAACCGCAAATACCACCCCCAACCAACGTTGCCCTAAACCTTTATCAAAATAAAATGCAGGTCCACCACGGTACTGACCTTGGTATTCCACCTTATAAATTTGACCTAAAGTAGATTCTACGTAAGCTGTACTTGCCCCTAAGAAAGCCACAAGCCACATCCAAAATACTGCGCCCGGACCACCAAAACCAATTGCTGCTGCTACCCCTGCAATATTACCAACACCTACACGCCCCGAAAGTGATACGGCTAATGCTTGAAATGAAGAAATCCCTTGTTCTGAAGAACCACCATGTACTAATAATCTTGCCATCTCTTTCATTTGACGAACTTGAACAAAGCGCGTCAGAATAGAGAAAAATAAACCTGCTCCCAAACACAAATAAATAAGAGCCTTGCTCCAAATAATACTATTTACCCAATCAACAATTTCTGCTGCACTCATAGACATCAACCTTTTTTATATAATTTGAAAATGTTGCAATTGCTTTATTTTCATTTGTTTGAGCATGAGCAATATCTATGCCATCAAACTGCTGTGTCATGACAAGAAACAACCAAACGCTCAAACTCCTTCCATGGAAAAAGTGAACTGAACAAATCACTTGACTCAAAACACACTGTTTCTTACTTGTAAAAGTCTTATATCATGTTATTTTTCTGAGCAATTCCCTTTAACCAGTAATTACGATAAACAGCGACACTTCTTATTCCTTAAGAATTGCATTCACTGTATTTAATTGTTTTCGTAACTATTACTTTTATCTAATTTACAGATTATTTTCAATTTTATTTATGGCAAAAATTAAAACCGTATATCGCTGTGAGCAATGTGGTGCAGACCATTCAAAATGGGCTGGACAATGTGTTGAGTGTGGCGAATGGAATAGTCTGGTTGAAGTCCGCATTGAACCTGCGGTGACACATCGTGCCCAACCTAAAATGGGCGGAGGCTACGCAGGACAAGCAGCAAATATCACGACTTTAAATCAAGTCTCAGTTTCGCATGAAACGCGTCTTGCAACAGGTATTGGTGAGTTTGACCGCGTACTCGGCGGGGGCTTAGTCACTGGTTCTGTGGTATTGATTGGCGGTGATCCTGGTATTGGTAAATCAACCATTCTCTTACAAACAGCAACTTATATGGCAGCAGCCAGAAGTTCCGCACTCTATGTAACAGGTGAAGAATCCCTCTCGCAAGTTGCGCTACGGGCACAACGTTTAGACTTACCAACAGATCAACTCAAAGTAATGGCAGAAACTTGTGTAGAACGTATCTGTGAAGTTTTGGCACAAGAACGCCCTGCCGTTGCAATTCTCGATTCCATTCAAACCCTTTACACAGAAACTTTACAATCTGCACCGGGTGGTGTCTCACAAATTCGAGAGTCTGCCGCATTACTGACTCGTTTTGCCAAAAATAGTGGTACTGCACTGTTTATTGTGGGTCATGTGACCAAAGAAGGTGCTTTGGCAGGACCACGTGTACTTGAACACATGGTTGACTGCGTACTGTATTTTGAAGGTCAATCTGACTCACGTTATCGTATGATTCGCGCAGTAAAAAACCGTTTTGGTGCAGTCAATGAGCTGGGCGTGTTTGGTATGACCGATAAAGGCTTACGTGAAGTCGCCAATCCTTCAGCAATTTTCTTAAGTCGCTACGATGAAGCTATTCCAGGTTCAATTGTAATGATTAGCCGTGAAGGCACACGCCCACTTTTAGTCGAAGTGCAAGCTTTGGTGGATGATGCACACGGACAACCACGTCGCGTTGCCTTAGGCTTAGAACAAAACCGCCTAAACATGTTGCTTGCAGTCATGCACCGTCATGGTGGTGTACAAACCTCTGGACAAGATGTGTACGTTAATGTCGTCGGTGGTTTAAAAATTACTGAAACTGGTTCGGACTTAGCTGTTCTACTGGCGTGTGCCTCTAGTTTACGAGGTAAGGCATTGCCCCAACAATTAGCAGTTTTTGGCGAAGTTGGATTGTCAGGTGAAATTCGTCCTGTGCCAAATGGTCAAGAACGTTTAAAAGAAGCCATTAAACATGGTTTTAAATACATCATTGTGCCGCGTGCCAATGCACCACAGAAAGCCATTGCAGGCGTGCAAATTATTGCAGTAGCACGATTACATGAAGCATTAACCGAAGCTATGAATCTTTCTGAATGATCTAAGGTGAGTGTTAAAAATTAACTGTGCAAAATTAAACAAAAAAATTGTTTTTTCTTATTGAAAAAATTGACAAATGCCTGCATAAATACAGGGCTATTTATCATTTTTTATAGGAAAATTGAATGGAAGTTCGACAGCGTAGTTTAGTTGCAGGTATTTTAGCAGCGACGTTATTGGTAGCACCTTTGGCAGAAGCGAAACGTGCAGGTGGTGGTAAGAGTCATGGCATGAGCCGTTCTGCGACACCAACTCAGTCTTATCAACAACCTCGTCAAGCTACACCTGCTCAACAACCTGTTGCCCCTGCAACTGCACCACAAAAATCTGGTCCAGGTGTAGGTAGTATGGTTGCTGCTGGTGTTGCTGGTGCTGCCGTAGGTGCAGTGGCTGCAAATGCGCTTGCAGATGACCGTCCAGCTAGTCATGCTGAAGCTGCTCAAGAAGAGAAAGGCGGAATTCCAGGTTGGATCTGGATCCTTCTCGCTGCTGCTGTTGCCTTCTTCATTTTCCGCAAGATGGGCGCAAAAAAAAAATTAACATCCACTAATCCATATGCACCAAATAATGGCGGTCAAACTGCATCGCCATTTGGTCAAACACCTGCGGCACCGCGCACATCAACGGACAATACCAATATTTTTGGTCAATCTGTAGGTGGCGGTGCAGCAACTCAAGCACCTGTGAATAACGCGCCATTCGGTGCTGCCTATACCAACAGTGGCAATCAACTTCCTGATGGTACAGAGCCAGCCGCTTTCTTACGTATTGCACGCCAACGCTTTAACCATATTCAATCAATGAATACTGCCAGTAACATTGAAGAAATTCGTCGTTATTTAACGCCTGACTTATACCAGTCGATGTATAACGACATTATGGCGAACCGCGATCAAGACGTTGCTGAGTTCTCTAACTTGAATGCAATGGTAACGGATTCTGCGACTGAAAATGGTCAATATGTAGTGAGTGTGCGCTTTACAGGTACAGTCAGTGAAGACTTGAACAGTTTGCCGCAACCATTTACTGAAATCTGGCATTTTGTTAAACCTGCGGGTTCAAACCAAGACTGGTTAGTTGCAGGTATTCAACAGGCTTAAGCATTGAATTGCATAAAAACAGCGACTTCGGTCGCTGTTTTTATTTGTTATCAAATCAGGCTAATATCGCATGAAGAATATGCATAAACCCTTTTTCTAGCTGAGATGAAGCACCCAATCACAGGATATCCATATGCAATCTCTCGTTTGTTATAAAACCCTTCCTGTTTGGAAGCACGACAGCATTCCCTCCGCTTTTCAGCAAGCTCACAATACCAAACAAGGGACATGGGCAAAACTGCATATTTTAAAAGGTGAACTTGATTTTGCGATATTGAATGAACAAGGTGAAGTGATCTCAAAGCATCGTTTCAGTGTCTCTGAACAACCTCCTCGAGTTGAACCTCAAGTTTGGCATCGTATTGTGGCATTTAGTGATGATATTGAATGCCAGCTTAGCTTCTATTGCCAATCCGATCAATTGTTTACGCAGAAATATCAACTCACACCGACCCATTCAGAAATTTTAGCAGCTCAACCGTATTTACAAGGTGGAAAGGCATTGGATGTGGGCTGTGGTTCAGGTCGTAATGCCCTATTCTTAAGTCAGCACGGCTTTGAGGTCGATGTATGGGATGTAAATACACAAAGCTTACAACGCCTTGAACAAATCATTCAGGCCGAACAAATTACCAATATTCATATCCAACTGCGGGATTTAAACCTAAATCAGCAAATTGAAAAGCAATATGATTTCATCTATTGCACTGTCGTGATGATGTTCTTACAAGCCAGCACCATTCCACCGCTCATTCTCCAAATGCAACAAGCTACTAAATCAGGCGGATATAACTTGATTGTCTGTGCGATGGATAGTGAAGATTATCCTGTCCAACCTGACTTCCAGCTTCAAAGCGGGCGAGTTAAATGCACTTTATCAAAACTGGACGATCCTCAAATACAATGAAAATATTGGTGAGCTGCACCGTACTGATGAGCAAGGCCACCGAATTAAACAGCGCTTTGCCACGCTTTTTGCACAGAAGGTCTAGTTTGCAATATCTATAGGCAATAAAAAACCCACCTTAAGGTGGGTTTTTCTAAATTAATTCAATCTATTACAGGCGAACCAATTTCACGATTTGTTCTGCAAGCTCTTCTGCTTGTTCAGCAGTAAAACTTACATCGGTTGCATCAACGAGGTCAGTAATTACCACAACACCTGTTTCACGCAACAAAGCTACTTGTTCAGCGGTTAAACCTGCTTTCGCTATTGCTACCACACCTTGTTGAATCAACAAACTTTCTAACACTTGTGCTTGCTCAAGCGCTTTTGCTGTTACAGTGACTGCCGCAGGTTTTTGACCTAAACGTGCAGCACGATCTTCAGCAGAAACAGGGTTCGCATGTGCAGTCCATTCAACCGCGGCTTCAACCATACCCGCACCAACCGTCACATTGCTTAAACGGTCAATAAAGATAAATGAACCTGTATAACGGCTGTCTTGATAACGGTCAAATACGACTGGCGCATCAAATTCAACGGTTAAGTCTGCAATTGCATTTAGCTCTAACTGTTCAACTTGGGTATGCTCAAGTGTATTTACATTCACGCGGTAGTTAATTGCCGTTACTTTCGCTGGAACTGTTTGCGTACCAATCTTAACGTTATACAACTTACCTTTTACAAGTGGCTGGTCATTCATCCAAACCACAGTTGCGCGGACACTACGTGATAAAGAAGGCTCTTCACCTGCTTTTACCAACACGTTACCACGTGAAATATCAATTTCATCGTTTAAGGTTAAAGTAACAGCCTGACCAGCAATCGCATGCTCCAAGTTACCGTCATAAGTCACGATTTCTTTAACTGTCGACTTTTTACCTGAAGGTAACGCCACAATTTCATCGCCAACATGTACTTCACCCAGTGCGATTGTTCCGCAGAAACCACGGAAGTCGAGGTTTGGACGGTTGACATACTGCACAGGGAAACGGAATTCACTCTTGCTTGAATCACGGGTAATTTCTACAGATTCCAAGATGCTCATCAAGGTTTGACCTTGATACCATGGCGTATTGGCAGATGGGTTAACCACGTTATCGCCATTTAAAGCGGAAATTGGGACAAACAGAATATTGCTTGGTTTACGATCTAACTGGCTCACAAACTGTCGGTATTCTTCTTGAATTTCACCAAAGCGAGTTTCAGAGAATTCCACCAAGTCCATTTTGTTAATCGCAACAACAATGTTCTTAATACCCAACAAGCTCGCGATGTAAGTATGACGACGTGTTTGCGTTTGTACGCCATAACGCGCATCAATCAAGATGATCGCAAGGTCAGCCGTTGAAGCGCCTGTTGCCATGTTACGCGTATATTGCTCATGCCCTGGAGTGTCCGCAATGATGAATTTACGTTTTTCGGTTGAGAAATAACGGTAAGCGACATCAATGGTAATGCCCTGCTCACGTTCTGCTTGCAGGCCATCTACCAATAACGCAAGGTCAGGTGCATCGCCTGTTGTGCCGACTTTTTTACTGTCGCGGGTCACAGCTTGTAATTGATCTTCGTAGATCAATTTTGAATCATATAACAAACGTCCAATTAAAGTACTTTTACCATCATCGACGTTACCGCACGTCAAAAAGCGTAATAAGTCTTTTTGTTCATGCTGTTTTAAGTAAGCCAAAATATCTTGGCTAATTAATTCTGATTGATGAGACATTGCTCAAACTCCACAAATGCTTTGAAATCGATTTTTTAATCTCCCTAAATCCCTCTTTAATAAAGAGGGACTTTGATTAGGAAATTAGAAATAGCCTTCTTGCTTTTTCTTTTCCATAGAGCCAGCTTCATCATGGTCAATCATACGACCTTGACGTTCTGAGCTTGTCGCGAGCAACATTTCTTGAATAATTTCAGGTAAGGTATTCGCTTCTGACTCGACTGCACCTGTTAATGGGTAACAGCCTAAAGTACGGAAACGTACCGATTTCATTTGTGGAACTTCACCTTCGTGTAAACGCATACGTTCATCATCAACCATGATGAGTGTACCGCTACGTTCAACCACTGGACGTTCAGCAGCAAAATACAATGGAACAATTGGAATCTGTTCTAAATAAATGTATTGCCAGATGTCTAACTCTGTCCAGTTCGATAATGGGAACACGCGAATACTTTCGCCTTTGTTCACTTTACCGTTGTATAAATTCCATAATTCTGGACGTTGGTTTTTAGGATCCCAACGGTGTTTATTATCTCGGAAAGAATAAACACGCTCTTTCGCACGAGATTTTTCTTCGTCACGACGTGCGCCACCAAAAGCAGCGTCAAAACCATACTTATCCAGTGCTTGTTTCAAGCCCTGAGTTTTCATGATATCCGTATATTTTGAGCTACCGTGGTCGAACGGGTTAATGCCCGCATCACGACCTTCTTTGTTTTGATGTACGATCAAATCAAAGCCATGGGTTTTTGCCATGTTGTCACGGAATTGGATCATTTCCTTGAACTTCCAACCTGTATCTACATGCAGTAGTGGAAATGGAAGTTTTGCAGGATAGAACGCTTTCAAGGCAAGATGCAGCATCACAGCTGAGTCTTTACCAATGGAATATAACATTACCGGATTTTCGAATTCGGCAGCTACTTCACGAATAATGTGAATACTCTCAGCTTCAAGCTGTTTAAGATGAGTAAGTCTTTCCTCATTTATTGACATCGACAACACCGATTACTAATTCGTGCTTATTACACATTCAACAATTGATATTCATTATAGAGATTTACTATTCACAACTATTGCTTGTTTTATTATATTGATATGCAAAATTGTCATATAGAGCATAACTAATAATAACTATAAGTTTTCAAGCTATAGTCGATCTCTACCCTTTCAAAATGATTGCAAAGTCTTGGAAGATTAACCTATTCACTCTTTGCCTGTGCGGCAGCTTCGCGCTGTTGTCTTAGTTCAACACGCTTTTGAATTTCTGCACGCTCTAAATCATATTGCTTTTTATTATCTGCATCACTTTTTGCAGCTAAAAGTGCCATTCCGAGAATAAACACTGGAATGAGCAGCCCAAATGCCATGAGTTTCCAAGGCATCGGTTTTTTATTCACTTCAGGTTGGTTCATACGCAATAACTCAAATCTAATATCTTTTAAACGCGCAACAATATAACAAAAAAGAGCCTCAATAATGAGACTCTTTTTGCAAAGATGTATCTAACACAGGACTTAGAAATTACCTGTACATTGTGGATTTTGACTTGCATCTTTTTGTGCGTCGGTCAACACAATACCTGTAGCAGCAGACATATTTGCTTGAATGAAATCAAAAGCATCTGCATTTTTACAAACAATCGCTTGTGTATGCGTGGCATTCGGCACAATAGTCAGTTGGTATCCATCTGCATAAGCATTTTGAGGGAAATAGTTTGTCGCATTTGCTTTCATGTTTGCATATAAAGCCTGTGTAACTATAGGCAATACCGCTTGATCTTTCTCACCCTGAATAATAAATACAGGTGTTTTAATCACTTTTGCTGCGGTCGCGTTGGTGGCTGGTTGATTATCTATTAAAAATTTCTGAACTACTGGGTCCGTTTTAATCTTATTTAAATCAATGCCATATTGTGCAATTAAGTGTGTAGGATCTTCATTTAAGAAAGCAAGTACCCCGACTTTAAATTGTTCTTGTAAACCATTTGCACTATTCGGGTCTGCATAACCCAAACACGCACCATCATCGCCTGTACGGCCATATGCTTTTTCTGCAATATCCGCGGCACCTGCGGTAAAGATATTTTTTAAATCATAATTAGGTTGATATGCTTTAATACCTGAACTGGTCAGTGCTGCATAAGCCAACAACTCAGCATAACCATCTGCAATTTGATCAATTGCCGCTTGTCCTTGTTCTGCTGTAATGATGTTATTTGCAACTGCATATCGAACTTTTAGTAATTGTTCATCTAATCTATTCACACCCTTAGATTGATTATTTTCATCAAGATTCAACTGCGGATCGAGATAAATTTGAATAATTGTTCCTAAGCTTGACGCTGGTGCACCAGCGACTGCACCTTTATAACTGCTATCTGTATTGGCAAATTCCGCAGTACCCAACGAAGCATGTCCACCTTGTGACTGACCAATCGACATCCATGCGCCATTTAACTGCTTACCATAATGATCTTTTGCCGCTTTTACCGCTGCAATTGCGGAATTAGCCTGACTGGATAAGTTCAAATAAGGATGTACACCTGCTGTACCCAACCCCTCATAATCTGGTGCAATGATGACATAACCTGCGGCCAATAAGGTATCTGCAAGAATTTTAAAGCGAGGGTTAAGTAAATTTTTACTCGGAGCACAGTCATCTCCACCACCCACAGTCCCATGTTCCCAAACCACAACGCGATAGCCATCTTTGGGTTGAATGACTTTTGGAAACAATACCATGGCAGTGGCTGTTGCTGTTTTCCCTTGAACATTGGTCATATTATAGGTCATGACTTTAATCGACGAGCTATTCACTACTGTATCTAAAGCATAATTTCCTTCAGATAAATAGGTTTTATTAGAATCGGCCACCGTATTATCGTCATCATCATTACAAGCTGTTAAAAATAGACTTGAAAGTGTCAATGTAAGTGCCAAAGCTATTTTCGTGCGCTTCATAAAATATCCTTTTTTAATCTTTATTTTTTTGGCATGAAACTACATGCAGAATTATTAAGGCATAAAAAAAGTGCCCTGTATAGGACACTCTTTAACCATATGGTCATTTCAAACTATTAATTCTAAAAAAATTCCCATAAAAATTATCATTCCTACCCAACGATTGTGACGGAACGCCCAAAAACAGAGTTGCGGATCACGGTTTTTGGTTTTAACCGCTTGAAAGATAAAATCCCCAGCAACTAAAATTAATGCAAGCAAACCAAATGGCATCAATAATTGTTCTAGAAATAAAGCCGTTGCAATTAAAATCAGGCTTAATACCTGCAACGTACCAATAATTTGAATATCGTAACGTCCAAATAAAATCGCGGTTGATTTCACCCCAATTTTTAAATCATATTCACGATCAGTAATGGCATATTGCGTATCATAAGCAACCGTCCACGCTAAATTCCCAAAATACAATAACCAACAGGTTAATCCCAAAGGTTCACCCACCGCGGTATAGGCCATTGGAATAGACCACGAAAATGCAGCGCCCAAAAATACCTGTGGCAAATGGGTATAGCGTTTCATAAAAGGATAGATAAACGCGAGAAATAGCGCACCGAAAGAACAATAAAAAGTTTCTATCGGTAAAAAAAATAGCATACATGCACTGGCCAAAACCAGTATTAAAAACACATAAACAGCTTCTTTTGCACTAATCACCCCTGTTGCCAAAGGTCTGTTTTTGGTTCGCTCTACATGAGCATCTACTTTACGATCTGCGAAGTCATTAATCGCACAACCAGCAGCACGCATAAAAATGGTGCCCAAAATCATTGGAATTAAAATTCCTAAACTTGGCATACCTTTATTCGCAACCCATAAAGCCCACATGGTTGGCCAAAAGACTAATTCAGTACCAATGGGTTTATCGAAACGACATAAATAATAATAAGCTTCTAAGCGTTCACGCCAAGTAATATGTTGCACCGTAGCCATGAAAATCCTTTAACAATTTCATAATTTGGTTTTGCGTAGATACTGCTCGAATGCAGGTAAGAACGTTTCTTGAACAATAAATTTACAACCGTGCCAAGTATAACAACTTTGGCGTGTCCAACCATCTTCTAACCAAATCACACGGCGTTCACATGCTGGATTGGTACGCTGGAACAAAAACCAGCCAATTGGTTTTGTGCCAATATGTTTAAAAAGTCTTGCTCGACCTTGCAAACTTAGAATCGGAAAAATACTTTTCGCTTTAACCCAAGGCTGCATATCATTGCCATATAAAAAGCTTTCTCTAACCCATGAGGTATGCTGATGTGGCATTCTCATCCATTTTGCATCAATAAAATGTAGGCGCTGAAAATGTTCTTTAATCGGTTGTACCCTAAATTTTCCACCCGCTAAATCCGTGAGTTGCTGCGTCAATGAACCTGAAGCATACAACCATGTTTTCAGTTCAGTTGGAATCTGCTGCTGCATAACCTTACCTGTTTAATTGATCCACTTTACATTTAAACCCTTTTAGAGTTTATAAAGAATGTTATTGATTTAATTTAAAGATCAATTATTAACAATTATCTGTTTTTGCAATGACTTCAAACTTCCCTTGTGGCGTTTTCACCAAGATGAACCCTTCAGCACTCAGAAAAAAACTTTGGGGGTAATCATAGTCGAGTGCTAATTCTGGGCTTTTTAGTGCAACAAACTCTGCCTGTTTATAACCTTCTGGAGTACGCCCAACTTCAATATAGGTCACCATTGAGAAATTAAGTTTAAAACCTTTGTCATGGTCTTTGGGATCAATCCACGGATAAAAACTGGTGTGTTTTTTACGCTGTGCCATAAAGCCGTTCTATTTTTAAAATAAAACAGATAATACAAAAAAAACCCGCGACGAGCGCGGGTTTTTTACAGTGGAATTCCGTTCAGAATTACAAGCTGTAGTACATATCAAATTCAACTGGGTGAGTAGTCGTGTTAAGACGACGAACTTCTTCAGTTTTAAGTTCAATGTACGCATCAAGCATTTCTTTAGTGAATACGCCACCTTTAAGAAGGAAGTCATGATCCGCTTGAAGTGCTTCAAGAGCCATATCTAGGCTATGTGCAACTGTAGGGATTTTAGCTTCTTCTTCTGGAGGAAGGTCATACAAGTTTTTGTCAGCAGCTTCACCTGGGTGAATCTTGTTTTGGATACCGTCGATACCCGCCATTAACAATGCTGCAAAACCTAAGTACGGGTTCATCATTGGATCTGGGAAACGAGCTTCGATACGCTTGCCTTTAGGGCTAGAAACGTAAGGAATACGGATAGATGCAGAACGGTTACGCGCTGAGTAAGCCAACATAATTGGTGCTTCAAAGTGCGGAACTAAACGCTTGTACGAGTTTGTAGAAGGGTTAGTAATTGCGTTCAATGCACGAGCATGCTTGATCACACCACCGATGAAGTAAAGCGCCATTTCTGAAAGACCAGCGTATTCATCACCAGCAAACAAGTTCTTGCCATCTTTAGAGATAGACATGTGAACGTGCATACCTGAACCGTTGTCACCTACCATTGGTTTAGGCATAAACGTTGCAGTTTTAGCGTATTGGTGAGCAACGTTCCAAACAGCATATTTAAACTGTTGTACTTCGTCTGCTTTACGAACCATGGTATTGAAGCTCACACCAATTTCTAATTGGCAAGATGCAACTTCGTGGTGATGTACTTCTACACGACCTGGGCCCATGATGTCTTCAATTTTTGCACACATTTCTGCACGCATGTCATGTGAAGAGTCAACTGGAGGAACTGGGAAGTAACCACCTTTAACACGTGGACGGTGACCTGAGTTACCAGATTCATAGTCTTTACCAGTAGACCAAGCAGCTTCTTCAGCGATTAATGTATGACGAGCGCCAGACATATCGATGTCCCACTTCACTTCGTCAAATACAAAGAATTCTGGTTCTGGACCAAAGAATGCAGTATCACCAATCCCTGTAGATTTTAGATATTCTTCTGCACGGCGAGCAATAGAACGTGGGTCACGATCATAACCTTGACCAGTTGATGGCTCGATAACATCACAAGTAACAACTACTGTAGGCTCAGCGAAGAACGGGTCAATAAAACCTGTTTCTGCATCTGGGCGTAAAATCATGTCAGACGCTTCGATACCTTTCCAACCAGCAATTGAAGAACCGTCAAACATTTTACCGTCTTCAAACGTATCTTCATCAATTGTATCTGCTGGGTAAGTAACGTGCTGTTCCTTACCTTTAGTATCAGTAAAGCGGAAATCGACCCATTTTGCGCCACTTTCTTGGATGAGTTGAAGGACCTTGTTCGCCATGCTCATTTTGCTCCGATGATTTTTTGTTGCACCTGTGGAGTGCGTGTTAGTAGTTGGCAGTTATAAAGCAATTCTCATACCAACTTTTAAAAAGCAAAGCTAAAACATTGAATTATTTATCAGAATACAAGATTTATAAACTTCGCTTAACACCTATTATACTGTTTGAAAAATGAAATGCACCATATTCAGACATTTTCATTATCAAGCAATTAATCACCTCATAAAAAGAACCAAAATAGTGCATTTAAATATAAATGTTTTAATGCAGTGCATTTTTCAGCATATTTCACCATGTTGATGTGTCTTTTATTTATAAACCTCAGCGTAATTAATCAGGAAAGCTTATCAATAATATAAAATTTCGTCTTTGGAACTACTTCACACAATAATGAGATGACTTTTTACTCGACTTTCCATCCCCATCCTCTATTTTTAAGTACGTCTAACAAAAAGTTTGCACTACTTTATTGCGAGTTAAGACCATCCTTAACTCGAACTCATTTTGTGACCCAATGGTTCTGACATCTTTAAAAAAAAAGACGAAAGCTCAATATCTAGCAATATAGACAATCAAAAAAATTGACCAACACTGCTCTACAACAGGTCAAGAACAAAGGCCCGATCACAATGCTTTTTCAACGACTTAGCAGTTATCAAAAAATGATCCTTTTAAGATTTAAGTAAACGAAAAAATTGGTTACTACCTTCCTCATCTAATCACAATTATGAAATGTAAAAAATTTTATGTTTAAGTCTTTGTTCTCTCTTTACGAGAAGTTTACGCTACGGATAAGCACATTAAGCAAAGTAACATGCTAATTCTATTGCTGATATGGTCAACATACCTTTTCAATTTCACTATGATGAGCGGATTGATGCAATTGAAGATACAAAGAGCGGGATCAACTCAATATTCAACCTGTGATTAACGACAGTTCTAAGTGTGATCAGTAGTTGTACTGGACATAGATTACGAAGTTTGTTTCATTCTTCAACTGATCTGGAGCAGGAACCGTTGTATTTAAACAAATGAATGATGTAGCTTTTGACAGATTGGCAAATCATTTTTAGGCAGTTCAAGATAAAACAATGATGGCATCCCCTTCTTTATGAGGCAGTACGGGTAGACCACCAACATAAAAACGAACCTAAAGTGACCAAAGCAGCACCTTGCCAAAATGCCCATGACAGCTCCAAATCAAGTAACTGCATAGCAATAAATGAAGAAATAATCGGCGTGAAATAGGATGCCGCTGTAAGCAAATGAATATTGCCATGCAAAATGCCAATATTCCAAGCAGCGTAACCTAATCCAAATGCAGCAGCACTAATCGCCAAATAAAAAAAACTCTGTAGGTGAAGCTCAGGAACTTGAAAATCACCCATCCAAACATATTTAAGCCATAAGGCCACTGCAGTTAGGCAAAAAAATAGAGCTATTACATTCTGACCATCGCCAATTTTCTTCGTAAGCGTGCAATATGCTGCCCAAATAAAAGCACCCATAAAAGCTAAAGCATAACTGATGGGGTTAAGCGAAATATTCTGTATCAGTTGATTGAAACTAAACTCACCATTTCCAACTTGAACCTGAATAATTCCAAATAAAGTCAGTAATATCCCCACAATCACTAAAGGATGAAACTTTTGCTCTTTGGTTAAAATTAAAAGTAAAACGGTCAGGCTTGGCCACAAATAATTCAGAATGCTCACTTCCACAGCTTGTTGGTTATTTTGAGCAAATGCTAAAGAAAGTGACAGGCATAACTCATAAGCAACAAATAGAATTGAACCCCAAATGAGGTAAACTTTAGGAAATAAATGTAATTTTGGTGGTTTAAATAAGATCAGTAAAATGAAGGAACTTAAACTATAAATTAAACACACACCCAAAATTGGTCCGAAGCTATCCGTTACTTGTCGTAATAAGCCAACAATAGCGGCCCAGAATAAAATGGCGCACAATCCAATTATAGTGGCGAAACGATACGACATAATCCCTGACTTAACACGTGTAAATTCATGTGAATGTAGCAATAGTCAGATAGAGCGACAAGTTATTTATGCCAAAGACAAATCAATATCACCATCTCATTTAGATCCCGTTTGGACTGATCGTGATAATAAGTAATCAAAGAATCACGAATGATAAATTTTTATAACACTTTTAATTCGCACCTTGCACCATATTTTGCTTCGGTAATAATTTACAGCCGCAAGATAAAGAATCATTCACTCTCGCAACGGCTTTGCCCATCACCAACATATGCATATCTCCTGAAATAATGGTCGCGACCACTTTATGCAACGGACAAGTTGCTTTATCACCAATGCAAGCAACTGCAATCCCTTCGACCAAGAAACTTGCATTTCCAGAAATTACTTTACCACCACCTGTTGTTGGGCATCCAACTGTTATATAAGGCACCGCCATACCCTTATCCCCTTATTAGCAACTAAAGTACTTCAAACTCAATTCTACGATTTTTTTTACGTCCCTCTATTGAGGCATTATCCGCGACAGGTTTCTCTGAACCCAATCCAGCCGTACTTAAACGTCCTGCAACAATCTCTTTCTGAATTAGATACGTTTTGACTGCTTCTGCACGTGCCAAGCTCAACGCCACATTCTTTTTAGCATCACCAGAACTATCAGTATGACCAATAATTTTGACGTTCTTGTCTCGTACTTTATTTAATGCTACTGCCATCTCGTCCAGAATTTTTGTTCCTGTAGGCGTTAAAATTGCACTTCCAGATTCAAATTCTACAATTCGATCTTTCAAAGCATCATCTACGATTTTTTGTTCGGATTGATTAATCGTAAAACTCGTATTTACCCGATAAGGTGGCAGTACAAGGGATTGAAACATAGATGTAACTGGTTGAATTTCTGTTGGATTTATCAGTTTTCCTGTTAATTCAACTTGTGTTCCTTTTACAGTTAACTTACCAGCTGTGATTTTTTTTAAATCCGAAGTAATCACCCGTGCCACAGTATCATCCCAAGCTTGGGGTGTGGCGACAGGTCTTATTTGGATTTTATCCACAACCTGATCCTGCCCATAAACAGCATACAATTTCTGTAAAATTGCCTGTTTACTGGTTTGATTAGCAACCACACCTTCAACAATTACAGGCTGTGCATAAAGTAAAGCACTAGACAACAAACCACATGCCAAGATGATATTTTTGCAAATCGTTCTATTTTTAAAATTCATTGTTAATATTAGCCACGAATAAATGTTTGTTTAAAAAGTTTAACCCCTTGAGTGAGGCTCAATTGTCGCTCACACAAGGCCTGTTCTAAGGCCGCTAAACCGGCATTTTGTTCCAAATAGCGATCGATCCATTCGGCATGAATCAAAGAAACCCAACGTTCAGTGGTAAAATTTTGCATAAAAATATCGCTGAGAGCTGAAATATCGGCACCTTGAAATCCAAAGAGTAAAATAGGTTCTTCGGCATGCAACAACCCAATCAAAACTTCTGTATTTTGGCTACCAATGAACAAATGAATTAAATTGACCCAGAATGCTGCAATTTCATAACGATAATGTGCATTATGTATGGGTAAAATCAACACCTTATTTAAATTAGCAACGCCCACACTGAGAATAGGTTGTAATAACAAACCTAAGCCAATCATACTTTGAGCCAGTTGATAACTATTCATTTTCATTAAACTGGCAAATGAATACATGGTCTGATGATCAAAGAAATCGAGACTAAGATTAAGATGACAACTCTGCTTATCACGACCAAAATGTGATAATTGTTCCAGTAATTGGTCGGGTTCCCGAATTGCTTGCAACTTTTTATTCGTTTGAAATAAATCAATTAATAAAGGTTTATACACAACTGGTGCATAGCACAAATTCTGCATTGGATTAGAAGCTTCTAGCAAATGACACAATACCATTGGAAACTTTCGTCCCGAAGCATCTTCACTGGCTTCTAAGTTGGCAAGTAAAAGCTCTGATTCCATTGGATTGGCAATAAAAAAATCTAAGCTCGGCAGAGTTTGATATGATTTTTCAAAGTCAGGCTTTTGCATCGCCAACTCCAATGCTTCAGTCATCCAGCGATCAATCATTTGAATAACATTAGACTGCCCTTTACTTTTTAGGAAGTCTCCACGCGCTGGACTCTTACCAAAATAAAATGATGCTGTTTTACTTACTTGCATTGGGCCCCTCCCTCACTCCTTTTCGAGCATCGTGTCATTATGGTTTTACTCCTGATAAAGCTTGCGAAGGAGAAGTCAAATTTTGCGGAGCTTCTTTTATGTTGACTTGTGGTGGAGCAACTTGTGCAGCAACGACTCGTACAGCTTTGTCCATAACCACTTTATCCACCAGCTGCAGACCTGCATAACCTCGACCAGCACCCACACTGCCACCGCTATTACCACTAATCAGGCGGAAGTTTAACTTCACAGCAAGTGATGGATCTTTTGGACTGGCCCAAGTCATTTCAAAACTGCCGTTTTGTGGCTTTCTTTGCGCAGAATCAATCAAGCGGTTAATGCCATATTCACCTGGTGCCTCAAAAATGGTATGAGTTTGTCCTTCTAAATCGACAGCTGTGATTCTGACACCAGGAATAGCACCTGGATTTGGCCAAATGAAATTCACCCACTGCTGTATTCCATTTTCATACACCATTCTTTGACCATCAATATCGACGCTATAGGACAGAAATTTTGGATTCGGTAATGGATAGAATTGGAAATTCGATTGACTCGCGGCAGTAGAAGGTGCTGTTTGATTTAAATCACCTGTCGCTACACCATTCGCTGGCGCAACATAACTTTGAAAATTCATCACAAACTGCGGATTTAGACCTATACCTAAATCTTTCCATGTTTTAGATGACAACATATATCCACGTCGGATCACTAAAGGATCCAGACTTTCTTTAACAAAACGAGCAATACTGCCTGTCTCACCAAAAATCTGTGCAATTTCCGCGCTGGTCGCTTGTATTGTCGCGCCCTGATTAAATGGATATTTTTGTCCCAAAGTCGTGCTGAATGGTTGATATGCCTGCATGACCCATAATTTATTCAGTTCATCTTGTGCAGGAGGCAATAAAGCATTAAAAGCTTGGGTCAATGGACTCACCAATAGACGTTGTAACACTTGCTGATCTGTCGCATTCAGCCCAACCATTAACTTTTCATCGACAATTTTCTGCGTAGCATTAAATACAGAAGTTTGTTCATTAATCGTTTGTTTAACGACGGTTAAAGCACTTGGGCCAATATCCCCTGCATTTTTTAAATCATTAAACTTACTACGTACCTGAGAAAGGTTATTTAAATATTCATCCAAAAGAGACTGATTTTGCTGATCATCACGCTTACGTATCAGTTGATAGAAAAATACAAACTCTTGCGATATTGGCCCTTGAGCCTGATTGATGGCTTTCTTTATGGCATCTTCGTTATTTTGTCTTAATATCGTACGCTTGAACCATGCAACAAAACCTGTTTGTGGTGCTGCCAATTCAGCTTGTACAACTGGGTTATCCCAACTGGTTTCTTTCGTCACACGTTCTATCAATATTCTGATTGGTGAGTTTTGCGGTTCACCTAAGATTTCGACAATACGAGCATCACTTTTAAAGTCTGTTCCTTTTGCATAATGTACGGCGTTCAGGAACTTTTTCCATTCTGCAATATATTCCTGCTTATACAACTGGGTGAGTTGTTTTCGAATTTGATCTGGACTTCCAGTAAAAGTTAAATCATCCGATTGAGTCGTATTCAGCACCCAATCTTTTGTATCAGTCGGTTTATTCGCGGCATCTTCAATGGCTTGAGAAACGTAATCATCCCATGCCTTATAAGTGAATACACCTGGTAGCGCGTAGCCTCCCATTAATATGCTCTTATTATTTTCTCCCACAATTTGACCAACAGTCAGTGCAGGGAAACGAACTGATGCACGCATTTTAATTTCATTATAAACTCGGTCTCGCGCTGGCATACCCCGTACTACAGCCACCATCACTTGACGAGTTTGATCCACCAATTGTGTATCCGCTTCTAATACAGGGAACTGTTTTTGATTTGCTAGAGACATCGCATAAGTTAAAACTTGCTCCGCTTTTTGCATCAGCTCACTTTGTGGCATTGCTCCACGATTTGCCAATAACCAAGAACGCCAAAACTTTGTCACCTGATCACTGAGATGACTTGCATCCATATACTGTGGATTGCTCAGCATGATATATGCCTTTAAAGCATTATAAGCATCTTGAGGGTTAGTATCAGACGGTTCAAAGTACTGTTGATTTTTATTGGCGGCCAATTGTTGAATTTGTACATTGACATGATTCGCCTTTAACGTTGCTTCATTACTTTTAACCCGCTGCAAATATTGCGCAATATTCTGTTGCGAAGGTTCCAATACAATCTGCCGAATACCTTTCAAATATTCACCTTGTAATTTCTCACGCAATTGATTGCCTTGATATAAACCAAATGAAAATTTGAAAGGATGATCTTGATCAAAGGTATCTAATTGCTGCAATCGATTTTGCAGTATTAAAAGGGCTTCTAATTGTGTCGCTAAATCATTTTCGGATGTTTTTTCCAACTGTTGGACTTTGTTTAGGTCCGCTTGCACATCCAAAATCAACTGCTGGTTATTACGATAAGACCAAACCCATACGCCAAGTACCATAGCAACTGTTATTAAACCCACCATAAAGCCCAAGTAACGTTGGCGTTTACGTAAAGGATTAATATGTTGCTTAACCAAATTTTTATCTTTTAAAATTACATTTGAAAATAAACCTTTTAAAAAATAACCATGATTTTGTGCACTGATTTTCTTTGAGGCATCTTCAACATGTAGCCGATTCAAATCAAATTCTTGTGCAATTTGCTCAGTCATCGGGCTTTCAATGATGCCCTCCTGTAATGCACTGGTAAAATAGAAACCACGAAAAACAGGTTTAAATTGATAAGGGTTGTCTTCAAATAATGCGGCAATAAATGTCTTTACCGCTGGTTTTAATGTTTTAAACTCGAGCGGAAATGTCATTACCCCAGGTGAAATATTTTGTGCATGGCGACGACTTAAATGTGTGGTGCTTACGCTTTTTAAGCCATCAAATAGCGTATTATAATGTTGCTCAAATAAGTCTGAAGCATTCGGCGAAGAGTCAGCGTGATATGGAAGTGTTGCACCCCACACTTGATCGAATTCCTGCCCCTCATAACATTCAAAAAACTCAGTAAAACCCGCAATCAAATCCATTTTCGTAAACACCACATAAACTGGTGCAAAAACTTCTAATCGTTCTGTTAAGTCTTGAATACGTGCTCTTAAATTTTTGGCAAGTTTTAGTGATTTCTCAGGACTCTGACTAATCAATTCGGCAATACTAACCACCACAATTAAGCCATTCACTGGTGCTTTCGGTCGATTTTTTTTCAATAGTTTTAAAAAACCAAGCCATTCACCATGGTCCTCTGCATACACAGAATAACGACCTGCTGTATCTAATAAAACACCATCTGTTGAGAAAAACCAGTCACAGTTTCGGGTTCCACTTAGCCCAGCAGACACTACTTTTTGATGGGATTCTTCAAATGGAAACTTTAAGCCAGAATTATAAATCGCCGAACTTTTACCTGCTGCTGGATTGCCAATGACCATATACCAAGGCAGTTCATATAAAGCAGCATTGCCCTTCTTATCCCCCAATTTTGATTTACGAATCAGTTGAATGGATTCTTTCATTTGTTGTTGAATCAATCTTAATTCTTCATTATTTTTGGTTTGACTGTACTCAGATTCGGTTTCCTTACCCATTGCTTCTGCAAGTTGTTCACCTTGCTGTTCATACTTTCGACGTTGAATCAACCAGTAAATACCATAACCGATTAAACCCAAAAGATAGGCAATACACAGCATAATAAAGATATGCCGAGGCACCACATTAAATGAAGATATCAGAGCAACCAATATGGAAAGTGCAATCATTGCTTTTGGGTTGGTAATGTACTGCCACAAGTAGCCTAAAATTGTATACATTGTTATCTCGTCAATTTTAATATTCTTAAGTATTTAATTCTGATAGTAATTCTTCAGACTGAAATATCACATGTGTGTGTGGAGCATCCAGACTGAACATAAAACTATGCATAGATTCAGGTGCTTGAAGTCCAAGAAGAAATCCGAAAATCTTAGCCAAACTTTGCGTATGTCCTAAACTGTAATGACTATATAAGCAGTGATACGACTGTATGTTTGATGCACCAATACGTGTTGCTATTTGTTGAGCAACTTTGATTTGAGCAATATTGTCTGGCACCACAAAAAACGGAGTTTCGTTCTCATATTGTTCTAAGTTTTCAATACCTAATTTTCTAATAAAGTTCATTACATTGGTTTCATTTTCAACCAGTTCAATCACCTTGACTCTAGAGAGTCCCTCAACTCGAACCGATTCAGCTGAAATACAACAACTACCAATAAACTCTGCAGGAATATATTGATCCATTGCCCATAAATGTTCGTCGATAATGTCCTGATCTATGGCTGAGTCAACCACCGTGATATATGAAACTTCATCCTTTTGATGCTGAATAGCTTTAAGTAGTTCAATCCATTCCACATAAGCAGTTTCGGTACCCCAATAATGGTAATGCACGTTTATTTGTTGGACTAATAGCCCTAAACTCTGCAAATACTCTTCAACCAATACATCACTCGATTGTTCATTCCAAACATGGAGTAAATAATCGGAAAGTACGACATGAATATTCAACATATTGAGGCGTGGAACATCCATAACCACTGTTTGTTCCTCTTCATCTTCCTGATAGTCGGAACGAACCCAAGCAGGATGCATACGATATTCATAAGCAAGTTGTTGGTCATAAAACATCGCAGAATTTTTCAAATGCTCCACAATAGTTAATAAGGATGCACAATTTTCATTGAGTTCTGCCTGAATCAATGCCTGTATGCGTTGTTGAATTTCACTTATATCAGGACGATCCACTTCATGGTCTAAAGTCTCATCGACAGGATCAGGCATTCGGTAAGATAAAATTGGATTACCCATCTGATTCACAAGTTTGGAATCCAATGTAGGTGCAGGCATCTCAGCCATTTTGACAAATATTTCTTGGTTTTGCCCCAAAGCAGATTGCAACGATGCTGCATAAACATTTAAACGTAGATACTCAGGACATAGCTGATTTTTTGTATTTACACTGTCAGAAGATGAATGAGTTTCTATCAGTTGTGCATCTCGTTGCTTATTTTGTATAAATTGGTATAGCTTCCATATGAGATAAGGACTGAGTACTACCAATGAAATCAAAAAAGGCATCAACACAAAATAAAGCAATAAATCTTGTGCTGTCGGTTCAAATTTAGCATCGCGCCAATAATAAATAATCAGCGTAGAACTTACGAAAAATATGCTTAAAACTGTACTCAATATAATTTTAAGCATTTTAGATCTCTCGTATTAACGCATAACAAAATTCGTTATGATCTTCTGTCAATGTCGGCATTAAGAAAGTTCCCTGCCCCAAACCTAATGATTGGTTTGCACCAATTTGAACTGCTTTTTTGTCAGTTCTTTTCAAAATTAAACGAACATCGACATGCAAAGTCGGGTCACACCAACTCTTAAAAATCTTTCGGAGTTGTTCGCTTAATCCTTTCCCAGGCAAATAATCTAAATAATGTGGGTAGGTTAAAGGCCCAATTTGAACTTCAATTTTTCCGTCCACCTGACGGACTTTTTCGCCACAAAAAGTATTTAAACCTAAAGCATTTTTAGCCAAGCTGCCCAAACTGGTTTTCTGAACATCATTAAGCTGGAAGGTTTCCACAATAAATTCTTTAATTTCGATCTTTTGCTTAAACACACAATGCAACATCGTTTTCAAGGCATGGACATTATTATTCTGTCCTTGCATTAATCCTGAAAACTCGGCAAAAAAATCTTCCAATTCAGAAGGCTGATGTTGCTGACGTACAAAACCATTCAATGCATGTAAAATCGTTAAATAGTGATTATTCTGATCAATTTCGTAACGAACAGGTAAGTTATATACCAGACTGGAATCGACATACTGAGCGGTCAGCTTGTGATTAAAAAGTCCAATAAACTTCTGTACTTCATCACGTTGCTTGCGCGGTGATAACTTAATTTTCTGTGTATAGCTATAGGGTAATGCCCCTTGTATCCCGAGCAATCCCACCATCAAATTTTTGAGTTCAATTTTGTCATCTACTAGATTTAAGGACTCAAGCTCAGAAACAGGAAAATTGAGCTGAATTGAGCTCTCAAAACTAAAACGATCCGCCCAATGTTGAACCTGATTAAAAATAGGATCATGCCGTAACAAGCGAGTCGTTTGGATAAACTCATAAGCCGTAGGTGTATGAAACAGGCCATCAATTACAGAAGCTTCTTGCCACCAACGTTCTGAACGCATTGGTATAACTCCTGTCTTGATTGATCATCAAAAATAATTAAATCAACGAAACTGTTCATCTGTACTTTTAGGTTGAATACATAGCTCAATAACTGGCTAAAAATATATAAACTATGCCCCCGAAAGACTTCCACTTTGATTGATACTTTAACTTTTATACCGCGGACAAAAGCTGGGAATGGCTTGATATTCATCATTTTATGGGTAGATTCAAATTCAATGCCCTGAATAGCATCAATCAATAGATGATTTTCTTTGGCATTTGATAAATTATATAAAGCCAACAATTCTTGAATATGGGGTACTGCATTTTCTTGCATTAATGTCATTAAATTCAAAGACAAATGTGAAATCAGTCGCCACTGCTCTTCTTTATTTCCATTAAAGACATAACATGGGGTAGGTCGTTTTAAAACCTGTGCACGTCGAACCAAGCCTGTACCATTCATATTTAAAGTATGCTGACTCAGACTCATGCTCTCGTAAGGCAAATTACCATTCGAGCACAATAAGTTTGTACTAATAAAATCAGACTTGATTTCATGTGGATTCAAATGCCGAGAAATAATGGAATAACCCAATTCAATATTCTTATGTTGGTATTGTTTTTGATTCAGTGCATAAAAGTATCGGACATTCTCTTTATGGGCATGACTCATGGCAAAAAATGGTGTGATCGGATAAGTCACAGCATCCTGTTCATGTTTTTCTCTCATCATTTGCATATTAAGAATTGAATAAACACGATAAAATTCAGGGTGATGTGCATCCGTTAAAATTGGATATTCTAATTTTTTATGATCAATCTTCTGTGGCTCAGCCTTTTTCTCAAATAGATTAACGGCAGGACTACTAAATAACTTGAAATTTGCAATATTCAAAGCTGAATAATTATGAACAATTGCAGGGTCAGTCAAATTGAGTTTTAAATGAACATGTAATTCAAATTGGCTATTTCGTTGTGTTAATTTTTTCAGACCCTTTAAATTCAATTTAAGATAGTTGAACTTTTCTGAAAAGCAA
Organism: Acinetobacter tandoii; assembly: GCF_008867985.1. NCBI lineage: Bacteria > Pseudomonadati > Pseudomonadota > Gammaproteobacteria > Moraxellales > Moraxellaceae > Acinetobacter > Acinetobacter tandoii. The sequence continues at coordinate 398,374 of NZ_VXLD01000002.1, forward strand.
AAATACTCCATTAAAAGCCGATAAGCATGATGAGTATGCTGATCGAGAGGCAATAGGCTTTCATTTTCAGCAAAGCCCATCACTTCAAATGGATTCTCAATTGCCAAGGTATGCTGACCTGATTTCAAGCTAAAACTGGTTTCAGATTTAAAAACTGCATCTAAAAACTGCAAAGGAAAATTTGAAATAGCATCTAAATAAATAGGTAAGACTTCATTGTCTAACCATGCTTCTGCCCCATTGAAAGCTTCAAAAGAAAAAACTAAAGTGGCATTTTGATTCAAATGTAAATGTGAGCTCTGATTGGTCTGAAATTCCAGAGATTTCAACTGGAGCGGTAAGAGCTGCACAGCCATACTGGTTTTAAACTCACACTGTACCCCTTTTACACTTCGTGATTTCAGTGTTGTATTTTCTGGGACAATCGTACCTTCCGTAAGCTTCTTTTGTTTTTCTATATCTTCGAAACTCACCACGCTACAAGCAGGAAAATGTCTCAAATATTGAGGAAACATCACCTCAAATAATGACCGTGTAAACACGTCATAACTATCTTCTAATTTTTTATCAATTCTTGCTGCAATTAATGAAAAAGCTTGAATCAGCCGCTCAATGTGCGGATCATCAATTTGCTCTTGATTTAGAGATAAACGTTGCGCAATTTTAGGATACTTTTTTGCAAATACTCTGGACTGTAGTGCAAACTCTTGCAACTGCTTTTCATAATAAGGTAAAAGTTCTTCAATCACAGCGTTGTCCTTATACCTTAAGCTTGCGCAGAAATAACATATTGTTGCGTCGTTGGTTTTAATAATGCATCAAAAACCACAGGCTCATATAAGGGATGGATATTTAAATAAGCCTGAATGGTTAAACACAATGCCCCCATATTGTGACCATCTAAAAGCATCTCCACTTTGACTTGTTTTAAGCGTGGCTCATGTGCAGAAATAGATTGTTCTATCGACTGACAAATTTTATCGCGATCAAGAGGATTTGCGGTCGAAAGTCCAACAAAATCAATAATGCCAAATTGTACAATCGATTGTTTTGACAAAGGATAAGCATCAATAAGATGATCTAATTTTGCTATACGGCTATTCAGTAAATCTTCAAGATCATTGGCGACTGACTGTCTTAATTCTTGAATTGAAAGTCCTTTTACACTCTCAGTTTCAGGAAGTAAGCGATCAAACAGTGTGGACTGAAAACCGTAGGGGTGTAATTGTTCTAAACTCATGCTCATTATCTCAGTCAATTTATTCTGCATTCAAAAAATAGAGGACAACATTCGTTATCCTCTATATATTGATCTGAGTTTAGTTACGCAGCATAAGATGCTGTGTTATTCGACAATGACCATTTCTTGGTCACAGCACCTTTCGCAGTACCGTTAATATCTTGTTGATTATAGGTCCACTCAACTGCAGCATATTTCAAACCGAAAGTTTCAGTTGGGACACCTTCTTCATTAACACTTGGTGCAACACTTGAAACTAAAACATGCTTCAATTTAATTTGAAGATATTTAATACGTTTATCACCATTGGCACGGTAAAAATCGATTTGCACTTCATCAAAAGTGTAACCTGCTGAACATGCTTCCCATAGTTTCGGGCTAGTTGCATCAAGGTCTTTTACAAAGTGCATATCTGCATGTTCAACACGTTCAGCGGTGTGGCCACCCACGCTAGATGAAGTTGCAGACTTAGGCTGACGAATATTGTGTGCCCAAGAGTTTACTTCTAACCAACCCTTGTGCTCTGAGTCGCGAGACTCACCATCAACTTTGTATTTACCTCGAAATTCGACGTATATATCTTTCATGAGATTATCCTATATTATAAAGTTCTTAATTATTGAGCTGTTCTTAATTTAATTAGAAGACTGAGGCAACTCAGTGACGAGTCGCAAAGATACGGACAACTCGTCCAGCTGGAAATGTGGTCTTAAAAAAACCACAGACTTGTAGTGACCAGGCTCTGCTGGGTTTTCTACAACTTTCACGGAAGCTTCTCTTAATGGAAACTGGGCTTTTGCTTCTTGAGAAGCCCCATCATCCAAGAGCACATATTTTGCTAACCATTCATTTAAAAATGCTTCGACATTGCCTGCTGATGCAAAACTACCGACTTTGTCACGCATCATGGCTTTTAAATAGTGTGCAATACGAGAAACTGCCATAATGTATTGAATCTGGCTCGATAATGCAGAATTTGCATTTGCAGTATCGCTGTCATATTTTTTTGGTTTTTGCGCTGATTGCGCACCAAAAAATGCTGCATAATCCGTGTTCTTACAATGTACCAATGGAATAAAACCAAGATCACTCAGCTCTTTTTCGCGGCGGTCTGTAATCGCAATTTCAGTTGGACATTTGAATGCAACTTCACCATCACTGGTTTTAAAGGTATGTACTGGCAAACCTTCTACCAATCCCCCACCTTCTACGCCACGAATTGCAGCACACCAACCATGCATATCAAATGCATTGGTTAAACGTGTACCAAATGCATAAGCAGCATTCATCCATAAATATTCATCGTGGTTTTGACCCGAAACCTCTTCTACAAAATTAAAGCCTTCGGTTTGCATGCCTTGCTTTGGATCATAGGGTAAACGACCTAAAACACGTGGCATGGTTAATGCCACATAACGGGCATCATCACTTTCACGGAATGAACGCCACTGCACATATTCAGCGGTTTCAAAAATTTTTGATACATCTCGCGGTCGGTCAATATCAGTAAACGATTCCAGACCTAACATATTGGCACTGGCAGCGGAGATAAATGGAGCATGAGATGCCGCAGCAACATGTGAGATTTGTTCTAACAAATACATATCTGCTGGGGTACGGTCAAATTCAAAATCACCAATCAAAGTTGCATACGGTGCTCCACCAAAGGAACCATATTCTTCTTCATAAATTTTCTTGAATAAGGTGCTTTGATCAAAATCTGTAGCGCTTTGAAAATCTTTAATCAACTCTTTTTTCGTGGTGTTTAATACCCGAATTTTAATGAGTGGATTTGAAGGTGATTCTTGACAGAAGTAATATAATCCGCGCCATGTTGATTCAATTTTCTGAAACTCAGCATGATGCATAATTTGACTTAATTGTTTAGAAATCAAGTCATCAATTTCGGCAATCCGCTTATCAATCGACATCGACATGTTATCTGAAACTGTAATTGTTCCAGCCATGACTTCCTTTGCCAGCTCAGCAATAAGGCTTTTCGCGCGATCATGCTCCTCATCATTTCGAGCAATACGACTCTGCTCAACAATGGAATCAAGTAAAGTCAATTCAGTTGAGTTATCTTGTACAGCAAGTGCAGATTGCATGTTACTCATTGTCCGCTCCTACTTCTTCACTCAGTTGGCGGACTTGTTCGGTATTTTTTAAAACATCATCTAACAAATCTTCTAAACGTTCACTATTCGAGATTTTGTTACGTAAATCCGTTAAACGTTCACGCGCTTCGACCAGTTTACGTAGCGGTTCAATTTGCTGTGCAATGTTTTCTGGTCTAAAGTCATCCATTGATTTAAAGGTTAAATCAACTCCAAAGCGCCCACCTGTTTCTGAAAGCGTATTTTGCACCTGAAAAGTCGCTCGTGGTGAAAGCGATTCCATGACTTCATCAATATTCTCTAAATCGACGTTCACGAACTTTTTATCTTTAAGTTTGGTTTTTTCCTGTTCTGAAGCCGCAGAAAAATCTCCTAAAACACCAACAACAAAAGGAAGTTCCTTGATTTCTTTACCTTCACCCACTTCTACGTCATAAGTAAGTTGGACACGCGGGGGGCGAATACGTTGCAATTTTTTTTGCACGCTTTCTCGTTTAGCCATGATTTAAAGCCTTGTATTTTAAATTGTTATAAACCAGCAAAAGGGTTGCTACTACTGTTTGTACTCGTATTTGTCGTATTGACTTTAGCTGTCGTTGTACTTGCCTTCACCTTATTGGTTGTTACTACTGCAGGTTTGGTTTTGGTCTTATTCTTTACAGTTGTGGTAACTTTTGCTGATTTCTTTTTCGATGATTTTGATGTCGTTTGATTCTTTTCAGCATTATCTAAAGCGGTTTCTAATAAAACTGAAGCAGGTTTTGCTGAATCTATCGATCGAATGAGTTCACTTGCTGCAGGATATGTAATATCTGAACTGAGATAGCGCATTTCTTTCTGACGCATTTGTTTTAATGCATCATTTGCAATATTAGTCGCTGCAAGAAACTTGACATCAGTCAGGGTATTGCCTTGTACTTTTTCAGCTTCAAGCTGCTGTACCAGTGCTAAAGCTTTATCGCTTCGACCAATTTGCTGAAAACGTTGTGCTGCCTGAACTAAATAACCATTTTTATTATCTGCGTTTTTTTTATCGCAAATTTGGCTATATGTTTTTAATAAAACAGGATCATTTTCACCAGAAACTAACGGATTTTTCTTGATGCAACTTCGAGAAATATCAATATCTGAATTACTCGCAAATGCACTCATAGATAAACTAGACAGCATTAAGCCTGCCCACAAGAGAATATTCGTCTTCAAAACAACCTCTATTATTAAGTCTTTGTCTAAAGTTTTAACCGTTTATATTCTGGTTTTTACTTTATGTATTTTTAAAGTAGGCAGATTTAACTAAATATTAACCACAGTAGTCAAGACAAATTTTGTCATCTTTCGACATTTAATTAATTTAAATAACACTTTTTTTCTTAAATTTTATGATATATGATTCGCACGACTTTATACCAATTACTTAAAAACATAATTTTTCATGCTAGAAAGTTATGATTTTTTTGACTAAGAAAATTTGATTATTACTTTTTTATTAATAACTTAACCAACAAAAATATTTGTATTAAAGTAGTAATTCAAATCTTAGTCTCAAAAGCTGAGATCCATAATGAATAATTTAAAAGTTTTAATTACAAAACTGTCTATTCCTGCACGTGAAGCTTTAGAAAAGGCAGCGAACTTTTGTGTTTCTCAACAAAATTTTGAAATAGAGATTGAGCATTTACTAACTGAATTGGTGAAACAAAATTCAGATAATGATCTGCAACTCGTATTAAAAAAATACAAAATCGCGCATGAAGAACTTTTAAATGATTTAAGCCAAAGTATTGCATTATTACCTAAAGGTAACACTCGTACCCCGATTTTTGCTTTGTCCATTGTTCGTTTATTTGAACAAGCTTGGCTAGTGGCCTCTGCTGAGAAAATACCTGTTATTCGAAGTAGCCATTTATTGATTGCATTACTTACCGCGACTGATTTACACCAGATTGCAACTCGGGCATCTGTACACTTAACCATGTTGCCAATTGACACGATAAAACATCAGTTTTTAGACATTTGTCGAAACAGTACCGAATGTCATACAACGCCAGCAGTACAGCCAAAAACAGATCTTCCCTCTAGTTCTATCCAACTATCAACTTCACAAACACCTGCTTTAAATCAATACACCATCAACTTGACGCAAAAAGCACAAAACGGGCAAATTGACCCTGTAATTGGACGCGAACATGAAATTCGCCTCATGCTCGATATTCTGATGCGACGCAGACAAAACAACCCGATTTTAACTGGCGAACCAGGCGTCGGAAAAACAGCGGTTGTTGAAGGACTGGCGTTAAAAATTGCACAAAACTCCGTTCCAGATGCACTCAAAAATGTACAACTTCACACCTTAGATATGGGGTTATTACAAGCAGGAGCCAGTGTAAAAGGTGAGTTTGAAAACCGCCTCAAACAAATTATTCAGGAAGTGCAAAGTTCGAGCCATCCTATTATTTTATTCATTGACGAAGCACATACACTGATTGGTGCAGGAGGACAAGCGGGGCAAAATGATGCTGCAAATTTACTTAAACCCGCACTAGCTCGAGGTGAACTGCGCACTATTGCCGCAACAACTTGGGCAGAATATAAACAATACTTTGAAAAAGATGCAGCCTTAAGTCGTCGCTTTCAAGTCATTCAAGTGGAGGAACCAACCGAAGCTGTCGCCATTGATATGCTACGCGCCATGATTCCAGTTATGACGGAACATTTTAAGTTACAAATTGATGATGAAGCAATTATCACCGCAGTTCATGCATCACATCGTTACATTACAGGGCGTCAACTCCCCGATAAGGCGATTAGCGTTTTAGACACTGCGGCTGCACGTGTCGCACTTACGCAGAATGCTCAACCTGTTCAATTAGACCAATTTCAAGCGCAGTTACACAATCTCAAATTAGAACTAAACATTCTACAGAATGAACATCAAAGTAATCCAATTCATGAAGAACGTCTGAACAGCATTCAAGAAAACATTCTGTGTTTAGAACAAAATATTCAAGTCATACAACAAAAATGGCAGCAAGAACTGGCTTTAGTCAAACAAATTCAAGCGCTGCAAGATGGCCAAACCGTTAACTGTAATGCGCAAATTGTTGAATTAAGATTTAAACTGCTCCAATTACAAGACAATAACCCTCTCGTGTATGACCGTGTGAATGCCACCATCATTAATGAAATTATTTCTGATTGGACAGGTATTCCTGTAGGTAACATGGTCAGCAATGAAATTAAACAAATACTAAACCTAAAAAGCAAACTTGAACAACGCGTCATGGGGCAAGATTATGCGTTAAAACTGCTAGTTCAAGGTATTAAAACTGCTAAAGCCAAGCTTGAAGACCCCAATAAACCACAAGGTGTGTTTATGTTAGTGGGACCAAGTGGTGTAGGTAAGACCGAAACAGCATTGGCGCTAGCACAGGAATTATATGGCGGTGAATCGCACTTAATTACCATTAACATGTCCGAATACCAAGAAGCCCATACCGTTTCCTCGTTAAAAGGTTCGCCTCCGGGTTATGTCGGCTATGGTCAAGGTGGCGTATTGACCGAAGCTGTACGACGAAATCCGTATAGTGTTGTTTTACTGGATGAAATTGAAAAAGCACATCAAGATGTTCAAGAGTTATTTTTCCAAGTCTTCGACAAAGGTACTCTAGAAGATGGTGAAGGACGTGTCATTGATTTTAAAAACACTACGATCTTACTGACTTCAAATACAGGCTCAAGCAGCATTATGCAAGCCTGTCTAAATCATCCTGTCGAGCAATGGCCTACTGCTGAGCAACTACTTGATAAATTAAAACCAAGTTTATATCAGCAATTTAAACCTGCATTTTTAGGTCGCATGCAAATTGTTCCTTATTTCCCATTACATGATGATCTTTTAATTCAAATCATTGAGCATAAATTAGGAAAAATTATCAAACGCATTGAGCAGCAATATCATGTGCAGGTTCAGTATAGTGATGATGTCAGTGAGCTATTACTTAGCCGTTGCACTGAAGTGGATAGCGGTGCCAGAAATATAGATCATATTTTAAATGCTTCGATTCTACCTGCTTTAGCGACAGAAATTTTGCTGGCTTTGAGCGAACAAAAGTTGCCAAATCAAATTTGGATAGACGTAGACAATGATGAATTCATTTATGTTCTTGATTCTAAGATAAAACAATCTAAAAAGAAAAAAGCTAAAGCAGTCAAAGCTGAAACTGTATAAAACGTAAATTGGATTATTTCGTATTATGAATATAGAGTTAGACAAGTTACTCGAACCCATTTCGGGTGCAAAAGCATGTGGGGAAGATTTATCCTTTTCCAATGAATTTCATGCCATTAAAAAAGCCAAGACTGAAGATGATCCATCTTTGGTCTTGGGTGACTGGATTACAGAACCCAAACAAGCAGACTGGAATTTTGTTGCAGAACAAAGTTGCCAACTTCTAATTGAAAAAACTAAAGATATTCGACTGCTCACTTGGTTATCTGAAGCATGGGCAAATTTGTATGGTTTCTATGGTTTATCGAAGAGTCTGGAGCTGTCACACCGTTTATTAGAACAATTCTGGCTCAAGTTACACCCTGCAATTGAAGAGGATGACTTAGATCAACGCTTGGGATTATTAAAAGGTTTAGTCAATCAACTTCCGCTATTAATCAAAAAAACACCATTGATTGAAAGTTCGCCAGCTTATTCTTTATGTGATTATGAAAATTTTCTGTATCAGAACAACAATCAAAGAAAACAAGCAGATGATGATACGGTATTTTCGAATCAACTTGAGCAGTTTGACCTCGCACTTGCGCAAAGTTCCCGAACGGTACAATTACAGAATTACCAAAGTTTTGAACAACTTTTATTGCATTGGGAAACCTTAAAACTGGTACTAGATCAACTCATGCAATTGGAAGCTCCAAGCTTTGCACATATTGATTCACAGCTTGAAGATATCCATAAGTCATTAAAGAAAATTTATAAAGCTGATCAATTTCAATATGGATCTGACACTTTAGATACTTCATCTACGCTTGAAATATCAACAGACACCCGTCAATTGCCTCAAACCGAAACAGCTTTCGCTATGCCCCTGCATTCACAACAAGGTTTTCAGCCTTCACCACAAAGTCATTTACAAAATCGGGAACAAGCTATCAAAGTTTTGCAGGACATTGCCGATTATTTTCAAACCCATGAACCCCATAGCCCAGTGAGTTATATGCTGCAAAAGACAGTGAAATGGAGTCAAATGCCTTTACATGAATGGTTAGCTCAGGTCATTAAACAGGAAAATCCACTTGAATCTGTTCAAGAATTATTGGGCATCTCCTCAACCAACAATGAAACAAGTAACTGGTAATTGACATGTTTAAAGCAGAAAAAATTCTTTGGGGCGAAGGCTTATTTTTACGTCCTCAACACTTTCAATTACAAGACCGTTATCACGAACAGCATCTGAATCATACCATTCGTGCGACCATCCCTTTTGCCTACGGTATCCAAAAAATTAGTTTCGATGAAAGCCAATTGAACTTAAATGTTTTGGCTTTAGAAGCGATTGAAATGATCTGGCAAGACGGTGAAATTTATGCCGCTCCCTCACGTGACCTTTTACCTGAACCCATTTTATTGGACAATTTAAACTTGCAAGGTGAAATGCAAATTTATTTGGCGATTCCTATTGTACAAGCCAATAAAAAAAATGTCTCATATGAAAAAAGTTCACAGCCAAGTCGTTATCATTGTTATTTGACAGAAACCCATGACCTGTTTACCGATGCGTCTCCTGCTGAAATTTCCCTATTGCGACGTCGGGCAGAATTTAAGCTATTAGAACCACATATCATGCCAACCCATGAAATGGATGGTTTATTGTATCTACCCGTTGGCATGATTAAACGCCAAAGTTCAGGACATTTTGAACTTGATCCGAAGTTTATGCCACCGTTATTGCATATTGAATCAAATGCAGCATTGTTAAATCAGTTGAAACGTTTGCTAAATATCATTCGTGCCAAGATTAAAACCATTCAATCTAATAATCGTGAAAATGAACAAAAACTGATTGAATTTCGTTCTGGTGATATTGTGTCTTTTTGGTTGGTCAATGCACTAAATACGGCATATGCCAGCCTCAATCACATTTTTCAACACCCTCAGATTCATCCTGAACGCTTATTTTCAGAACTGTTACGATTGACTGGTTCTTTACTGACGTTCTCATCCGTCTATGAAGTAGACCAACTACCCAAATACCAACATCACCAACTACAACAGAGTTTCAGTGATTTAGAGCAAATTTTACGTGACTTACTCGATACGATTATTTCAAACCGCTACATCAGTATTAGCTTAAAAGAAACACGCCCATCGTACTGGGTCGGTAGTCTTGAAACAGATAAAATTACCCGAGATACCCGACTCTATGTTTCTGTCTCTAGTAGCATGATGCAAACGCATGAACTAATTCAAATTGTTCCTTTACGCTTTAAAGTGGGCAGTACCATTGACGTCGAACAACGAGTGGTTGCAGCACTTCCTGCGATTCCATTACATCACTTAATGCAAGTTCCTACTGCCATTCCTGTACGTTCAGGGGTGAGTTATTTTGAAATTGAACCTCATCATGAACTTTACCAACAGATGTTGTCTTCTGAAACCATTTGTATTTATGTTCCATCTGGTTTCCAAGACATTAGTATTGAATTAATTGCTGTGATGAATAGCTAAGGAATAATAAAAATGAATTCTTCTAGTCAGGCACCCTCTTTGTTTGATGATGGTCAAATTGGTTCAAATACCTTGCCTTATCACCCGGCGATTGTGAAGCCAACATCCTGCCTAATTGATTTACTGTATGACGGTTTTTATGTGGTTTTTTTATTAAGAAACCAATATGTTCCCCAACAACCCGAACAATTTAGACAAAAAGTTCTGGATTTATTACACCGCTTTGAACAACAAGCACGCAAATTACAATTTTCTGCGGAAGATATTCATGATGCCAAATATGCCTATTGTGCCTTGTTGGATGAAACTATCGTCACGCAGCAAAACGATGCTTTTTTTAATTTGCAAAATCTATGGTTAATTAACCCACTGCAATTGAGTTTGTTTGGTTCACAACTGGCAGGTTATCAATTTTTTGAAGTTTTGGAGCAACTACGTAGTAAAGGTAAAGACCGACTCGCCTCACTTGAAGTTTTTCATTATTGCCTACTGTTGGGTTTTCAAGGCAAGTATCGAATTGAGTCGATTGAAAGCCTAAATCATTTGGTAGCACGAATTGGAGATGAAATTGATTATTTAAAAGGGAAAAAAGCTGCATTCTCGCCTTTTTCAGCCCTACCTGATCAAATCAGGAACATCATTCATCGTGAACTTCCTTTCGTTTGGATTATTCTATTTTTACTGATTTTTAGCTTTCTGGCTTTTGCAGGCTTAAGATATACCCTTAACCAGCAAACACAAAAGTCGCTTGCACCATTTAACAATGTGATTAGTACGCCAACTGAACAGGCCAATATCACGATTTATTTACCTTAAATGGTGGTAGTTCCATGGCTCAAGAAAAGCAAAACACCCTGCGCATTTTAAAAGCAAATCCTGCAAAACCACAAAAGCGTTCAAGCCTTTATGTGATTGCAGGTTTTGTCGGTGGCATTATTTTAAGTTGTGGATTTTTCGGTTTTTATCTTTATGCACAAAACACTGAAAAAATGACATCCACTGACATAGAACCGAATCAAGCTGAGACAACTACGCATACACCTCCCCAAGAAACCAAGCCCGTGGAAAATACGACTACAGCAGATGAGGATATTGATTATCCAAATCAAATCAATGAACAAGAGATGTCCGCACTATTTAAGCATTCAGTGAATAGTGCAACCAATCTCAATACGCATACGCCAAACAGCTCACCCTTCGCCAATCTGGGTCAAGAACCCAAATCAGCGAGTAAAGCCGTGGTCTCAATCGAAAAAAGAATGCAGAAACATCATACTTCCGCCCCGACAGCACAACCCTTGGCTCAAGGTGTAGTGAAGCCTGCCTTATTAGATCAACTGGATAAAGAAGCTGAATTAGCTCAGCCTCAAGCACAAACCACACATCCATCATCACCTGCTACCCATTAAAACCAAGATGATTATTTTTATTGGCTGTAGCTTTCTGGCGTTGGTGATTGGTTTGAGCTTGTTAATGTCTTACGAGCTTCGGCTGCGAACCCTAAATTATGTACGGTTGATTCTACCCAACAGCAAACAAAAGCTTGGGCATGCACGTCAGTTTGCGCAAGAAATGGGTTATGCAGCTTCCGCCGAACAAACTCAAACCCATTGGCATTTACAACAATGGTGGATTTTGATTGCTGGATTTTTTTTATTGGGCAGTATTCTACTTTTTGCCTTTACCCGCCCGATTGATCCGACCAAAGTCGAGGCCAATTATCTGGAAAAAGTCGACCCACAAATTTATGCCTTATTGAATGGTGAAATATTGACACCACCACCAGAGGTCGATGAACAGTTGGTGGATGCTGCAATTGTTGAAGCCATGCAACTAGAACAGCAATATCAAGCACAGAACAACAGTGTCACGGCTCAACCTTTCTCTTTAGAACGCGATACGACATTTGAACAAAGTCATGGGCATTTTGATACTTCATTGATTGACCGTAAATGGGATCGGATGAATTTACGCTACAAGCAACGGCTATTAATGGTGTTTAAAATCATGAAGGAACGTTATGGTTATGAACTGGTATTGTTAGAGGGTTATCGTAGTCCCGCGCGTCAAAATATGCTTTCTGGCAATAAAAATACCACGCGTGCTAAAGCCTTCCAAAGCTATCACCAATTTGGCTTGGCTGCAGATGTTGCATTTAAACGGGATGGTAAAGTGGTCATTTCTGAACGTGATCCTTGGGCTTGGAAAGGCTATCAACTATATGGTGAAGTTGCCGAGTCGGTTGGTTTAACTTGGGGCGGACGCTGGAAGTCTATTCATGACTATGGTCATACCGAGTTCCGTATGCCAGGTTTGAAAAAAACAGCGGAAATGGCAGAAAAACTCACTACGGAAGGACAGCTTTTAGCACAAGAGTTAAATTAATAATGCGCCCAATTAGGATGACTGCATACCAAGTCCTATATTTTTATATGGTTCATAACAACAAAAAGCCCTATGGATGAATAGGGCTTTTTTTAAAACAGGGATATCTGTTTTAATGTTGTTGCTTAATCACTTTTATTTTTGAAATTGAGTGCAAGCGCATTTGGTACACGGGGGTAAACGATCAGTACCAATTTCTAAGTAGACTCGACGTCCGCATTGAACACAAAAATAGAAGCCTGTTCCGGGTTTTTCGCCAGCAGTAACCATTTTTGTCCTCCTTATGTTGTTTTAGAAATGGTAACCCTAGTATAACGCGCTTATGCTCAATGTCCACTGATCATTTTAAAAAATAATGGTGTCATAAATGTAAGAAATAATGTATTCAAAAAATTGGTGAGCTAAATAAAATTTAATCATTAAAGTAAAGATTTGCTTACTTTACGTACACAAATGAGGCTTTAGATCACATATGCCTTGTTCTTTAGAGTGATTGATCGTGAACAAATATTCAAAGTTCTCAATACGGCTGAGTACTAGTATCAGGTTTCGTTCCCTTCCATAGTTTTCTTGATACAAATAAAAAGCCCTATCTTGTGTGACAGGGCCTTATTCCAAACAGCGAATCACTGTTTGTAGTGTGCAGCTTAAGCAATCTTGCTGTTAAATTGATTGCCAAGGCATTTGGTACACGGGGGTAACCGGTCTGTACCAATTTCTAAGTAAACGCGGTGTCCGCATTGAATACAAAAATAGAAGCCTGTTCCAGGTTTTTCGCCAGCAGTTACCATTTTTGTTCTCCATGTGTTTTAGAAATGGGGAACAGAGTATAGACAAGCTTTTCAGATTTTAGAGTCTATTTTGTGACCGTATGGGTCAACAATAAAACTAAGAATTACTGACACCGAAATTTCACTTCATTTGAATGAAATTCCCCTTATCTTGAAAGTATTTATCAGATACCCATCATTTCATTCCATCTTTAATTTTGATGGGATCTACAATAAAACCTTGTACGACTTTTTTTGCTTGTTGTTGAATGAGTTTCCAATCCTGCAGATGAACACGCTGAAATAATATAGAAAGACTAGCTTTCATTTCTGGTTCCAAAACAAATTCCTGTTTACATTGACGTGCTATAGGGTTTTCTGAATATCCACATGTAATTAAGGTAACTACATTTCCTTGTTCATTTTTTTCAACATATAAGTCATCTATATTATATAAAATATTAGACCCCGTATTTTTAGCTATTAATTTTTTATTTCGTTTCACCCATTCAGGATGTGGAACATACTTTTGTAAGTCATATTCATACTCATCTGTGGGCAAATATATACCTCTAAAATTGAATTCTTCTAACTGTTTTTTTGATAATATCTTCGTTTCTAACGTTGAATTGACTAATCTCTTTGTTAAATCTCCATAATAGCTTTTATCTGCGTAAACACCGACTCTTACCCAATGATTATCAGGCAGGTTAATTTCTGCGTTATATTGTTTCTCCGAATACGGTGATGCTTTATAATAGCGAACTAAAACCAATCCATCGGTGTAACGCATATAAAATCCAAAGGCCTGAATTTTAGATTTATAGGTCCGCGTCTGACGTTTATATTTCTTACCTGTTACGAAGCCTGTATTATCTTCATATTCAACCCTTGGGGCTTCTCTACCAAGGTTAACAGGCTTTCCCCCTAAATCGCCTACACTATAACGTGCGCCATATTGATCACGGGGTGTTATAAATTCAGGTTCTTTCTTTTTTTGCTCACAGGCTGTTAAAAAGAGTGAACTTATACAAGCAGCTATAATTATTCTTTTCATTTATTTTTTTCTTTACCTCCATACCAAATTCAAAAGTATTTTTATTCTATATTTTCATTTACATAAAAAACCCCACTCTAAAAGTAGGGCTTTTTTCAAACAATTTCAAATACTTTTAAACTAAGCTCTTAATTGCTCTTGCTCTTCTTGGCTTTCCAAAAAGTCCTGAGCAAAACGCTGAAGTACACCACCCGCTTCATATACAGACACTTCTTCTTCCGTATCTAGTCGGCAAGTTACAGGCACTTCCACAACTTCATTCTTACCATCCGCTGTGGCACGTTCAATCACTAAAGTTAAAGTCGAACGTGGCGCAATATTACCAATCACGCTGTATAGCTCAGTACCATCCAGTTTCAAGGTATTACGGTTTACACCTGCTTTAAACTCAAGTGGTAACACACCCATACCCACCAAGTTAGTACGGTGAATACGCTCAAAACCTTCCGCGACAATTGCTTCTACACCCGCAAGACGTACACCTTTTGCAGCCCAGTCACGGCTTGAACCCTGACCATAGTCAGCACCTGCAATAATGATCAGCGGTTGCTTACGGTTCATGTAAGTTTCAATCGCTTCCCACATACGCATCACTTCGCCTTCTGGCTCTACACGCGCTTTTGAACCTTGTTTAACAGTACCGTCAGAACGACGGACCATTTCATTAAACAATTTCGGGTTAGCAAATGTTGCACGTTGTGCCGTCAAGTGGTCACCACGGTGGGTAGCGTAAGAGTTAAAGTCTTCTTCAGGCACGCCCATTTTGTGTAGATATTCACCTGCAGCCGAATCCATCAAAATCGCATTTGAAGGCGACAAATGGTCGGTGGTGATGTTGTCACCCAAAATCGCAAGCGGACGCATGTTCGCTAAAGTACGTGGTGCAGCCAACGCCCCTTCCCAATATGGTGGACGGCGGATGTAAGTACTTTGTGGACGCCAGTCATAAAGCGGACTTTCAGCTTCTACGGTTACGCCTAAGTCAAACATTGGAATGTAGACTTTACGGAACTGTTCAGGCTTCACGGCTTCTTTTACTAACGCATCAATTTCAGCATCAGATGGCCAGATGTCTTTCAGGTAAATCGGGTTACCTTCTTTGTCATGGCCTAACGCATCTTTTTCGATGTCAAAACGAATCGTACCTGCAATTGCATACGCCACAACAAGCGGTGGAGATGCCAAGAATGCTTGTTTTGCATATGGATGGATACGGCCATCGAAGTTACGGTTACCCGAAAGTACCGCAGTGGCATACAAGTCACGGTCGATGATTTCTTGCTGGATTTTTGGATCTAGTGCACCTGACATCCCGTTACAGGTTGTGCAGGCATATGCCACGATACCAAAGCCCAGTTTCTCAAGGTCTTTCAGTACACCCGCTTCTTCCAGGTAAAGTGCAGCCGCTTTTGAACCCGGTGCAAATGACGATTTCACCCAAGGTTTACGAACTAAACCAAGTTCATTTGCTTTACGCGCCAACAAACCTGCCGCCACAGTGTTACGCGGGTTAGAAGTGTTAGTACACGAAGTAATTGCAGCAATAATGATTGCGCCATCTGGCATTAAGCCGTCAGAACGGTTTTCGACAACACCCGCAATGCCTTTTTCTTTTAGGTCGGCAGTTGAAACACGTGCATGTGGGTTTGATGGGCCAGCAATGTTACGGGTTACTGTCGATAGATCAAAACGTAGTACACGTGGGTACTCTGCTTTGGTCATATCAGACGCCCAAAGGCCGATTTCTTTTGCGTACTGTTCAACCAATGCCACTTGAGCATCTTCACGACCAGTTAAGCGTAAGTAGTCGATGGTGTTTTGGTCGATGTAGAACATCGCAGCCGTAGCACCATACTCAGGTGTCATGTTCGAGATGGTTGCACGGTCGCCCACAGACATGCTGTCAGCACCTTCACCAAAGAACTCAAGATAAGCACCAACCACACGTTCTTTACGCAAGAATTCAGTTAGAGCCAACACGATATCTGTTGCAGTAATACCTGCCTGACGCTGACCTACAAACTCAACACCAATAATGTCTGGCAGACGCATCCAAGATGCACGGCCTAACATCACGTTTTCAGCTTCTAAGCCACCAACGCCCACAGAAATTACGCCCAAAGCATCTGTATGTGGTGTGTGTGAGTCTGTACCTACGCAAGTGTCTGGAAATGCCACGCCATCACGCGCCTGAATCACCGGAGACATTTTCTCTAGGTTAATCTGGTGCATGATGCCGTTCCCCGCAGGGATCACATCGACATTTTTAAATGCTGTTTTGGTCCACTCAATAAAGTGGAAACGGTCTTCATTACGACGGTCTTCTACTGCACGGTTTTTCTCAAACGCGTCAGGATCAAAACCACCATATTCCACTGCTAAAGAGTGGTCGACAATCAACTGAGTCGGCACAACTGGGTTGACTTTAGATGGGTCACCACCTTTGTCTGCAATCGCATCACGTAAGCCTGCAAGGTCAACCAATGCAGTTTGACCCAAGATGTCATGACACACCACGCGCGCAGGATACCAAGGGAAGTCTAAGTCCTGACGGCGTTCAATTAACTGCGTTAAATAAGCAGTTAAGTTCTCGGCATCTGCGCGACGAACCAACTGTTCTGCCAACACTTTAGAGGTATATGGCAATGTCGCATAAGCACCAGGCTGAATATCTTCAACGGCTTGGCGTACATCATAGTAAGCTAATGATGTGCCTGGCAATGTCTTACGATATTGGCTATTCATTAAACACGCTCTGCTAATGGTTTAAATTCGAGGTTTTCAGGACCTGTGTAGTTCGCGCTTGGACGGATAATTTTGCCGTCTTGACGCTGTTCAATCACGTGCGCTGACCAACCTGCGGTACGCGCAATCACGAATAATGGTGTGAACATTGCTGTTGGAACACCCATCAAGTGGTAGCTCACCGCACTGAACCAGTCGAGGTTCGGGAACATGTTTTTCACTTCTTTCATCACGGCTTCTAAACGTTCCGCAATCAAATACATTTTTTTGTTTTCTTGTGCATCCGCCAATTCAAGCGCCACTTGCTTAATCACTTCGTTACGCGGGTCAGCAATGGTGTAGACAGGGTGACCAAAACCAATCACCACTTCTTTGTTTTCTACACGCTTGCGGATGTCCGCTTCTGCTTCATCGGCATTGTCATAACGTTGTTGAATTACGAAGGCAACTTCGTTCGCACCACCGTGTTTAGGACCACGTAATGCACCAATTGCCCCTGCGATGGTTGAGTACATGTCTGAACCTGTACCTGCAATCACACGAGAAGTGAAAGTAGAGGCATTGAACTCATGCTCTGCATACAAAATTAATGACGTATGCATTGCTTGAATCCATTGTTCACATGGTTTTTCACCGTGTAACAAATGCAGGAAGTGCGCACCAATTGAGTCATCATCAGTTTCAATTTCAATGCGTTTGCCGTTGTGACTAAAGTGATACCAGTAAAGCAACATTGAACCGAAAGACGCCATTAACTTGTCTGCGATGTCGCGTGCACCTGCATAGTTATGGTCTTCGTGTTCTGGAGTTAAGCAACCTAGAACTGAAACACCAGTACGCATCACATCCATTGGGTGCGCATATGGTGGGAGCTGTTCTAAAGCCGCTTTAAGTGATGCAGGTAAACCACGAAGACCTTTCAATTTGTTTTTGTAAGCTTTGAGTTCCGCTTTATTCGGTAATTTGCCATGAACCAAAAGGTAAGCGACTTCTTCAAATTCGCTTTGACCCGCAAGGTCAAGAATGTCATAGCCACGGTAGTGCAAGTCGTTACCGCTACGCCCTACGGTACACAGTGCTGTATTACCCGCCACTTGTCCGCTGAGTGCGACTGATTTTTTAGGTTTGAATCCGCTTGTTGTTGCATTCATGAGATCTTCCTTCTTCCATTGGGTGGATCAATTCGTTTTTATGCTTTGCGTCAGTTTTATTTCCTACACTGACGCAAAGATTTTATGGTTAAACTGTTATTTATTTTTGACAAAAGAGGCATCAAGGTATTGTTCAAACGCATGGTAATTAATGCGGTCATACAATTCTTGACGGGTTTGCATGGTATCGACCACGTTCTTTTGTGTACCTTCTTTACGTAAAGTAGTGTAGACATTTTCCGCTGCTTTGTTCATCGCACGGAAAGCTGAAAGAGGATAAAGCGCAATGCTGACATCCGCAGAAGCCAATTCCTCTGTGGTAAATAATGGCGTAGAACCAAATTCAGTAATGTTTGCCAAAATTGGAACATTCGTTGCAGCAGCAAATTGTTTATACATCGCCAATTCAGTAATCGCTTCTGGGAACAACATGTCCGCACCTGCTTCAATATAAGCACCTGCACGGTCAATTGCAGCTTGCAAACCTTCTACAGCCAAAGCATCGGTACGCGCCATAATCACGAACTTGTCATCACCACGCGCATCAACAGCTGCTTTAATACGGTCAACCATTTCTTCTTGAGTCACAATGGCTTTGTTTGGACGGTGACCACAACGTTTCGCACCGACTTGGTCTTCAATATGCATAGCCGCTGCACCAAACTTGATGAGTGCTTTGGTGGTACGGGCAATGTTAAATGCTGAAGCACCAAAACCTGTGTCGGCATCGACCAATAAAGGCAAGTCACATACATCGGTAATACGGCGTACATCTGTCAGTACATCATCGAGGTTGCTAATACCTAAGTCAGGCAACCCCAAAGAACCTGCTGCTACACCACCGCCAGATAAATAAATGGCTTTGTAACCTGCACGCTTTGCCAATAAGGCGTGATTGGCATTGATGGTTCCGACCACTTGTAGTGGATGTTCACTTGCAACCGCATCACGGAATTTCTGCCCTGCTGATAACGTTGACATACGTCCTCCCTCTCTCTTCATCATTAAATTAGGTTTTGTTCAATGTTCTGATAAGACGCAGCAATGTGGCGTCGCATCAGTAATTCCGCGAGTTCTGCATCACCTTCGGCAATAGCATCTAAAATACGAATATGTTCCGACAAGGCTCGATGCGGACGATTTGGCGTTTTGGAATACTGAATTCGATACATCCGAATCAAGTGATACAACTCATCACATAACATCTTTTCCAAAGTTTTATTGCCACAGTTCTTGATGATGCAATAATGAAAATCGTCCTGACCTTCTTGTAAGTAATAGCCTTTCCCTTCTTTAAAATTTGGGTCTTGCGCATGTAAATGCAGCACTTCACGCAAATTTAAAATCTGTTGTTTGTCGATGCTTTGTGCAGCCAAACGGCAAGCCAAACCTTCCAAGTTTTCACGAATTTGATACAGCTCAAACAATTGTTGATGCGATAAAGACACTACACGCGCGCCGACATGAGCAGTGCGTTCTACCAATTTTTGCCCTTCTAAGCGGTGGATGGCTTCACGTAAAGGTCCACGACTAATGCCATATACACGCGCCAGCTCTGGTTCAGAAATTTTACTGCCCGCTGCAATTTCACCGCTCACAATCGCAGTTTGAATTTTTCTGAAAATCTGGTCGGTTAAAGTCGCTGTAGCGACTTGTTTTGTCTGTGGAGACAGCTCGTCAATTTGCATATTGTCAACAATCAGATCAATTATTAGCTAAAATAAGCACAAATAAATTAAAATGCAACAAGATTGTCAACAACTTTGGTATTAGAGTTGAAAATGTGATGGACGAAGACTTGACAATGTTTGAGTAAAATCATATCGGGTATCCGTTCTGAAGATGTTTCAATACAACAGCTCTATAATTTATTTTAATTCAATACTTTAAATCTTATTTCAATCCTGATTCTGTGATAGAAAAGCATTTTTTATATCCATGTCGTGACCTACGCTTTCAACACTTGGTTTGAGTCCAATCACGAAGTTGTCCTGAATGACCCTTGAGTTTTATTGTCGACACTTCAGTTTTTATTTTGTTCTATCTGTTATGCCGTAAATAGAAAAAAGCCTCAAGGAAATGCTTGAGGCTTTTGTTACCATTTATATGCTGCTGGACTTATTTTGCCTTTTGCAAACGTAAGGCATTTAAAACCACAGACAATGAACTGAGCGACATCGCTACTGCGGCTAACATCGGAGTGAGTAATAACCCAGTGAGTGGATAGAAAATCCCCGCTGCGACAGGCACACCCAACCCGTTATAGACAAAAGAAAAGGCAAGGTTCTGTTTCATATTACGTACACCAAGTTTCGCCATATGCAAGGCGTCGGCTGCTCCACGAATATCACCTTTCACCAAGGTCACTTGTGCCGTCTGTTTTGCAATATCGGTTCCATTCCCCATCGCAATCCCGACATTGGCTTGGGCAAGCGCTGGTGCATCATTAATCCCATCACCCGCCATAGCAACAATTTTGCCCTGCGCCTGATATTTCTTCACAATCTCCAATTTTTCGATTGGGGTACAATTGCCATACACATGCTGAATGCCTAACTCTTTTGCCACCAGTTGCGCATTTTGCTCATGATCACCTGTCGCCATCACCACTTCAATGCCATCATCAATCAATTGCTGAATCACTTGATGCGCATTGGCTTTAATCGCATCATGGATAGAAATATAAGCCAGCACCTCTTGGCTATTGCTCAAGAAACTTATGACATTGCCTACTGCACGTTGCTGATCTAACTGGCTTTGTAGTGTAGTGTGTAACGTGATGCCGAGTTGTTCTAGCAACTTTTGACTGCCGATATACAGGGTTTGCTCGCCAATCTGACCTTTAACGCCAAAGCCCGTAACATCTTCAAAGTCTGCCACTTTCAACAACTGCTGTGCAGGAACCACCTGAGTCAAAGTTTGAGCAATCGGGTGACTTGAATATTGCTCAATCGAGGCAATCCACTGTTCAACTTGAGTTTGTTCCACATTTGGGCTTAGTAGCCGAATTTCTTTCAAACTCGGCTTACCTTCAGTCAAGGTTCCAGTTTTATCGACAATCAGCGTATTAACCTTACTTAAGGCTTCAATCGCTTCCGCATCTTTAAACAGAACACCTTTCTGTGCTGCACGACCTGTAGTGGCCATCACGGACATTGGCGTTGCTAAACCAAGCGCACATGGACAGGCAATAATCAGTACCGCTACAGCACACATCAATGCCAAGTCAAATTGCGCCCCACCAGACACCATCCATGCAACGAAGGTCAAAGCACTAATGAACAACACCACCATCACAAAATATTTGGCAAACACATCGGCCAAGCGTTGTAGTGGTGCTTTAGAACGTTGCGCTTCTGCCACCGTCTGAATCATTTTTGATAACGTTGTATTCGCCCCGACCGCCGTGGTTTGTATACGAATACTGCCCTGCTGATTCACTGTGCCGCCAATGACTGTGTCATGCACTTGCTTTTTCACTGGCACAGGTTCACCCGTCATCATGGCTTCATCGACATAGGTTTTGCCTTCTACCACCACGCCATCCAGTGGAATCTGATCACCTGAGGAAATCTGTAAAATATCGCCTTGTTTGACCATGCCAATATCTACTTCAATCACTTGATCATTTTGAACCAACTTAGCGGTGTTGACTTGGAGTTTGAGCAAGGCTTTCAATGAATCGGCTGTTTTGGCACGGGCTTTTAGCTCCATGATTTGACCAAGCAAACTCAGAGATACAATCATACACGCCGCTTCATAATACACCGCGACACCATGTCCTGTTTTGGCTGCCATCGGAATCAGGCTTGGAAAGATGGTCGCCACGACACTATAAATATAGGCGGCTAATACCCCAACCCCAATCAGACTCCACATATTCAAGTTACGGGTTTTATACGAGGTCCAACAGCGCTCAATAAACGGTTTACCCGCCCACAACACCACAGGGGTCGCGAGGACTAGCTCAATCCACGGCTGAATATGCGGTGAAATGAAACTATGGAGATGTGAACCCATCGCCAAAACAAACACGATTAACGTCAGTGGTAAAGTCATCCAAAAGCGATGACTAAAATCAACCAATTCAGGATTTGGTGCATCATCTAAAGTCGGTTGCATCGGCTCTAGTGCCATACCACAAATTGGGCACGTGCCTGGCCCTTTTTGCACAATTTCAGGGTCCATCGGACAGGTATAATCCATATCAGCAGCACCTTCAGGCACAGGACGCTGATCAGGTGGAATTAGATAAAACTCAGGATCTCCCTTAAATTTGTCTAAGCAAGATGGATTACAGAAATAATAAGTCTGTTGCTGATAATCCGTTTTTAACTCAGTATTTGGGTCAACAGACATACCGCAGACGGGGTCAATAAAAGCTGATGCTCCTGACTGGACATGCTGCTCATGTGCGTGTTTCCCGCCACCACAGCAACCTGTTTTAGCTGGTTCTGGTTTAGGCTTTGCTGCACAACAACTTGATTTTGATTCAGCTTGTGCTGTTTCTGGAGTTTTAGATTCTGTACCACAACATGTTGAGGCTTTCTTCTCTTCTGGTTTAGAAGTTCCACAACATCCTGATACTTTCGCGGACTTTTCTTCAACTGTCGTAACATAGCTTTCAGGCGCAGCGATAAATTTTTGCTGACATTTTTCACTGCAAAAATAATAGTTTTTGCCCTGCCATTCGCTATGTGGTTTACTCAAATCCGTGACCGTCATGCCACACACAGGGTCTGTAAAGCTTTCTGCTTGAGGTACTTTACCTTGCTGGTGGTTGCTCGCACAGCCACACCCTTTTGATGCAGTGACCATACTTTCTGCTTCAGGTTGGACTGAACTATCCGCTTGCTCAGTTTTCGCTTTGCTACAACAAGAACTTTGCGCTTTTTTTGAGGTTAGATAAGCTTCAGGATCGGCTGTAAATTTCTTTAAACAGCCTGAGCAACAAAACAAATAACGAACTGATTGATGCTCATACACATGTGGAGAATCCTCTGCTACCGTCATACCGCAAACAGGATCGATATTTATCACTGTAGACACTGATTTCTGTTTTAAACAGCAAGACGTTTTGTGTTGCTCACTCATTCTGGCTCACCTTTTATTTTTTGATTGTGTTAGCATAAAGTCTGTACCTAGGTACTGAGTCAAGCCTTTTGGAGATTATTTTATGCTCACTATCGGCAAACTGGCAAAACAGTGTCACGTTAATGTTGAAACGATTCGTTATTATCAACGGATTGGTCTTATGCGCATTCCTGAAACCACACAAAACTATCGTTATTACAGCCAACAAGACATTGAAACCTTAAGCTTTATTCAAAAAGGTAAAGATGCTGGCTTGCAGCTCAGTGAAATTCAAGATCTATTACATTTACAACTGAATGACCGAGAAAAAGTCCGTGATGTGATTCAACAACGACTGGAAAAAATTGATCAACGGATTCAAGAATTAAATGCACTGAAACAGCGTCTTTCAACTTGGGTAGATGAATGTAAAACCACGACAGACAGTTGCTGCCCAATTTTGCAAGAACTGAAAAAAGGTTCAACGACTGAACCATAAACAGTTACCGTCTTTTGGACTTGCCGATCATTTTAACACTCACCTTTTTGATACTCAGGACTGCGTTCACCATGTCGATTGAACTTGCCCAACTCAGAAAACAGCTTCGCAAACAACGCAGACAAGTTTCCGCTTATCAACAACAGCAGTCCGAGCAGCAAATTTTACGGCGCCTAAGATCTGTGCCCGAATTTAAACTGGCCAAGCATGTCGGCATTTATCTACATGCCTTTGGGGAAATTCAGACTCATAAAATCATTGAATATTGTTTTCATCAAAAAAAGTCGGTGTATTTACCAATGATTTGCAATATGAATCAGCGCTTGCTATGGGTCAAAGTTTCACGTAATCAATTTCAAAATAAGCGTTTTTCTCATCATCCGCTCGGTATGCAAGAGCCCATGGCAACACGTGGACAGCACGTTTCACATTTGGACCTGCTGTTGATGCCTTTATTGGCGTGTGATCTTTATGGCACACGAATTGGTATGGGGGGCGGGTTTTATGACAAAACCTTAGCTTCAGCACCCTACCACCGTCCTTTTCGCCTCGGGTTGGCCCATCACTTCCAATTGGTGCCACAGCGTCTTATTCGAGAAAAATGGGACCAACCTTTAGACGGACTACTTACGCCTCAACAACATTTACGCTTCAAGCGCTAAAATTGACATTTTTGACTGTTGAGAATACTTAAAAATCACATGTTTAGTCATTTTTTATACAATTTATTTTGACCTGCCCTTGTATTTTTTAAAATACCCATCACTATAAAAAACATGGCAACACCGTTGTCACTCATTAGGAGTGCCCATGTCTGAAATTATTATGAATCAAGAAACCTTAGAGCCTCAGGTTCCAAGTGTATTACCACTTTTAGCGTTACGTGATGTGGTGGTGTATCCACACATGCAAATCGCGCTATTTGTAGGTCGTGAAAAATCGATCAATGCAGTTGATGTGGCTCGTAACAGTGACAATCTAGTATTTGTAGTTGCTCAGAAAGATTCTCTTTCAGAAGAAATTGATCACGACAACTTATATCAATACGGTACTGTCGCGAAGATTGTACAAGTTGTGAATCATGAAAATGATGAAAACTGTATAAAAGTATTAATCGAAGGCTTGCATCGTTCAAAGCTAGAAAAAATCATTGATGAAAATGATTATCTAACTGCGGAACATGCGCTTAGCCCTATGTCAGTTCACATTGACGAAACAACCCAAGCAACACGTGTTCAAGAATTACGTGCTCTATTTGCTCAATATGCTGAAGCAAAATTACGTAATGCGCGTGAACTCGTTGCTGCAGCAAACAAAATTGATGATTTACTGCAATTGCTATTCTTCGTAGCGACTCGTGTTCCACTGAATATTGATGTGAAACAAAAATTCCTTGAGCACGATGAGTTTGAGGCACATCTACAAGAACTGATGACCTATTTGTTGCAACAGTCTGAAGAGCAACAGATTGAGCAAACTTTACATGACTCAGTGAAGCGTCAAATGGAGAAAAACCAACGCGAATACTTCCTCAATGAAAAGATGAAGGTTATTCAGCGTGAGCTTTCTGACATGAATGGCGGTGCAGAAGACGACGTAGCTGAAATTGAGAAACGTCTTGCTGAAGCAGATTTACCTGAGCACGTACGTAAAAAAGCAGAAGCTGAATTCCGTAAGCTTAAAGCGATGCAACCTGCGTCAAGTGAAGCGGCTGTGGTACGTAACTATTTAGAGGTGATCTTAGATACACCTTGGAATAAAGCCAGCAAAGTCAGCATTAACTTAAGCAAAGCGCAAGAAATTCTCGATGCAGATCATTACGGCTTAGATGACGTGAAAGATCGTATTGTGGAATATTTAGCGGTTCAATCTCGCGTGAAAAAACTCAAAGGCCCAATCCTTTGTTTAGTTGGCCCTCCGGGTGTAGGTAAAACCTCACTGGGCGAATCTGTTGCGAAAGCGACTGGTCGTGAGTTTGTCCGTATGGCGCTGGGCGGTGTACGTGACGAAGCGGAAATCCGCGGTCACCGTCGTACCTATATCGGTGCGATGCCGGGTAAAATTGTACAATCGTTAACGAAAGTTGGTGTGAAGAACCCTTTGTTTTTGCTCGATGAAATCGACAAGATGGCGCAAGACTACCGTGGCGACCCTGCTTCTGCATTGCTTGAAGTACTTGATCCATCACAGAACAACAAGTTTAACGATCACTATTTAGATCTTGATCTTGACCTGTCTGAAGTAATGTTCATCTGTACTGCTAACAGCATGAATATTCCTGAAGCATTGTTGGATCGTATGGAAGTGATTCGCCTACCGGGTTATACCGAAGACGAAAAAGTCAATATTGCTGAGCGTTACCTTGTTCCGAAAGCCATTAAGAACAACGGTTTACGTGCTAAAGAATTGACTGTTCATGAAGAAGCGATTCGTGACATCGTGCAGCGTTATACACGTGAAGCAGGTGTGCGTAGCTTAGAGCGTGAAGTCTCTAAAATTGCACGTAAAGTGGTAAAAGAAGCCGTCAGCAAAAAGGCGAAAAACCTACAAGTTGATGTCACTTCGGCTAATCTTCCAGACTACCTAGGTCCACACAAATTTGACTTTGGTATGGCAGAAGATGAAGCGCAAGTGGGTCGTGTCAACGGTTTAGCGTGGACGTCTGTCGGTGGTGAGTTATTGACCATTGAAGTTGCAGCGGTCAAAGGTAAAGGGAAATTTATCACCACGGGTTCACTCGGTGATGTGATGAAAGAATCGATTACCGCAGCCATGACCGTGGTACGTACACGTGCAGATGAGTTGGGCATCGAGTCAACTCGCTTTGAAGAGACCGATGTTCACGTCCACTTACCAGAAGGTGCAACACCAAAAGATGGTCCATCTGCTGGTTTAGCACTGACTACAGCATTGGTTTCTGCCTTTACAGGTATCCCAATTCGCCCTGACATTGCCATGACAGGTGAAACGAGTC
The DNA here is from genome assembly GCF_008867985.1 of Acinetobacter tandoii. Taxonomy (NCBI): domain Bacteria; kingdom Pseudomonadati; phylum Pseudomonadota; class Gammaproteobacteria; order Moraxellales; family Moraxellaceae; genus Acinetobacter; species Acinetobacter tandoii. The sequence continues at coordinate 425,121 of NZ_VXLD01000002.1, forward strand.
TTGGTGGTCGTGCAATGCGTATTGGTGGTTTGAAAGAAAAATTGCTTGCTGCACACCGTGGTGGCATTAAATTAGTCTTCATTCCTCAAGATAACGTCCGTGATCTTGCAGAGATTCCTGAAAATGTGAAAGAAGGGCTTGAGATTAAAGCAGTGAAATCGATTGATGAGATTTTACCTCTTGCCTTGACATCAAAGCCTGAACCTTTGGTCAAAGCACCAATTGTAAAACCAGTCGATGATGGTAAAAAAGCCGCACGTCACTAATTTTAGCAAGAAAAAAAAGAGAGCTACGGCTCTCTTTTTTTATTACAAATTACTGTAAATAACACCACACATCTTCGTGCTTTTATCCCCTAAAATAAATTGCATCCAAAGGATGACACAGGACCATTAAAATGAAAAACCCTGTCGGATGGTTTGAAATATATGTCAATGACATAACCCGAGCCAAACAATTTTATGAAGCAGTATTTAATATTCAACTCTCTGAATTGACTCCTCCTTCTGAGGGTAACTCGCTTCAAATGTGGGCGTTCCCATCGGATATGCAAGTTTATGGCGCTTCTGGTGCTTTAGTTCAAATGTCAGGAGTCGCCGCAGGTGGAAACAGCACATTAATCTATTTTTCATGTGAAGACTGTGCAGATGAAGCAGCCCGAATTGGTGAAGCGGGCGGTAAGATTCATGAATCAAAAACTTCAATTGGTGAGTACGGATTTATTGTTTTAGCTTTTGATACAGAAGGAAATATGATTGGTTTACATTCTATGAAGTAAACCAGCGTATCGTAAATAATTTAAGGTTATCGTATGTTCTAACTTTGAATATTAAGCAGGTTTCCCTTCACAAATCAGACTTGAAAAAATCCAAAGAACACCCAATATTAAATAATAAGAATACATATGTGCTGTATGTTTCTTATTCTTAAAGGTTATCTGTTTCTCCAGGCAGATAATCTCTTGATCGCAGTCCTTACACTATTCAAGGACTGCGTTTTTTATTGGTATTCTTTAATTTTTCTACATAAAAATGATGATGCCCTTTTCATCCTACATTATTTACTTCAATATCGTTTGCACCAACCCATCGATCACCTGAGTCATCTTTTCAAGATTCAACGTCTTTAATGTGTCGGTAGCCGTATGATAATTCTTATTCCGATAAAAAGCGGTATCGGTCAGCATGATCGCAGGAATATCATAATTCCAATAGTTGCTATGACTTGAAAAATTCAATCCTGGGGTAAAAGACGGTGCGACTAAACGCTGGCATTCCAACTGCTGCATGGCAGCACAAAAATTCTCACCTAATCCACGCGAATCGATATCACTCACCGCTGCAATAAAATTACCGTGACTTGGATAAATCCACTTCAATCCAACAGGATATTCTTGCACCAGTGCTGTATCGTAGTAGCCAATCATTTCCAGAATATAAACCCCTTGAATCTTATCGCGTTGTGCTTGTACTGACTTGGCATGTACATAACTGCCCATATATTCTGTATTGGTATATGGCGGTTCTTCAAGCGTATAAAAAGCAAATTCTACATTATGGCTTAGATGGCTTTTTTCCTGTGACAAAATACGAGCCGCTTCAATCACTCCCGCGACCCCAGAGGCATTATCATCTGCTCCCTGTACTTGACCAAACACATCATAATGTGCGCCAACGATGACTTTTTCGGCTCCTCCCACATTTAATGAACAGACCACGTTGCGATAATTCTGCCGATTCACAATATAATTCTGAAATTGACAAGGAATACCAAATAAACGCATTTGCTCTTTGATCCAAGCTGAAACTCGATTTAATTCGGCAATATTTTGATGATTCCGAAATGAACCTGTACCAATAATTTGCTGTAAGTAAAGTTGGACATTCTGGACGTCAGCTTGTTGGCTGGTCGCAGAATTGGCCTGACTCTGCGTAACCACCGAAATAGCCGTCATCAATAAACCAACCCAAGCTACTTTCAAAAATTTATTCCTTTTCATTTATTATTATTCCACCGTCATCACAATTTTTTTTCGTTCTTAAAGAGCATTAATGCAACAGCCAGTAATTATTTTCAATTGCAAAATGTATATCGAGATTGGATTGTATTCATTCAACGCTATAATTCTGCTGAATTAGCATGTGATGCCAGATATGAAAATACGAATTCTGACCATTGGTCAAAAAATGCCAGCTTGGGTTCTGACGGGTTTTGAAGATTATTTCAAACGAATTCAACCCTTTGTACAAACGCAAATTATTGAGTTGCCCATGGCAAAACGTGGAAAAAATGATTCTGAAGCCGACATTTTAAAATATCGACAAATTGAAGGTGATAGCATTTTAAATGCACTCAAACAGAATGAAACGCTCATCGCGCTTGAAGTGGGTGGTCGTGAATTCAGCACCGAAAAACTGGCTGATACCATGAAGTCTTGGATGCTAGAAGGCAATGATGTCGCCTTGGCGATTGGTGGACCAGATGGTCATTCAGAAGCGGTTCGTAAAGCAGCCGCATGGCATTGGTCATTATCAAAACTGACCTTGCCACACCCATTGGTGCGTGTCATGCTGATTGAACAGTTATATCGAGCCATGAGCATTAATCACAATCATCCCTATCATCGGGCGGGTTAAAGCCATCTCCTATCATTCTATAATTGCAACAATACGTTGAATAGAAATGCTTTATTCAACTATTTCTCTTTGGCATGATGAACATATTCTCTTATTCAAATTAGGCGCAAGACGATGAATCTACAAACTTTACCAGGTTTATTTATTTCTCATGGATCTCCCATGCTTGCGCTTAACCCTGAACAAGTCGGTCCAGCCTTACAACGTTTGAGTTTAAATCTACCAACACCTAAAGCGATTGTCGTGATGTCAGCACACTGGGAAAGTCAGGCACTTGAGGTCAATACGGGCATCCGCCCAGAAACTTGGCATGATTTTCGTGGTTTCCCCCCTGCGCTATATGAAATTCGCTACCCTGCTCCTGGTGACCCCCAACTTGCCGAAGACATTTTAAAGCGACTGTCTGATGCAGGATTTGATGCCCACGCCAATAATAGCCGCCCGCGTGATCATGGTGTGTGGATGCCATTACTCCACATGTTCCCGAATGCAGATATCCCAGTGGTTGAAATTTCACTACCTATGCATATGTCAGCAGAACAGATTTATCAAATTGGGCAAGCTCTTTCAGTTTTACGTGAACAACAAGTTCTACTGATTGGTTCGGGCAGTATTACCCATAATTTGTCTGAATTGTCATGGCATGGGGAATCGCAGGATGTGCCTATATGGGCATCGACCTTCCGAAACTATGTAGTTCAAAAACTGTCGCATCAAGACTATGAAGCAGTATTGGACTGGAACAGTATTCCCTATGTACAGCGCAATCATCCAACTTTAGAACATTTTGCGCCTTTATTTTTTACAATGGGTACAGGCACACGCTTTAATATTGTCCATAGCAGTTTCACAATGGGCTCATTGGGAATGGACATTTACCGTTTTGACTAATCCTTTCTAAAAATTAAAGAAATGAATACAAATGTTGTACACGTATTCATTTCTTTTTTTTATTAATAATTTAACCTTTAGTTTTGTATCTATTCACTAAAGTGTTAATTTAAAAATGAAATTGAAATACCTTTTACTTGCTTTGTTGCCTTTTTCTCTTGCTGCTTGCCAATCAACTCAAACACCATCAAATTTGGATCAAGCCGTGAATGTACAATCAATTCCTGATCAAAACAAAACGCTTGCTGCCTATGAATGGATCAGCACTACATCGACCACGCCAAAACCTTTAACACTGTCGTTTAATACACAAGGACAATTGTCTGTAAAAACTAGCTGTAACGGTTTAGGTACGAGCTGGAAAATTGAAGGTGACAAAATTGTCACAGGTGCAATGATGGGCACACAAATGGCTTGTGCTGAACCCGCAATGCAACAAGAACGCTTAGCAGCAGATTTACTCGGTCAACGTTCAATTCAATTTACCTTGAATAGCCAAAATGTTGAAGCACCTACCTTAACACTGCTTTCTGCGAAAGGCGAAAAACATGTCTTTGTTGGGAAAATGACACCTGAAACTAAATACCAATCTCAAGGTGAAACCATCTTTTTAGAAATTTCGCCAGAAACAAAAACTTGTTCAGCTGGTGTCGCTCGCATTGAGTGCTTACAAGTTCGTGAAATCAAATATGATGACAAAGGTATAAAAACAACTGTCGATAAAGATTGGACTTTATTCTACGACCATATCGAAGGCTATACTCACGATTCTAAAACCCGCCAAATAGTTCGTCTAAAACGTTTTGAACGTCAAAACCCTGCTGCGGACCAATCTAAATATGCTTATGTGAAAGATATGGTCATTGAAACCGAAACTGTAAAATAAATACAAGTATAAAAAAGCCGATGCAATTGCATCGGCTTTTTTATCTGAACTGCTCGTTTTCTGTCTTAGAACACACCCTGCGACAGCATAGCATCAGCAACTTTCACGAAGCCTGCAATATTGGCGCCATCCACATAATTAATGCTACCGTCTGCTTTTGTGCCATATTTAACACAATTACGGTGAATATCTTTCATAATTGCATGTAAACGCTCATCGACTTCTTCGAAGCTCCATCCTAAACGCAATGCATTTTGTGACATTTCAAGACCCGAAGTGGCTACACCACCAGCATTAGATGCCTTACCTGGTGCATACAGAATTTTCGCTGCAACAAATTTTTCTACAGCATCGAGTGTTGAAGGCATATTGGCACCTTCTGCAACACAGAAAACACCATTAGCCAATAATACCTCTGCATCTTCACCCGTCAATTCATTCTGAGTTGCACATGGTAAAGCGATATCACAAGGAATCCCCCAAGGGCGCTTGCCTTCTAAATATTCAAATCCATGCTTAGATGCAAATTCAGAAATACGTCCACGGGCTTCATTTTTCAAATGCATCACTTCTGCTAAAAGTTCATCGGTGAAACCGTCTTTGACATAAACTGTACCATTCGAGTCTGAAAGTGATACCACTTTTGCGCCTAGGAACATGGCTTTTTCGGCAGCAAATTGTGCAACATTACCCGAACCTGAAATGGTCACAGTTTTTCCGTGGAAACTATCACCACGCGTTTTTAGCATTTCTTCAGCAAAGTATACTGTGCCATAACCCGTTGCTTCTGGACGTGCCAAAGACCCACCAAATGCCAAACCTTTTCCAGTAAATACACAAGAAGTATCATTACTGAGTTTTTTCATCATCCCAGCCATATAGCCGACTTCACGGCCACCAACACCAATATCCCCAGCAGGAATATCTGTGTTAGAACCTAAGTGACGGTATAGCTCAATCATTAATGCTTGGCAGAAACGCATAATTTCGCCTTCTGACTTCCCTTTAGGGTCAAAGTCAGAACCGCCTTTTCCGCCACCCATAGGCAACGTTGTTAAGGCATTTTTAAAAGTCTGTTCAAAACCCAAGAACTTTAAAATGGATAAATTGACAGAGGGATGGAAACGCATCCCCCCCTTAAATGGACCAATTGCTGAGTTGTATTGAACACGAAATGCTCGATTTACTTGGGTGTTACCTTGATCATCGACCCATGACACGCGGAATTGGATAGCACGTTCTGGTTCAATTAAACGCTCAAGTAATCCATGTGCTGCATATTTTGGGTTCTTTTCAATGAATGGCCACAGACTGGTCATCACCTCTTCTACCGCTTGTAAAAACTCGGGTTGGTGTGCATCACGTGTTTTTACGTAATCCAAAAAGTCGTTTAGGCTACTGTATTTCAACACTTCATCCTCAGCAATTTATGAATCAAAATAGGTCAAAATTAAATTAAGTGATAAATTTTGGCGCAAAACATTAAATACTTTTTATCCACCTTCCACAATATTTATTTAAAATAACTTGATATTTTCAATATATAACAAATAATTATTTTAACTATTAAATAAAGTTTGTCTTTCATATTTTTAAACCCTGACTTAACAATCCCACCTTTTTTTGCACCATATAAACACATTTAATGCATTAATTTGGAACACAAGATTAATCACCTAAATCATGCTAAAATTCAGAAAAATTTGACTCTATCTCTCTAATCCTGTTCTAAAAACAGGCGTGGTTTTCGCATGATTTCGCAAATTGCTCTCATTCAACACATCGACGCGCTACTTCCCCAAACTCAATGTGGTTTATGTGGTCATCGAGATGGTTGCCTTCCCTACGCCAAAGCAATTGCTGAAGGAGAAGCTACCAATAAATGCGTCCCAGGTGGACAACCTGTGGCTGATGCTTTAGCTGAATTGTTACAACGTCCATCTCTAAAAGCAGAGGAAAGCGTATGGCCACTTCAATCGGATGGTCGTCCACAACGAATGAAAGCCATTATTCGAGAAGATGAATGTATTGGTTGTACCAAATGTATTAGTGCATGCCCCGTTGACGCGATTATCGGATCGGGGAAACTCATGCATAGTGTGTTGACTGATTTATGCACGGGCTGTGAACTTTGTATTCCACCCTGTCCAGTTGACTGTATTGATTTAGTCGAAGATTTAAATAGCTTACCTAACGAAATTGAACGCACAATAGAACAAAACGATTTACGCCAACGCTACTATGCCCATATTCAACGTGAAGAAACTCGTCGCTTGCAGCGTAAGGGTCCTGTAGTACGTGCCGAAATTGATACAGCATTATTTGCTCAATTCTCTACTCAGCTTGATTCAGTACCTGTAATTGAAGTTGCCGACAAAACACCTACTGTCACCCAACAAGATGCCAAATCAACCATTGAGCTGGCAAAATTACGAACACAAATTAAAAAGTTAGAGAAACAACTTAGCGTTCGTGAAGATGTAAACAAGCGTGCTCAATTGCTAACCTTGACCGAACAACTCAATGCTTGGCAAGGAGCTTAAACATGGTGACCAAAACCTCTACCGTTAAAAACATGACCAAGAAGCAAATTCAAACCTTCTTTGAACGTTTACGCGATCAGCGCCCCAACCCGACAACGGAGTTAAACTTTTCTACACCATTTGAGTTATTAGTTGCGGTAACCCTTTCAGCTCAGGCCACTGATGTCAGTGTCAATAAAGCCACAGATAAATTGTTTCCAATCGCTAATACACCTGAAACCATTTTGGGGTTAGGTGTTGAAGGGCTCAAGCAATACATCAGAACCATTGGTTTATATAATTCCAAAGCTGAAAATGTCATTAAAACCTGCCAAATTTTAATTGAACGACATAACAGTCAAGTGCCGAATAATCGTGCCGACTTAGAAGCCTTACCTGGCGTTGGACGTAAAACTGCAAATGTGGTGTTGAATACTGCATTCGGACATCCCACCATGGCGGTGGATACGCATATTTTTCGATTAGGCAATCGGACAGGTTTAGCAGTAGGAAAAAATGTCCTCGAAGTTGAGCACCGACTGGTCAAAGTTATTCCTAAAGAATTTATGGTCGATGCGCACCACTGGCTGATTCTACATGGTCGTTACTGCTGCATCGCACGTAAACCCAAATGTGCTGAATGCGTGGTGTCAGATGTGTGTAATTGGCCAGAGCGTTTTGAATTTGGGGCTACCCGCGCAATTCCTGTTAATAATATTTAAGGAGCACAGCGCATCTAGCACAAGATACGCTGTTATCCAAAAATCACGCTCTTATTTTTTAGGCTGTTTTTGTTTCAATTTCGGATGTAACTGATATTGGGGTTTTTCCGCAGTTTTACTTTCTTCTTTTTGCTTTTGTTGGGTTTCTTTTAACATTTTAAAGCTGATATATAACAAACCCAGTAACATGACCAAGCATGCCAACACTAAAATGAATAAACCAATTTTTAACAAAATCGTATCCTCAAAAATTTAGGACAAATAAAAAGAGCCCTAATATGACTTAGGACTCTTTTAAAGTCAAAAATTCAGGTTTGAATTATTTTGACTGATCTAAAATTGCGAACAAATCTTTTTGTACGTCTTCAATTGGGCGTAAACCATTTAATTTGTCATAAGTCGGAGCATTTTCACCAGAAGCAGCACGACCTTGGTAGAATCCAACCAACTGCTCAGTTTCTGTATGATATGAACCTAGACGCTTACGAATAGTTTCTTCTTGGTCATCTGGACGTTGAACCAAGTCTTCACCAGTTTCGTCATCTTTGCCTTCAACTTTAGGTGGGTTGTAAACAACATGATAAACACGACCAGATGCAGGGTGCTGGCGACGACCAGACAAACGCTGAACGATTTCTTCGTCAGGTACATCAATTTCGATCACGTGATCGATGTTAATGCCTTCTTTTTCCAAAGCCTCAGCCTGTGGAATTGTACGAGGGAAACCATCGAAAATGCAGCCGTTCACACAATCAGGTTGAGCAATACGTTCTTTCACAAGACCAATGATCAGTTCATCAGAAACCAGACCACCGCTTTCCATTACGCTTTTAGCTTTAAGACCTAATTCAGTACCTTCACGAATTGCAGCACGGAGCATATCACCGGTTGAAATTTGTGGGACATTGTAGCGCTTACAGATCAACTGAGCTTGTGTACCTTTACCTGCTCCAGGTGGTCCGAGTAAGATAATGCGCATAAAAAAACATCCTCATTTAAAACAATATGTATGATACTTCGAGCCAACAATTATGCAGATCTAAACAGTCAGCATGAGTATCTAATTATAAGAAAGCCACAAACAAATGTATTGTACCAGCTATAAATCCAGTGACCCCACCTAATACAATCAGAATCCATTCGTCTTCCTGAAATGCAGGACGTAACAGGTTCTGGAACTCTTTCGGCGTTAACTCTCGGATACGCTCTCGGAACATTTGAAAGATTTTCTGTGCACGGCTCGCATTGAACGCAGGGTCGCATACTGGCACCATCGTAATTTCAATTGAGCGATCAATCAAGTCCGTCTTGAGTTTTGCGTACTCTTTTGGCCCTAAAGATAGCTGCAATGATGTACGAACCAGTGGAGTTTCCATAATTTGGTTAATATGCCGTTTGACGATACGACGAGTTTTGTCTTTTTTCGTGCCATACATCATTTCAGTCATGATAGATTTTAACGTAATCAAGTCTTCAGTAACGACACTGGCAAATACATCCGATACTTCTTCCTGACGCTTCATAAACGCGCCTTGAATATTATACGTTCCGATTCTCGGCCAGACTGGTTTCACCCAAGGAAACTTACGATCTTTAGTTAATTCAGTGAGTTGTGGGTAACGTACATAATGTGGCTCTATCGGGTTAAAGACCATCCAAATTGCAATCCAATTGGTTAAAAATCCCCAAACCGATGCCCAAAATGGGACTGTCCAGTGCCAAGGCACCACAAACCACACAATCATTTGGAACACACCAAAAAACATTCCTATTAGGGCACTAATATGCCAAATAAAATTGATTTCCTTTTGTCCCACTTTTAAGAACATACGCACCATTAAACGACGATCACCCTCCATTTGGCTGACCACCATTTCTCGCATGTCTACCAATGACTCGACGTTCACCGTTAATTCTGTTACCAGTTCTTTCAACACCTCTGGAAGCTGCTTGTGTGCCTGTGCATAAATACGGCGTTTAATCGAATATGGTAAATTTTCCCAAAGTACCGCATTGCGATCGACCATGACTTCATCAATCAGATGTTCCAGTTCAAAGCCAACCTGCTCACCAATAATACGCGCCATATCTTCTGGATCCATGGCATCTAAAAATTCGCGCAAAGAACCCAGTTTAGATAATGTATTATCCGTAATAATGCCTGAAATGCGTCCTGCTTTACGTGGCACAATACCTTGCCAACCCACAGGCAATGGACCTAAATGAAAACCCCAAAAAGTAATTGGATAGAACACCATTTTGAGTGCCATCCAAACATGTGCCCAAGTTACAAAAGCAGTTACAGGAATAATGCTCAGCACAGCCCAAAAATCGGGACGATTCAAAAAGGTTTGCCACAACTGATTGATGTACTCAAGCATGCATATTTTCCAAAATAATGACCAAATAACAGAGATTAATTCTTAATTTTTTAAACAGGTTATTTTCTGCCTAAGCCCATACTTAATGTATAAGAGAATTGTATTTTCGGTTCTATGTGTTCTACAACCACACCCTCACGATTTTTTAATTCTTCTCCTGCCCCAAGCCCGACACTGAATGTACTAATGCGATCTTTGTTTAATAAAACATATGCAAGATCTACACCTGCACCTAAGCGTGTTTCATCTTTATTATCCACTTGCTTACTGGCAATATGACCTGCATAGGCACCCACATAATACCCGTTTTTATCCTTTCCTGTGAAATAGTAAGGATATCTAAAACCTATTTGTGTTCCAAAAGGGGAATCATCGGTAAGAAAAAAACCCACTTTGGCATAGGCTATGCCATAAGGATTAACCCATTCTGTATTTAAATGAATCAGTTGTTGGGTTACCCCTGCTCCGAGATTCCATGTGCTGACACTTTCAGGAGGCAATTTCGCATCTGGTAAATAATGATGGTCTTGCGCATAAGCTGTATTGAATAATGTTATCAATGCTAACAAGGGATAAACTCTTGTCATTATTGTCACCTTTGTCCTTATTTTAATTGTGCATGCATTCCAAATTTTTTGCATGTTTTTGACTTTAACAGAATTGTTTCTATTCTTATATACAACACCTGATCTTTTTACTGTCTATAAAGTCAAAACACACTGTTGCAATTAAACAACCTAGCCCCCGCCCACTTCCAGCAGATAAGCATTATCAAAGCCTGTGACTTGAGTTAGAATAGCGCCTTCCTGATTCTCCCCCACTGTGTAAGTCAATCGCGTATGAAGCAGCACTTTCCTTTAAAAAATGTCCAACAAGAAAAGCGCATTTATCGCAATCGAGTATTAATCTCTGTCGGGATCGTCAGCTTTTTTATGTTGCTGTTGGTGGCACGTTATGCCTACTTGCAAATTATGCAATACCAACAGTTTTCAACGGCATCAGATCAAAACCGTATTAGACTTCAACCACTTGCTCCAGCGCGTGGTTATATTTATGATCGCAATGGCATTTTATTAGCCGATAACTACCCAGTGTTTACCGCGACCATGAGTCGTGCCGATGTGGAAGATATTGACGATACTGTTAAGCGTCTTACACCAATTTTAAATCTGACCGACGAAGATATTGAACGCTTCCTGTCTCGGATTAAAACCTCGAAGAAAACCGAACGTGTCTCGATCAAACTCAATTTAACTGAAACTGATATTGCCAAATTCAGTGAAGTTAAATTCCAGTTCCCTGGGGTCAATATCGAAACTCAAATGACCCGTTATTATCCACATGGTGAGCTGTTTGCCCATGTGATTGGTTATGTGGGGCGTATTAATGACAAAGAACTAAAAAGTATTGATAAGGACTTGTATGCGGGAACCAACCTGATTGGGAAAATTGGAGTTGAAAAATCCTATGAGGAACTCTTGCATGGCGTGCCGGGTAATGAATCGGTTGAAGCCGATGCACATGGTAATGTTCTACGCCATTTAGGACGTAAAGAACCCGTTCGTGGCAATGATTTATACCTTTCACTGGATTATGGCTTGCAGACTGTTGCTACGGAACAGCTGGCGGGTCGACGCGGTGCCATTGTTGCGATGGATCCTCGTACAGGTGAAATTCTAGCGCTGGTTTCCAGTCCAAGCTTTAACCCTAACCTGTTTGTAACCGGGATTAGTCATACTGACTATAGTGGATTACGCGACAATTTAGATCAGCCACTTTATAACCGTGCGGTACAAGGCGTTTATCCACCGGGTTCAACCATTAAACCAATGTTTGGTTTAGGGGGTATCCACTATGGTTATATCGACTGGGGGACCGCAATTTCCGATCACGGCTACTTTACCTTACCTGGCGATTCTCATAAATTCCGTGACTGGAAAAAATCGGGGCACGGCGTAGTCAATCTTCATAAGGCCCAAGTCGTTTCCTGCGATACCTTTTATTACGTACTCTCTTACCGTATGGGTATTGAGAAAATGAATTCATGGATGCGTCAATTTGGCTTCGGTCAAAAAACAGGGGTAGATTTACCGAGTGAAAGCGAAGGTTTATACCCAAATCCTGACTGGAAAATGCGTACCCGTAAAAGTAAATGGTTAAAAGGCGAAACGATTTCTGTGAGTATTGGACAGGGTGCTTTTACCGCAACGCCGTTACAACTGGCTATGGCAACTGCAATTACAGCCAATCATGGGGCACATGTGATTCCACATGTGTTACAAGTCAGCAAAGGGGCAAAACCACATAAAGTTTTGAATGCACCAGATGGACATATTCAGTTTAACGGTAAAGATGAAGACTGGGTTCAAATGCGTGACGCCATGGTAGATGTTATTGAAACAGGTACAGGTCGTGGTATTCGGACACCGATGTATAAAATTGCTGGAAAAACAGGTACAGCCCAGGTCAAAAGTATTGCGCAAGGGAAAAAGTATAATGAGGCTTTACTGACCGAGCGTCAGTTAGACCACGGACTTTTTGTTGGTTTTGCACCTGCTGAAAATCCTGAAATTGCCATCGCTGTTGTGTGGGAAAATGGTCGTCATGGTGGTTCTGCTGCACAATTGGCCCGCCCTGTCTTTGACTATTGGTTATTACAACGTAAAAAGAACCCGATTAAACCAGAAGGTCATCAAATTAGCGGTGGCTTAATGACTGCTGGAATTAAACCAGGCGAATTACCAAGTGGTTCTGGTACAGCTCCAGCATCCTCAACAACAGACTCTCAGGCACGACCAGCAAACTCAAATACTCATACAGCTCAACATGCAGCTACTCCTACCAACCAAGCTGCTCCTGCGGCTGCAGCGGATGATGTCGAATAATGAAAAATCAACTCAGAATTATTGGCGGAGAGTGGAAGCGCCGCCAACTCGCGTTTGCCAGTATTGAAGGATTGCGCCCGACTCCTGACCGCGTCCGCGAAACACTGTTTAACTGGTTAATGTGGGATATTCAAAATGCTCAAGTCTTAGATATTTGTACAGGCTCAGGGGCTTTAAGCTTTGAAGCCTTATCGCGTGGTGCCAAGCATGTGACCATGATTGAACCAGACCGAACTCAAGCGCAGTTTTTAAAACAAAATATTCAGTTATTAAAAGCAGAAAACTGCGAATTAAAAGTGGCGACTGCTCAACAGGCCCTTCCCACCCTAAAATCTAGTTTTGATTTAGTGTTTTTAGATCCACCATATAGCTTAAATCTTTGGGAAGAACTGGCCAAACTGGCTGATCCGTTGATTACTGAAAATGCCCTAATTTATATAGAGGCTGACCGAGAGCTCAACATGTTGAATTTACCGCACAGTTGGCACGCTATAAAGCAAACCAAAGCAGGTACAGTTCGAGCAGCTTTATATAAAAAAGTGGCAGGTCGTTAAAATACACTTTTCTTTATACTTATTATCTGTACTTTACTTCGACTTGCTTAAGATAAAAAACATATAAGAAATTGTTTTTAAAAATAAAAACCAGATGGAAAAACTATCCCCATCTGGTGCAATGATACTCATAAATCAATTAAAGGGTATCGGATAAATTCAACTTTGGGAGATGAACCATTTTTATCGTTCATATATTTTTGATGAGATGGTTCTGATTGATAATCAGTTTGTTGAAGCATTGGACTGGTATTTGAATGATCCATGCTTGTGCTAGGTGACATACAACCCATCATCAAGCCTGTAATCACTACAAGCAATAAGGTTGCTTTTATCATTTTCCTTCCCCTTTTTCTCTAGGGTCGAGTCTGTATTATTCACCTTTAATCCAAATTATAATCCCTTGATTTGTGCGTTTTTTGTACTATTTTTTAAAAAATGCCAATTCTACCGCTTATAAGAAATTGCGATATAGAGGTTAATCTACGATTGGCGCGCTGGCGCTTGCTTTTATTGTTCTTAGAACATCTCCTTCCTTTTACGTTTAATACAGTTAAATAAGGCGACAAGCCTTATTTAACCCAAGCATAAGACCTCAAAATGCAACTAATGTGGTAAGGGTCGAGTCTGCTTATAGTATGGTCGATCAGGTCGATGATCTGGCGGTCGACCTTCAGGTGGACGGTGTTCTGGTGGTCTATTTTCTGGAGGACGATGCTCTGGAGGGCGATTGTGCGGAGGTCTATAATCTGGACGTCCATTCCATCCATAACCATACGAGGGTCGATGATCATAGTCATGTGAATAACGATGATCATGATCATACCAATCATCGTCATACCAAACACAACCCGATAACATGATGACCGACAAAGTGGATAACACAATTAGTTTTATCATAATGCTCCCCTTGTCAACTGGGTGTACTTGTTCATTATTCAGGATAAGTATGGATAAAAAATCAGCTACTTGTTCTTTTTTTGTTATGTTCAAATAAATCTGTTTTTGTCTCTTAATAACTATATTGTGATTCATTAAAATAGAGTTGATGTCATTATATAAAACCTTTTACCAAAAGATTGTTCGTGTAAATTGAACCCATATAGCCTCCATTTTAATTAGGTGGAGTCATCTACCTGATTAAACTAATTTTCAAGAATATTGTCCTTTTTAATCTATTTAATTTCTGTTCAACATATCCCAATACAAAATAATTTCTTACAAGTCTCCCGTGAGTAATCCCTCTATAAAACAGCTTCTACCTACCCGTTTTGTGTAGTTTAAGTAAATGAAAATTGCTTGATGACATGCTGTTGAAATATTTAAATACAAATCCTGATGACAGTTTCACCTCATTGTTACCCTAGCTACACAGTTTGTACATTATTGTATTATTCACGTAATTCATTCTGTTTCGCTTTGTTGTTTTAATTGATTGAACGCCTGTGAATACTTAGCATGAGTCCTGTTCTGACTTAAGTGATGATAAGTAGAACATCTTTAATTTTATCTCGTTAATAACACAGGATGCCTATTATGAAATTAACTCATATCCTACTTGCAACAACATTTGCTGCTGCCGCAACCACAACTTTTGCTGCAACTACTGAACAGCCTCAAACTGAAGAGAAAGTCATTGTTTCAACCCAAGAACAACCTGCAACTTCTGCAGTTGAAGGCACGGCTGCTCAACCCACCACTCAACCTGCTGTAGATTCAGCAAGTGAAGCTACGCCAGCACAATAAGGCCTAGTACACCAGTTTTCTAAGACCTTCACTCCACCTCATTCACTCGAAGGTCTTAGAAATTTTCAGGTGATTCAGAGTATTCTGTCTCGCCTGAATCTCCTCAAAAATGCATGATCCTCTCGAATATCTGAATCATAAATATAGTTAATTACGATGATTCCCACGACATCAACTATCATCAAAATCAAAACAAATCTTTTTAAATCAACGTAATAACAAAAACTGAAAAATGGACTTAGGTCACTTTAATACTCGCTATCCACTATGGCATAGCTTGTTTGTAGCCCTCTCTTCACCGTTAATAGCCTCATTGTGAATTGATTGAATGGAATTCGCTGTGAGCACAAAAAATACTGAATTTACCACTGAAGTGGCAATCCTTGGCGCTGGTCCTGTAGGGCTTACGCTTGCAAATTATTTAAGCAAGCAAGGAGTACAAATCACCGTCATTGAACAACTGGATCAACTGATCGATTATCCGCGTGCCATTGGTATTGATGATGAAGCTTTGCGCACGATTCAATCACTTGGACTGGTTGAGCAAGTTTTACCGCACACCACCCCAAATCATGCTATGCGCTTTTTGACCCCAAAAGGTCATTGTTTTGCCGATATTCAGCCTTTAACTCGCGAGTTTGGTTTCTCACGTCGAAATGCATTTATTCAACCGCAAGTCGACAATGTACTGCTTCAAGGATTAAAGCAATACCCACAAACCCAAGTGCTATTTTCTCGTCAACTGACTGAGTTTAGCCAAGATGCTCAATCTGTCACGCTTAAAATGCAAAATAAGCAGGGACAAAATGAAGTTGTTAAAGCTCAGTACCTGATTGCTTGCGATGGCGGCAACTCTGTTGTGCGTCGTACTTTAAATATCGGCTTCGATGGTAAAACAGCACCAAATCAATGGATTGTGATTGATATTGAAAATGATCCATTGGCAACGCCACATATCTATTTATGCTGCGACCCTGTACGCCCATATGTATCCGCTGCATTACCACATGGTATTCGCCGTTTCGAATTTATGGTGATGCCTGGTGAAACTCAAGAAGAACTCAGCAAACCAGAAAACATCAATAAACTTTTGGCAAAAGTATTACCCAATACTCAAAATATTGAAGTGATCCGTCAACGTGTTTATACCCACAATGCTCGTATTGCAGACAAATTCCGTGTAGATCGTATTTTACTGGCAGGTGATGCTGCCCATATTATGCCCGTCTGGCAAGGTCAGGGGTATAACAGTGGTATGCGAGATGCCTTTAACTTAGGCTGGAAGATGGCATTGGTCGTAAAAGGAAAAGCTGGACCTGAACTCTTAGATTCATACCAAATTGAACGTAAAGATCATGCCAAGGCGATGATTGATCTTTCGGTTATGGCGGGTCATGTATTGGCACCGCCAAAAAAATGGCAAGGTTTTGTCCGTGATGGGATTGCTTATGCGCTTAATTATATTAAGCCAATTAAACAATACTTATTGGAAATGCGCTTTAAACCTATGCCGCAATACCATGATGGCGTGTTGATTCAAAATAAGCTGAAAAACTCACCTGTCGGTAAAATGTTTATTCAGCCCAAAGTTGAATTGGTTTCTGGTGAACAAGTTTTATTAGATGAAATCATTGGCAATGACTTTGCGATTCTGGCTTGGGGTGTAGATCCGCAATGGGGATTGTCTGAGACAAGCTTGCAGCAATGGAAAAAATTGGGTGTGACATTCATTCAGGTTTTACCTGCTGTTCAGCTACAAAACGAAAATCGCAAACAATACGATGGTGTCATTTGTGTTGGCGATATTGGGACTGATATTCGGACTTGGTTTGGTCGTACCAATGACTCTATGGTGATTTTACGCCCTGATCGCTTTGTCGCAGCCCTCGCAATTCCACAAAGTGTCGATCAAATTAGCCAAGCCTTGTTCTCAAAACTACATAGCAAAGCTTAAGTTATTTGAATTATCTCCCCCTGTAAAATGACAAAGCCCAGAACATATTCTGGGCTTTGCCCACTCATCAAAACAATTATTCAAAGGCATCAAACCAAGCTATTCCCTGTAGCGAAGCTCGAGTTTTCATCTGTCTTAAAAATGGTTTCGCTTCTTCAAAATACGGAATCAACTTAAACGACATGGCATACACCAACCAATATGCCAAATATAAATCTGCCGCGGTGCACTTTTCTCCAAGTAAATAAGGGTTTGCCTGACTTAGACCTTGCTTTAAAAATTGGAATAATCGTTGCTCATCGCCAAAACTTAAGCCCATTTTCTTACTTTCAATCAGATCATCAGCAACATTCAAGTTTTTAATGTCCATATATTCAGTTAATGGACCATGAATGTAGAATAGCCACTTTAAATAAGCTCCGCGCTTCGGGTCATTCAGTGCGGGAGCAAAATCCTGCTCAATATATTTATCTGCCAGATAGGCAATAATTGCAGGTACTTCAGTAACGACAATGTCACCATCTTTCAAACAAGGTACTTTTGCCATGGGATTAATGGCTAAATATGTTGCCTGATGCATCTCTTCATAGCTGATATTTATCAGTTCGACCTGATCTTCAATCTTTAGCTCTTTGAGGAAAGGTAAAATGATATTACCTCGAGATTGCGGATTGGTATAAAGCTGCATCATTGTTATTGCTCTACTGTTGTTATTTTGCGCTACCTTAGCATAGCTTAGCTCATCACTGCGTGGCGATTCTGTCATCCATGACCTAGAATTGGAGCATATTTTCAGTGCTGAATTAGAACATTCCAGTATAAAATTGTTCTTTTAAAATTTTTAAAATCAGTTCAATCGCTTCACTACGCTGCTCTTTACGATAGCTGGCATACAAACCAATGGTCGGCAAAGGTTCAATGGTATTTTTTACCACAATTTTATCGCCCAATAAGGGAATCACATAAGCAGGCACCAAACTCCAACCAACGCCCATTCCCACCAAATTCACATTTAAAAGAATGTTGGTTGAATGCTGAACTACATTTACATTGAGTTTGGATTGTTTAAAAAAGTCCTGAATAATTTTATAAAGTTGAGGCGAAGCCCCTTCATCGCTGATAATAAAGTCTTGCTGATTAAAACTTTTGATACTGACGTGACGCTGTGCTGCTGCGGCTGAATCTTTAGGCACAATGAGTGCCAATGGTTCATTAAAGATTTGTACAAATTCCAATTCACTCGATTCATCAACATAACGGGTAAAAGCAATATCAATGTCGCCTTTCTTTAAGGCTCTGAATTGATCTGCATCAGTCAAACTATGGAAATGAATTTTTAAATCAGGAAAATGCGCCCGAATATTGGGCATGATATAGGGAAAAATTTTCATTTCTGCTACAGGTACAAAACCAATATGCAATTGGTCTTTGCTGATATTTGCGACTTTACGCGCATCCTGAATGGCTTTTTCTGCATGCTCCAAACTGAGCAAAGCTTCTTTTAAAAATGCTTTCCCTTCTTCTGTTAATTCCACTTTACGGTTAGAGCGAACTAATAATTGCACCCCAACCTCTTGCTCTAAATCTTTAATTTGCTGGCTTAAAGAAGGTTGCACGGTACACATGCGCTGTGCTGCTTTAGTAAAATTTAACTCTTCAGCCACTGCGACAAAGTAGCGTAAATGACGTAATTCCATCAGTGTTCTCCTTCCTGTTGAACGGATACAACCTTAGCTGCCACTTTTACTCGATACACCATCAGTGTAACCAAAGTCATCATGGCACAAAACAGATAAGTCACGGCATAGCCCCAATAGGCAATTAATACGCCCATAATGACGGAACCCAGCGCTAAACCTAAATCAAACAATGTAAAGTAGGTCGAAATTGCATGTCCAATCCGTTGCTTCGGTACACTCTGAATCGCAACAGTCTGCAAGCATGGAAATAGCGTGCCGTAACCTATACCAATGAGAACTGCTGATAACCAGAGCACCCACGGTTGATTCAACTGACTCACCACCGCCAAACCAATCGCAAATAGTATAAAGGACGGATAAATCACCACACTGGCACCTTTTTGGTCAAACCAACGTCCTACCCAAGGTCGAACCAAAATCATGGAACAGGCAAAGACCAGAAAAAAACTACTGGTGTATGCCATCAACTGTTTGGTTTCAGTATAAGCTGCAATAAAGCTCATCACACTCGAATAAGCAAATGCAGTTAATAAGGCCACCATCCCCACTGACAGAACTCGAAACTCAATAATATCGTGTCGTGTTAAACTGGATAATGATGGTTTGACTAAGGATCGGCTATCTTCATCATGAATAGGAATGCACAAACAGAAAATAAATCCAACCGTAATTAACCCAGATAAGATGGCAAATAGCACGCTAAAACTAGCATATTGGGTAATGGTTAAAGCCAATAAGGGACCAAACACAACCCCTAAATTGGTCGACATGACAAAGTAGCCCATCCCCTCACCTTTACGATGTTCAGGAATAAACTCATTGGCAACAGGTACCGTGACCGTGGTTAAAATACTGAACCAAATGCCATGAATAAAACGCACCAACAGCAGGCTCCACATGCTATCAATCCATAGATAACTGAAGGCAAACAACACAAAGAATAATTCTGAGCCACGAAAACTGAGCTTCTTGCCAATTTTTTCCGAAATCAATCCTGAAAATGGACGTACCAAAATGGATGAAATCAGAAATAGTGTCAGTGCCAAACCAGCTTCTTTGACTGTGCCACCCAAATCTTTCATGATGTACACAGGTAAAATTGCCAGTAAGGCAAAATAATAGGTAAATAAAAATAGATTATTTAAAACACAAAATATGAATGCCCGATTCCATAGCCTGTCTACACATAGTGCCGATTTCATTTATGGACTCACTTTCTTGTCAGCATTCACACGGGCAGGTTGTAGCACCATGTCTAGCAATGCCTGAATATAAGCATCATCAGGCTGATGATTAAAGAAGATCATCTGATAATGAATCGGTGCATATAAGGTATCCAGCATCAGTTCAAATGGATAATCGGCACGAATCTCTCCATTTTGAATGGCCAATTGAATTAACTTGCGGGTCGCTTCACGACGGGGTAATAAATACTGGCTAAAAAACTCCCCTGCGGCTTGACGATGCTCGGATAACACCACCAATAACGCTCGTCCTATTGGACGATTTAAAGCATGCGATAACTTGAGTAATTGTTGTTTTAAATTAAATTCCAAACTTTGTGCATAATCCAGTTCAAATACCGAAGCCGTTTCCTGCTTAAATGCTTCAAAGACCAAATCAGATTTATGTTTCCACCAACGGTAGATGGTGGACTTACCCACACCTGCCCGAGCAGCGATCTCTTCAATTGTCAATTTACTGTATTCATAATCTTCTAGAGCTGTGATTACAGCATCTAAAATACATTGCTTACGACGTGAAGATTTTTCTAACTCAGACATAAACCACCATAAATCGAAACGATACGTATCGTTTTATACTAATGTAATTTTACTGACTAAACTAGAGGATTAAGACTAAGGACTATAAGTCAGAGACAGAAAAAAGCCCGTAAGTTAATAAACTCACGGGCTTCGCTTGAACACAGTTAAATTTTAACTGGCTGCTGAAGACTTTTTATAAATACTGCACGATGGGTGATGGTTTTCTTGCAAACGAGCCACTTTGCGCTGTTCTGCAGCTTCAAAACGACAACGCTTCCATTCATTGCTTAAGTCTAATGGTGGAATTTGTTTAGGCTTACCTGTTTCGTCCACTGCAACCATGGTGAAGTAGCAGCTATTGGTATGTCGTACCGTACGCTTTTGAATATTTTGTGCTTCTACACGAATACCGATTTCCATAGAAGTACGGCCTACGTGGTTTACACTGGCAAGGAAAGTGACCAACTCACCAACATGAATCGGCTCTTTAAAATTCACTTTATCAACTGATAGTGTCACAACATAACTACCCGAATAGCGACTTGCACAGGCATAAGCCACCTGATCCAGCAACTTTAAAATAGTTCCACCATGAACATTACCCGAGAAATTTGCCATATCTGGAGTCATCAATACAGACATGGTCAACTCCGACTGATCATCTAAAATTGGAGTAATTTGATCTAATGGGGACATCGCGTTCTCTAGACTCTTGCAAAGATAGTAGAATATGTACGCATTATTATATAACTTTTGTCATAAATAACATGTTCAAATCGGCAATTAAGTCATCACTATTATTTATAGTGATTACCATATCATTCAGTAAAATATATATTAATGCGCTCAACTTTAATATAAGCCTATAATTTTATTATATTTCTATTAAAGATATTCAATAATGATCATAACTTAATCACCGACCTTATCTTCGCAAAGTTCTATTTCAATGACTTAGAACCTGAAAAAAACACTCCACCAGCAGAAATGAGAAAGTGAAAGTTTTTGAAAATTTTAAAATTGGATGAATTTAGACAGATCAGTTGAAAGTGACATTCTGCTTAAATTAACTGGCCTCCCCACATGAAACAGCCTAATGGTTGTCCTCATTTTCACGCGCTCGATAAAATGAATTAAAACAATAAGCTCTAATGTTTCTGAGCGGCAAAAAGCTAGTTTTGAACAGAATATTGAGGAATTTTATAACCGCGTGAATAATTCTGTTGATCGAAGACTTTCAGAATATTGCTTAATTGTTTATCCGCAGCATTCATACCTGCCTGCATGGTTTCTTCACGCCCTTTGACATCAAAGATATGTGCTTTTTCACGTAAATCTGGCTGGATGACAATATCAGCATGTTTTAATTCTTCTTGAGCCAAACGATTCTGCATGATGTTGATATTTTGGTTAAAGAGACCCCAAACATTCTTGGTTTCGGTATGTTCAGGTTGCGCCAAAATGTCTACAGCTATCACAATATCTGCACCTAATTCCCGAGCAACATTCACAGGCACAGGGCTGACGAGTCCACCATCGACGTATTCCTCTCCTGCAATTTTTGTGGGAATGAACATACTCGGAATAGAAACTGAGGCGCGGACTGCTTGTCCAGTATTACCATAATTGAAAACTACTTTTTTACCTTCTTTTAGCTCAGTCGCCACTACATACATTGGCGTTTTTAAAAGTTCCAATGGTGTGTCGAGCACTTGTTCATTGACATAATTTTCAACTTTTTGACCATCAAAGAAACCCGTCATTGCCAGTTTTACATCACGAACATCATTGGCTTTCATATTCAGCGCAATCTCACGTAATTGTTGGGCATTTTTCCCACTGGCATAAATTGAACCCACTACACTGCCTGCACTGGTGCCCACAATCAAATCTGGATGAATCCCGTATTGCTCTAGCACCTGAATTACACCAATATGTGCATAACCACGCGCACCGCCACTACCCAAAACCAATGCCACAATCGGACGACGTTCTGTTTGTTTGAGTTTTTTGAAGTCGATACGATTCGCCTGCACTTGAGCTTCAGCAACTATAGGCGTAGTTGTTGGCTGGACAGAGGGCAATAATGATGACTGAGCCATACTCTGCCCCGAGAACATTCCCAAAATAATGCCAATAACTAAACTAGATTGAAGCGGTTTCAAGGTAGGTAAACTCTCTGATCGTGACTCATAGTTATTCTATGCAAAATAGATGGTTTCACTGTTGCATTTCGTAAAAATGAAACTTTAGCTCATTAAGATAATGAATAAAAACCTTAAAATCATGAAGAGTGTGCTGCATTTTTGCAATGTGGTTTCAATGTGCGAGGTTAAAACCTTTATCTAATCAGATCATCACAGCAAAATAAAAAAGCCAGCCTTGCAAATGCAGACTGGCTTTTTTAGTATCAGTTAATCTCTTTTATGACCAGATATCTGAATCAACTTTTTTCTTCAATTCCGGATATTTATCAATTTTAAATTCTGGTTCTTTAATACCTTGTTTTAATTGCTCACGGTAATCTTTCAACAATGTGCGTGCCATCGGTGTTAATAGTAAAATTGCAATCAAGTTAATGGTTGCCATGATACCCATAAACAAGTCAGCCATAGACCAAACGAGCGGAACACTACCAATTGCACCGAAGTACACCATCACCAATACAAAAATACGGAAGATGAACATGACTTTCGGGTTGTTATTAATAAACTGTACATTACCTTCTGCATAGGCATAGTTACCGAGTACAGCCGAATAACAGAATAAGAATAATAGAACAGCAAGGAAGTCTGATCCCCAATGTCCCACTTGAGTCTCTAATGCACGTTGAGTTAATTCAACACCAACAAAGCCTGCGTCTTGGTATACACCAGAAACCAAAATGATGATTGCTGTACTTGTACAGACAATGAAGGTATCTACAAACACACCCAGCATTTGTACTAAACCTTGGTTTACAGGATGTTTTACATCAGATGCAGCAGCTGCGTTTGGTGCAGAACCCATACCTGCTTCGTTTGAGAACAAACCACGTTTAATCCCTTGCATCATCGCCATAGATATAGCAGCACCAAAGAAACCACCAGCCGCAGCATTAAAATGGAAAGCTTCAGTCACAATCAGCTTTAAAATATCAGGCAAAATTGCATAGTTACTGATAGCAATATAGAGAGCAACAGATAGGTAAAGACCTGCTTTTAAAGGTACAAACATCTCTGCAAATTTAGCGATACGCTTAATACCACCAAAAATTGCCAATGCCACTAAAACTACAAGCGCAAGGCCAACCCAAGAGATTTCTAAATCAACACCACCTAAATGAGCAATAAGATTGGCTTTATCCCAACCCCATGCATGTGAAGATGCATTAGCAATTGCATTGATTTGTACTGAGTTAAATACAAAACCGTAAGTAAAGATTAATGCTAGTGCGAAAACCACACCAAAGGTTTTACTACGTAAACCTTGAGTAATATAGTAAGCTGGTCCACCGCGGAACTGTTTGCTCTTGCTATCTCTAACTTTAAAGAGCTGAGCAAGCGTAGACTCAATAAAAGCCGAGCTCATCCCAAGAACAGCGGTTACCCACATCCAGAACACTGCACCAGGACCACCAATTGCAATAGCGATTGCTACACCAGCAATGTTACCTACCCCAACACGGCTCGCAAGACCTGTTACAAATGCTTGGAAAGGTGTAAGACCATGCTCATCTTCGCCTTCTGTACGACTGCTTTTCATCACTCGGATACTTTGCAAGAACATGCGAATTTGCACTGCACCTGTTAAGACCGTATAAAAAATACCGACAGCCAGTAAGAAAATAACTAGGAAATCCCATAAAGGGTCATTAAAAAATTTTACCCACGACATCAGTGTGGCATTGAGTTGTTCGTTCATTTCCTTATTCCTAAAGACTCAGCAGATAGTATTTCGCAATTCAAAAAAGGCCTTGTGACCAAGACCTTTTACTTTCTCTTAAGCAAAGAACTTAAGAATAATTTGAATAACAGTTGCGTTGATTAAGTCAACGAAGAATGCCCCACAAAGTGGAACAATCAAAAATGCTTTATGTGAAGCACCATACATGTTCGTGATAGCTTGCATATTGGCAACCGCAGTCGGTGTTGCCCCCATACCAAAACCACAATGACCTGCAGAAAGTACGGCTGCATCGTAATTTTTACCCATGACTCGGAAGGTCACAAATGCTGCATACAATGCCATAGTGATGGTTTGCGCACCTAGAATCACAACCAAAGGACCAGCAAGGTCTGCAAGTTGCCATAATTTAAGCGAAAGTAATGCCATTGCTAAGTACAGAGAAAGTGATGCATTACCAAACACATCAATCGCACGGTCAAAGATATTTACTTTGAATACACCTTCAAGGATGTTACGAAGAATTACGCCACCACCCAGTGTCCAAACAAAAGTTGGTAATTCAAACCATGTACCCTTACTAAAACCTGTCATGAACTCGGCAAAAGCCAAACATGCGGCGAACATCCCTAGGGTCGTGATTGCATTATCTGCTGTAATTAAGCGTACTTGATGTGGATATTCAAACGGCGCAGACTCTTCCGCCTCTTGGTCTGTCATTGGCGTATGATCACGCTTCTCGATCTGAGCATCTGTATTGGCTTGAGCAAGTTGATAGCGATTAATCAACATTTTCGCCAATGGACCACCAATTAAACCGCCGATGATTAGACCAAAAGTCGCACTTGCCATACCCAGTGCCAATGCACCATGAATGCCATGCTTAACTTCTAAAATTTCACCCCAAGCACCCGCAGTACCATGACCACCTGTTAAGGTAATTGAACCTGCAATTAAGCCAATGAGTGGATCAATCCCAAGTAAAGTCGCCAGACTTATACCAACAAAGTTCTGTACCACAATGAATGAAGCAACAGCGATCAGGAAGATCACCAAGCCCATGCCACCCTCTTTAAGTTTAGAGAAGTTTGCACTTAAACCAATCGAAGCAAAGAAAATCAACATGAAGCTGGTTTGTAACTCGCTACTGGTACTAATGCTGAACCCCCAAATGTTGTATACAACAAGAGAGAGAACAGCCGCAACTAAACCACCTGCCACAGGTTCAGGGATATTATAACGACGTAAGAAGTCGATGCGATTCACAAGGAATCGACCCAACAACAATACAATGACTGCTGCAATCAGTGTATAAAACGCATTAAAAGTAAGTGCCATAATTCTTGTCCGTCAATTTTATCTGTTGTTATACAGATAAATAATAACGCTCTATGTAAGAAAAGCTGTAAGAAGCTTTGTACAAACAGTGAAACACGCTGCTGGTACAAAGCGCTTGCAGTTTGACTTTAGAGCAAGAGTTTTAGAAGTTGTATCGTGCCATAGCACCTACGCGATTATCTTTCCTTATTTCCCAGCGAAAGTTTCTCGCTTCCCTTAGACATATTTCATCCCTAGCGTGACTGGCATCATATTGCGCCAACCTTGTTGCAAGGTCTTAATCTGTACTACATCTGTGGATGCTAAGTTGTCAGCAAAGTTATTCATATCATTTGCCAACATAAGGCCATCTCCTAAAGTACTCTGACCCTTAGGATGGAATTGATAAGTTGTGTTTACGGTTGTTGTAGCAGAATGAACCGGTGTTTTCTCAACAACTGTAGATATTGTCGTTTTTAGTTTAATTGTGTTGCTTACCAATGGTGCTTGTTTTACTTGTGGAAAATTTTGTTGAATCAAAGCTTTTAATGCTTCGGCATCCACGCGTAATTGTGCAATTTCCTCTTGCTCAGCAGACGCTGCATGAGTCACTGTCATCATCAAAGTTGCCATGGTAACTGCCAAACTTTGACGAATTGCAGGCTTCTTCATGAGGGATAAACTCATTCTAAGCTCCTTGTTCGTTTGGTAATTTGCAAGTGATAAATCTATTTACATTGGGTAAACACAAATAGAGCTATACGACAATATCAATTTTTTAATCAATATCTATCAAAAACGAAAGCGCAACATTATGCTTAATTTTTACTAAAAATCTTATTATTTTTTTTAAACTCTACTTTAAGTGTTTCTAATTTAATCTACTTTTTGTTCAGGAATTCTCTTTTTGTACCTTTTGTTTTAGGTTAAGTAGTTGTTTAAATAAACAAAAAAAGAGGCATAAGCCTCTTTTTTTGTTTGAACAGAATATTTAGAAATTATACAGTGCAACCACGTTTACACGGTTTTCTTCACCTGTTTTACTAGTTAAGGTTGGTGTAGAGAATGTTTCACGTTCACCGTAGGTATATTCAAGACCTAAACTCACTGGTTTGATTGGGCTATAAAATACATTCGCCCAAGCTTGCCATAAGTCTTTGTTTAATGCAGCAGGGTTCGCTGAGGCATTAATATAATCCAAGTCCTTATCATGAGTCATATAACCATAACCCAACGTGCCACGCCACTT
The DNA here is from genome assembly GCF_008867985.1 of Acinetobacter tandoii. Taxonomy (NCBI): domain Bacteria; kingdom Pseudomonadati; phylum Pseudomonadota; class Gammaproteobacteria; order Moraxellales; family Moraxellaceae; genus Acinetobacter; species Acinetobacter tandoii. The sequence continues at coordinate 452,215 of NZ_VXLD01000002.1, forward strand.
TGGATTAAACTGCTGAGTAATACCGACCGTAATTGAATCAAATTCACTTTGTTGAATATTCCCACCAGGTTTTTCAATTGAATAACCAGGGTTCGACCAAGAGACAAAACTACTATCCCCTTTGACATGGTAGTAATCAGCTTTTAAGGTTGTACTTGGCGTTACATTATATTTTGTTCCTAAGCCTACGCCCCAAGCCACTTTTTCATCATCAGAAGTTTGCTTGTCTGCTACCATGGTACGTGCTGAAATAATACCTGCATTGTTGGCAAATTTATGATTCAAACGTGCTGTGAGTGCTGGAATTCGCATTTGGTTATCTGGATCTGAACCTAAAGTAGTACCCGAATTATCGCTATATTTAGAATCTTCCAATGCAAAGATCAAGTTGGTTTCTGGACTAAAAGTACTGGTATAACGTACTTGTGGCGTACGCTTAACAGCACCACCCACATAGCCTAAAGCATCAATCGTTTCTGGCATATAATCAGGCACAGCAAAGTTTGACCATGTTTGACCAATGAGCCAGTTCGCATAAGTTAAGTATGCATGACGGATACGTAAAGTATCATTGCTGCCCAAAAAGTCGACTTCGACTTTACCGGCAACATCCCCCGCTTGAGTTGGCGTCTTAAAGTCAAAACCTAAACGTGTTGCAGCTAAAGTAGATTTGAAAAGATCGCTATTTCCTGGTGCTCCGTCTAAAGCAGCTTTATTGATTTGATTATATGGATGCGCTCTGCTTGGGCCGCCATCAATTTGATAAGTCGCATCTGCGCGAACATTGCCATAGAAATTAACTTCAGCCCCACCTACTGTAATCCCTAAGCCTTTTTTCTCTACTACTGGTTTTGCAGGTGCAGGTTGAGCAGTTGCCTGAACCTGATAATTCTGCTGCTGCGTGTTCATTTGCTTTTGTTGCTGTGCATATTGCTCTAACATGCCTCGCAACTCTTGAACTTCTTTACGTAATTGTTCAACTTCCGTATTAGTATCTGCCTGTACAGTTCCTGCTGCAACCACACCCATCGCTAATACTAACGTTTTTAAACGCACAGACATCTTTTGAGTCGTCATCCTAAATTCCCTATCCATCACAGTTTAAATTATTGTTTGTTCATTCCACTGAACATTTCTTGAGCCAAAATGTGACAGATAAGTGTTATATCGACTATATATGCTTTAGTCGAAGGCTATTTTTTTGTTTCTTATACAAATTACCATTCCATTTGCAATGAAATTAAGACTAAGTCTTTGTCTTTTCAATATAAGTATCGAATTCTTATTCACAAATAATGAATTTAAATTCATTATTTCAAAAACGAGATTAAACTAAACTGATGATTCCCATCAACAGCAATACCTTTAAGGTATTGAAATCAACCTATTAGATGTGCTTTTTTCTTAAATTAATACCTTTGAATTTCCTATTTCCACGTGTAATTCTTTAACGCATATTTCACAATATCCTGCTTATTTACTGAAATAACAAAGTCAGAACATCAATACAAACATCGAACTACTGCTGTAAATACGACATTTAAACTTCACATGTGTGCAATGCTTTAACCTTCTCGCTATAGCATCTCTAACCAAACTTAAACATCAATATTTAAGTCAGTCATAAGATCTAAAATGCTTTGGAATACAATGCATGCTCAATACAACCTTGTGGTATAAAAAAAAGGCGCAATTTTAATTACGCCTTTTGTATTCGCTTAAAGACTAAATCGGTTGATTAAAGGTATCGCAGTCTTTCAAGTTGCCTGATTTAAGACCTGCTTGAAACCATTTCATCCGCTGCTGACTAGAACCATGGGTGAAGCTGTCAGGAACAACCTGCCCAGTTGATTGCTTCTGTAAGTAATCATCTCCAATTTTATGCGCAGCATCCATCGCTTCTTCAATATCACCCTGTTGCAAAAATTGAGTGCGCTGCTGGTTATGATAGGCCCAAATACCTGCTAAACAATCGGCTTGTAATTCTTGACGCACGGACAATTGATTCGCTTCAACTTTCGAAGTCTGCGTGCGTGCTTTATGAACCTGATCAGAAATTCCCAAAAGGTTCTGCACATGGTGTCCAACCTCATGTGCAACCACATAGGCTTGAGCAAAGTCTCCAGCTTGATCTTGACGAGTTAATTCAGTCTGGTTTTGTTCACCACCAATGCCCATTTGCTGACGCATATCTTTAAAGAAAGTCGTATCAATATAAACTTTTTGATCGACTGGACAATAAAACGGCCCCATAGCCGCTTGTGCCGCACCACAACCTGAATTCACAGCCCCAGTAAACATGACTAGTTTTGGTGCGGTATATTGCTGATTCAATTGCTGTTGAAACACCACATTCCAAGTGTCTTCGGTATCAGCCAAGACTGTTCCAACAAAATCCATGGCTTCTTGTTGCTCTGGCGTTGGATTATCTAAACCTTTGGTTTCCGTACTGACCGAAGCTTGTTGTGTCACTTGTTGCGTGACTTGATACGCCTGCTGCGGATCTACTCCAAAAAATTTCCACGCGACAAATGCAACCACCAAGCCAAGAATACTGAAGCCACCCATTTTGCGACCTGCACCACCGCCACGACGGTCTTCAATATTGCTACTGACACGACGACCTTTCCAACGCATAGCCTTATTCCTTATTTTTATGAAGTAGACCCTTTAAGCTTAAGCCTGTTTTGAGTTCGGCCAAATCTTTTTAAACACAGTTAGTACAAGAATCACCGCCAAGCCTGCGGCAACACCAATCATCAAGTTAATTAAAGTTGGCGTTAATGCACCGACAATACTGCCAAAGTTAGGAATTAACTCTAAGTGATCAACTGTATCTTCTGTAAAATGATGGATAAGCGGTACCGCATGATTAATAATCCCTCCGCCCACCAAGAACATTGCAATTGTGCCAACTACAGTTAATGTTTTCATGAGCTTAGGTGCAAAAGCCAATAAAAAGCGTCCTACTTTCTGTTTCGCATTCGAGCTTTGTTGAGTTAGGTACAGCCCAATATCATCAATTTTGACAATCAATCCGACAAATCCGTATACCCCGATAGTCATTACAATCGCAATAATGCTGAGTACCGTCAATTTACTCATAAACGTAGCTGTTGCTACTGTACCCAAAGAAATCACCACAATTTCTGCAGACAAAATAAAGTCGGTACGAACCGCACCTTTGATTTTCTCTTTCTCATAAGTAACGAGGTCAGTTTCAATAGTGTGAAGTTCTTCTTCTGCCTCCTGCTCATTGGTCGCCTTTCGATGTTGCAAACTGTGTAAAACTTTTTCCACACCTTCATAACATAAGAATAGACCACCAATCATCAATAAAGGATTAATCAGCCACGGCGCCACTACACTAATTAATAACGCCAGTGGTACCAAAATCAATTTATTGACAAAAGAACCCTTCGCGACACTCCAGACTACAGGCAATTCGCGTTCTGCACGTAAACCGCTGACTTGTTGCGCATTGAGCGCCAAGTCATCCCCCAAAACACCCGCTGTTTTCTTGGCAGCCACTTTGCTCATGACAGCAACGTCATCTAATACGGTCGCAATATCATCTAATAATATTAATAAGCTACTTGCCATTATATTTATCCTAAGAAATTTGCTCTATTTTAATGGGATCTGAAGAAAAAAACTGTATTTACCTGATGATTTATGTTCGGATTTAATTTTTTTCTACTTCTATTTTTTTCTGACTGACATTAAAAAAAATTATGCCGTACAATGTAGCCCATTAATTGACTGCAGATGTAGTAAATACACTACTTTTTGGAAAAGAAAATGAGTAATCAAGATAATCGTCCAGTCATTTTGACTGGCGACCGTCCGACTGGGCAACTTCACTTAGGTCATTTTGTTGGTTCATTACGTTCACGTGTGGGTCTACAAGATTCACATCATCAACATCTTTTATTGGCTGATGCACAAGCATTGACTGATAATGCCGACAACTTTGAAAAAGTACGTCGTAATATCCTTGAAGTTGCAACAGATTACTTAGCTGTTGGTATTGACCCAACCAAAACCACCATCTGTGTTCAATCTTGTTTACCTGCGTTAAATGAACTTACGATGTTGTATCTCAACTTCGTGACCGTTTCACGTTTAGAGCGTAACCCAACCATTAAATCTGAAATTCAGATGCGTGGTTTTGAACGCGATATTCCAGCAGGCTTCCTATGTTATCCAGTCGCTCAAGCTGCTGACATTACCGCATTTAAAGCCACTGTTGTTCCTGTTGGTGAAGACCAAATTCCAATGATTGAACAAACCAACGAGATTGTTCGTCGCATCAACCGTCAAATCGGTCAGGACTTATTACCAGAATGTAAGGCACTACTCTCTAATATGAGTCGTTTACCTGGCTTTGATGGTAAGGCAAAAATGTCAAAATCTTTAGGTAATACGATTGTGCTTGATGCCAGCGATAAAGACATTAAAAAAGCCGTAAATGCGATGTATACCGACCCGAACCACCTGCGTATTGAAGATCCAGGTCAAGTTGAAGGGAATATCGTATTCACTTATTTAGATGCTTTTGATCCGAATAAAGAAGAAGTCGAAGAATTAAAAGCACACTATCGTCGTGGTGGTTTAGGTGATGGTACGGTGAAAAAACGCTTGGAAGGTGTGTTGAAAGAATTAATCGGACCAATTCGTGAACGTCGTATCGAACTTGCCAAAGACCCTGATTATATTATGGATATTTTGAAAGCAGGCACAGATAAATGCCGAGATATTACACAACAAACTTTGGATGAAGTGAAGTCAGGTTTAGGTGTATTCCACTTCTAAATACATTTGAGTAACATCGCAAATTAAAGGTCTTTCATAAGGCCTTTAATTTTTTAGAATAAAAAAACATCGCCCCAATCACAAGACTCTCCAATTATTAACGTGATTTAACATGAAGTAACGTGATTGCTCATGACCTTGAGACTCATTACGATTAACATTCTCCCATGATTTAGGAAATCCTAAATTGTTAACATTTCTCCTTAACCGAACTGTGCAAACAGATTCGTTGTTCTACGCAATGGTCACCCCAATCATTGCGTATTTTTTTGCCTAAAGTTTTTTAGACTTATTCTCATTTCGATGCTATCTTATATATTAAAGAATAAATTTGTATTTTATTTGTTATAAATATCATTAAAAAAAAGAGAATTCGATCATGTGGGAACTTGTGACGCACCCGTCAAATCTCATTTTTAGCATTTCAATATGCCTTCTCTTTCTCTTTGCCTTTTTTGAGCTAACGTTATTGTTACTGGGTGGAGGTACTCAAGGTATTCTTGACCAACTTTTACCTGCTGATCTCACTTCACCTGAAGTCGATATAGATACTGAAGCCAGTTGGTTGTTACAGGTATTGGACTGGTTATATCTGGGGCGTGTGCCTTTATTAATCTGGTTTATTATCTTTCTCACGATTTTTGGATTATTTGGGCTGCTATTACAAACAGTTGTTCACTTATTTACAGGAACCTACTGGAGTGCTTGGCTGTTAGCACCTGCAAGTTTCTTTTTGTGTATGCCATTAGTGCGTTTTACGGCAAAGGTCACCTCAAGAGTATTACCGCAAGATGAAACAACCGCAATATTTAGTGAAGAATTGGTGGGACGCACGGCGGTCATCGTCATTGGTATTGCTAAACCCCATTCCCCTGCTCAAGCCAAAGTCAAAGATCAATTTGGACAAATTCATTATATTCTGGTCGAACCAGAACAAGATGATGCTTTTAAACAAGGTCAACAAGTAGTGCTGACCCAAAAAACAAAAATTGGCTTTCAAGCCATACGTTCTGAAACTTAACAACACTTAAATTTTGAGTATACGATGCTAAATTCAAATCTTATTAATTTGTTACTAATTGCAGGCATTATTTTTGTCGCAATTCTTGTGATTGGCTTTATAGTCGCCCGTTTATATCAACGTTCAAGTAAAGAAATTTCATTTGTCCGTACAGGATTTGGTGGCGAGAAGGTCATCTTGAATGGTGGTGCCATCGTTCTGCCTGTATTGCATGAAATTATTCCAGTAAATATGAATACTCTTCGACTCGAAGTGGTTCGTGCAGAAGAACAAGCCCTCATTACACGTGATCGTATGCGTGTCGATGTAATGGCAGAGTTTTATGTGCGGGTAAAACCAACTGCTGAATCGATTGCAACAGCAGCTCAAACCCTTGGTCGAAAAACCATGTCACCCAATGAACTTAAAAATTTGGTTGAAGGTAAATTTGTTGACTCTTTGCGCGCGGTCGCTGCTGAAATGGCGATGGAAGAACTACACGAAAAGCGTGTGGACTTTGTGCAAAAAGTTCAACAAGTCGTATCAGAAGATTTATTCAAGAATGGTTTAGAACTTGAAACAGTCTCTTTAACTGGTTTAGATCAGACCAGTTTTAAATACTTTAACCCGCAAAATGCGTTCGATGCAGAAGGTTTAACCAAACTTACAGAAACCATTGAAGACCGTCGTAAAAAACGCAATGTAATTGAACAAGATGCAGATCTTGCAATTAAAACTAAAAACTTAGAAGCTGAGCAAGCACGTTTACAAATTTTACGTGAAGAAGAGTACGCCAAATTACAACAAGAACGTGAAATTTCAGTCCGTCGAGCAGAACAGCTTGCTGAAATTGCAGCACAAGAAGCAGCTAAAAAACGTGATGCAGAAGAAGCACAAATTGCAGCTGAACGTGAAGTTGAATTAAAGCGTATCGCTTCTGCCCGCGATGTAGAAAATGAAAATATCTTAAAAGCTCAACTTATTCAAAAAGCTCAGGTCGAGCAAAAGAAAACCATTGAATTGGCAGAGCAAGATCGCGCAATTGCGATTGCTGAAAAGTCTCGTGCAGAATCAGAAGCCAAAGCTCAAGCAGACCAAGCTCGTGCTCAGGCAGTTAAAGCAGAAGAAGAAGTTCTCACCGTCCGTGAAACGCAACGTGCTGAACGTGAAAAAGCGGTTGAATTGGTTGCAGCAAAACAAGCTGCTGAAAAAGATGCGATTGCCATTACTGTTGCTGCCGAAGCTGGTAAAAAAGCAGCGGTGGACGAAGCGGAAGCAATTCGAATTGCTGCTGAAGCGGAAGCTGAAAAAGCCCGCCTACATGCCAAAGGTGAAGCAGATGCCAAAGTTTTACTGGCACAAGCTATGGAAAAACAATATCAGGTTGATGCTGAAGGTACTCGTGCCGTGCATGAGGCAAATAACACCTTATCGTCTGAGCAAGTTGAAATGCAAATTCGACTGGCTTTACTGAAATATCTACCTGAAATTATTCGCGAAAGTGTTAAACCAATGGAAGGTATTGATGATATTAAAATTTTACAGGTCAATGGTTTAGGAAGTGTTGCACATCCTCATGGTCATGAATCGACTCCTGAACATTCAACTGCTTCACTGTCCGATCAAGTCGTGAATAGTGCTTTACGCTATCGTTCACAAGCTCCATTAATCGATAGCCTTATGAGTGAACTTGGACTGCATGGTGGTGATATCAATGGTTTGACCCAACAACTGAAACCGCAAAGCAAAGTATAAATTCCATTTATAAAATTAAGCGCAACTTAAGTTGCGCTTTTTTCATCAAAATATTACATATTGCCACGTCATACTCAGTTAAAATTCAACCTTATAGGACCTAAACACAAGGACCATGCATGCATCTTACGATCTATCCTGCTTTGTGGTTTGATAATCAAGCGTTAGAAGCTTTTGAATTCTATTGCTCAGTTTTTCCAAACAGCATGATCCTTGAACATAATCAGACAGTCGTAAAAGCATCTTTGTCCAATCAATGCTTTATTGGAATAAATGGTGGTCCCTATTTCTTACCTAATCCCGCCATCTCTTTTACAGTGATTTGCGATAGTCGCGAAGAAATTAACGCGCTATGGCAAAAACTTATTCTCGGCGGTGCAAGCATAATTGATCTCGGTCATTATTCTTGGAACGCTTATTATGGTTGGATTCAAGATCAATTTGGCTATACCTGGCAATTACAACTAGGTAATGGTGGTAAAACACAACAACACATTCTTCCCAATTTATTATTTTGTGGTATGCATCAGAACCAGTGTTCGCAAGCCCTACAATACTATCAGAAGATTTTTCCAGAATTTCAGCGCCATCAATTGCTTCGCTACCCTTCTGGTGACTTGGAAGGAAAAATACAAAATAGCATTTTTAGCTTGAACCACCTGAAATTTATAGCAAAAGATAGCCCCCATAAGCATATTTTTGATTTTAATGAATCCGTTTCTTTTGTGATTCCGTGTAAAACACAGCAAGAAATTGATTATTACTGGAATTATTTTACAGAACATGGTTCGGAAAGTTGGTGTGGCTGGTGCAAAGATGTTTTTGGTATTAGTTGGCAGGTCATTCCAAAAAACCTTGCACAAATCTTAGCGAGTCATCCCGAAGCCTATTCAACGCTGACACGTATGAAAAAAATTATTATCGAAGATTTACTTATTTCAAAAAATGAATAAAAAAATATTCGTGCATTTTAGAATAACTGTACCCAAAAGATTCGAATTAACTGCCCTCGATCATAGGGAAAATTTGACAAATATTCATAGCCAAGTTTATTACGCTTATTTAACTTAATTTCAATACCATAACCAAATGATATTCTTAAGGCATCTAAATCTGCACTGTTGAATTCACCTGTTCCGAGTTTATTGGTGAAATTGTCAGAATTATAAGCGGTATAATTAAACACTCGAATATATTCATTTTCATAAAAGTCATTATTCGCTACGCTATAGTCATTTTCTTTTTCATTATGCTGCTCCGCAAGATGCTGATAATAATAAAAAATTTCATCACCAATAAATTCATCCATGTAGACGTCTTCATTTTCAGCCATAGCAGCACTCATCAATAGAATAATCAGAGCGAATATCCTGAAAAAGAACACATAAACATGTCTTAACATCTGCAATACGGTGTCGTGAAAATAGAATTTTATGTATAAATATAGCATAGTTAAACAACATCACATACCATGCCAAATTAAACTACAACCCTGATTTTTCAGAAAATAAAAATCCTATTAAAAAAAGGCTTCATCATATTGAAGCCTCTTATCACTTTAAAATAATTATTTTCTGGATTAGAACTGTTTGGTCAGAGAGAATACAACACTTCCTTTCATAATATTGGCATCACTATCGATATTATTATCAATCCATACCAACTCTGAATTTAACCCCAAAACTTCCACACCTAAACCAATTTTATAGTCAAAATAATCATCTTGCTGACCATCACCACCAAATGCTTTAGCAAACTGTTCGTTGTCTTCCAGTTTGGTATAGCCCAAGCTCGAAACAAGTTTAATATTTTTATACACTGGAAATTTGTAACTTGTATTTAAGTAAATTTCTGTACCTGATTTAAAAGCGAACTCAGGTGAGTAAAACACTCCTGCTGTAAAATAGTCACCATCCTTCATTAAATCACTATGATTATAATTCACGCCAAACTCACTAAAATCGGTGTGATATTCTTTGATCGTGCCAGGATAATTCACATCGGCATAGTTAATATCTAGGAATGATTTTTCTGTGATGGGTAGATTATAGCCCACAAAAAAGTCAGCTTCGACATTCCCTCCTGCCCCAACATCCGCATTCGATGCCCATAAACTTAGATAGACGCCTGATTTATGCGAAAAGTTTAAAGCCCCTTGAACGGCAGGATCACGATTCGACATAGACACTCCACGGAAGCGATAATCCGTCAACATTGCCATAGAGCCTGCCACTGTAATTGTAGGTGTAGATTCAGAAGTCGTTGCTTCCTCTGCAAATACTGAAACTGATGACATTAAAAGTGATACAGTCAACAACCGTTGAACACATGATTTAAACATAGATTCCCCCAAATCTTAAGATTTGCCACATCAAGGTTTTGATATGGCATGTTTTATTGCTATCGCAGCATTAATGTGAATGTGTCGTCGTATCTTTTGGTGTGTTTAGATTCAAAGTTGGTGTTTCATCGAAGAAGTTCCATGGTTTAAGCAGTACATTCACCCACTCCGTTGGCATGATTGGCCATTCTTCTGCTCGAGCAACATGCGTTGTACCCGTGGTTAACCATACGACTAAGTCTTTGTTATTGATGTTGTCGTTATTTTGAACAAATTGCCCCAAGCCTGTATCTTTGTCAGAACGGTTTGGATACGCGCCCTCAGGATATAATTCTGTCGGGTTATATTTGGTCACCCAAATTTGCTTGTCCATGAAGTTTAAACGTTTGAATAACCATTCATCTGGACTAAAGTTTGCGCCTTTGGCAATTGGGTGCGTGCCACCAGCAAATGGAATCAGTTGATAAGAAACGGGATTGCCAACTTTGTTCTCTTTCGAATAGTTACTGATTAAACGAATGGTTGATGGATTAAATTTCTCTGCTGCTTCTTGTTCATTACTCACCACATGTTTTTCGATTTCCATCGTGCTTTTACGCACACCTTTTTTATTCACATTTACAACAGGGTTCATGTGGGTCAGTGTATTGTTCTCACCATCGATATCTAAGTCTAAACGGAAGTTATAAATATGCTGATGGGTTGTTCCCACAATATTATGATCAATCAAAGTTCCGTAACGGGTATCTTCTTTGGCTGTTGCATCATGCATAGTTGATGCTTTTACCCCTTTAACCGCTTCAATACCTGTAGCACCCGCATTAATCCCTATGGTGCCATTGTCTGAGAAGACCCAATCAAACATGTAGTCATAGTTACCAACTGTACTAATCCAGCGCACCACAAGCTCACGGCGCTCGGCACTTACATTGCTTTGTCCCATTTCTTGATGTTTAAACTCGGGTCCCGCATAACGTTCAAATACAGCAATTGCATTTGGAATCGTCATTGGTTTACCTTCGTAATCAGCAATCACTGCATCAAGCAGTACAGCATTCTCAGGAACATCCTTACCCCGCTCAATAGATGAGGTCAACGTACCCATTCCATATTCACCAGAGTCGAGATAAGACTTGAAGTACCAACCCATATCTGGATCACCATAAGGCACAACCATTCCCCCAAGATTGCCTTGGTACATGACTTTACGTTTTACGCCCTTATCTTTAAAAGTGACTGTGCCAACTTGTAAACCTACACGAGAATCAAGCCCGACATGGAAGCACCAGTTGCCCCAATGAATATACTGACCCGTAATGCTGTAGTTTTTACCCTCAGGTTCTACAATATTCAGAGGCTTACGTGTTTCTGCTTTTTTATCACGACCATCATAAGGACGTGGTGTCATGGGTACAGGCACTAAACTGCCCTCTTCAATTTTGACAATTTTCTTTTTGTCTAAATCGACGACAGCAACCAAATTCTCAATAGGATGTGCCCAATAGTTTCCATCACCTACATCAAGATAGCTGACAATTTTCAGTAAGCTAAGTTCTTTATTTAAACCATCTTCACCACCAAAGTATCCTACAGTCAGTGGTGTACCCACGACTTTAGTGACATCTGTAATGCCACGTTTTGCTAACGCAGCTTTATACTCTGGACTCTTCTGAATAACCTCTTGTACCATCATAAAGTCATCCAACAACACCATTCCATGCGTTGCAGGTAAGACCTTCCAAGCCTTTACTTGTTGTGTGTTCAGATCAACCACACCCTCAATAATATTATCGCTTTGTAATAAGCTAAATTCGGCTAAACGTGGACCTTTATATTCAGTATGATTCAGCACACTGTTCCAAACTGCATTTTTTTCAGGTTCTTGTAAACGAATACGGCTGAAACGTAATGCTTTCGGTGCACGTTGATCTGCCTGAATGATCTTCGTCACTGACTGGATTTCTTCTGTCGTTAAGGTATTTAACGGATGCTTTACGGTTTCAACTTGAAAGGTTTGATCAAGGCCAGATTGGAAAATCTCATTTGCCAATGTTTCCGATGCCATAGCTTGACCGTCTTTTACAATAATGGGTGCCGAAATTTTTAAAGGCTTTCCATTCACCATAATGGTGGTTGAATTTGGTTTTGCTCGGACTAAGGTCGAATTTTTGCTGATGGTATAGATATTGGCATATTGGTCTTGCTGTACCGTTGCACCAACCGATTGCATGGCTTGTTGTAACGGTAACATTTTCGCTGCTTCACCATGTGCCATCGCTTGATTTGCACATGCACCAATTGCCATTACACCAACAACATTTGATATTTGTTTAAGATATTTTTTCAGCATTTGTGAATGTAATGTTTTCATCTCGGATTTCCTTAGCCTTACAAACTGTTTTTCTATGCTGAAAAATTACGCTGTTCCCTATGCAAAAAAATCATCCCAAAGGATGATTTTTAAAATTGAAGATAGATCGATCTTATATTTATTATGAATGTCAGCCAGACAGTACTCGGCTCATCAATTCCTGACGGCTTCTGACCTGTGTTTTTTGATAGATATGCTGTAGATGGGTCTTAATAGTTGATATTCCACAATGCATTTCATTGGCAAGTGCCTGATTATTTAGACCTTTACATAACAAGCCTAATATTTTAGATTCTTGTCGCGTTAGTGACTCAGTTAAACCTTCATTAAATAGGCTAACCTGATGACTAGAAACGTCATAAATTTGATTAAAACAACAAGCGGTCAAATCATAAAATGATTCAACCATTTTTAACTCTTGATCAGAAAATTCCATATAGGCTGAAGACCGAACCAAACTCATGCCACGAATAGGAACCCCATTCTGCCTAAAAAAAAGTTCAATCGTATCTTTTACATTCCATTTTTTTCTAAAGTCATCATACTCATTATTAGAAGCCACGGCTTGTAATACACTAAACTTCATATCTGTTTGATGGTATGCAAAACGAAAATGTACAGGGTCAAAACATTGCATACCTCCCAAGTATTCATCGACTGCTTGACGAGATATGCCTTTAAATGAATATTGACTCGCTGTTGTTTCCGAATCGATATTAAACGCAACCAATCCGTCAAATGGCAGCACTTTTTGGATATTACGGGTGAACTCTTCGCTGAACTGATTCCAATTTACCGCTTGCATGGTATCAAAACACTATTTTGAATGAATACTTGCTTAGAGCAATTTATATACCAAATAGAATGCGATAAACGTAAAAAAGCGCATGTTACCTAAGTAACACACGCTTTTTTTACTTAATAAATCTTAAAAATTAAGCTAAACCTTTGTCTTTCAATACCTGTAACATGGTTGCACCCAACTCTGCAGGACTGCGTGTATACGCCATTCCAGCACGTTCAAAAGCAGCGAATTTTTCTTCGGCTGTTCCCTTACCACCTGAAATAATTGCACCTGCATGACCCATGCGCTTACCTTTTGGTGCTGTTACCCCTGCAATATAACCTACTACAGGTTTAGAAACATTAGACTGAATATATTCAGCTGCTTCTTCTTCAGCAGTTCCCCCAATTTCACCAATCATGATAATCGCATCAGTATCTGGATCATCTTGGAACAGTTTTAATGCATCAATTTGGTTCATACCCGGAATTGGATCTCCTCCAATACCAATACAGGTTGATTGCCCAAGGCCAAGTTTAGTGGTCTGAGCAACAGCCTCGTAAGTCAGGGTTCCTGAACGTGAAATAATTCCGATACGACCCGGTTGATGAATATGACCCGGCATAATTCCAATCTTACATTCGCCTGGCGTGATCACACCAGGACAGTTTGGACCGACTAGACGCGTACCATTGCCATTGGTTTCTAAATAACGCTTGGCTTTTAACATATCCAGCGTAGGGACACCTTCGGTAATTACTACAATCAGTCCAACACCTGAATCTACCGCTTCAATGATTGAGTCAAGGACATAAGGCGCTGGCACATAAATCACAGATGCATCAGCTTGTGTTTCACGCACAGCATCTTTCATGGTGTTAAATACAGGCAAATCTAAATGTGTGGTTCCACCTTTACCTGGGGTCACACCACCCACGACTTTGGTTCCATAATCGAGAGCTTGTGCAGAATGAAACGTACCATTCTTACCTGTGAAGCCTTGTACCAATACTTTTGTGTTTTTATTAATTAATACGCTCATGATGGCACTCCTTATGCTTTTACTGCTGCAACAATTTTTTCTGCTGCATCAGCCAAGCCGTTTGCAGAAGTTAATTTCAAACCTGATTCATCTAGAATTTTTGCACCCAATTCTGCATTGTTGCCTTCTAAACGAACCACGACAGGAACACTCACATGTACTTCCTGCACTGCAGCAATAATGGCTTCCGCAATCATGTCACAACGAACAATACCACCAAAAATATTAATCAATACACCCTGTACCGAGGTATCTGCCAAAATCAATTTGAAAGCTTCAATTACACGTTCTTTGGTTGCACCCCCACCAACATCAAGGAAGTTTGCAGGCTGCCCACCATAAAGTTTAATGATATCCATAGTAGCCATTGCCAAACCTGCACCATTGACCATACAGCCAATATTGCCTTCAAGTGCAACGTAGTTCAGATCAAATTCCGATGCTTTTAGCTCACGTTCATTTTCTTGTGACTTGTCACGAAGTGCAGAAACTTCTGGCAAACGATATAAGGCATTCGAATCAATACCAACTTTGGCATCAACACATAAAATTTCACCATTTTCACGAACAGATAATGGATTAATCTCGAATAAAGCAAAATCATTTTCAATAAATGCCTGATATGCAGCAGTCATAATTTTGACAAATTGTGCAATCTGAGCATCTTTTAATTTCAAAGCAAATGCGACTTCACGTGCTTGGAAAGGCTGTAAGCCCACCAAAGGATCTACTTCTACTTTGATAATTTTCTCTGGAGTTTCTTCTGCAACTTTTTCAATTTCAACACCACCTTCGGTCGATGCCATAAAAGTTACGCGTCGACTTGAACGATCAACGACTGCTCCAAGATATAACTCACGCTCTACTGGATAGACATCTTCACAAACCAAGACACTATTCACAGGCTGACCATTAGCATCGGTTTGATAAGTCACTAAACGAGTACCGATGATATGGTTTGCGTAATCTGCCGCTTCAATGCTGGATTTGACGACTTTAACGCCACCAGCCTTACCTCGACCACCAGCGTGCACCTGCGCTTTCATGACTGCGAATTTTCCGCCAAGCTGCTCAAAAGCTTTTACTGCTTCTTCAGCATTGGTTGCCAATACACCTTCTTGAACAGGCATACCATATTTTTTTAATAACGCTTTGGCTTGATACTCATGTAGATTCATTGACTAACCTTTTACTACTTCTTTGCTTTGTTATGGACCGACTAATTCCTAGACTCACGTCTTATTTGGTATTAGTCCTTTTACATTTTTTCTTTCTTATTTGTAGTAGATTGTTCTGGTAAAAACAACCTTTAATCAAAAAAAAGAGCGGTTAAAACCGCTCTTTTCTTGTCTTATTTACGTTTACGCTGAATTGCGTGAATTGCTCGGCCATCGACAGCCAATGCAGCTTCATGAACAACTTCAGAGAATGTTGGGTGACCAAAAGTCATCAACTGAAGATCTTCAACAGAAGATACAAACTCAAGTGCGATCATCCCTTGGTGTACGATATCAGACGCAGCAGGTCCAATTACGTGCATACCCAATAAACGGTCAGTTTTTGCATCCGCAACGAACTTCACGAAACCTGAATTTTCACCAGCAGCCATTGCACGACCATTTGCAGCGAAACCGAATTGACCAGTTTTAACTTCATGACCTTTTTCTTTCGCTTGCTCTTCTGTTAAACCTACCCACGCCGCTTCTGGGTGTGTATAGATTACAGAAATGATTGTGTCATAGTTGACTTGTGCAGCATGACCGTGAATTCGTTCAACAGCCATTACACCTTCTTCCATTGCTTTATGCGCAAGCATTGGACCGCGTACTAAGTCACCAATTGCATATACACCTTCAACAGAAGTTGCACACCAATCGTTCACTTCCACTAAACCACGTTCAGTGAGTTTAATACCTGAATCATCAGCCAATAAACCTTCTGCATAAGCACGACGACCAACACAAACGATTAATTTATCGAAAGTTTGAGTCTTGTCTTCGCCACCTTGCGTGTACTTAACTGTCACTTCACGACCGTTAACTTCAGTACCAGCAACTTTAGCGCCTACGCGAATGTCTAAACCTTGTTTAGTCAATACTTTTTGGTAGTCTTTAGCCAATGCTTTATCAGCCATTGGTAAGAATGCATCCATTGCTTCAAATACAACAACTTCAGCACCAAGACGACGCCATACTGAACCAAGTTCTAAACCAATTACACCAGCACCAATAACACCTAAACGCTTAGGAACTTCTTGGAATTCTAAAGCACCAGTTGAATCAACAATAATGTCTTGATCAACAGGAGCTACAGGAATATTTACAGGCACAGAACCAGATGCAAGAATCACATATTTTGGCTCTAAAATTTGAGTTTCACCTTCATGAGAAACAAACTCAACTTTTTTACCAGCAAGTAATTTACCAGTCCCTTTTAACCATTCGATACCATTACCTTTAAGAAGGCCGTCGACACCCATAGTTAATTGGTTGACGATTTTATCCTTACGGTCAAGCATTTTAGCCAAGTCAAACTTCACTTCACTTGTTGTAATACCGTGATCATCTAAATGATGAACTGTATCTTCGTAGCGGTGAGAAGAATCAAGTAAAGCTTTAGAAGGAATACAACCCACGTTTAAGCAAGTACCACCTAAAGATGGTTTGCCTTTGTGAATACGTTTTTCGATACAAGCAACTTTAAAACCTAATTGCGCTGCACGAATCGCTGCTTCATAGCCACCTGGGCCACCGCCAATTACAACAAGATCAAATTGTTGAGACATGTTTATCTCCAAATACAGGCTTAGAGGATAGCTCTAAGCCTGTTATTTTTATTCTATCAATTAAAGGTCAAGGATCAATTTAGCTGGTTCTTCTAACAATTCTTTGATTGTTACCAAGAAACCTACAGCTTCTTTACCATCGATTAAACGGTGGTCATAAGAAAGCGCTAAATACATCATTGGCAAGATTTCTACTTGACCATTCACTGCCATAGGACGCTCTTGGATTTTGTGCATACCTAAAATTGCAGTTTGTGGTGTGTTCAAAATTGGCGTAGAAAGCAATGAACCGAATGTACCACCGTTAGTGATAGTGAACGTACCGCCAGTCATGTCTTCGATACCTAATTTACCATCACGCGCTTTGTAAGCGTAATCACGGATACCATTTTCAACTTCAGCATAGTTCATACGGTCTGTATCACGAAGCACTGGTACCACTAAACCACGGTCAGAAGATACGGCTACACCGATGTCATAGTAACCATGGTAAACGATGTCGTCGCCATCAATTGATGCATTAACCGCTGGGTAGCGTTTAAGCGCTTCAGTTGCCGCTTTAACAAAGAAAGACATAAAGCCAAGACGCGCACCATGACGCTTCTCGAATGCGTCTTTGTATTGCGCACGCATTTCCATGATTGGCTTCATGTTCACTTCGTTGAACGTCGTTAACATTGCAGTTTCTTGAGTCGCTGCAAGTAAACGTTCAGCAACACGCTTACGAAGACGTGTCATTGGAACACGTTTTTCAATACGCTCACCTACTGCAACGCTTAAAGGTGCAGCAGCTGGCGCTGCAGGTTTAGTTTGATGATTTGCCACATCTTCTTTAGTGATACGACCACCACGGCCTGTACCCGCAACATCAGCAGCAGGAATACCAGACTCAGTTAATGCTTTACGAACAGCAGGAGCTTGATCTTGAACTTGTTGAGCACGTTCAACGACTGGTGCAGCACCTGCTTGAGTGTTTGCAGCAGCTTGTTCAACTTTCGCTTCATCTTGAACTGCTTCAGTTGCAGCAGCACCAGAAACCGCACCTTCTTCAAACTGAGCAATCACTTCAGCTGAAAGCACTGTGTCGCCTTCATTTTTAATAATTGTAACGATTGTACCGTCAGCAGGAGCAACGACTTCTAAAACAACTTTGTCTGTTTCAATGTCACAGATCACTTCATCACGTGATACTGCCTCACCTGGTTGTTTGTGCCAAGTTGCAATCGTACCGTCTGCAACTGACTCTGGGAATACCGGTGCTTTAATTTCGGTTGCCATTATTTAGAATCTCCTGATTGTTCAGCTACGATCGCTAAAGCGTCATTAACCAGCTGAGCTTGTTGTTTTGCATGCAAATATGGTGAACCACAAGCCGGTGCAGCAGAAGCTTCACGACCTGCATAACTGATACGTACTTGTTTACCTGATTTCATCACATCATCGTATAAACGTGGTGCGATAAATAACCAAGCACCTTGGTTCTTCGGCTCTTCTTGCGTCCAAACAATTTCTTTTACGTTTGGATATTGAGCAAGAACTTCAGCAATACGTTGTTCTGGGTATGGATACAATTGTTCAATACGAATGATTGCAGTGTTATTTAACTCTTGCTCACGACGTTTCTCAAGTAAATCGTAGTAAACCTTACCACCACAAAGTACCAAACGGGTTACGTCTGCTTTGTTGATGTTATCGATCTCATCAATCACTGTCTGGAATGTGCCGTTTGCAAGCTCACTTAAAGTAGACGTTGCAAGTTTGTGACGAAGCAAAGACTTCGGCGACATGATGATCATTGGCTTACGAATTGGGCGAATCGCTTGACGACGTAAAGCATGGAAAATCTGTGCAGGTGTAGTCGGTGTCATCACTTGCATGTTGTCTTCAGCACATAGCTGTAAGAAACGTTCTAAACGTGCAGATGAGTGTTCTGGACCTTGACCTTCAAAACCATGTGGAAGAAGTAAAGTTAAACCACAAACACGTTCCCACTTCGTTTCACCTGATGCGATAAATTGATCGATTACAACCTGTGCACAGTTTGCGAAGTCACCAAATTGCGCTTCCCAAATCACCAAGCTCTTAGGAAGCGTGGTTGCATAACCATACTCAAAACCTAACACCGCCATTTCTGACAATAATGAGTCATAAATTGCTGTACGTGGTTGATTTTCTTTGATGTGGCAAAGTGGGATGTAAGTTGAACCATCTACTTGGTTATGCAACTTCGCATGACGGTGTGAGAATGTACCACGACCAACGTCTTCACCTGTTAAACGAACAAGGAAACCTTCATCCAAAAGTGATGCATAAGCTAAAGTTTCAGCAGCACCCCAGTTCAATGGCATTTCACCAGTTTGCATTTTCAGGCGATCATCAATCACTTTTGCAACCTGACGCTGCATTACGAAGCCTTCAGGAAGCTCACGCATTTTGCGACCAAGTTCTTTTAAGCGATCTTCAGAGAAAGTTGTATCCCAAATGTCTGTGTATTCATGGCCTAGGTATGGCGTCCAATCTACAAACATTTTTGTATTTGGCTCTAATACCAATGCGTTAGCAACATGCTTGCCCGCTTCTAGATCAGAACGGTAATCTTCTACCATTTGATCAGCAGCAGCACGATCTAACACATTTTGCTGAACCAATTGGTCTGCATACAATGCACGAGTCGTCGTTTTCTTGTTGATGACTTGATACATCATTGGCTGAGTTGCTGCTGGCTCATCCGCTTCGTTATGACCACGACGACGGTAACAGAACATGTCAATTACAACGTCTTTACGGAATGTATGACGGAAGTCATGTGCCAATTGAGCAACAAACAATACTGATTCAGGATCATCACCGTTTACATGGAAAATCGGTGCTTGGATCATTTTTGCAATGTCTGTACAGTATTCTGTAGAACGCGCATCACGTGGATCAGAAGTAGTGAAACCTACTTGGTTATTCACAACAATGTGAACCGTACCACCTACTGTATAGCCACGAGTTTGTGACATTTGGAAGGTTTCTTGGTTAACACCTTGACCAGCAAATGCCGCATCACCATGAACAATCACTGGCAATACATCATCACCGCCAATGTCTTTACGACGAACTTGACGTGCACGTACTGAACCTTCTACTACTGGTCCTACGATTTCTAAATGTGATGGGTTAAATGCCAATGCCAAGTGAACTTCACCACCAGGAGTCATGACGTTAGAAGAGAAACCTTGGTGGTATTTAACATCACCAGAACCTTTTTTATGTAAGCTTTTACCTTCAAACTCACCAAATAGGTCTGCTGGGTTTTTACCCATGATGTTAACTAAAAGGTTTAAACGACCGCGGTGTGGCATACCAATGACAACTTCTTTACAACCTACAGAACCTGCACGTTGAATCAAAGCATCAACCATTGGAATGAAAGATTCACCACCTTCAACACCAAAACGTTTTGCACCGACGTATTTATTACCAAGGAATTTTTCAAGACCTTCAGCAGCAGTTAAACGCTCTAATACGTGTTTTTTCTGTTCTGCTGTAAAATTGAATTGGCCACGAGCACCTTCAAGACGTTGTTGAATCCAGCGTTTTTCTTTGGTATCAACAATGTGCATGTATTCTGCACCAATCGAAGCACAATACGTTGCTTCCATGGCTTGAACCATTTCACCTAAAGTTGCTTCATCTTTACCAATCAACAGATTACCTGTATTAAATACTGTGTCTAAATCCGATTGAGTTAAGCCATGTGCTGCAAGATCAAGATCAGGCACGATTTCACGTTTTGCCAAACCTAAAGGATCAAGCTTCGCTTTCTGATGACCACGGTTACGATACGCTGCAATAAGTTGTAATACGCCAATTTGACGACGCTCATGTTCAGTACTAACTGTGCTTTGCACCACCGCCTGAACACGGCTTGAATTGCGGCCTAATAAGAGGAATTGCTCACGTACATTGCTGTGTGGTTGATCACCTTTCGGGAATTTATCGAAGTATTCGCGCCAATCAGCACCAACTGATTCCGGCGACGTCAAATACTGCTCATAAAGTTCTTCAATATACGCTGCACTATCAGCGGAAAGTTCAGTGTCAAGACGCAAAGCGTCAGCAACTTCTTGCATTTGTGGACCCATTTCCTATTGCAAAAATATTTTAGGTGCCTTTTAAGCAACCCCATGATTGATAATGTCAAATTGGTAACATGACATTAGTCCCCAGCAGACATCAGCCTCAGGGCGTTATCACCACATTAGGAGTATCCTGATGTGAAAAATGAACAACAACACCCTCAATGGCATCATCACTCATCCATATATACTCGACCGAAACCGAGCAATTTTTTGCAAAATCGTTTTAGAAAAGATAAATTCTCGATTTAGCTTTTCTAAAACCACTTAGAAAATAGGTAAGCACTCAATTTATATCAAAAAACGGGTAATAATTAACCATGGTTTTTTCAATATAACGATGCATTAAATCGTAACATGTTCCACTTTCACCAATTGATTTTTTTGACACATACCATCCATAAATCAGCGAAATACACTCCACATTTTATGCTGTAAACTATGGTGATTTATCATCAATTAAGATGCAATCTAGACCAAAGTTCTATTTAAGTTTTTCAAATAGCAAAAAAGAGCACCTTCTTACAAACTGCCCTTTTCTAACGTTATATAATAGCATTTATTCTACGCAACAACCGCTTTTCAGCATAAATAATCCCTTCGTTTTACACGAATCGCACAAATTATGTCTATGTGCTTTCACTGGAAGTGTAAAACTGTATAACAAACTATTTTTGCATTTCATAAAAAAGCACACCCGAAAGTGTGCTTTTTTTAAGTCTCATTAATCTTTAAAGATTAGCCAGCCATATCTAAAAGCATATTACGGATATGACCGATTGCTTTAGTTGGGTTTAAGCCCTTAGGACATACTGATACACAGTTCATGATGCCTTTACAACGGAACAATGAGAATGGGTCATCAAGACGAGCCAAACGCTCTTGAGTCGCTGTATCACGCGAATCGATAATGAAACGATACGCATTTAATAATGCAGATGGACCTAAGAATTTGTCTGGGTTCCACCAGAATGATGGGCATGAAGTTGAACAACATGCACACAAAATACATTCATATAGACCATCTAAGTGTTCACGCTCTTCAGGAGACTGTAAACGCTCCTTCGGTGGCGCAGGTTGATTATTAATCAAGAATGGATGGATTTTATTGTACTGATCGTAGAACTGGTTCATATCCACAACCAAGTCTTTCACAACAGGAAGACCTGGAAGCGGACGAACAGTAATCACATCCGGCAAATCATTGAGATTCCAAAGACATGCTAAACCGTTTTTACCATTGATGTTTACACCATCAGAACCACAAATACCTTCGCGGCACGAACGACGGAATGTTAACGATTCATCCTGTACTTTCAATGCAAGAAGTGCATCAAGCAACATACGATGCTTATCAGTCAATTCAAGCTTAAAAGTCTGCATGTACGGTGCTGCATCCTTATCAGGATCGTAGCGGTAGATATTAAATGTACGAGTACCTCTACTCATCTTACTTCTCCTAATTAGAACGTACGTGGTTTAGGTGGAATAGCAGCGACAGATAATGGCTTGTAACGCACTGGTTTGTACTCTAGACGATTGTCAGCAGAGAACCATAATGTGTGCTTCATCCACTCATCATCACGACGACCATATGGGTATTCTGGATGATCTGGAGACTCTTCAAAATCTACAACTGTGTGTGCACCACGACATTCTTTACGTGCAGCAGCAGAAATCAAGGTCGCTTTAGCAACTTCATACAAGTTTTCAACTTCTAGAGCTTCAATACGCGCCGTGTTGAATACCTTAGATTTGTCTTTCAAATGAATGTTACGAACACGTGATTCAATCGCAAGAATTTCTTTCACACCTTTGTCAAGCAATGCTTGTGTACGGAATACGCCAGCATGGTCTTGTACGATGTCACGAATTGCATCAGCAACTTCTTGTGCATTTTCACCTGTTGTTGACTCATCTAATTTACGGATACGTGCAACAGTTTGCTCAAGTACAGTTGTAGGAAGCGGTTGGTATTCATCACCATGGTGTTTAGTCACGTAGTCGATGATGTGTTCACCAGCAGCTTTACCAAATACAACCAAGTCAAGCAGAGAATTCGTACCTAAACGGTTTGCACCATGTACAGATACGCAAGAACATTCACCAATTGCATAGAAACCTTTTACTGGTTTAGTGAAGTTACGTTCACCTGCATTGGTAGAATAAACATCAGTCTCTTTATTGTAGTTCGCTTCAAGCGGTGAAGTTTCACGGCTTTCTGGCACTACAACTTGACCATGAATGTTTGTAGGAATACCACCCATTTGGTAATGGATTGTCGGTACTACAGGAATTGGTTCTTTAGTGATGTCAACGTTCGCGAATTTCTTACCAATCTCAAATACAGATGGAAGACGTTTCATGATTGTTTCAGCACCCAAGTGCGTCATATCAAGCAAGATGTAGTCTTTCTTAGGACCACAACCGCGACCTTCTTTAATTTCTTGGTCCATCGAACGTGATACGAAATCACGTGGTGCCAAGTCTTTTAAAGTTGGTGCATAGCGTTCCATGAACGGCTCACCAGCATCGTTACGAAGGATCGCACCTTCACCACGACAACCTTCCGTCAACAATACACCTGCGCCCGCAACACCTGTAGGGTGGAACTGCCAGAATTCCATATCTTGTAATGGAATACCTGCACGAGCTGCCATACCAAGACCGTCACCAGTGTTGATATATGCGTTAGTAGATGCACGGTAAACACGACCTGCACCGCCAGTAGCAAACAATGTCGCTTTCGCTTGGAATACTGCAATTTTACCTGTTTCTTGGTCGTATGCAGTTACACCGAGTACATCACCCGCTTCATTACGGATAAGGTCAAGTGCAATCCATTCAACAAAGAATTGAGTACCCATTTTCACGTTGCTTTGATAAAGCGTGTGAAGAAGTGCGTGACCTGTACGGTCAGCAGCAGCACAAGCACGTGGAACGGCTTTTTCACCATAGTTTGCAGAGTGACCACCAAATGGACGTTGGTAAATCGTACCATCTGCGTTACGGTCAAATGGCATACCCAAGTGTTCTAATTCATAAACAACTTGTGGTGCTTCACGCGTCATGAATTCGATTGCGTCTTGGTCACCTAACCAGTCTGAACCTTTTACAGTGTCATAGAAGTGGTAGTGCCAGTTATCTTCTTGCATGTTACCAAGAGATGCACCAATACCGCCCTGCGCTGCAACTGTATGTGAACGTGTTGGGAATACTTTAGTCAGAACCGCAACTTTTAAACCAGCTTGAGCAAGTTGGTAAGACGCGCGCATACCTGAACCACCACCACCAACGATGACAGCATCGAAAGTTTCGTGTGGAATATTTGTGTAATCTTCTTTAGGGGTTATAGCGCCCATGATCTCTTCCTATCAATTCGCCCAAAAAATCTGGATTGCCCAGATCGCATATGCAAATACAGCAATAATTACTGCTGAAGTCAGTACAAGGCGTAAACCTGAAGCCGAAGGCCCCATTTGACGAGTAGTCACATAGTCAGTGAATACTTGCCACATACCAATCCATGCATGTGCAACAAGAGATAAGACTGCTAATAAAGATAAGATCTTCATTGGAGCTGTCATCATAAAGCCGTACCACTGTTCGTAGCTAAAACCACCATTGCATAGGATCCAACCTAAAACAACAACAGTATAAACTGCTAATACGACAGCACTTACGCGCTGGATAAACCAATCGCGAGAACCTGAACCCGTTAAACCAGTAGCACTTTTCATTAGATAACAATCCATACAAATGCCGCAATGATACCGATTGCAGACAAGATCAATGAAATAGTAGCTGCGACACGACCACTTTGCAGTTCTTCAGCAATACCTAGATCCGCAAGTAAATGCTTAACACCCGCAATAAAGTGGAAAATTAAGCCGGCTACAAATACCCATACGATAAAACGCACGATAAAACTATTAAAAATAGCTTGTACTTGCGCAAAACCTTCAGGAGAAGACAATGACTTGTCTAAAATCCATAAAAGTACCGGTACGAGTAAAAATACGATGACACCTGATAGACGGTGTAAAATTGATGCAATAGCCACAGGGGATTTTAAGTTTACTTCTAAAACTTGACCCATGGACAAATTGACAGGTCTGTTGCTTTTCACAGCGGGCATCCTGTAAGTAAAAACTCCATCCGGAGTTTGTTGGAATTAATTCGAAGGAAAGCTGGCATTGTCAGGCAAGCAAATGCCTAAACTCAAAACGACACCGAATTATAAAACGCGAAAAGTCAAAATACAAACAATCAAAGACTGGTTTTTTAACAAAAAATCTTTAAATAAGAATCATTAACAAAATTAACATTCTATAAAAACCAATAATTTAGCTCAAATTCATTGCTATGCTATTGGTTTTTATCATTTATCCTCTCAGTTCTGACCTTTCTAACCCTAATTCCATGTTTTTGTATCTTTAGACTAAAGATAAGCAAGATATTTGCTCTATTTGATAATCCTTTCCTTTATATGGAAAGACTTGCATTTCCTATCAAAATGTTCACTATTTATTTAGAACAATAATTTTATGATATAACGTGATTAAATAATGACTTAGCCATAATTAAATACAAACTACTTATAAATTTTAAGGGTTTAAATTGCTCAGAAATTGCAAAAAATTACGTTTAAAGCCTATTTTTTAATCAAAATCCAAAATTCAATGAGTTATTTTTTGATCAATTGAATCAAACTTTAGGATTAGAACTTAATGCCAAATTTAGCTAAAAAATGAAATAAAATATGAACAAAAATGAATGTAAGTTATGAAAATTAGATGAATTTCGATTCAGTTTGACCCCACCATTTGTTCAAAAATACTCTCCTCATATTTTTTATAAATATTTACAATTCAGATGGAGCACTATTTTTTTTCTGCACCTCAAGAATATTTTGACATATCATAGCGCGGCGGTGCTGTGATTTTACTCATTGCTCTAAGGAAGGATTTGACTAAACCTCTGTGAGGGCGTCAGTTTTTATCCATAAGTATAATTGACAAAATTTCAGTACTCTCTAATCTAATTAGCAAATTTTTGATCCGTCTGATTCGCGCATTAAAAGATTCGTATTACGAGTCAGATTAAACATTCACCGGGACAGGAGATCTATTGAATGTCTGAAGCAACTGGCAAAAAAGCCGTATTACAGCTTGATGGCAAAGAAATTGAATTACCAATTTACAGCGGCACATTGGGCCCAGATGTAATCGACGTTAAGGATGTGTTGGCCGCAGGTCACTTTACTTTTGATCCTGGTTTTATGGCTACAGCAGCTTGCGAATCAAAAATTACCTTCATTGATGGTAACAAAGGTGTACTTTTACACCGTGGTTACCCAATTGACCAACTTGCAACTAAAGCAGACTACTTAGAAACTTGCTACCTATTATTAAATGGTGAGCTTCCTACTGCTGAACAAAAAGTTGAATTTGATGCTAAAGTACGTAACCACACTATGGTTCACGACCAAGTAAGCCGTTTCTTCAATGGTTTCCGTCGTGACGCTCACCCTATGGCAATCATGGTGGGTGTAGTAGGTGCGCTTTCTGCGTTCTATCACAATGGTTTAGACATTGAAGATGTTAACCACCGTGAAATCACTGCTATTCGCTTAATCGCGAAAGTTCCTACTCTTGCAGCTTGGAGCTACAAGTACACTGTAGGTCAACCATTTGTTTACCCACGTAATGACTTAAGCTATGCAGAAAACTTCTTGCATATGATGTTTGCTACTCCAGCAGACCGCGATTACAAAGTAAACCCAATTCTTGCGAAAGCAATGGATCGTATCTTCACGCTTCATGCTGACCACGAACAAAACGCGTCTACTTCTACTGTTCGTTTAGCTGGTTCTACCGGTGCTAACCCGTATGCATGTATCGCTGCTGGTATCTCTGCACTTTGGGGTCCTGCTCACGGTGGTGCGAACGAAGCTGTTCTTAAGATGCTTGATGAAATCGGCACTGTAGAAAACGTTGCTGGCTTCATGGAAAAAGTGAAGACTAAAGAAGTTAAGTTAATGGGCTTCGGTCACCGCGTTTATAAGAACTTTGACCCACGCGCTAAAGTAATGAAAGAGACTTGTGACGAAGTTCTTGGTGCACTTGGTATCAACGATCCACAGCTTGAACTTGCTATGGAACTTGAGCGTATCGCGTTATCTGATGAATACTTCATCAAGCGTAACCTTTACCCGAACGTAGACTTCTACTCAGGTATCATCCTTAAAGCGATTGGTATCCCAACAGAAATGTTTACTGTAATCTTCGCGCTTGCACGTACTGTTGGTTGGATCAGCCACTGGTTAGAAATGCACAGCGGACCTTACAAAATTGGTCGTCCACGTCAGCTTTACACTGGTGAAGTTCAACGTGACATCCAAGGTCGTTAATTCGAAAGAATTGATGATTAAAAAAACCACCCTTCGGGTGGTTTTTTTATTTCGTGTGGAATAAAACTAAATATCAAGCAATATCATAATCAGCCAAGTCCAATTTTTTTAGTTGTTGTTTCAATTGCTTTAACGACCACGGCCATGCAGCAAAATTTCGCCCATTTTTATCTAAATAATAAGATTTACAACCACCACGGTTAAAAACAGTCTTCTGCAAGTTCTTTTGTACTGCAACATTATGTTCATGAAGTACTTTAGGCTTAATTTGTATCCGCTTAATGCCCTGATCTCGCATTTGCAGTAAACCGCTCATAATGTAATCCAGTTGCGCTTCAGCAATTCCAATAAATGAATCATAGACCAGAATATTTGGACCCAACACCAAAAAGGCATTAGGTACATGTTCCAAGCTTGCACCTAAAAATGCCTCTGGAGAGCTTTCTTTCCAACGCTCAGCCAAGAGTTGCTCATTCGTATCATAAACCCGCTTACCTATAGGCGGGTGTGAAACTTCAAAGCCTGTCCCCCAGATAATCACATCGACCTCGTACTGTTCACCATTCGCAGCAATCAATTTATTCCCTTGTATTTCAATCAAACCCTGTGGCACAAGCTCTACATTTTCTTGTTGTAAGGCAGGATAATAATTATTGGCAAATAAAAGTCGTTTACAACCAATTGAGAAATTAGGTGTCACATTTTTACGTAATGTATGATCTTGAATTTGTAATTTTAATAGCTGTTTGCTCAGCAGATTAATCGGTTCTAATATTTGAGGATGACGCAATCCAAAGTTAATCCCATTTAAAATTTGCGCAACACCTCCACGCCACAACTGTTGAATTACAGGATATTTTGCAATGATGCCTTTAGCAGCATCATTCAAGGCGAGATCTGCTTTAGGTAATACCCAAGGTGCAGTACGTTGAAAAACAATCAACTCTTTAACATCAGGTTGAATTTGAGGAATAAACTGGATTGCAGATGCACCTGTGCCAATTACCGCAACCCGTTTATTTGTTAAATCGTAGTCATGTTTCCAACGTGCCGAATGAAACATTTCCCCCTGGAAGGTATCAATCCCCTTAACTTGAGGCACAGAAGGTTCTGTAATCGGGCCAGTAGAAAAAACCACTGTCTTAGCGAGAAATTTCCCCTGTGATGTTTCTAAAACCCATTGTTGCCGCGCTTCATTCCATTTGGCAGACAAAAGCTCATGCTTAAATTTGATTTTGTCATTCAAATTGAATTGCTTCGTGACCTGCTCTAAATAGGCCAAAATTTCTGTTTGCTTAGCAAAGAGATGACTCCAAGCATGACTTGGCGCAAATGAAAAAGAATACAAGGCAGATGGTACGTCACAACCACAGCCTGGATAAGTGTTGTCACGCCATGTTCCACCGACGCGATCTGCTTTTTCAAACACTAAAAAGTCAGTATAGCCTGCTTGTATCATCTTATAAGCAGCAGCTATACCAGATATTCCCGCACCAATCACGATACAATCATATACACGCGTTGGCTGTGGTTGTTTTGCTTTAGTTCGTATTTTGTTTTTTTGTTGAGGCACGGAAGTTTGGTTTTCCTCCAGCCCAATAGATTTAGCACCTTCTTCTAAGGCGGATTCAATTTTCTGATCTGAATTTTCCAGTAAAATATTCTCTGTCATGTTGAGTCTCTTATTGTTATTTCACATATTTTTGCAACAATGGATAACCGATTCCAAGTAACTTGGCATACAGACTTGGGGCAGCTCGTTTTAACCACCAAAATAACTTGGCATCTGGCTGTGGAATGGTATACAGCTTATTCTCATCTAGCCGATCCAAGGTTTTAATTGCGACTTGATCGCTATTAATAAAAGCATGATTCATCAGCAAATGATCAGCCAAACCAGAGTAACGTTGTGGCAAACGGCCATTTTTCATAATGTTGGTAGGCACCAGCGTTGGACAAAGCACATTAACACGAATATTGGCACTGCGAAGTTCTGCGGACAGCGTTTCAGACAATGCTAAAACGCTCGATTTGGTGACGTTATATGCTGTCATTTCGGGTGCAGCAGTAAACCCTGCGGCAGAGGCTACATTAATAATCGCACCATGGCCTTGCTGTTTAAATTGCGGCACAAAATAATGGCATCCATGAATTACTCCCCATAAATTGACATGCATACACCATTGCCAATCTTCTAGGCTGACTTCATCAAACTTTCCACCCAAACCAACCCCCGCATTGTTAACAATGAGAGTGGTCGCATGCCCCATTAATTGTTCAGCTTGCTCTGCTAATGCTTTCACTTGCTCAGCACACCCCACATCACATTGCACAGCAAAAGCATCTATTTGATATTGATTTTGAATCAAGCTCACGGTTTCTTCAGCAGCATTGAGATCAATATCTACACAAACCACCACCCCTCCGCGCTGAGCAAGCTCCAGCGCAAAACTCCGCCCAATACCACTCCCCGCACCTGTTACCACGGCATAAGCATGCTTGCTTGGTTTACTTTTTTTATTAAAAAATGTCATTTTAAAATTCCCACTTTGTTATGAACGTAAACTAGGGGTATATTCACGCGTAAAATAAGGCGTTAAAATGCCGTGTTCAGGGTTTAATAGCTTTTCTTTGTAATAGCTTAAATAAGCAGAAGTATCATGATCATTGGGATGAAAATCAGGACGCAAATAATCAAAAATATGCTGCATGGTGCTGCCATAGACACCATCCTTTAAACCAAAAATTAGGCTAAAACTGTAAGGTAGTTCCTTCCAGTAGCTCCAACGAATTAAATTCTTCGGTTCTCGGTAGAATGGCACCATAAGTGAGGCAACTGAAATTAAAATAAGAATCGTGATGAGCGCAGGGAAAAAGCCTGCAATACGCAGTGCATAATTATTGGATAAAGCTTGAAATACATCATAAGCAATGTCTTTATGCTCAGACTCTTCAAGCATATGCCACATCCAGATGGCACGCTGCTTTTCATCTCGAGAACGGAAGAAAATTTCCTCATGCTTCATCATGTATTCAGCCAATACAGCAGTGAAATGCTCAATACCCGCCATGAGCGATAATTTCATGGGTTGTGGTAAACGGTTAAATCCATAGTCAAATACCCAACCCGCCCACGTACGAAACAACTGCACAGGATAATCCGCTTCTCGAAACGCATCATTTAACTCATTATGCATTTTGGAATGAATCGCCTCTTGGCCAATCAAAGCCATCACACGCTGTTTCAGCAGTGGATCTTTTACCAGTTCACGATGATAGCGTGCCGTATCTATCACCAAATCCTCTCCAAACGTGAGAAAAATGGAAAGTGATGCGAAATACGCACTCGCCAATTCCGTATTCAGATAAAATTTAGGATCAATTTCTTTCGGGTCGAAGTCAAACCGCATATGCCGAATCGGAATCATCGAGGACTGTTTCAAAGTATTAAAACGAGAACCAGAAAATACATGATTCAATGTATTTTTAAGTGGTGTAATGAATTGCATGACCATTCCTTATTTTTCTACTGTAAGTGCAACTTTGTGGTATTGCGCATACTGCTTAAGCATGTAGCTACAGTAAAAAAATTAAGTGAGCCTATACGGCTTGCCACTAGCAATTCAGGTCATTTCATTTGCAATTTCTGCCTTTCCTCATGCTTGTCCGACAGTTTTCCGACAAAATTATCTGCATGGGACAAAATCATGCTTTGGGTGCCAAAAAAGGAATGCATTGTTCATAAGCATCGCAATTCTGGCCTTGTGTTTTTTTTATAAAATAATCTTGCACTATTTGTGCCTGCTGCTCGATTCCATAACTTAAAAATAGTTTTCCTTGCTGGATTACATAGTGGTAACGACGATCAAACAATGCCTTACGAACCACCGCAATGCCTTGTTGATACTGCCAAACATGTGTCATTTCATGAATAAACCATGACTGTAAAGCAACCGAACATTTTGAAAAGTCATGACAGTAATTTTGTACATGAAAATAGATATGCCCATTTGGACTGATGGCATGATTTTTGAGAACTGCCTTATGTGCAATAATTTGTACTTGATCCAACTGAATCGCGTCCGCGAAAATCCAGCGTACCAATGATTTTTCACCTTCGGTCAAAGGTCGTCGCGACAAAATGCCAAAGCTTCGAATATTCTGTATCAATGCTGATAAATATCGTGACATATCTTTAACCTTTTCAGTGAAATATCAATAACGGCTCAGGTACAATTATGAATAATTTTTCTAAATGCAAATAAGAATTTTTTTTGGATTTATACACTACATTTGTCGCAATTCGTATATAGTATCAACGCAAATTATTTATTCATTGTTTTGTCGTTGATTACACAGTACTGAACCGATAACGATAAAAAACTCAGCCATATGTGTACACATCCCTATAGCTTTAGGATTAAGTTGGAATGAAAAGTTTTAAAATTGCCATAGCACAATTCTCTCCGCATATTGGTAATATCGAAGCAAATGCTGAAAAAATGCAACAATTGGCAAACGAAGCCAAAGCGCAAAAATCAGATTTAATTATCTTCCCTGAATTATCAACTATTGGCTACCCTGCCGAAGACTTACTATTGCGCCCAAGCCTATCTAAACGCACACAACAAGCGTTTGAACAGCTTAGCCAAGTAAAAGATATTGTCATGGTCTTTGGTTTCGTTAATCAAACCGAAGATGGTCAACGCTATAACTCTGCCGCTGTCATGAAAGACGGTAAGATCCTAGGGATTTATAATAAGCAAAACTTGCCAAACTATGGTGTTTTTGATGAAAAACGTTATTTTAACGAAGGGCATCAGCATTTAGTATTTGAATACCTCGGGCATAAATTTGGCGTACTGATTTGTGAAGATATCTGGTCACTGAATACCGTACAGCAATTAGCTCAATTAAATGTTGAAACTGTGCTTGTACTCAATGCTTCGCCATATGAAGTAGGTAAGCCTCAGCACCGTATCAACACCATGCAAGAACTTGCAAAACAATTAAATATTCATTTGGTTTATGCTAACCAAGTCGGCGGTCAGGACGATTTAATTTTTGACGGCACCAGCTTTGTCATCAATAAAGACGGCGCAGTTGCTCTACAAGCACCGAGCTTTCAGCAAGCCCTGTTCTATTCAGACTATCTTGCTGAACAACAAAGCTACCAAGTGGCCGAAAGCACTCCAACTCTTGACACTATGGCCGAGATTTATCAAGCCTTGGTGATGTCAACGCGTGACTACGTTCAACGCTCAGGCTTCCCAGGTGTGATTCTGGGTCTTTCTGGTGGAATTGACTCAGCATTAACCCTTGCAATTGCTGTAGATGCAATTGGTGCTGACAAAGTGCAAGCCGTAATGATGCCTTATACTTATACTTCGCAAATCAGTGTAGAAGATGCGGCGGCACAAGCGAAGAATATGGGGATTACTTTTGGTATCGCGGAAATTAATCCAATCGTAAACAGCTTCATGCAGACACTTTATCCATTCTTTGGTAATGCCCCTGCTGATGCCACAGAAGAAAATCTACAAGCTCGTACACGCGGTACGCTGTTGATGGGCTTATCCAATAAATTTGGCAATCTGGTTCTTTCAACAGGCAATAAATCAGAACTTTCTGTCGGCTACTGTACGCTATATGGCGACATGGTCGGTGGCTTTGCTGTTCTGAAAGATGTGTATAAGACCATTGTGTTTGAATTGGCGAAATACCGTAACAGTATCTCTGAAACTCCTGTAATTCCAGAACGCGTGATTACTCGTCCGCCTTCAGCAGAACTCCGTCCAGACCAAACTGACCAAGACTCATTACCTGCTTATGACGTCCTCGATGCGATTCTATATGCCTACATCGAAGAAGACATGAGTCAAGATGACATTATTGCCAAAGGCTTTGATGCAGAGGTTGTGAAAAAAGTGATTCGCCTCGTCGACTTTAATGAATATAAACGTCGCCAAGGCTCTATTGGACCGCGCATTAGCTCGCGTGCCTTTAGCCGTGAACGTCGTTATCCAATTATCAATGGTTGGAAAGCTGGCGTATAATCGCGAATAGCAACATGGAAGCCCAAACTTTTGTTTGGGCTTTTTTATACGTTGTATATTTTCTTATCTTTTTCACGCACAAAAAAAGAGACCAAGCTGAGAGCTTGGTCTATAAAAATGGTGGCTATGACGAGACTTGAACTTGTGACCCCCGCATTATGAGTGCGGTGCTCTAACCAACTGAGCTACATAGCCGTAAACTGTGTGCGCATTATCTAAATTTCATGTCTATGCGTCAAGCGTTTTTACGCCCAAATGCTCAGAGTTTATACAACCAATCTTTCTCAAGGCAAAAATACCCCATAACTGTATATTTTTCATCATGTTATCTATTAAAAATACAAAAAATCATAGACTGCATATTTTCCAGTCTCTATTTGTTTTCAATCAAAATTCCAATTTGTTGTTCTATCCTACTCAATTTCGGCACTCAAAAAATAAGCCCCAAATCACTTATAACATCAACTTATATTTTTGGATTTAGTTAGGACTAAACAACACTCATCATAATGAAATTTATCCAAGAACTTTTTAGCGTTATTTTTCATATTTCGACCATACTGCTTAGTAAATCATTCAGATAAATAACAACGCGATAAAAAAAGACATGCTAAATTTTAGACAAAAAAAATCACGTTATAGGAACGTGATTTATAAAATGGTGGCTATGACGAGACTTGAACTTGTGACCCCCGCATTATGAGTGCGGTGCTCTAACCAACTGAGCTACATAGCCGTAAACTGTGCGCGCATTATGTTGTTTTATTTACAGCACGTCAAGTACCTAATGTGCTTAATTGATCAAAATTTGGTGAAGTGAGCCGATAAGCCGGGTTCTGTCGTGAACGATCATTCCTCTAGGCGTACAATCACTCATACGCTCCAGCGACCTACCCGGATCCAGCATGGGCCATGCCTAAAGGATCCCTATTTGGTCTTGCTTCCGGTGGGGTTTACCATGCCATGAACTGTTACCAGTCATGCGGTGCGCTCTTACCGCACCCTTTCACCCTTACCTCCGATCTCAATTGCTTGAAACCATAATGAAGGCGGTCTACTCTCTGCTGCACTTTCCGTCGGCTCACGCCGCCCAGGCGTTACCTGGCACCTTGCCCGTTGAAGCCCGGACTTTCCTCCCCTGCTTTAGTCACGGAGACCTCCACAGCAGCGATCGTCTGGCTCACTTCGAGGCGCATCTTACCAAATTTAAAAACTAATTGCTTGTGCTTTTTTGAGCAATTAAACGTTGATACTTATCCAACAACTGTTCTTGCGTCTCCGCATGGTTTGGATCAAGTGGAATACAATCTACAGGACAAAAAAGCTGACACTGCGGTTGATCATGATGTCCCACACATTCGGTACATAAATCTGGGTTAATTTCGTAAATCAATTCGCCCATAAAAATGGCTTCATTAGGACAAACAGGTTCACAAACATCACAATTGATGCATTCATCAGTTATATATAAAGACACTCTACCAACCTTGTTGATGCTTTTGCTCAAAAGCTTTGACCACCGCTTCAGGAACGAATTTGGTGACATCGCCTTTCAGACGAGCAATTTCACGAATTAACGTGGAAGAAATAAATGAATATTGTTCAGACGGTGTAAGAAACACGGCTTCAAAGCGTGAATCGAGTTGACGGTTCATATTTGCCAATTGAAACTCATATTCAAAGTCCGAAACTGCACGTAAACCGCGTAAAACGGCTGTGGCATTCTGTTCTCGGAAAAAGTTTACCAATAAACCATCAAATCCTACAAACTCTACATTAGGCAAATGACTCAGAGAAGCCTGCGCTAATGCTACGCGCTCTTCTAACTTGAACAATGGATTCTTATGATGCCCAATCGCGATTGCAACCACAACCTCATCAAACATTTTTGATGCACGCGTCACAAGGTCGACATGCCCATTGGTAATTGGATCAAATGTTCCTGGATAGATTACGCGAGTTTTAGACATCCATTTGTACTCTGATTTATTTTATTGGAATGTATTTTAACAAAATCTTGTTTTTTTGGTGAAGAAACTGCATAAATTTGAAAAATCTTCACTATTTGTGCCAAAACGACTCAGCAAACTCCCTTAAGAAAAATAGCAGTATGTCAAT
Source organism: Acinetobacter tandoii (assembly GCF_008867985.1). Lineage (NCBI taxonomy): Bacteria > Pseudomonadati > Pseudomonadota > Gammaproteobacteria > Moraxellales > Moraxellaceae > Acinetobacter > Acinetobacter tandoii. The sequence continues at coordinate 487,818 of NZ_VXLD01000002.1, forward strand.
TTTGTTGCGTATTTGATTTAGATTAAATCTTTCCGATCTTATTTAAGAATTGTCAGTAGGTTCATGTTGGGGCACAATAGTCATAACTTTGGAAGTAACTGATTATGGCGAAAGCAACTGTAGTTAAAAAACATAATGGCGGTACGATTGCCCAAAATAAGCGTGCCCGTCATGATTATTTTATTGAAGAAAAATTTGAAGCGGGACTGTCTCTACAAGGCTGGGAAGTTAAATCATTGCGTGCTGGGCGTATGACCCTCACGGAAAGTTATATCCTGTTTAAAAATGGGGAAGCCTATTTATTTGGTGCACAGATTCAACCTTTGTTGTCAGCTTCTACACATGTAGTGCCTGAAGCTACTCGCACGCGTAAATTATTGTTAAATCGCAATGAAATTGCCAAGTTACTTGGTGCTGTGAATCAAAAAGGATTCTCTTGTGTACCTTTAGCCTGCTATTGGAAGGGCCCTCTGGTCAAGCTTGAGATTGCTTTGGTAAAAGGTAAACAATTACACGATAAACGTGCGACTGAAAAAGATCGTGACTGGCAGCGTGACAAAGCCCGCCTGTTCCACAAATAATAAAAAAACCTCCGATTGGGAGGTTTTTTATTTTTCGGACTGTCAATAATCTGCTTTTAGCTCGACCAAATACTTACCAAACTTGCGTGCTGTTTCTAAGTCGCCTTCTGGTGGCGTCACTTCCACACTGGCATTATCGGACTGGGTCATTAACCCTAAAAAGCTCGACATACGGTTAATATCTTGTTGACTACGGCCAGTTGGCATAAACGGTAAACCTGCCCATAACATACCGTGTTGCATGGCAAATAAATTGATCTGTTGCAGAACAGCCAATTTATCGCCACTTAAGCCACCACCATTGGTAAATCCTGCGGCCAACTTACCTTGCCAAGCACGGGCTAACCAACGCTTAGAGGAATCTTCCATAAACTGTTTCAGTGCAGAAGTCAGGCTTCCCATATATGTTGGGCAGCCCATAATAATAATATCGGCTTGATCTAAAAGCTCCCACTGGACTGCTGCTACAGAAATCAAATGCACATCTGCACCTGCCTGCTCTGCACCTTGCGCAATATATTGGGCTACCTTGGCCGTATGACCATAAGGACTATGATAAACCACACATACATGTACAGGAGCAGAAGAAACGAGATCAGTGACAGACATGGAAACTTTTAAAACCAAATAATTAAGTCAAGTTTAACACTTTTCGTTCGCCAGAGGCGAGTGCATAGCACAATGTAAAAATCGTTGCACCCATCAAGCGTGCCATGTTCATTTTAAAAATACAAAGGTCGCCATTCTTCCAGTTTTAGCATTACGACGATAAGAATAATATTCTTCAGTTTGTCTATAAGTACACTGGTCACCACCTAAAATCTTGGTGATACCATGTTGCTGCAAAATATAGCGCGCAATGGCATATAAATCAGCAAAGTATTTCCCCTGTTCTTTCGATGGTTCGAAGGCTGAGGCCAATGCAGGATATTTGCCACAGAAGATTTGTTTTACTTCAGCCCCTACTTCAAAGCACGGTTGACTAATCGCTGCCCCTAACCATGCCCAAGCGGGAGGATGTTGCATCGCTGCAATGGTGTTTTCCACAATACCATTCGCCAATCCACGCCAACCTGCATGTAGGTTTGCCACCTCAACAGCATCGGCATCCCCAAGGACAATAGGTAAACAATCCGCAGTCATCATCATTAAGGCATGCTGCTTCTGTTGAGTCACTAAACCATCGCCTTCTAGCGCTTCGAAACAGATCTGTTCATTCACAGTGTGACAAATCGTGCTATGGGTCTGTGTCATCCAAGTTATTTTTTTCACACCAAAAGCAGAGAACTCTTCGAGTAGCTGCATACGATGTTGCTGCACCCGATGGGCATTATCCTGAACATGTAAGGCCAAATTAAAACCATCAAGTTCTAGTTTATCCGATGCGAGAGTATGCTCATGTTGCACACGCGTTTGTCCGACAAAAACACCTTCTGGAAAGCCTTGAACAAATTGCATGTTAAATCCCTTCTTTAACTTAAATCATCTTTGCGTTATTCCCTGTCAGGAAACTTCGCAAAGATTACATTTTCAACGGCTGTTAATAAGCAGCATTTTCACTACGCAATACATCGACTAATGTTGCAAAATCTTCTGACCACGGCGCTTCAAACATCATGTCTTTACCCGTACGCGGGTGAACTAAACCCAATTGCACAGCATGTAATGCCTGACGTCTAAAACCACGTAAAGTATCATTCAATAATTCAGATGCCCCTGCTGGAACACGTACACGTGGCATATAGACTGGATCTCCAACCAAACCATAACCAATATATGCAAAATGCACACGAATTTGGTGCGTGCGTCCAGTCTCTAAGCGAGCTTGTACACGAGTAAAGTGCTGAAAACGTTCTTTTACATTGTAGTGCGTTACAGCATCTTTCCCACCTGGTAGAACGGTCATTTTAACGCGATCAACAGGATGACGTTTAATTGGCTCATCGATGGTGCCGCCAGCAATCATGTTGCCATATACGATTAAATCATAAACACGATAGACTGACTTATCTGCCAGTTGCTTGCTTAATGCGAACTGAGCTTCTAGGTTTTTCGCTACAACCAATAAGCCACTTGTGTCTTTATCAATACGATGCACCAAACCTGCTCGCGACAGTTCAGCCGACTTTGGATAATGATAAAGTAAGGCATTCACCAAAGTGCCCGTGGTATTTCCAGCGCCAGGATGCACCACCATTCCAACAGGTTTGTTAATCACAATGATGTCATCATCTTCATAAACAATATTGAGTGGAATGTTTTCAGGCTGACTGGTGGTTTGTGCTTCTAGCTCAACATCTAGAGTCAGTTGCTCAAATCCTTCACATTTGTACTTTGGCTTAACAATGTTACCATTTACCAACAAATGCCCATCCTTCAGCCACTGCTTAAGTTTTTCGCGTGAAAAATCGCTCCAAACATTCGCTGCAACCTGATCAATACGTTGACCGATATAGCTTTCATCCAATTGAAATTGCAACGATAAACGTGTTGCAGTTGCATCAGAAGTATGGTTATCTGCTTCGTCTGTATCTTCAAGTAAATTGAAATCAGTTTCTGCAAAATTTGTATTAGTAGATTGTGCTTGGGTCATTTGATCATTCAAACAAAAGTGGTTTAATAGCGCAATTGTAGCTCATTGCCCGTATTAACAGAGGAATTTTTATGTCGCTACCACGTTATAAAATTACAATGCTCGCTCTTTCTTTAGGCATTGCATCTGCAATGGTGGGCTGTAGCAGTAATCCAAAAAAAGAAGTGGTGGATACAGGCCCACAATTAAGTGAGCAAGTGTATATACAAAAAGCTGAGAAAGCGCTAGATAATGGTCAATATACTGATGCAGCCAAGTATCTAGAAGCGATTGATACTTACTACCCAACGGGTGATTATGCACAGCAAGCCCAGCTTGAGTTGTTGTACACGAAATTCCAGCAAAAAGATTATGAAGGCACGATTAGCCTTGCAGAGCGTTTTATTCGCTTAAACCCGCAGCATCCAAATGTAGATTATGCTTATTATGTTCGCGGTGTAGCGAATATGGAACAAAACTATGATGGTTTAATGCGCTATACATCATTAAAACAGTCACATCGTGATACCAGTTATTTAAAACTGGCTTACCAAAACTTTGTCGATTTCATCCGTCGCTATCCATCAAGCACATATGCAGTAGATGCAGCACAACGTATGAAATATATTGGCAATGAGTTGGCTGAAAGTGAAATGAATGTCGCGCGCTTTAATATTAAGCGTAAAGCATGGCTCGCTGCTGTAGAGCGTTCGCAATGGGTGATTGAACACTACCCTCAAACCCCACAAATTCCAGAAGCATTGGCAACAGTTGCCTATGGTTATGGACAATTGGGGGACAAAGCCACAGCACAACAGTATATCGATGTTCTAAAATTGAACTATCCAAATCTGGTGAAGTCTGATGGCAGCGTAAATTTACGTGCTGCACGCAAAGAAGGCAGTTGGCTCAACCGTGCAACTTTAGGCGTCTTTGGTCGTGAAGAACAAAGCACTGTTGAAACACCAAAAACTACTGCACCTGCTGAGCAACGCAGCCTGACTAACCGTATGACGTTTGGTTTGCTTGATCGTCCTGCAACTTCGACAGAAGCACCCGCATCGAGCACTTCTGCTGAATAAAAACCGCAACACATCGTGCAATTTGATTAAGGGCAAGTTATCATACTTGCCCTTTTATATTTTGCATATCGCTTGATCGGACTGATCAAACCATATACAAATAAATAGTTTTCTTTTGCAAAAGTTAGGTTCAAGCAAATCTGGCTTTGCATTTTCATTTTGCTGCATATATCACGATAACGACTATGGCCATTCCTCAGCACACGATAGATCAAATTCTCGATCGAACTGATATTGTCGATTTAATTGGTCAACGCGTGAAACTTAAGAAAACGGGACGCACATACTCAGGTTGCTGCCCATTTCATCAGGAAAAGTCGCCCTCTTTCCATGTCTATCGTGATAAACAGTATTATCACTGCTTTGGCTGTCAGGCTAATGGTAATGCTATTCGCTTTTTAATGGACATCGACAATCGTAACTTTGTCGATGTAATGAAAGACCTGTCCAGTCAAACAGGTATTGAATTACCCAAAGACAATCAAGACTCCAAACGTCTGTCTTATAAACGCGAAGCGAAAACGGTTACAGAGCCACCAAAAACAACACCTATTACCCCTGTTCAATCGCCACCTACAACTGAGTTGCAAATTGATCACGATCCTTTTGAAGAATTTCGTAATGTCGATGATCCTTTTGCCCAGTTTGAACCGTTCCAAACATTCAATGAAGCCCCAGCGCAAGAGGGTAATCTATACGACTTGCTCGAAAATGTAGCGCAATTTTACGAACGACAGTTACCACAGAGCCAAAGCGCACAACAATACTTTAGACACCGTGGCTTAGGCGTAGAAACCATTCAATTCTGGCGTTTAGGTTATGCACCAGAAGATTGGCAACATCTGGAAAAGGCCTTTCCGCAAGACGTTCAGGGTTTAAAATTATTGGGCTTAATCCGTACCAGTGACAAGGGCCGCGATTTTGACTTATTGCGTGATCGCGTGATTTTCCCGATTCGTGATGCCAAAGGTCGTGTAGTCGGCTTTGGTGGTCGTGCCTTGAATGATGAAATTAAACCGAAATATATTAACTCCCCAGATTCCGAAGTTTTCCATAAAAACCAGTTACTGTATGGACTTTATGAAGGTCGTAAGCAAAAAGCCCAAGACTGGCTGATGGTTGAAGGCTACATGGATGTCATCGCGCTACAACAAAATGGCATTTATGGCGCAGTTGCAACATTGGGAACTGCAAGTAATACAGAGCACTTAAATATTCTATTCAAACAGAATAATCGGATCACCATTGCCTTTGATGGTGATGCCGCAGGTCAAAAAGCGGCACGACGTACCTTAGAAATTGCCTTGCCCTTATTAAATGATGGCCGTGAACTGAAGTTTTTTGTACTCCCGAATGACCATGATCCAGACTCGCTAATTCGTCGAGAAGGCTTAGAAAATTTCCAGCGCTTATTACAGCAAGCCCCATTACTGTCCGATTTTGTATTTGCACATTTAACCCAAAATCAAGATATCAGCAGCCCCGAAGGTAAAAGTCTTGTGATGGCCGAACTGCGTCAATTGACTGAACTATTGCCGAAAACAGGTTCTTTTCGTTATCTTTTAAATCAATCCTTTAAAGAAAAATTGGGGTTTGGTAAGCGTTGGACACCACAACTCAGTAATGATGCGTCTTTATCATTTAACATTCGGACCAAAGATGAAGACTTTGCAATTGCAATTCTGATGCATCATCCATTCTTATATATTCATTTTGAAACTTTACGGGCCTTTGTTCCAAGTCATGAATTACTCTCGCATATCCTCAACATTCTCAATCGAATTTTTGATAACTTGCCTGATGACCAAGAGCTAGCAACCTATTATGTATTGGGCGCTTGTAGCACTTTCAGTTTAGAAATTGCTGATATTATGCGACGTACCAATATTGAAGTGCTCACCCATGCACCAGAAATGGCGGATAAACTGGCAACCGAATACGCGTTGGGATTACAAGAAAAATATTTACGGCAGAAATTAAAAGACCCGAATTCATTACTCGAATCACGTAATTTACGTCAACAATTGAACGAACTAACCAAGAAAATTGGGCTGCGTCTATTATCTTAAGTCTAACAAACCATATTTATTTTTTTGCTTTACGTCGATGTGCTGCAACGTTGGCTAAACTTTGCTGTAATTGTTCAAAATAAGCAAGATCTTCTGCTTTGGCTGCATCGCGCAGCACAATAGAGGTTGGATGTAGCAATTTCTGCGTTAGACGATGAGCAAAGTCTTGCATAATTTGCGCAGCATTTTCCCCTTTTGCTAAGCGTGCCAATGCCAACTGCAATTCTTCTTGTTGTAATTCATGCCCATGTTGACGATATTGATGAATAGTTTCGCCCGCTTCATTGACTCGTTCATGGGTAATTAGCTCAATAGCTAATTGATTCACCATCACTTCCGCTTCAACTGCTGCCTGACGGCGCTGCGCAAGATTTTCATCAATGACCGACTGTAAATCATCTACACCGTAAAGATAAACGCCATCCAAAGATTCGACTTTAGGCTCTATATCACGCGGTACAGCAAGATCAACCAAAAGCATTTGCTGATAACGGCGCTTCTTCAAGGCACGCTTTACATCTTGATAAGAAATAACCTGATGCAAGCTTCCTGTACAGCTTGAAATCACATCCGCACGATGTAAATTCTCAGCTAAATCGGCAAACTCAAGAATTTCAACTTCGACCTGATGGGCAATTTCTTGAGCTAACAATTCTGCACGTTCACGGGTGCGGTTACAAATCAGTACTTTACCAACCCCCATTTCCGCCAAATGTTTTGCAACCAAGCTATTCATTTCACCTGCCGCAACAATCAGCACAGTCATTTTTTCAGGTTGACTAAAAACTTGTAAGGCTAGTTGCGCAACGGCATACCCCATTGAAACAGCATGACTTCCCACCGCAGTTTCTGAACGAACGCGTTTTGCCGCATAAAAAGCATATTCGAAAATTCGATTTAAATTACCTGAAACTGTATGCGCATCTTTGGCTAAAGACAGTGCAGATTTTACCTGCCCTAAAATTTGCGGTTCACCGAGCATCAAAGAATCTAGCCCGCTAGCCACCCGCATTAAATGCGTCACTGCTTGCGCATCTTCATAACGGTAAACATGATTGACCAGTTGCTTTACATCTAGATCATTTGCTTGGGCGAGCCAATTGAGTACCATATCCGCATTTTCAGATATGGCATAAACCTCGGTGCGGTTACACGTCGACACGACCACCAAATCATTTAATTCAGTGTTGTGACTTTGCTGAGCAAGCAATACACTAAGCTTTTCAGCATTAAATGCGATTTGCTCACGCAACGCTACTGACGCGGTTTGATGGTTGACCCCCAATGCAAAGAAAGACATATCAAATCATCAATTCACTAAATTTATGCTATTGTGCAACATCGGTGTCATAAAAAGCATTACTTGGATCAAGAAAAAATTGCGTCAAACAAACAGCCGTATAAACGGCACGACGGTAAAACAGTATTCTACCACATTCTTACTGCTTGGTAGCATGGCTTCTGGTACTCATGTAAGAGCATCAGAGGTTGTTTATCATGCAAATTCAAATAATAATGCCATAAAACAAAGCATGATTGCCGAATTTGCTTTGGCTTATCACGATATTCCAACGGCTCTGCACAACTACACCGTTCTGGCCATTCGTAGCAATTCTACTCTAGTGAAACAACGCGCACTCAATATTGCTTTGGAACAAGATGACTTAAAAGCAGCACTCGATATTGCCACACACTGGGTGGTACAAGAACCCGAAGATGTGCCCGCACTATTTTATTTATCGCATATCGCCTTAAAAGCACATGAATACGAGCTGGCAGCAGAAACGCTCGATAAAATATTAATGATTGATCCCAATGCGGATTTAGAGCAAATTTTGGCGGGTATTTCACCGGAATCACAAACTGACCGTGAAGTCCTGCTCAAGACATTGTCCACAAGTAAAGAAAAGGACAATCCATCCATTTTGGTACTGATCGCTGGTTTAGAAGCGCAAAATGGTCAATTTGATCATGCATTAATTACCATTAACCGTGCTTTACGCAAGCGCCCGAAAGTCACAGGCTTTATTCTCATGAAAGCCAACTTGCTGACTGTATTGGGTGATGAGCAAGAAACATTGAAATGGTATGATAAATCTAGTCGTAAACATCGTGACAATTTAGAAGTTCGACTCGCAGAAGCCAAATACTTAATTAAATTAAATCAGTCCGAGACTGCGCTTAAAAAGCTCGAAAGCATCTTAAAAAAATGGCCCAAGCAAGAAGAGGCTCTCTTTTTAGCAGGTCTGACCAGTATTGACTTAAAACAATATGAAGATGCAGAAAAATTTTTGGTCGAACTAAGATATTCAGCTCAATATCAAAATGATGCCTACTACTATTTGGCCGTCAATGCTGAACGCAAGCAGCACTTTGAAACAGCCAAAGCCTACTACCGCTTGGTCGATGGTAACCTCTATCCTGTGTCTAGACGCAGTATGATTAATATTTTTGCACAGCAAAACAAGCTACAAGATGCCTTGCGCTTTTTAACTCAAGAACGAGTGAATTATCCGCAACATGCCAGTTTCCTCTATCAGGCGCAAGCCGATATTTTAAAACGCATGAACAATAGTAAGGCGGCCCGTCGTTTATTAGATGAAGCCATCAAAAATCTGCCAGACGATCCTGACTTGATTTATGCCGAAGTATTATTACTCGATCCGTTTCAAGACCGTATTAAGTTAGAACAACTCCTCAATCGCTTGTTAGAGATTGAGCCGAATAGCCCAACCTATTTAAATGCGTATGCCTATACACTTGCTTTACAAAATCGACGTTTAGACGATGCACGGCATTATGTTGAACTCGCACTAGAATACACCCCAGATCAGGCATCTATTTTAGATACGTTAGGCTATATCACCTATTTACAGAATGACTTTGAGACTTCGGCACAAGTGCTTGGGCGGGCTTACACCTTAAGCAATAGCATTTCAATAGGTGTTCGATACGCTAAAGCATTATATATGCAAGGGAAAATTACTGAATTTAGTACTGTGTTACAACAATTAAAACAAAAACATCCAAATGATCCTCAATTGGAACAACTGAGTTCGTTACTGTTACCTCAACAAATGAAAAAGAGCTAATTGATTTTGATGCGTGTATTTTCAAAAGTCGGTCTGACCGTATTTGCCAGCAGTGTTTTATTTCTAACAGGTTGTAAGCAATTTACCAAACCACAAATTCCTGCTGAAGGCCCAAATGCTACTGAACAGAATCATTTTAATTTACAAGGTAAAATAGGTGTTCGTACCCCACAACAATCGGGTAGCGCCTTTTTTACATGGCAGCAACAACAGCAAGAATTTGATATCGAACTCAGTGGTATTCTTGGTGTCGGTAAAACTCAAATTACTGGAAAACCAGGTGCTGTAAGCCTCAATAGTGCTAAAACAGGTTTAATTCAAGCCGCTACGCCAGAAGAACTCCTAGAACAGGCAACAGGTTGGCAAGCGCCTATTACTCATTTAATTGATTGGGTACAGGCTCGACCAGCAACACTGCAAGCACAAATTAGTAAAGATGCAGCGAATCGTCCGCAACAAATTATTGAAGATGGTTGGAAAGTCGATCTTAGTTATAATGATACTGCTCAACTACCAAATAAATTAGTTCTGAAACAAGAACTTGAATCTGGTAAAGAAAATCGTATTACAATGCTTATCCAAAACCGTTAATTCTGGCTAGCTATGATTCGCGTACCTTCTCCTGCAAAACTCAATCTGTTTTTACACATCACTGGACGTCGTGAAAATGGATATCACGAGCTGCAAACTATTTTTCAGCTTATAGACTTATGCGATTGGTTGGAATTTGAACCTACTCAACAAAATGACATTCAGATCGAAGGCCTAAATACCGTCGATCTAGAACAGAATTTAATTTACAAAGCCACACAAATGTTAAAGCCTTTGGCAAAGCATCTCACTGGCTTAAAAATAAACATTGAGAAAAATATTCCGATGGGTGCAGGACTCGGCGGCGGATCATCTAATGCTGCGACGACCCTCATTGTTGTGAATCAACTCTGGCAATGTGGATTAAACACTGAACAATTGGCAGAGCTGGGTGTGAAACTTGGTGCAGACGTCCCTATTTTTGTACATGGGCAAAATGCATGGGCAGAAGGCATTGGTGAACACTTAACATTCATCAACTTAGATCAAAAACAGTACATAGTGCTGAAACCTGATTGTTTTATCAGCACTCAACTGCTTTTTTCACAAAAAACGTTGACAAGAAACTCGAAGCCATCTAAATTTTGCGCCTATCAGATAAAGCCATCTGACTTTGGAAATAACTTTGAACCTTTGGCAAGAAGTCTATATCCTGAAGTCAATGAAGCGATGCAATATTTAGATCAGTTCAGTGTTGCAAAACTTACAGGTACAGGTGCTTGTGTTTTTACTGAAGTAACTGCTGAAATGCATGTCAATGAAATTCTTAAACATGCACCTTGTAAATCTTACTTGGTGAACAGTTTAAATGAATCTCCATTACGTCATTTTAAAGTTCAATAGGGGCGTCGCCAAGTGGTAAGGCAGCGGGTTTTGATCTCGCCATCCGTTGGTTCGAATCCAGCCGCCCCTGCCAATTTCACCTGTAGATGTATGTATTAGGGGCGTCGCCAAGTGGTAAGGCAGCGGGTTTTGATCTCGCCATCCGTTGGTTCGAATCCAGCCGCCCCTGCCATATACACACATCAAACTTAGGGGCGTCGCCAAGTGGTAAGGCAGCGGGTTTTGATCTCGCCATCCGTTGGTTCGAATCCAGCCGCCCCTGCCAATTTCAAGTTTAAAAGACAGAACAACACTTTGCATCTTCTTGTTAATTTACCTTGACATGAACACGCAAAAATATTAAAGTTCTGCCGCATTAGGGGCGTCGCCAAGTGGTAAGGCAGCGGGTTTTGATCTCGCCATCCGTTGGTTCGAATCCAGCCGCCCCTGCCATCTAATTTCAAACACACCAACCGCCAAGGGTGCTTCATGCCCAATCTTGTCGTTTTTAGTGGAACTGCTCATCCACAATTCGCTCAAAAAGTCGTAAGCCATTTGCACATTCCTTTAGGTGCTGCTTCAGTTTCTACCTTCTCTGATGGTGAGATTGCTGTTGAAATCACTGAAAATGTTCGTGGTAAAGACGTATTTATCGTACAACCTACTTGTGCGCCAACTAATGATAACCTCATGGAAATCTTAGTGATGGCAGATGCCTTACGTCGTGCAAGTGCTGGTCGTATAACGGCTGTCATTCCTTACTTCGGTTATGCACGTCAAGACCGTCGTCCTCGTTCATCACGTGTTCCAATCACTGCAAAAGTTGTCGCAGATATGCTAACCACTGTAGGGATTGACCGTGTTGTAATGATCGACTTGCATGCAGACCAAATCCAAGGTTTCTTCGATATCCCTGTTGACAACATTTACGGTACGCCTGCATTACTTGCAGACTTACGCCAACAGTCTCATGACAACCTTATGGTTGTTTCTCCAGACGTTGGTGGTGTAGTTCGTGCTCGTGCTGTTGCAAAACAAATGGGCGATATTGATCTTGCGATTATCGATAAACGTCGTCAAAAAGCGAATGAATCACAAGTGATGCATTTGATTGGTGATGTAAAAGGTCGTGACTGTGTCATTGTTGATGACATGGTAGATACAGCAGGCACTTTATGTAAAGCTGCTGATGCACTAAAAACCTTTGGTGCTCGTCGTGTAGTTGCCTATGCAACTCACCCGGTACTTTCAGGCAAAGCTATTGAGAATTTGAAAAACTCTGTCATCGATGAACTCGTTGTTACAGATACAATTCCGCTTTCTGAAGAAGCACAACAGCTTGGTAAGATTCGCCAAGTTTCAGTTGCCAGCATGGTTGCTGAAACAATTCGTCGTATTAATAACGAAGAATCTATTAGCGCAATGTTCGATAGTTATCTATAATACAGCGCTGAAATTCCAAAGCCCTGCCCAGTGCAGGGCTTTGTCTCACTAGATCGGTCGCAGATCTAGTTTATTTAAACTTAAATTAAGGATGTCTATCATGGCAAACTTCGTATTCAATGCACAAGCACGTGAAGCAGCTAACCAAGGGAAAGGTGCGAGCCGCCGCCTTCGTCACGCTGCGCAAGTTCCAGCTATCATCTACGGTGGTAACGCTGAACCTGTAGCTGTTACTTTAGAACTTCGTGAGCTTGTTAAAGCTTTAGAAAACAATGCATTCTTTGAAGAAGTTGTTGAAATCAAAGTTGGCGACAAAGTTGAAAACGTTAAAATCCAAGCGTTACAACGTCACCCAGCTAAAAACACACCTATGCACGCTGACTTCAAACGCGCATAAGTGTTAATGGTGTAAATTAGTGGCTAATATATCGCTAATTGTCGGTTTGGGTAATCCTGGAAAGGAATATGCCCAAACCCGCCATAATGCAGGCTTCTGGTTTGTCGAACGCATTGCAGAAAAATATGGCATTACATTAAAAGCCGACCCTAAATTCTTTGGAATAAGTGGTCGTGGTAATATCGAAGGTCAAGACATTCGTCTGCTTTTACCTACAACCTTTATGAACCTTTCAGGTAAAAGTGTTGTTCCCTTCTGCAAATTTTATCAAGTTGCGCCTGAAGCAATGTTAATTGCCCATGATGAGCTTGATATGAACCCTGGTATTATTCGCCTCAAAACGGGCGGTGGTCATGGTGGTCATAATGGACTGCGTGACATTGTTCCACATCTTGGTCCAAATTTTCATCGTTTGCGTATTGGTATTGGTCATCCTGGTTCTAAAGAACGTGTCTCTGGACATGTACTCAGCAAAGCGCCTAGCAGTGAACAAGGTTTAATGGATGACGCAATCGACCATGCACTGTCACGGCTCAAGTTACTCGTGAATGGTGATATCCAACAAGCAATGAATCAAATCAATGCTTATAAACCCAACTGAATTTATTTGAATTGTTGAACAATCTTTCTTGCCATACTGTCCATTTCAGAGCAAAATGCGTTTTTTGCCCATTACTGAACCAGTAAGAAGCGGATTAATCAAACAAAAGATAACGGTCTTAGGTCCACTCAGGAGACGCTCACCATGCTATCTCGTTTACTTAAATGCAAAATTCACCGCGCTGTAGTTACCCATGCTGAACTTCATTACGAAGGTTCATGTGCAATTGATGGTGTGTTAATGGATTTGGCGGGTATTCGCGAATACGAAGAAATCCATGTTTGGAACGTAACTAATGGTAAACGTTTCGCGACTTATGCGATTCGTGGTGAAGACAATTCAGGCATTATTTCTGTGAATGGTGGTGCTGCTCACCAAGCGGATGTTGGTGATCTTGTGATCATTGCAACTTTCGGCGCCTTTACCGAAGCTGAAGCCAATGCACACAAACCACGTTTGGTCTATGCTAACCCAGACAACACAGTCAACCACACTGCAAACTGTATTCCTGTACAAGTGGCTTAAGATGTAGGAAAAGCTCGCATAATGCGGGCTTTTTTTATTGCTGTAAAATTACCAGATTCTCCTAATTTTCTAATTATTTTTTCTTGTATCGCGTGGTATTAGCAATTTTTCTGTAAACCTTCTCAAAAATAATGATGACGCTAAAGTTAGATAAAATATCACATTTTATATAAATCGGACTATAATAGAGCCACATCGCTTCAGGGCGGGGTGTAATTCCCCACCGGTGGTAATTTCAGCACAATATTTAAGGTGCCGATTTAGCCCACGAGCATGTAGCCTTAAAACTGCATGCAGATTTGGTTCAATGCCAAAGCCGACGGTATAGTCCGGATGAAAGAAGACGACGTCATCAACACCCTTCTTATTGCCTAAAGAACAGTAAGATGGTTTTGCTACGAGCCTATTTTCACATGTCCTGAAATGTTCAACCGTATTTTCAACTTACGCGAGCGTTTCAATGTCTAGTTTAATTCAACCCGAAATTTTCTTTTCAGCCCTTCCTCCAGCTGAACAACGTATCCAGCAAGCTTTAGCTGATATTCGCCAAGGTAAACCTGTTTTGGTAATGGATGATTTTGATCGTGAAAATGAAGCCGATTTAATCATTGCAACAGAAACATTAACCGTTGAAACCATGGCACGAATGATTCGTGATGGTTCTGGTATTGTCTGCCTTTGCATCACCAACGAACTCGCAGACCATTTAGAACTACCACCTATGGTGAGTGATAACTCTAGCCAATTTAAAACCGCCTTTACCGTGGCTATTGAAGCTGCTCAAGGGGTAACAACTGGGGTTTCAGCGCAAGACCGTGTAACCACTATTCAAGCAGCTACCCGTACAGGTGCAGTTGCCAGTGATTTAAACCGTCCAGGTCATGTGTTCCCATTACGCGCACGTGATGGTGGCGTACTTAGCCGTCGTGGACATACTGAAGGTACAATTGACCTTGCTCGTCTGGCGGGACTTAAACCTTCTGGTGTTTTATGTGAATTGACCAATTCGGATGGTAGTATGGCTTCTGGTATTCAAGTTTTGGCGTATGCAGAAACACACCAGCTTACAGTTATTACTATTGAGGAACTAGTGCAATATCGCTTAGCCCATCACGTATAAATTGCAGAGTCCCAGTCTTCATGCTGGGACTTTTTGTCTGATTCAAAATCGTGTTCAAAACAATGTGGCATAAATACCATAAAGTGCAACAACTATTAAAATTACACCACAACAAGCTAACAAATGCTGATACATCTTAGAGCGTGAAAAGCGATTAAACATCAAATACACACAAGAGAGTGTCGCAAAATCAAGTGCAATCCAACTTACGGTCAGAATACCCAAACTCAAATTCAAATTTGGCGTAATCTGCACAAATTGAGGGAAGAAAGAAGCAAAGAAAATAATATCTTTAGGGTTTGAAATGGCCACAAGGAAACCCTGCTTAAATCCACCATTTGCAACAGTACCTGAAGCACTCTCTGTGCCAACGTCACCCTGCCAAACTTCTCTTAAAATCTGGATACCCAAATAAACAATATACAGGCAACCTAAAACCTTAACTACATTAAACCATTGCTCACTAATCGTGAGAAAACCTTTTAGAATCGCAATCGAAGCAGCAATCAGTACCAGAGAAGCCAAATTAGTACCAAAAATGGTCTGTAAAGCCCTACGGTAACCTCCTTTTAGACCTGCACTTGCGACCAATAGCATGACTGGACCAGGTGTAGCGATCATAATCACAACGGCAAAACAATATAAAAAATATTCAATATAATTCACAAGTCATTACTTTCTTTTATACACATTAAAATAAAGTGCGCGTTTTAATCTTCTTCGTCACCACGTAATAAGCTATGACTAATTCCATCAGCACGTAAAAATGCCAGATCATAACTTGCTGTTGCCAATGCTAATACACGACGTTCAAATTCTTGCCACAGGCCTTTCACTTGCTGTTCAGCAATACCTAAACCACTTTCTGGGGTGAAATTTTTGTTTTTTTCACAGAGTTTCAAGGCATGATATAATTTACGTCCTTTTGAAGCTTCTGGTCGTAAACGTACACGCTTGGACAAAACAAAACCTTCTACGTGGCGTAAATCTGCCAAAGGCAACATAGGAACTAAAATCTGATCAAGTTGAGCATCTAATCGAACCCAAACTGCATTTTGCTGTGCTGCTGAATATGTATTCCACTTAATCACTTCATGATTAAAACGACGACATCCCCGACAAACTGCATCACCAAAGACCGTAGAACAACGCCCTGCACATGGCGTGAGTGAAGCGATCCGACGATCATTACTCAAAATAAACTCCTAAAATCAGCAAGATACTATCGTAAAAATGATATTCGAAGTTTTTAACATCTATTAAAAACCGCTCAAGCATAATACCTTTTCTAAGCGTATTAAAAAACCATAATTCTTAATGGGTTTTCTCGCTTATTCTCACAAATCGCGCTAAAATACGCGCCTTAAATTTTATCCTTCGTTTATATTTGGAGTACTCCATGAACGCTACTGTAGAACAGCTTGCACCTGTAGAACAGCAAGCGACCTCTGGTTGGGTGGTTGCCGCACTTTATCAATTCAAAGAAGTTCAAGATTCTGCTGATTTACAACAGCGTCTTTTAGACTTGGTAAATTCTATCAACCTCTGTGGTACTCTCATTGTTGCAGACGAAGGAATTAACGGTACCGTTGCAGGTGACCGTGCGGCAATTGATGCTGTTCATCAATTTCTTTTAGATGAAGGCTTCAACGCAATGGAATATAAAGAGTCGACTAGCTCTGAAAAACCATTCCGTAAAATGAAAATCAAACTCAAAAAAGAAATTGTCACTCTGGGCGTAGAAGTTAAGCCACGTGATTTAGTTGGTCACTACCTAGATCCTAAAGAATGGAACGAACTGATCGCGCGTGATGACGTGATTTTAATCGATACTCGTAATGATTACGAATATAAAGCGGGTACTTTTAAAGGTGCGATTGATCCTCAAACTGAAACTTTCCGTGAGTTCCCAGAATACGTAAAGAAAAACCTTGAACAGCATAAAGACAAGAAAATTGCGATGTTCTGTACAGGTGGTATTCGTTGTGAAAAATCTACTTCTTTGCTTTTACAAGAAGGCTTTGAAGAGGTGTATCACCTGAAAGGTGGTATTTTAAAATATTTGGAAGAAACTCCAGCTGAAGAAAGCATGTGGGAAGGCGAATGTTTTGTATTTGACGGTCGTACAGCAGTGACTCACGGCGTTGAAGAAGGTCAAAATATTAAATGTCATGCATGTGGTTGGCCATTATTACCGACTGAGGTTGAAGAGCCAAGTTATGAACATGGTGTATCTTGCAAATATTGCGTAGATAAAACCACGGATAAGCAGAAAGACGGTTTCCGTATGCGTCAATCTCAAATTGCAGCGGCAAAACGTAAACGCCTTTAATTTAAAAAATAAGGTCATCTTATTGATGACCTTATTTTTTCCAGTTTAACGCAAATTTAACCACAGTAACCTAATTAAGGTTCATCTGCTTTTTAAATTCCACACTCACACAGTTTATTGTAGGAACTGTTGGAGATTTTGCTGCTACAGATCTTAATTTCAAATCCTCATCGAAACTTAATCCCACTTGAGAATATGTATTAATATCTGTATATGGTCCAGTGTTTACCATTAAATCAGAAAGAACCAAACCATCTTCATCAAAATAAAGTCCCAAACCATCCTCTTGCTCTTGATCAAGTAATGCGGATACGACCTGACTACCTTTCGTTAAGGTCACAATACCATTTTGTTTGGCAAGTATACATTTCTCATCTGAATTCACATCAACTAAATTATTTTCTGTAAAATCATCAACAACCTTGTCTGAACACTTATTATAATTTTGCATATTATCTACTGCTGGTAACAATTGACATGCACTCGTATTAAACTTAAAGATGATTGGAGGCTTATTTTCTATTATCGTAGCACTCTTCGGTAATAAAGATAAATTACCATCCTTAACTAAAGTTAATAATGCATTGTAATCTTGAATACTTTTACCACTCTGAATTGCTTCTAATAGTGATTGAATGGCTTGGTGAATAGGATTATCTGTTGCAATGATCGTATTAAAGACATCAACTTCACCATCAAGAGCATATTCTTTTTTTATCAACTCTTTGACTAAAGCTGAATTCGCTAATTTCAATTGATCGACTATTATTTCACCAGACTGATACCATATGGCAGGCATTTGAGTACTTGCATAGGTAATCGCTATATCCGTAAAGGGATTAATGTTTACACTACCCTCTTGACCAACATAACCATGGTAACTTTCTCCGTTCGCCTTAACTTCTAAACGACATGGAAATTTACGACTATCAACTTCCCCTTGCCACTTACCCTCCGCGTCAACCATCACTGTATTTTTAAAACCGACACCATCCTTACAGATTGCAGTCACCACTGCATCTTTTAAAGCAGATGCCGCAAATGCTGTACCTGACACTGTACTATATGTGATTTTATCGGTCTGATTAGATTGTTTTACACCCGCCTCCGTTGATGAATCATTATTACTTCCACAAGCAGTAAGTAAAAATAATGAGAATAATAAACTAAGTTTAGGTGTTGTTTTTTTATTAAAATGCATGAGATCACTCTATTAAATATTTTTATCCACTATTGCAAATATGCGCAAGTTGGGGCAGTAATTATACAGACCTTTCTATTTATAATTCCACATAACAATAATAAATAAGATAGGTCTTACGTTCACAAAATGACTAAATTTAAATTAATATGAACCAATTAAATTGAGTTAACTATTCCTTAATTATAATTCTTAACTCTTACTTCTATACATGCGTACAACTACTAAAATCTAAATTTGCAATACAAAGGCTCGTTAACTAATAAGTCATTGCGATTTATTTAAACAACAATTATTCTAAGCATCAACATATAGATTATATTAAAAAACACTATGGGACTTAAAGATTGGGTCTTATCCATTATGGAGCAACTAGGCTATCTCGGTATTGCCCTGCTGATGTTTTTGGACAATGTGTTCCCCCCTGTACCATCTGAAATTATTATGCCTTCTGCTGGCTATACCGCCTCACAGGGTGAGCTACGACTCATTGGTGTGATTATTGCGGGTTGTATTGGCTCTCTAGTAGCCGCAGCAGTTCTATATTGGATTGGTTATAAATTTAATCATGCAACTATCTTTCGCTTCGTTGACCGATATGGCAAATATTTCTTTGTTAAATCAACCGATGTTAAAACTGCCCTAGACTGGTTCGAACATTATGGACACCGCATCGTCTTTTTTGGTCGTATGGTTCCTGCTGTTCGCTCACTTATTAGTATTCCTGCTGGCATGAGTCGGATGCCATTCTGGAAATTCATGTTCTACAGCAGCTTAGGCACCATTATTTGGACCAGTTTCTTAGCCTGTGTAGGTTTTTATTTTGGTGAAAACCAAGCTCTGATGCATCAAATTTTTAGCCAAGTAGGCTATGTGATGCTTAGTCTTGCCTTGTTAACCATTTCATGGATTTTATATCGCCGACATCAAAGAAAAAAACAACATTATAAAGACTAAATTGATTTAATTTAAGGATTTACATGAAGCATTATTTAAAACATTTTGCTGCAATTTATAGTATCGCTTTAGTGATTCTTGTAGCTATTCTGATTTTTGGTTTACATTTAGGTGGAATCACCCTAATTCCAGCTTTGATTGCTTCCGCCTTATTAAGCGCAAGTCATTTTGTCAAAAAAGAACAACGCCTGCCCAGCAGTGATGAAAAAATTCAATTGGTTTGGGGCTGTAGTGCGATTGCTATTATCATCGCGAGTTTCTTTGTATTTTTCTTGGTACTAATGAACCCTAATGCAGAGCAAATTTTAAAAACTGCCGATGAAGCAGGTCTAGGTATTTCAGCACTCACCATGCTGTGTTTAATCGCAGTACATGGCATCATTTTCCATTTTGCCTATGGTTGGTATGCTGCTTATTTTTTAAGAAAAATACAATAATTTCCCTTCTAATTACGAACCCTTGCCTACTTTTTGCATACTAAATTTAGATTGAGTCATTTGCATTTCTTCAATAAGCCATTGCTTAAAAATAATTTTACGAGGATCATCTTCAAATGGTGATGAAGAAAGCAAATAATAAGCAGAACCATCTTCAATCACAGGGCAAAGCATTTTAAGTATTTGAAAGTCAAATTCTTTTTCAATCATATATACTGATGCGATAGTTGCCCCTAAACCCGCCAAACAAGCTTCTATACAAAGATAAAAGTGCTCTAAAGATACTTTTTCATATTCTTGTAACTGAACTTTAAAATGGTCGTGCAATTGAGACCACATTTTTTCTCGAGAACCAGAAACAAACAATTGTTGAATGGATTCAATCTGGTTTTGGCTAGAAATACACACCATGTACTCATCTGCAGTCTTTTCACTATATATTGCTTTCCCCCAATCAAAATCATTCCGCCTAAGAGCCAAATCAATGTTTTGTGTTTTAAAATTAGGATTGCCACCACCTGTTAATAGACTAATATCAATTTCAGGATAACGCTGTTTAAACTGAACCAAACGCGGAATAAGCCATTTCATCGCTATAGTCGGTTCACAAGACAAAATTAGCGGCTGCTTGCTGTGATCCTGCTTTTTAAGCTGCTGCAAACATTGATCAATTTGCGGAAAAACTTGCTCACAACATATCAGTAATGTTCTTCCTTCTGTCGTTAGGTGTAACTTTTTTCCTTCTCGAATAAATAAATCACAGCCTAGAGTTTCTTCTAAGTTTTTTAATTGTTTACTCACAGCACTTTGCGTCACACATAACTTTTCCGCAGCAACGGTTACACTCTCATAGCGTGCGATATAATAAAAAAACTTAAGGGAATTCAATGAGCATCGCTCAATCATTCCAAAAACTCATCCATTTATACGAAATAAAGTCAATTTTAAATATATCAAATATATGAAAAATATATAAATCCTTTAGTTCAATTCAAATAAGGATCTATGAGTGAATGAAATAATAGCGATTTCGATCATCACATTACTAGCCGTCATCAGCCCTGGGGCTGACTTTGCTCTCGTTAGCCGTAATAGTTATTTATATGGTCGCCAAAGTGGCATCTATTCAGCTTATGGTATCGCCTGCGCTGTATGGATACACATCGGGTATAGCCTGTTAAGTCTGAGTTTTCTAAAACATCATATGCCTAATCTTCTTGATGTTATTCAATATGTCGGTGCGCTTTATTTGATGTATATCGGCTATAAAACCTTTACACAACGTCCTATTGTTGAACTGACAGCATCGAACGCAGCTCAGCGCTGGCAAGCATTCAGACAAGGTTTTTTCACCAATAGCTTAAATCCCAAAACCACCTTGTTTGTAATGAGCATCTTCACACAATTACTCTCAAACCAAAATCATACGTCAACCTTAATTGGATACGGAGTTTTTATCTCTGTTAGCCACCTCTTTTGGTTTATGCTCATTTCCTTATTTTGTTCCACACCTGCCATTAGAAATAAAATCTTACAGCAACAAATGACTATTAACCGTTTAATTGGCAGTATCCTGAGTTGTTTAGGTCTGGGTTTATTGCTTGTTCACTAATCCAAAATAATTGAGCTAGAGAAGCTCAATTATAAAGTTTTGAAATAAAAAAACGTCCACTAGGGACGTTTTTTATTTTACGATAAATCAAATATTTCACGAACAGTCGAACATCATGATGTATTAGGCTGGTGTATGATACATCAAATATAATTCGTTCAAATTATCTGGAATTTCTTCCGCTAACTCATCCATCAATTGACCATTACGACGGAATGATTCCATTTGCGGATCTTCTTCGTCGATACCACTGAACACCATGATTGGTAAAGTTAAATCAACCAATTGTTCTTCGTATTCTGGTGCAAACCATGCTTCTTCATTTAAGAACATCGCATCGACAAAGCCAACACTCCAGTCCCCTAAGCTTGACTCTACGTCAGCTTCTTCAATTTCAAAAGGAAATTCAATTCCTTCCTCATTCGCCAAATTTTGACGAATACTGTCTAGCCAAGATTTAACTTGTGCAATAATCTCAGCAGGAACTTTTTTCTGATTACCCTCAAAAAGTTCATCCAACCAGCGATCAAATTGCGGACCAACAGCAATTGCACATAAAAAACCATGAGTCGCTGCGAAATCTAGACCATGCTCATTTTGGTCACCATCTAGATATTCACTCAATAGGTCTAAATCTAAAGCACTCATTTTATATCCAAGCTTAAAATTGTAAGACGTAGCATAACATTTTCAACACGCGATTCTCATCGTGAGTTTTAATCATCCTCATCATCGAAATCGTCGTCATCGTCTATATCATAATCAAAATCTTTTAACTCGCGCTCTAAACGGCGTTGTGCGAGTAGGTCATCAATTAATCGACGTTTTTCCAGCGACTCTTTTGCGCTAATCTTGCCTGATGCCTCGTCAAAATTGACGTCATCATCACCGTAGTTATCATCTAATTCAAAATCTGTTGAAGACACTCAAACTACCTCAGAATAAAAATATAATGGGTCTAGGCGCTATTTATCGTTCTTCCGAAACCTTGTCAAGTTTTATTTAAATTTATTGCATTTAATTGGAGTTTTAGCCTTTCTTTTTAACCAGTTTTTATGGCATGATATAATCCACCCTGCGTCTTTTAGTTTTTTGACATTAAATTCAAAATGAATTTTGATTCTACGTTTTGAATTTTGAACTGACAAGCGCAAGGGATGAACTTGAAAATAACAATTTCACCCCCATCTTTATCCTTAAATTTATATTGAATATTTTATCAGGCGGCTTAATTGGCTGATTATTCCTGATGAGATAGATTGCAGTTTATAGATAATTTTATGAAGCAAACTGAGCTATCCAGCACGGTTTTTCACAGTCACAGATTCAACCAAGAGTGAGCAAAGATGAGCGATATGACTTCCCCTACTTCGCAAGTAGCGGCTCTGATTAGCCGAGGCAAAGAACAAGGTTACTTAACTTATGCCGAGGTTAACGATCATCTCCCAGACTCGATTACTGAAAGCGAACAGATTGAAGACATTATTCAGATGCTTCAAGACGTTGGTATTCCTGTACACGAACGTGCACCCGAATCTGACGATACAATGTTCGAAGACAATGCAGAAGCTGCCGATGAAGTTGCAGAAGAAGAAGCTGCTGCCGTTCTTGCCTCTGTAGAAAACGAACCTGGTCGTACCACTGACCCTGTACGTATGTATATGCGTGAAATGGGTACGGTTGAGCTTTTAACCCGTGAGGGTGAAATTAGCATCGCGAAACGTATCGAAGAAGGTATTCGTGATGTTCTGCATTCTATTGCTTACTGGCCTAATGCAGTTGAAGTCGTTTTACAAGAATATAATGATTTTCTAGAAGGCGAACGTCGCCTTGCAGATATTTTATCAGGCTATTTAGACCCTGAAACCGATGATGACATTCCAGAAGTCTTAGAAGATGAAGCTGAAGAAATTGAAGATGAAGAAGAGGCTTCAACCAAGTCAACTAAAGACGTAAAACTGGATGACGATGACGAAGATGAAGAGTCTGAAGGTGATGACGATTCTGAAGGTGATTCAGGTCCAGATCCTGAAGTTGCGAAAGTGCGCTTTGCAGAACTTTCAAATGCTTGGGAAGAAACCAAAACGGTAATTGCTAAACATGGTCGTAATAGCGACGAAGCTAAAGCGGCACTTGAAGCCCTTGCAACTGTGTTCATGATGTTCAAATTTACTCCGCGTCTATTTGATATCATTTCAGAAATGATCCGTGGCACCCATGACCAAATTCGTACCTCGGAACGTGAAGTGATGCGCTATGCAGTTCGTCGTGGTCGTATGGATCGTACTCAATTCCGTACATCATTCCCAGGTCAAGAATCTAACTTTGCTTGGTTAGATGAACAAATTGCCAAAGCCCCTGCTGAACATAAAGCTCATTTGGAAAAAGTTCGTCCTGATGTGCTTGCTTTCCAACAAAAAATTGCCGATATCGAAAAAGATTTGGGCTTGAATGTTAAAGACATTAAAGACATTTCTAAACGAATGGCAGTTGGTGAAGCGAAAGCTCGTCGTGCGAAAAAGGAAATGGTTGAGGCCAACCTTCGTTTGGTTATTTCGATTGCCAAAAAATATACTAACCGTGGCTTACAATTCTTGGACTTGATTCAAGAAGGTAACATCGGCTTGATGAAAGCAGTAGATAAGTTTGAATACCGTCGTGGTTATAAATTCTCGACCTATGCAACGTGGTGGATTCGTCAGGCGATTACTCGTTCGATTGCAGACCAAGCACGTACCATCCGTATCCCTGTACACATGATCGAAACCATCAACAAGATCAATCGTGTATCTCGTCAGCTTCTTCAAGAAATGGGGCGTGAGCCTACACCTGAAGAACTCGGCGAACGTTTGGAAATGGACGAAGTTAAAGTTCGTAAAGTCCTCAAAATTGCCAAAGAACCGATTTCTATGGAAACACCAATTGGTGATGATGAAGATTCGCATTTGGGAGACTTTATTGAAGACAGCAACATCACCTCTCCAGTCGATGCTGCAACTTCAGAAGGTCTCAAAGAAGCAACCCGTGAAGTACTTGAAAACTTGACTGAACGTGAAGCGAAAGTTTTGAAAATGCGTTTTGGTATTGATATGCCAACCGACCACACTTTGGAAGAAGTGGGCAAACAGTTTGATGTAACACGTGAACGTATTCGTCAGATTGAAGCCAAAGCACTTCGTAAGTTACGTCATCCTTCTCGTTCTGAACATTTACGTTCATTCCTAGAAAACGACTAATTTGTAAAGATCCGATGGAGGCTTGAAATTTTATCGCTTGTCTCCATTATGTATTTAAGAGCAACACCTAACGCCTGCACTCTCGCAGGCGTTTGAAATAAGGGGGACTGACGCTCATGACTATGTTAGACCGCACACCATCTCGTGAATTACAAGAACATCTTTGGGTGTTCCCAATGGACTACCCGATTAAACTCATTGGTCTTGCTGGCACTGAGTTACGTGTTGCTGTAGTTGAAATTTTAGTAAAACATTTCCCTGAATTTGATGGTGAATCGATCCAAGTACAACCATCACGGACAGGTAAATATCACTCTCTCACTGCGCAATTACGCTTTGAAGAGCTAGAACAAGTCCATCAGTTATATGCAGATCTTGCGGCTTGCCCATTAATTAAAACTGCACTATAAGTACTCAAAAAAACACGCGAATTGCGTGTTTTTTTATATCAATTTTTATTCCATTTTAGATATATCTCCCTATCCGACTCCGCTCAGCTTATAATTTAGTTCACATTCAAATCTTGTTAAGGATGCTGTCGACGTGACTGATGCTGTACTCAAACCGACTTTAATCATTCGTCAATTTACTCAGCTTACCCCTTATGCCGATCGCTTTCAGGACATGAAACAATTGACCGAACAGCGCGATGCTGAAACGCCTGACGAACTATGGTTATTACAACATCCCGATGTACTCACTCAAGGGCAAGCAGGCAAACCAGAACACATTTTAATTCCTTCAAACATTCCTGTAGTACAAACAGATCGAGGGGGACAAGTGACATGGCATGGCCCAGGTCAATTGGTGGCTTACTTCATGTTCGATTTAAATCGTCTTGGTTGGAATGTGCGAACGCTGGTGTCGTATGCAGAAAACTTGATGATTGAGTTGTTGAAAAAATACGGGATTAAAGCCTATGCCAAACCCGATGCACCTGGCGTGTATGTAAATGAACGTAAAATAGGCTCTTTGGGGTTTAAAATTCGTCGTGGGCGCAGTTATCACGGACTAGCACTCAATATTAATTGTGATTTGGCCGGTTTTCACACCATTAATCCATGTGGTTATGCAGGCTTAGAAATGGTACGCATTCATGACTTAATTCAACAAAACCCACCAAGTTTTGAAAACTTATGCGTCGATATCATTGAAACTTTAGAAAACAGCGGGTACTTTAATAAAGTTCAAATTGTTCAACAATAAGCACTTTACTTTACGTAGTAAAATAAATTAGAGTATTTACTCTAAATAAAATAAAAGACTCTAAAACTAAGGGATAAGCAAGTGATTTTAAACAAATCAGTAAAACCTGCTTTACAGCTCGCCTATGTCAAACTCATGATGGATGTGATTGGCAGAGGATTGGTTATGGCAAGTCAGGTGGATGATGAAGTTCGGCAGGAAGTTGCAAAATTCCCTGCAAATTTCGTATTGTCCATGAAAGTATTCCCGCATGGTCCCGCTTTTATTGCCAAAGTCACCGATGATCATCAATTGTTATTATTGAATGACACTGAGCAAAAACCAGACCTCACCATTACCTTCAAGCATCTCAGTCATGCCTTTTTAGTCTTTTCTTTTCAGGAAAGTACCGCTCAAGCATTTGCCAATGACCGAATGATTGCCGATGGCGATTTATCTTATGCCATTCGTTTAGTTCGTTGCTTGAATAAAATGGAAGCGTTGATTTTACCAAAATTACTGGCTGAACTTGCAGTGAAACAATACCCACACGAACTTAGCCTAAAAGAAAAGCTGACTGGTGCAGCCAATATTTATCTTAAAGTGGCTCAATCATATTTCAAACGGAGTGCATAACATGGCAAAGCCTTATTATGAATTTTTCTGCCCAGTTAAAGTTATTGCAGGTAATGCTGCGTTAGAGCATATTCCTTTTGAACTTGCGACTTTAGGCGCCAAACGCCCTATGATCATTACCGACAAAGGCGTACGTGGTAACAAATTATTAGCCCCTATTGAAGCTGCTTTTGAATCGACCGATGCAGTGATTGGCTGTATTTTTGATGATGTACCCCCAGATTCAAGTTTAGATACTGTGCGTCGTGCCGCTGCTTTATATCGTGAAAACCAATGTGATGCGATTATTGCCGTTGGTGGTGGCTCTGTGATTGATACATCGAAAGCCACTAATATTTTAGTCAGTGAAGGCGGTGATGATTTACTGCAATATTCAGGTGCACACAACTTACCTAAGCCTTTAAAACCTTTCTTTGTAATTCCAACCACATCAGGCACAGGTTCTGAAGTGACCATGGTTGCAGTTGTATCCGACACAGCCAAGAATGTAAAAATGGCATTTGCTTCATACTACCTTATGCCGCATGCTGCAATTCTTGATCCACGCATGACGCTTACTTTGCCACCGCATTTAACTGCGATGACGGCAATGGATGCACTTACTCATGCAATTGAGGCCTACACGTGCATGGCAGCCAACCCGATCAGTGATGCTTATGCAACGGCTGCGATTAAGAAAATTAGCACTAATTTATTTAATGTTTTAGATAACCTTAATGATTCACAAGGTCGTTTAGAACTGGCGCAAGCATCTACAATGGCAGGCATTGCTTTCTCTAATTCTATGGTCGGTCTGGTTCATTCTTTAGGCCATGCGCTCGGTGCTGTTGCTCACCTCCCCCACGGCCTATGCATGAATCTATTCTTGCCTTATGTACTCGAATACAACAAAGAAGTGAATGGCGACAAAATCGCAGATCTACTCCTTCCTCTTACAGGAGCAGATATTTATGCACAAACCCCAGCACATTTACGTGCGGATAAAGCCATCACGACCATTCAAGCCATGCGTGACCGCTTGTTCAGCCTGACCAAACTACCAAGAACGCTACAAGAAACGGGTAAAGTCACCGAAGCTCAATTAGATGAAGTGGCTGAAAAAGCCTTAAACGATGGTTCCATCATCTATAATCCCAAAGAAGCATCCTTTGAAGATTTAAGATCTATCCTTCAAAAAGCATGGTAGAAATTCAATAAATAAAAAGCCTGATGTTCTAACATCGGGCTTTTTTATAAATGACACATTAGTCATCTAATTTTTACCTATTTGGCAGAGAATTTGCTAAAAATTCTACAAAATTACTGACAAGTGACATCAATTTAGGATAGATTGGCGCACTTTATTTTATTCGTAGGGGGGATCGTTCGTCTCAAACGATCCTTATAAACATGACTGATCCTTGATCAACGATTAAGAGGATAACGCCGTTGACAAATAACTCTGGGACTCAATCGGCAGCTAAACTGCAAAAAACGCTTGGATTTTGGCACATCGTCATTATTGGCTTAGCATATATTCAGCCAATGACCTTGTTTGATACTTTCGGGTTAGTATCTGAAGAAAGCCATTATCATGTTCCGACCTCTTATATTATTGCCTTGGTTGCAATTCTATTTACTTCAGTAAGTTACGGGCACATGATCCGTCGCTACCCTTCTTCTGGTTCTGCCTATACCTACGCCCAAAAATCTATTCATCCTAATGTCGGTTTTATGGTGGGTTGGTCATCTTGGTTAGACTATTTATTATCGCCAATGGTGAATATCGTTCTGGCGGTGATTTATTTAGAAGCGTTATTTCCAGATGTGAATCATTGGGTTTGGGTTGTGGGTCTTACTGCACTGATGACAGGGGTAAACTTACGTGGTGCGCGTTTTGTTGCCAACTTTAACAGTCTGATTGTTTTCGTTCAGTTGGGTGTAATTGCATACTTTACATGGATGGTGTATCAATTACTGGCTGGTGGCGTGAATGCAGATGGCACTTTGGTTAATGCTAAATATCAGCTCTGGAGCCTTGAACCATTTTGGAACGAGATGACCACTGTTGGTGCATTAATTACAGGTGCAACTTTACTCTGCTTCTCTTTCACAGGATTTGACTCTTTAAGTTCTTTAGCAGAAGAAACCAAAGATACTGAAAAAACGCTACCTAAAGCTATTTTCATGACGGCATTATTTGCAGGTGTGATTTTCATCATCAGCACTTATTTCATGCAAATTTACTTCCCGAATGATCCTAAAACTTACTTTGAAGATGTCGCAGCAACTCAGCCAGATATCTTACAGGCTGTGGGCGGTGTAGCCTTCAAAACAGCCGTATTGTATTTTGCAATTGTGACGGTTATGGCATCAGGTATTTCTGCACATGCGGGCGTATCACGCTTAATGTATGTGATGGGTCGTGATGGCGTCATCAATAAAAAAGTATTTGGTCATATCAGCCCAAGAACATATACACCATCTTACAATATTTTGATTGTCGGTTTAGTTGCTTTAACAGCAGGCTTTATGGACCTTGATATTGTAATTTCAATGATTAGTTTTGGTGCTTTAACAGCATTTACTTTTGTGAATTTATCGGTGATTTCACGTTATGCACTACGTGATGGCCGTACAAAATCTGCCAAAGAAATTATTAATTTTGTGGTTATTCCAATGCTAGGTTTCTTAAGTATTTTTGCCATGTGGCTTGAAATTGAAGAAACTGCTTTGAAATATGGTTTGTGGTGGGCAATGTTTGGGATCTTATACTTAGGTTATAAAACCAAAGGGTTCAAACAACCAGCTCCGCAACATAATGAATTTGATGATCATCATCATTAATTCTCGTAAAAAAAGACGCTTGATGCGTCTTTTTTTTATGTTGGTTTATGCCAAAAACTTGTTAGTAATCTTGGCAATACGCTGTGCATAAGCTTTAGCAGTTTTGAGGTCGCCTACAGGAATTTCATCAACACTCGCATCTGAAGGTGTTTGGACCAATAAGCCAACCGAACCACCTAAATTATTTACATCTTCACGGGTTGCTGATTTACTATTTGCAGGCAATAAGCCCAAACTCACCCAAATTCCGCCATGCTGAGAAGCAAGAGTTTGTAACTGAATTAACGTGACCTGTTTATCACCATTTAAACTGGCACTATTGGTAAATCCACCAAAAATTTTGTCTTGCCATTCACTCGTGAACCATTTTTTCGATGTTGCATCAGCAAACTTTTTAAATTGCCAAGGGGCAGTTCCCATATAGGTAGGTGCACCAAACACAATCGCATCTGATTGATCAAGTGTCGCCCAATCCTGTTCCTGAATATCACCATTTGCATCAATTTCAATTAAATTTGCTGAAATTTCCTGAGCAAAGGTTTGTGCAATCACTTTGGTATGACCATAACCAGAAAAATAAACCACAGAAATATTAGACATCTTGTTTTCCTCTATTTAAATCAAATATTTTTAAACTTTAATACACTCATGCAATCACATGACTTTTTGCTAAATCTGATCAGGTTTGAGTTTGACATAACTTGCCACGACGTCACTCAAGCCTTGTTTTAAACTTTGGGTTCTCTCCCCCACCAGAACTTCATAAGCATTTTGTTGAATCCCTTCAAAAATCTGTTCTGCAACAAACTCAGGGCTAAACTTAGTAAGAGGTAATGATCGGGTTAAATCTGTATCAATAAATCCAACATGAACACCCATCACCTGAATATGAAACTGAGATAACCATTGACGACATGAGTTGGTATAAGACCATGCAGCAGCTTTAGAAATTGCATAACCTGTTAATGAGGTACTCGGCTCCCAAGAGACATCCGACAAAATATTCACCACATAACCTTGTTGTTTCTGCTGCAAAATAGGCGAAAATATTTGCGTAACCCTCATCATGCCAAACAAATTGGTTTCTAAAATTTTATGGGTTGTATCAATAATATTGGTGTCTACTGGATGCGTATTTAACAGTGCAATGCCTGCATTATTGATCAATATATTCGTATCAGCACAGGTTTGCGCTGCGCGCTGGATCGATTGCTCATCATTCACATCAAGTTGCACAGGAATTAAACCTTCTTCTTGAAACCCTGCAACTTGGCGCATGGCAACATAGACTTTTTTTGCGCCTTGTTTACGTGCTTCACGTGCAATTGCCAAACCTAGTCCGCGATTAGCACCTGTAACAAAAACAACAGCATCTGTAACTTTCATTGCATAACCATCCAAATAATGATTGGTGATTGCAATACAGCCCTTATTGATAACAGTAGCGCAATCTTGATTCATTTATGATACACTTTTGAAACCTAGTATCAATTAGTTACCACAAGGTAACTGGTGTAAAAATTGATATTAAAGTGCAAAAATGCAATCAATGAGGTTGATAAGTTATGAATAAGCCATTGAAATTTAATATTTTTCACCCTGATTGTCCTGCACGACTTTTTTTTGAAAAATTTGCAGATAAATGGATCTTATTAATTGTATATACGCTAGATCAGGAATCTCAGCATTTCAATGAATTGAAAAAGAATATTCTAGGGATTTCACCTAAAGTACTCTCACAAAAATTAAAAATATTAGAACGTGATGGATTTTTAACGCGTACTATTCATGAAGACAATGTCATTCGTGTTGAATATGCACTGACTGAAATAGGCAAAGATTTTGTGCAAAATGCCTATTTAATGAAAGATTGGGTCGAAGCCAATATGGGGAAAGTCTTAAAATCAAGACAGGGTTTTGATCAGCGCCAAGAACAAGCAGAGTCGGTTTAAATCGACTCTGCTATTTTTGTTACTTTATTATTCTGCTAGTTGCTTAAAACCTTGCTGACGCCATGCTTCATAGACAATTACCGCAGTGGCATTAGATAAATTCAAACTGCGAGAATTGGCTGCCATTGGTAAACGAATCCAATGTTGCTGTGGAAACATTAAACGCACATGTTCAGGTAAACCACGTGTTTCTGGTCCCATTAATAATGCAACTGGTCGATTCAAATCAGAAGTATGTGGTGTTTCAGTTCCTTTAGTCGTTAAAGGATAGATAGCATCTTTATCCACACCTTGTGCCGCCAGAAATTCAAGACATTGTTCAATATTCTCCCAAATTTGCATGCGTGCCCATTCATGATAATCCAAACCAGCACGCTTTAATTTTTTATCATCCAACTCAAAACCTAAAGGTTTGACCAAATGTAGCTGCGCTCCAGTATTGGCACATAAACGAATGATATTTCCTGTATTGGCAGGAATTTCAGGCTCGTATAAAACAACATGGATCACAACATTTCTCAACTTAATAATTTTGCCTTATCTTCGATGAGCAGTTCATATCAGAACAATTCAATCTTAGATAAATAGCAGATGGAATGAAACAATGGCAATCGTGTTACTGCCATTTCAATTGTTCACGTAAACTCACCACTTCACCAATGATGGTTAAAGTCGGTGCTTGAATATGATGTTCGCTCACTTTACTCGCGATATCCGCCAAAGTACCAACAACCACTTTTTGCTCTGGTGTTGTACCTTTAGAAATCAAGGCAACAGGCATATTGGGACGTTGTCCATGTGCAATCAGTTGTTGGCAAGTATTTTCTAAGCCGACCAAGCCCATATACAACACCAAAGTTTGATTTTCATAGACCAGCTCATCCCAAGGTAACTCAGGCGAACCTTCTTTGAGATGCCCTGTTAAGAAACGAACACTTTGCGCATAATCACGATGCGTCAGTGGAATACCTGCATAAGCTGAACAACCTGATGCCGCAGTAATCCCTGGCACCACTTGGAAGGTAATGCCTGCATCAAACAACTCTTGAATTTCTTCGCCACCGCGACCAAAAATAAATGGATCACCGCCTTTTAGCCGACAAACACGTTTGCCTTGACTCGCATATTTGACCAATAATGCATTAATACCTTCTTGGGGTACTGAATGATTAGAACGCGCTTTGCCTACATATATTTTTTCTGCATCACGACGACATAAATCCATAATCGGCTGTGATACCAAACGGTCATAAATGACCACATCTGCTTGTTGCATTAAGCGTAATGCTTTTAAGGTCAAGAGTTCAGGATCGCCAGGTCCAGCACCGACCAAATAGACTTCCCCTTTCGGAGTTTTCCATTCTTGTAATGCCTGTTGAATTAGTTGATCGGCTTCAGCCTCATTGCCATTAAACACCCTCTCTTTGAGTGGACTTGCATACAAATCTTCCCAAAAAATGCGACGCTCATCAGGATTGGTAATTTTTTGCTTTACTGTTGTACGCCATTTACCCGAAAACTCTGCCAGTTTACCCATCCCATGCGGAATTAAGGTTTCTAACTGCGTCCGAATTTGGCGAGATAAAACGGGAGATGTGCCATTGCTTGCCACAGAAATAATCAATGGTGAACGATCAATAATGGCAGGAACCATAAAGCGACAATGTGGAGGGTCATCTACACTATTAACAAGAACCTTTTCCGCTTCACATGCTTCAAACACCTGCTGATTGACAACAGCATCATTCGTTGCAGCGATCACGAGGCGATAATCGCGTAAATTGACCTGTTGCTGAAAATCTTCAGCAATATACTGACCTTGGGTTTGTTGTACCAAAGTCAGTAAATCTGGTTCAATTTCAGGTGCAATCACATGCAGAGTTGCCCCTGCTTTGGCCAATAAAACCGCTTTGCGGTAAGCGATACGCCCACCGCCGACAATCAGACAAGGTTGCTGTTGCAGCTTTAAAGAGATTGGAAATATCTCCACGGAATACCTCTAATATTTACATCTGATCATCTAAAGCAATTTTCGTGCACAAATGTACACCCATCGAATAATTAATTAATCGATGTATTCAGCACCACCCATATATGGACGCAATACTGCTGGAATTTCAATCGATCCATCAGCACGTTGATAGTTTTCCATCACTGCCAATAAAGTACGTCCTACCGCCAATCCAGAACCGTTCAAAGTATGTACAAATTCTGTCTTTTTCTGATCGGCACGGTAACGAGCTTTCATACGACGGGCTTGGAAATCCCACATATTTGAGCACGAAGAAATTTCACGATAAGTATTTTGGCTTGGTACCCAAACTTCAAGATCGTAAGTTTTTGCTGCACCAAAGCCCATATCTCCGCCACATAACGTGATTTTACGGTAAGGTAAGCCTAACGCTTGCAAAATACCTTCTGCATGACCTGTTAATTCTTCTAAGGCTTGCATAGAATCTTCTGGTTTTACAATTTGCACCATCTCAACTTTGTCAAATTGGTGTTGACGAATTAAACCACGCGTATCACGACCATAAGAACCAGCTTCGCTACGGAAACATGGCGTGTGCGCTGCATATTTTAATGGCAAACGATCAGCATCAATAATTTCATCACGGACAAAGTTGGTGACTGGCACCTCAGCCGTTGGAATTAAATAGTATTCTTTTTCGCCCTGTAATTTGAATAAATCTTCTTCAAATTTAGGAAGTTGTCCAGTACCACGTAAAGAATCAGCATTTACTAAATATGGCACATAGGCTTCGGTATAACCATTTTTCAAGGTATGCGTATCGAGCATAAATTGAGTTAAAGCACGCTGTAAACGTGCTAAAGGTCCTTTGAGGACGCTAAAACGAGAACCCGTTAATTTAGTAGCAGTTTCAAACTCCAAACCACCCATCCATTCGCCAAGGTCAGTGTGATCTTTAATCTCAAAGTCAAAGCTACGTGGTGTGCCCCATGTATACACTTCAACATTATCACTCTCATCTTTACCTTCTGGCACAGACTCATGTGGCATATTCGGAATTGAAAGAAGTTTTGCTTCAAGTTCCGCTTGTAATTCAGCTAAAGCAACCTCAGCAGCTTTAATTTCATCACCAATAGCACCCATACGTGCCATGATTTCCGATGCATCGCCACCAGATTTTTTAATTTGACCAACTTGTTTTGCGCCCGCATTACGCTCAGCTTGTAACGCTTCAGTTTTGGATTGTAAATCTTTACGGCGAGCTTCTAATGATGCCCACTCTGCTACATCCAATTGAATGCCACGTTTTGCCAAGGCTAAATTTACAGCCTCAATATTTGTTCTGATTAATTTCGGGTCGATCATAGCCAGTCTTTACTAAAGAAAAAAACTGGCTATAGTGTAAGCTGTTCATGCCAAAAAATACAGTCAGCAACGTTCTAGCATCACCACATTCAGGCAATAATCCATCAATTAGACTTATTCATGCATTTTTTAATGCTCAGGATATTGCGGCAAACTTGGTAAATATTCAGGGCGTACAAATTTTTTCAATGTGTAGTACGGCAATGTCAACTCACTCATGCCTTCAGCATAAGAGGCGAGCTCATAAAGCGGATACACAAATACCAAACCATTTGCACCATAATAAAAATTATCACTAAGTTGAAGTTTTGCCTTTTCTATATTGTGTTCTTGCAACCAATTTTGGTTATTGTCATATAGCGCATCTAAAACTTGTGCATCAACACCTTTAATTAAAACATCTTGTAGTGCTAAACGTTTTTTCTTGCTCAGATCAAAATTTACGAATTCTTGATGATACATTCCATGTGCCGCACCAGCCGAATAGCTATAACTTTGCATTGCAAAAGTTGCGAAATTATCGTTTTGCCCTACATAACGCACATAAGTCGAACTTTGATTTAAACCCGGCTGTGTCCCTTCCTCAATACGTACTTTCTGGTTAGGTTGATCTGAAAATGCTATTGGGTCGGCTTTTTTAATCCGATCCATAAAATACTGATCAATCCATTTAAAATTGGTTTCAACCGTTTGAATATCGTATTGCGTACATCCTTCCGTTTCACACGCTTCAGATTTAGCCAATTTAACAGGTACGACTTTTGCCTGAATTGCAGGAATGACTTGCGTAGCCGATGCTTCGGTGGCTGTAGTTTTGGCTTCCACAGATTTCTGTGAAGCATCTTTCGGCTGACAACCTGTAAATAAAACCACTGAACACAACAGCGGTAAAACTAAATTTCGTTGTTTTAATTGGTAAGTATTCATAAATAAACCTTATATTCAGTATCCTCAAGCGATGTATTTCACTATACAAACTCTAACTTTAAGATGAAATTACAAAATGTAGCCCGACGTATTGACTACTTATTCAAATGAATATTTCAATCGGGATCATTTATTGAATTATTAATGTAAAAAATGCAGCACTTAGGCTGCATTTTTATCAATCGTCATTTGATATAGGTTTTCAGATTTATTGATCAATAATATCTGTACCCTTTGGCGGAGTAAAATTAAAAGTCGATGCTGGAATTGCAGCATTCACCTTAACATTATTAAATTTCACATAAGTCGTTTGCCCCAATGAGTCTTGTAAAATCATCAAATTCGGAGCTTTGTTGCCACCAAAACTAATGGTTAAACTTTGGAAAGCACCATCATCACGCTTTGGATAAAGCGTGTAATAAGTTTTTCCTTTATTCGGTTGAGTCACGCGGTAAGATTGCATAATCTGGTTGGTATTACCTGATAATAACAACGCTGGTGTATTGGCGACTTGTTCATCTAGACTTTGACGAACTGCCTGTTGTAAGTCTGGGTCGTAAATCCACACTGTTTTACCTGAAGTTACGATGGTTTGTTTTGCTGGTGTGGTTGTCTCCCAATAGAATTTCCCTGGGCGTGCAACTTTCATCGTCCCTTTAAAAGTTTGGTTCATATGTTGCGCAGCTAAGCCTTTTTTTTGCGCCTTGTTAGCACCACTTGAGGCCTTTGTTGTCTGCTCAAAATTAGCCGATAAACTTTGAATACCACTTAACTGCTTGACCAAATTTGCAGTTGCTTGTTGCTCCGATGCCGCTACAGGTGCTGCAAAAACAGTAGTACTGATCATCGGCGCTAGTGTCACTGCACCCAATGCTACAGCACACATGGTTTTACGAAGCATGTTCATGTCATCACCTTTTTTATTTGCTATGTCGCAATCTATTGAAAGCCCCATCTTAAACCAAATCCAGCGGCTAATAATTGAGAAAATAAGAAGATTTGTATAAATATTAATGTTTAATGTAGTGCTACATCCATCATGATGAAGATCTTTTTTTAGCTCATATGCAAAAAAGCCCCTGAAGTTCAGGAGCTTTTCTGCTTGAGCTACTAAGATCAATTCACACTTATTTCCATTGGTAGCCTACAGAAGCACCGCCACCAAAGTCACCTTGGCTATTACCTGTCAACGCAACTTTATAGACATATTTATTATTTTCAGTCACACCACTTACACCGAAGGCATAACCTTGCTCACCTTCCCAGAACCCAACACCGCCACTCACCATGCTCATACCTGCTTCAGTCGGTTGTGGTAAAGAAGCAATTGCGATACTAGAAGCTACAGCAGCATATGTCCGATCTTCCAAATCTCGCAGGTCTCGATTCAATGCATTCACTCGACTATCAGTATAAGCTTTTGCATCATTCAATGTTTGCTGACCAACTTGGTTTATATAAGTTTTGGCTTGATTCAATATGGTGGTATCCGCAGCAGCCATTTCCTCTGGAGTAATGCCATTTGTACCATCAGCTCCATTTGCACCTTTCAGACTTGCCAACCATTGGGTAATAGTTCCAGCATAACCATTGTTTACTGCTAACTGATAAGCACTAATACCATTGGCTCCTGTAGTACCATTGGCTCCTTTAAGGCTTGCCAACCACTCAACCACTGTACCATCAAAACCATTTTCCACAGCTTGTTGATAAGCATTTAACCCTTGTGCACCGATTGCACCTGTGGCTCCCGTTGCACCTGTTGCCCCAGTATCACCTTTTACACCTTGGATACCCTGAGCACCTGTAGCACCAGTGGCTCCTGTAGCACCCGTTGCGCCTGTAGCACCAGTGGCTCCCGTTGCACCAGTATCACCTTTTACACCTTGGATACCTTGAGCACCTGTAGCACCAGTGGCTCCTGTGGCTCCCGTTGCACCTGTTGCCCCAGTATCACCTTTTACACCTTGGATACCCTGAGCACCTGTAGCACCAGTGGCTCCTGTAGCACCCGTTGCGCCTGTAGCACCAGTGGCTCCCGTTGCACCAGTATCACCTTTTACACCTTGGATACCTTGAGCACCTGTTGCACCTGTAGCACCTGTAGCACCCGTTGCGCCTGTGGCACCCGTTGCGCCTGTGGCACCCGTTTCACCAGTTGCCCCTGTGGCTCCCGTCGCGCCTGTAGCACCCGTTTCACCTGTGGCTCCTGTTGCACCTGTGGCTCCCGTCGCGCCTGTAGCACCCGTTTCACCTGTGGCTCCCGTTGCACCTGTGGCTCCAGTTGCCCCTGTAGCACCCGTCGCGCCTGTAGCACCCGTTTCACCAGTTGCCCCTGTAGCACCCGTCGCGCCTGTGGCTCCGACAAGTGATGCCAACCATTGTTCTTCAGTACCTACAAAACCACTATCAACAGCAACTTCATATGCACTTAAACCATCAGCCCCAGCGGGACCAGTAGGACCAGTAGGACCAGTCGGTCCTGGTATTCCACTCTCAGGACAACTCCCTGTGTCTTGATTAGAATTACATGAGGTTGCAAAAACATTTGTATTCGCTGTCATTAAAATTGCACTTAAAAGAAGTACTTGCACAGCAAACTTTTGTTTACGAACATAATGATTTGGCTCAAGTGCTTGTAGATTCATGGCAGCAGATACTGCAGTACTAATATGGTTTTGTTCTTTTTGTAACTTATTTTCTAAGGCTTTCGTCATCTGACTATTCGGAACACCGAAGACATTTTGATTTAATTTTTTCATGTCCTTCTTCCTTATCCTTCTCCTATTTCATCTATTACACGCTCAAATAAATGTGACGTACATCACTATTTTTTGGTATTTTGTGACTATAGATATCTTAGTAAAGAAAAGTGTTTTGAAGAATAATGCTGCCGTTCAGCGCTTGACTTAAATCATTTTGAAAATAAACCCACCTAAAAAATATAAAAAAACCCGCATAAAATGCGGGTTTTTCTGAACTTTTAAAACTTATGCAGTTTCAACAGTTACATAGCGACGGCCAAATTGACCTTTCACTTCAAATTTAACTACGCCGTCAGCAGTAGCAAATAAAGTATGGTCACGACCCATACCAACATTTGCACCAGCGTGGAATTCTGTACCACGTTGACGAACGATAATGTTACCAGCAGTCACAGTTTGACCACCGTACATTTTAACACCTAACATCTTAGGATTTGAGTCACGACCGTTCTTAGTCGAGCCACCGGCTTTTTTAGATGCCATGTCTATATACTCCTAGCGATTAGCCTGCGATACCAGTAATTTTTAACTCGGTAAACCATTGACGGTGACCAGTTTGCTTACGGTAGTGTTTACGACGACGTAACTTAACGATACGGATTTTGTCGTGACGACCATGACCAACCACTTCTGCAGTTACTTTCGCGCCAGCTACAACTGGAGCACCGATTTGAATGCTGCCACCATTAACAACCATTAATACGTCATCAAACGTAATAGTCGCGCCAGTTTCAGCTTTCAATAATTCAACTTTAAGGGTTTCACCCTCAACTACACGGTGCTGTTTACCACCGCTTTGGATTACTGCGTACATAATGTACTCCAACTTGCCCGTGTCGCCGTGCCGATAAAGGGATATATCGATCTTAAAACGACCGCCACTGGGGTTATACAAGGGGACAGATTTTAAGTGATTATTGCATAAACAACAAGCCACTTACACAAAAAAACCTAAACTTAGCCCTAAGTTTGTTTTGCAGCGCTAACATGTTAAATTAAAATAGAATGAAACACATACGACTGTGTAATAAAGAATAGATTTTTAAAATCAATTCGCTACTATAGTCAGCAGATACATTTTTGATGTCATCCAAAACATCGTTTACGTATTTATGGTAATCAACCTGTCTAAATTATCGAACATCAGTAATCCTGTTTACTGTGTCATTTTTTGATTCTAATTTTTGATTACACTATAGATAATGACGCTACCTTTGCAAACATCACTTAACCAATAGAGGTTTCTATTCCTATGGCCATCGATTTTAAGCAAGATATTCTCGCCCCTGTAGCTCAAGACTTTGCTGAGATGGATACATTTATTAATGAAGGAATTACCTCTAAAGTGGCATTAGTGATGGCAGTCAGTAAACACGTGGTTGAAGCAGGCGGAAAACGCATGCGCCCGATTATGTGCTTACTCGCAGCCAAAGCCTGTGGTGCTGAAGATTTAACACAACAACGAAAATTAGCTGCCATTATTGAGATGTTGCACACTGCAACGCTTGTGCATGATGATGTTGTCGATGAGTCTGGTTTACGTCGTGGTCGTCCAACCGCAAATGCAACATGGAATAATCAAACAGCAGTTTTAGTCGGTGATTTTCTGATCTCACGTTCTTTCGATTTACTGGTCGATTTGAACAATATGATGTTATTAAAAGACTTTTCTACAGGAACCTGTGAAATTGCTGAAGGTGAAGTATTACAGCTACAAGCTCAACATCAACCTGATACCAATGAACAAACGTATTTAGATATTATCCACGGTAAAACTTCACGTTTATTTGAGTTAGCAACTGAAGGGGCTGCTATCCTTACAGGTACACCAGAATACCGTGAACCCCTCAGAAAATTTGCAGGCCATTTTGGCAATGCCTTCCAAATTATTGATGACATTTTAGATTACACATCTGATGCTGAAACGCTTGGTAAAAATATTGGCGATGATTTAATGGAAGGTAAACCCACTTTGCCTCTCATCTCAGCACTACAACTTACTACAGGTGAACACCACCAAATTATTCGTAAGAGTATTGCAACTGGTGGTACAGCACAACTCGATCAAGTCATCGACATCGTACAACAGTCTGGCGCATTAGATTATTGCCGCAAACGCGCCACAGAAGAAACGGAAGCTGCTTTAGCAGCACTTATGGCCTTGCCTGATACACAATATCGTCAAGCATTATCTAATTTGGCACAATTGGCTTTACACCGAATTCAATAAAGTAGACTTACTTATTTGCTTATGCATATACAATTTAATGATGTATTGCGGAACATGCAGCAACAGCTTGAGCTTTCTCAGGCTGTTGATGATGTTTTGCTGATTGAACTGGTCAATCAAATTCGACCCAGTGACAGTAAGAACATAGATGAAATAGAACAAAAATTTCAGCAATTTATTCAAATCCTTTTACTTACACCCCATGCTGCAATTACCTTACA
This sequence comes from Acinetobacter tandoii, assembly GCF_008867985.1. Taxonomy (NCBI): domain Bacteria; kingdom Pseudomonadati; phylum Pseudomonadota; class Gammaproteobacteria; order Moraxellales; family Moraxellaceae; genus Acinetobacter; species Acinetobacter tandoii. The sequence goes on from NZ_VXLD01000002.1 coordinate 528,567, forward strand.
AAGTTTTCTTCTACGCCTAATCAATCAATACAAACAAACCAGTTTATTTGCCGATACAGGCATTTTATCGCTTGATGGTTTTTGGAATCAGTTGGCTCAGCGTGTAGGTGCTCACTTTTTACCCTTAATCCATGATGAAACCCAACTTCAAGAACTGGTTCGACGAGTGTTTCATCAGCCGAATGACCAATACTGGCTAGATCAAATTTCTGAAAAAAATTGGCAGCAGCTATTTCAACTTTTAAATCAAGGGCATAGCAATCAGAAAGAAAAGCTCAAAATTAAAAGTGAGCTGATTAAAGCAATTACCGTAATTTCATATCGAATTAGTGGCATTGGCTTATACCCTGAATTTATTAACGCTCAACCTGAACTGACTGAATACGAATCTCCATTTTTAGAACAAAATCGTGAGATTATTGAATTTATTCAACATTATAAAAAATTGCATCAAAATCGGGATGAATTTGCGGTCATTGCACCACCCGATGCTTCACAAGCCTTGGTCATGATTGATCAATGTCGAGAAGTAGTTTTAAAAATTCGACGTGCCACCAAAAGGATTGGGGTGAGTATCAGCCTCACCTATTTGCTCTCATTATTAGAGCAATGTCTTGATCGGGTTGAACTCCTTTTGCAAATCATTGTTGAAGAAGATGAGCTTCGTTACCACGCGATAGGAAGCCTGCTCACCGATATTAGCCAAGCGATTTACAATGAACGTAGTGTTCGAGCCTTGTTGGCAAACAATAGTGAACTTATTGCATTACAAGTCACTGAAAATGCAAGTAAAACGGGTGAACACTATGTAAGTACGGATAAAAAAAGTTTTTGGTCTATGTACCGCTCTGCTGCAGGTGCTGGGGTAATTATTGCCATCATGGCGACCCTAAAAACTTTAGCCTCTCGTGTAGTCATGGCACCGATTATGCAAGCGTTTGTGTATAGCATGAATTATGCTTTTGGTTTCATGCTTATTCATATTGTACATTGTACCGTTGCAACAAAACAGCCGGCCATGACCGCTGCCGCACTTGCATCGACCGTACAGCATCGCAAAGGCTCTAAGACAGCTCAAATTGCTGAATTAGCCGCTTTAATTATTAATATTATTCGCACCCAGTTCATCGCAATTATTGGCAATATTTCTATAGCCATTCCAACAGCGGCATTGATTGCTTGGCTATGGCAAACAGGACTACATGAACCGTTAATGAATCATGTCAAAGCGGCAAAAACATTACATGATTTAAATCCATTTACCTCTTTAGCAATTCCACATGCAGCCATTGCAGGGGTATGTCTGTTCTTATCAGGGTTAATTGCTGGATATTTCGATAATATGGCAGTTTACCGAAAAGTTGGCCCTAGACTTAAAGCACATCAAAAATTGAAATTATATATAGGGCAAGAACGCTTAAATAAGCTTGCAGAGTATGTAGAACGAAATTTAGGTGCGCTCGCGGGTAATTTTATTTTTGGGATCATGCTCGGCAGCATGGGCACTCTAGGTTTTATTTTAGGTCTCCCTTTAGATATTCGACATATTGCCTTTGCCTCAGCCAACTTTATACAAGGTCTCATGAATATTAATGATAGCCCTGATATTGGCCTAATTATTGTATCTTTTTTAGGCGTACTTTTAATTGGTCTAACCAACTTATTTGTAAGTTTCACCCTCACGATTATTGTTGCTTTGAGGGCACGTCGCGTTCGTTTTGAGCAATGGAAACCGTTAGCAAAGTTAGTACTGACCCATTTTTTAACACGTCCAAGTGATTTCTTTTGGCCACCAAAATCACCTTTAGTCGTTGACGAAACTACAAATACTCACAAAACTTTAAGTAAATGATTTGTTATATTTCAACACTACTATAGAGAAATTTAATCGAGTTCACACAGGCTTGAAAAAAAGTGTACTGACAAGTACACTTTGACCCAAATGTTAACTGGGGAGTCCGGTTAAACGAACAAGAGGTTAATGCATGCCGTACTTGTTGCTTATTATTGGTTGTTTTTTGTTATTTTTCAGTGTCTTGATTTTAAACACTCCCAGTTTGCTTTCATTTGATCTGGCTATTGTCGAATGGGCAAGTCATCATCGTACTGAAAGTTTAAACCAAATAACAACGCTACTATCAGCAATTGGGGGGATGCCAGCTGTACTTTTTTTTACCACTTTATGGTGTTTCTATCTAACTTGGTATAAAAAATACACATATATTTTGCTAATTTGTTTAGGACTTGTTGGAAGCGGAGCCGTTGCTTGGCTACTTAAATACTGGATTGCAAGACCACGCCCACCTGAAATATTTCATTTGGTTCAAAGTTATGGGGCTTCTTTTCCAAGTGCGCACAGTGTTTATGCTGCTGCTTTAAGTGGTTTAGTTATTTATTTATACCGTGAACACTCCAAATACTCATATATTTATTGTTTTGCAGTTATATGGTTCATTTTAATGGGGTGCTCAAGAGTGTATTTGGGCGTACATTTCTCTTCTGATGTTCTTGCAGGTTGGGGCATAAGTTTTATTTGGATTACCCTGCTATACATAGTGTTACAACACTCTATGAAGCAAAAATAAATTAATTTTTAGATAATAATCTAACCGAGGTGGAACAATGATGTCTGCAAAGCTTTGGGCTCCGGCCCTCACCGCTTGCGCATTAGCAACAAGTATTGCACTTGTTGGTTGTAGCAAAGATCAAAAAGATGCGCAGCAAGCTGGTGCATCTCAACAAATGCCGCCAACAGAAGTTGGTATCATTGTTGCGCAACCGCAAAGCGTCGAACAGTCTGTAGAGTTATCTGGTAGAACCACAGCATTTGAAGTATCAGAAGTTCGCCCACAAACCAGTGGTATTATTCTGAAACGCTTATTTGCCGAAGGTAGTTATGTCCGTGAAGGTCAAGCACTTTATGAGTTAGATTCTCGTACAAACCGAGCTACACTTGATAATGCAAAAGCTGCCCTCTTACAACAAGAAGCCAACTTAAGCTCTCTGAAAACAAAACTCAATCGCTATCAACAACTGGTTTCAAGCAATGCAGTTTCGAAGCAAGAATATGATGATTTAGTCGGTCAAGTTAGAGTGGCTGATGCTCAAGTTGCGGCTGCGCGTGCACAAGTCAAAAATGCCGAAGTAGATTTAGGTTATTCAACCATTCGCTCTCCAATTTCTGGTCAAACTAACCGTTCAACGGTAACAGTAGGTGCACTTGTAACGGCGAATCAGGCAGATCCATTAGTAACGATTCAACGTTTAGATCCAATTTATGTGGATATTAACCAGTCTAGTACCGAATTGTTACGCCTACGCCAGCAGCTCAGCAAAGGCAGTTTGGACAGCAGCAATAACACACGTGTGAAACTTAAACTTGAAGATGGTAGCTACTACCCAATTGAAGGTCGCTTAGCATTCTCAGATGCCAGTGTAAATACAGAAACAGGGACTGTCACAATTCGTGCAGTATTCCCAAATCCGAATCACTTGTTATTACCAGGTATGTTTGCCAATGCGCAAATTGTACAAGGTGTGATACCTAATGCAATTTTAATTCCTCAAGCGGCAATTACGCGTACCCCAACTGGTCAAGCAATGGCCATGATTGTGGATGCGAAAGGGGCAATTGAGGCACGTCCTGTAACCACAGTGGGTGTTCAGGGGCAGAATTGGATCGTGACTGAAGGTATTAAAACGGGTGAAAAAATTGTGGTGGATGGTATTGCGAAAGTAAAAGCAGGACAAACCGTTTCTGCAAAACCATATCAACCTCAAACTGAAGCACCAAAAGCATCGGCGCCAGCTTCTGCTGAAAAACCAAAAGCACAACAAGCTGAATCTAACACTGAACAAAAAGCTACTTCACACGCATAAGGGGTAGACTGAATGGCTCAATTTTTTATTCATCGCCCCATTTTTGCGTGGGTGATTGCACTGGTCATTATGCTGGCGGGTATTCTAACTCTCACCAAAATGCCTGTTGCTCAATATCCTACAATTGCACCACCAACGGTGACAATTTCTGCGACATATCCTGGTGCATCTGCACAAACTGTAGAAAATACAGTCACTCAAATCATTGAACAACAAATGAATGGTTTGGATGGTTTGCGTTATATTTCATCTAACAGTGCAGGTAATGGTCAAGCATCAATCAACTTGAACTTTGAGCAAGGGATTGACCCAGACATTGCACAAGTTCAAGTACAAAACAAATTACAATCGGCAACAGCGCTTTTACCTGAAGATGTACAACGTCAAGGGGTAAAAGTCACTAAGTCTGGTGCGAGTTTTATGCAGGTTCTTGCATTTTACTCTCCTGATGGAAGCTTATCTGCTGCCGACATTAAAGACTATGTAAACTCTAACATTTCTGAACCGCTGAGCCGTGTCGCAGGTGTAGGCGAAATCCAAGTTTTTGGTGGTTCTTATGCCATGCGCATTTGGTTAGACCCTGCCAAAATGACCAGTTTACAAGTCACGCCAAGTGATGTTGCTGCTGCAATTAATGCTCAAAACTCGCAAGTGGCAGTAGGCCAGTTGGGTGGTGCACCAGCTGTAAAAGGTCAAGTACTGAACGCAACAGTAAATGCTCAAAGTATGTTGCAAACACCTGAGCAGTTTAGAAATATCTTTCTGAAAAATACGGCCTCAGGTGCTCAAGTTCGCTTAGGTGATGTTGCTCGTGTTGAACTCGGTTCAGATAACTATCAATTCGACTCTAAATTTAATGGTAAAGCTGCTGGTGGTGTTGCGATTAAACTTGCAACAGGTGCCAACGCACTCGATACTGCGGCAGCCGTTGAAGAACGCTTAAGTGAACTTCGTAAAAACTACCCAGATGGTTTAAAAGATCAACTGGCGTATGATACGACGCCATTCATTAAGCTTTCGATTGAAAGTGTAGTTCATACTTTAATTGAAGCCGTATTCTTGGTATTTATTGTCATGTTCCTGTTCTTACAGAACTGGCGTGCAACGATTATTCCTACGCTTGCGGTGCCTGTTGTTGTATTAGGTACATTTGCAGTCATTAATATTTTTGGTTTCTCAATCAACACGCTCACCATGTTTGCGATGGTACTAGCCATTGGTCTTCTGGTCGACGATGCAATTGTCGTGGTCGAGAACGTTGAACGTGTCATGCAGGAAGATCATTTGGACCCTGTAGCCGCGACTGAAAAGTCGATGCAACAGATCTCTGGTGCATTGGTTGGTATTACTAGCGTATTAACTGCTGTATTCGTTCCAATGGCCTTTTTTGGTGGTACGACTGGGGTAATTTACCGTCAGTTCTCCATTACCCTTGTAACCGCAATGATTTTGTCATTGATTGTGGCATTAACATTTACTCCTGCCCTGTGTGCGACCCTGTTAAAACAACATGATCCAAATAAAGCAGAAAGTAACAATATTTTTGCTCGTTTCTTCCGTTGGTTTAACAGCAGCTTTGAAAAACTGTCAGTAAAATACCAAGGTGGTGTCAACCGTATGACCCATCACAAAGTATTCTCTGGTGTCGTTTATATTCTGGTCATTGCTGGTTTAGTTGGCCTTTACAAAGTCTTACCTTCTTCGTTCTTACCAGATGAAGACCAAGGCGTGGTGATGACTCTAGTTCAGCTTCCACCAAGTGCAAGCCTCGAACGTACCGACAAAGTCATCACTACCATGACAGACTACTTCTTGAATAAAGAAAAAGAGAATGTAGATTCAATCTTTACCGTTTCTGGTTTCTCATTCACTGGTGTAGGTCAAAACGCAGGTCTTGCCTTTATTAAACTCAAAGACTGGGATGAACGTACTTCTCCAGAATCTCAGATTGGTGCAATTATTCAACGCGGTATGTCATTGAATATGATCAAAGATGCCTCTTACATCATGCCATTGCAATTACCAGCAATGCCTGAATTAGGTGTAGCATCAGGTTTTGATATTCAGTTGAAAGACGCAAGTGGTCAAGGACATGACAAACTGATTGCTGCGCGAAACGCTATTTTGGGTATGGCTGCACAAGATAAACGTCTTGCAGGCGTACGCCCAAATGGTCAAGAAGATACACCTCAATATCAAATTACTGTTGACCAAGCGCAAGCAGGTGCAATGGGTGTCAGTATTGCCGATATTAACTCGACAATGGGTATGGCTTGGGGTGGTTCTTATATCAATGACTTCGTTGACCGTGGTCGTGTGAAAAAAGTTTATGTACAAGGCGAAGCAAATACACGCATGATGCCTGAAGACCTAAACAAATGGTACGTGCGCAATAACGTCGGTACGATGGTTCCATTCTCAGCATTTGCAACTGGGAAATGGACGTATGGTTCACCACGTTTAGAGCGTTATAACGGTGTATCTTCGGTGAACATTCAAGGTACTCCTGCACCTGGTGTAAGTTCGGGTGATGCGATGCTCGCAATGGAAGAAATCATTGGCAAACTACCATCTATGGGCTTACAAGGCTTTGACTATGAATGGACAGGTTTATCTTTAGAAGAACGTGATTCAGGTAGCCAAACAGGTCCTTTACTGGTTCTTTCAATGTTAATCGTGTTCTTATGTCTTGCCGCATTATATGAAAGCTGGTCTATCCCTGTTTCAGTATTACTGGTTGTACCTCTAGGTATTATCGGTGCCTTTACTTTGACATGGTTAGGTATGATCATTAAAGGCGATCCGAACCTGTCATTTAACATCTATTTCCAAGTTGCAATTGTTGCCGTTATTGGTCTTTCTGCAAAAAATGCGATCTTGATCGTAGAATTTGCGAAAGAATTGCAAGAAAAAGGTGAAGATTTATTTGATGCAACTTTGCATGCTGCAAAAATGCGTTTACGCCCAATTATCATGACTACCCTTGCCTTTGGTTTTGGTGTACTTCCGCTTGCACTTTCTACAGGTGCGGGTGCAGGAAGTCAGCATTCAGTAGGTTTTGGTGTACTTGGTGGTGTGATTAGTTCTACACTTTTGGGTATTTTCTTTATTCCAGTATTCTTCGTTTGGATTCGTAGTATCTTTAAATACAAACCTAAGAAACAAAATAATCAGGAGCAAACATCGTGATGCAAAAAGTATGGTCTATTTCAGGTCGTAGCATTGCGGTATCTGCACTTGCGCTTGCTTTGACTGCATGTCAAAGCATGCGTGGTCCAGAACCCGTCGCTCAAGCGGATATTCCAACAGGATATATTGGTTCAACAACAGGTCCTTCTGTTGCTGAACAAGGCTATAAAGACTTTTTTGCTGATCCACGATTAGTACAAGTCATTGAAATGGCTTTAGCGAATAACCGTGATTTACGTACTGCAACCTTGAATATTCAACGTGCGCAGCAAACGTATCAGATTAGCGAAAACAACCAATTACCAACCATTGGTGCAAGTGGCAGTGTACTTCGTCAAGATACCCTGAGCAGCAACAAACCGATGACAACTTATAATGTTGGTCTCGGTGTGACTGCTTATGAGTTAGATTTTTGGGGTCGTGTTCGTAGCCTAAAAGACAATGCCTTAGATAGCTATTTAGCGACTCAAAGTGCTCGTGATGCAACGCAAATTTCACTGATTGGTCAAGTTGCACAAGCATGGCTAAGCTATTCGTTTGCCAATGCCAATTTGAAACTGGCAGATCAAACCTTAAAAGCTCAGCTTGAATCTTACAACCTGAACAAGAAGCGTTTTGATGTCGGTATCGATAGCGAAGTCCCTGTACGTCAAGCACAAATTTCGGTTGAAACTGCACGTAACGATGTTGCTAACTACAAAACCCAAGTTGCACAGGCACAGAATCTGTTGAACCTGCTGGTGGGTCAACCTGTACCTGCAAACTTATTGGCTTCACAACCTGTTAAACGCATTACCCAAAGTACGGCGTTGACAGCGGGCTTGCCAAGTGATTTGTTAAATAACCGTCCAGATGTCCGTGCTGCGGAATACCAATTGTCTGCTGCGGGCGCCAATATTGGTGCGGCAAAAGCAAAGTTGTATCCAACCATCAGCTTAACGGGCTCAGCAGGTTATGCATCAACAGATTTAAGCGACTTGTTTAAATCTGGCGCTTTTGTTTGGTCACTCGGTCCAAGCTTGGACATCCCAATCTTTGACTGGGGTACACGTCGTGCCAATGTCAAGATTTCAGAAACTGACCAAAAAATTGCATTGTCAGACTATGAAAAGACGATCCAAACTGCATTCCGTGAAGTAAATGATGCTTTGGCTGTACGTGAAAATATTGGTGATCGTCTAGCGGCGCAGCGTCGCCTTGTAGAAGCCACCAATACCACATATAAACTGTCTACTGCCCGCTTCCGCGCTGGCATCGACAACTACTTAACAGTACTGGATGCACAACGTACATCATACTCTGCAGAACAAGGTTTGCTATTGCTTGAACAAGCAAATTTAAACAACCAAGTAGAAGTATATAAAACCCTCGGTGGCGGGGTAAAAGCCAATACTTCTGATCAAGTGGTGAAACAACCCTCTTCTTCAGATTTAAAATATAACAAAACTGCAAAATAAACCTTGCAACATGAAAAGCTCACTTCGGTGGGCTTTTTTATTGCTTTTTTACAGGCTTTTTCCTATCTTCAAAGAGAATCAAATCATTTAAAAATTGAATATTATGCTTTTAAGTAACCTTGAGTCCGTTCCAGGACATACGATTTCCCAGCAACTGGATGTGGTCTACGGCAGTACCGTTCGGAGTAAACATGTGGGGCGTGACTTTCTGGCGGGTTTAAAAAATATTGTTGGCGGTGAACTTACGGCATATACCGAGCTTTTAGAAGAATCACGTCAAGAAGCCATGAGTCGTATGATTGCAAAAGCTCAAGCTTTAGGGGCCAACGCCATCGTAGGAATTCGTTTTTCAACCTCAAATATTGCTCAAGGTGCTTCAGAATTATTTGTTTATGGTACCGCAGTCCGTGTTACCCCATTAAATAATCATCTCCCTGATCCATTTCCTACACAGGTTTAAACAATGGAAAGTTTAATTTTCCAGTTACTCATCTTTGTGGTGCTATTCAGTGTTGGTTTTGGCTTTGGCCGTTATAACGAACGCAAACATCTGGCAGAGCTTGAACACAATGAAAGACGCCTCGCCTACATCACCGTAGGGAATTTGCGTAAAGTGAGTTTTGAGCAGTCTGGGCACATGATCAGCAGCAATGTTGTAATCTCACATGATTATTTCAAATATGTACTGGCCACCGTGCAAAACTTTTTTGGGGGTAGACTTACCAGCTATGAAAGTGTCGTGGATCGTGCGCGTCGTGAAGCGGTTGTCCGACTCAAACTTGAAGCAGAAAAATACGGTGCAACGCATATCGCCTGCATAAGACTAGCGACCACCGAAATGGGGATGCAAGGTGGCATGGTTGAGGTTTTTGCTTATGGCACAGCTATTTTAAAACCCTAATTTTTCAACTCCCCGCTAGAATGACTGACAAGTAACCCAGACCGTCTGAAAAGTCTTGTAAGCTTTTGCTGTTCTGAGACATGCTTTAGTGAAGATAGCTCACTAAAGCAGCGTCCCCTACACTGTTCACAATAAATACCCACATGGTTCACTGACTTAAAAGCATCGAGAGATATGAAATCTTTAGCATTTAAAATAAGCATAGCTGCGCTCACCATGGTTCCATTTACAACTCAAGCCGAATTAATTGTCTTAGCATCTCCGCAAAGTCATGATGCCTACTATGCAAAAGTAATCGATGATATTTTTGATTTTCATATAGATTATGCGAAAAAAATTATTAAAAATGGAGACAATGTCGTTATTTTAACAGACCAATATCTTTACCCCGAGTACGTTAAAGCATTGGGCAAAAAGCATGTGGCGATCACCCCGATGCAGGATATTTGGATGCGTGACTTTACCAGCACCAATCCTGCGCAACCTGTGATGTTCCGCTATACCGCCGCGGGTCAAGGTGGAGGAAAGAAAGGGCAAGCCATTTCAGATGAAGTGCAAGACGAATTTAAATATTATAGCCAGAAGGCAGGTTTACAGTTTACTCAAAGTAAGCTGTTGAATGATGGTGGTAACTGGGTTGAAGATGGTTATGGCAATGTCGTGCTCGGCACCAAATTTTTAACTGATAATAAGCTAACTGAAAGCGAGGCTCGGAAAAAACTGATAGCCTTAACAAATGCCAAACAAATTGCATTTATTGAAGCCGATGAACAAGGCGGCTTAGAACATGCCGATGGTGTGGTCAGTTTTATCGATCAAAATACCTTGGTAATTAACTCCTACCCTGAAGATCCGGACTATGCCAAGCGACTCATGGTAGATTTAAAACGCGGTATTCCCAATGTGAAAATTCATGAAATCATTACACCATATGATGGCAGCGAAATTTACGATGAAAAATTTGGTTCAGCTTGCGGCTTGTACACCAATATGCTGGTCACCCCTGAACGGATTTATTTTCCACAGTTTGGAATTAAAGAAGATGCTATCGCCTTAAAACAAATTCGGAGTATAACTAAACGGACTGTCATTCCCGTACAGTCCTCAAAAGTCTGCCATATGGGCGGTGGCGTACGTTGTATGTCTTGGCAAGTTCGTAGCAAAAATGCAGAATTATTCTTAAATTATTTAAACAAAATCAGCCAATAGATCATTCATAAATTTATTTAGCTTTAATCAAAAAGGAAGAAAGCATGGCTTTCCCCCCAGGCTTCCCAATTTACTTGACTTTCGCTTTACGAATCATTCGATACAGAGCACTTGGTGATAAACGTGAAACCAGTACGCCTAATTTTTCTTTACGCCCACCAATCACAATATATTCATCACCTTGCATTAATGATTTAACCGTATATTGTGCAAATTCATCTGCTTCTAGACCATTAGCTGTTGCTTCATTATCAAAGCCTTGTGCCTGACCCGCTCCATTTAAAGCATTAATGGAAACGTTGGTTTTTACAAAACCTGGAAAAACTACCGAAACATCTACCCCATCTTCAGCCACTTCTGCTCTTAGACTGTTTGCCCACATATGTATGGCTGCTTTTGCCGCAGAATAGGAAGCACGATATTGCGTCCCTAATAATCCTGCAATACTCGAAACAAAAACCACTCGACCTGACTTTTGTTTTAAAAGTGTAGGTAAAACAGTTTTGGTTAAAAATACCTGCGAAAAGTAATCAACTTCCATAATGGTACGTTCAGTTTGCATGGTCGTTTCAGTAATCAGGGCACGCTGACTTAAACCTGCATTATTAATCAGCCAGTCAATACGTCCTTTGGCAGCCAAGACTTGTTCATACGCATGTAAGACTTGAGCTTCATTGGTAATATCTGCACAAATTGAAAGATGTAAATCTGGATTTAACAATCCAACACGCACCTTTTCCAATTCATCGATGCGACGGGCAGTCAGCACCACTTGTGCACCTTGTAATGCACACTCTTGTGCCAAGGCTTTACCTAAACCTGAAGATGCCCCAGTAATCCATACCACCTTATTTTCTAAACTGTCTAGCTTAGCCATTATTGTCTACCCTGATTCGATTACGGCAATTGCCTAATTGTTGGTTGAATTTTCTAAAAAAACAAGAAAATGATTGAAATAATGACTCATGGTTTTAGCATCATATTGCATACCCAATTTATCAAAACGCTTATAGCCCATTTGAGTGGTGACATGAATGACCCCATTTAGAGTCTTATCCACCACTACATTAAATTTCAGCATTGTTTTCGGAACCCGAATTAAATGTGTCACGCCCTGATCCACAATTTGAGTAAATGCCTGTAAAGCAGGAATCACTGCAGCATTATTACCTTGTTGCATTTCTTCAGCAGAACTGAGCAACGCTTGAACACTGTCTTCATCGACTGGATAGGATAAATAAAATTCACCCTCTTTTTGATACATCAGTTCGTGCAGATAATTCACCATCGGCAGCAAACGCTCATTACCAAAAAATGACACCGACCATGGCATATATTTACGCGTGGTTTCCATAATGTGCTGGATTACTTTGGCAGATTCATTGTCTCCCGAATGCGAAACACGGGTCATCTCTCCAAAAACCTGATCAATCACCTCATAAGAAATGTCTGCCAGCACATCACCCAATGCCTTGGCTAAACTCTCTGTTTGACCTTGATTAAGTTGTTGATGAATATCCTGAAAACGTTGATGGGTTTCTGATTTCAACTTAAGTGAAATAACATAACTCATTCTATTTTTTCCTTTTTATCAAGTTCTACGATCTTATGCGCAGTCGTTATACAGACTTCATCATAAAACCTCTCACTTGCCGTGACAATTGCAGAAACAAAGCATTTGACGAACATCCCAAAGCCGTTATTTTTTTGCTACACTAGGTGCAATTTTTTATTCACTTTTTATCTGTTCTGACTATGACTGATTCTGCGCAAAATATTGCTACGACTTACGATCCGACTGAGATCGAGAAAAAATGGTACCAAACTTGGGAAGAGCGTGGCTATTTCAAACCATCTCAACAAGGTGAATCATTCTGTATCATGATTCCGCCACCAAACGTCACTGGCAGTTTGCATATGGGTCATGGTTTTAACAATGCCATTATGGATGCCTTAACACGCTACAACCGTATGTCAGGCAAAAACACCTTATGGCAACCGGGTACAGACCATGCGGGTATTGCCACACAAATGGTGGTTGAACGTCAATTGGGTGCTCAAGGTGTAAGCCGTCATGACCTTGGCCGTGAAAAATTCATCGAAAAAATCTGGGAATGGAAAGAGCAATCTGGCAACACCATTACCCGTCAAATCCGTCGTTTAGGTTCATCTGTAGATTGGTCTCGTGAACGCTTCACCATGGATGAAGGTTTATCCAATGCCGTAAAAGAAGTGTTCGTGAAATTACACGAAGACGGCTTGATCTACCGTGGCAAACGTTTGGTAAACTGGGATCCAAAATTACAAACTGCGCTTTCTGACCTCGAAGTTGAGTCGGATAAAGAAGAAGCAGGTTCATTGTGGCACTTCAAATACTTCTTTGAAGATAAAAACCTACGTACCCACGATGGTAAAGACCACATCGTTGTTGCAACGACGCGTCCTGAAACATTGCTCGGTGATACAGCGGTTGCTGTTGCACTAGATGATGAACGCTATACACACCTTGTGGGTCAGAACATCATTCTACCAATTACAGGCCGTGCTGTTCCAATAGTGAAAGATGAATATGTAGATAAAGAATTCGGTACAGGCTGTGTGAAAATCACCCCTGCGCACGACTTTAACGACTATGAAGTCGGTAAGCGTTGTGAACTCCCAATCATCAACATCTTCAATAAAAATGCAGAAGTGTTGGCAGAGTTTGAATACATCGCGAAAGCGGGCGAGCAAATTTCTAAAACCATCCCTGCTCCTGCGGACTATATTGGTTTAGAGCGTTTCGAAGCACGTAAAAAACTGGTTGAACAAGCAGAAGCAGAAGGCTGGTTAGACCAAATTCAACCGTATACCTTGAAACCACCTCGCGGTGACCGTTCAGGTGTGATCGTTGAGCCATTATTGACGGATCAATGGTATGTGAAAATTGCACCATTGGCGCAACCTGCCATTGAAGCGGTTCAAGATGGACGCATCAAGTTCGTGCCTGAGCAGTACAGCAATATGTACATGGCGTGGATGAACAACATTCAAGACTGGTGTATCTCTCGTCAACTTTGGTGGGGTCACCGTATTCCAGCTTGGTACGATGCTGAAGGCAACATCTATGTAGGTCGTAACGAAGAAGAAGTACGTGCCAAAAATAACATCCCTTCTGATGTTGCGCTTAACCAAGACGAAGACGTGCTGGATACTTGGTTCTCTTCTGCGCTGTGGACATTCTCAACTTTAGGTTGGACTGGCGATTCCAAGAAAGATGCGGAAAACTATTTCCTCAATACTTTCCACCCAACTGATGTATTAGTGACTGGTTTTGACATCATCTTCTTCTGGGTTGCTCGTATGATTATGTTTACGATGCACTTCATGAAAAATGAAGATGGTACGCCACAAGTTCCATTTAAAACGGTCTATGTTCACGGTTTAGTCCGTGATGGCGAAGGTCAAAAAATGTCGAAGTCGAAGGGCAACGTGCTTGACCCATTAGATTTGATTGATGGTGTTGACCTTGAGACTTTGGTACAAAAACGTACTACAGGTCTAATGAACCCGAAACAAGCGGCGAAGATTGAAAAATCAACCCGTAAAGAGTTCCCAGAAGGCATTCAAGCTTATGGTACGGACGCAGTACGTTTCACCTTCTGTGCACTTGCGAATACGGGTCGTGACATTAAGTTTGATATGAAACGTGTTGAAGGCTACCGTAACTTTGCTAACAAAATCTGGAACGCAACCCGTTTCGTGATGATGAACTGTGAAAATCAAGAAATTGGTAGCGAAGTTCGTCAAGACCTTTGGGAATTGCCTGAACAGTGGATCGTGAGCCGTCTGCAAAAAGCAGAAGCTGTGGTACAACAAGCTTTCGCGACTTATCGTTTAGACTTGGCTGCACAAGCGATTTACGAGTTCATTTGGAATGAATACTGTGACTGGTATGTCGAACTCACCAAACCAGTTCTGAACGATGCTGAAGTGTCTGAAGAACGTAAAGCTGAAGTTCGTCGTGTACTCCTTGCGGTGATGGAAGCATCTTTACGTCTTGCACATCCATTAATGCCGTATTTGACTGAAGAAATCTGGCAGACGCTTGCACCGAAACTCGGTATTTCTGGCGAAACGATTATGTTGGCACAATACCCTGTTGCCAATCCTGAGCGTGTAAACGAACAGGCTGAAGCCGATATGCAATGGCTTCAAGGTTTGATTGGTGCAGTACGTAACATCCGTGGTGAAATGGGCTTGGGTAATGCACGTTTATTACCTGTGTTGCTACAAAACACGACGGAAGCTGAGAAAGCTCAAATCACGCGTATTGAAGCGTTGTTTAAAGCTTTGGCGAAAGTAGAAAGTATTACGTTCTTGGCTGATGGCGAACAACCGCCATTGTCTTCTTCTTCTGTGGTTGGACATGCGTCTGTCTTTGTTCCAATGAAGGGTTTAATTGACCCGAAAGCGGAATTAGGTCGTTTACAGAAAGACTTAGACAAAGTGCAAAAGCAGCATGACCAAATTGCGACTAAACTGGGTAATGAAGGTTTTGTGGCGAAAGCACCCGCGGCTGTGGTTGAAGGCGAGAAAGTGAAACTGGCTGAGTTTGCTGACCAGTTAGCGAAAATTAAAGCGAATATGGAGCAGATTGCAGCGCTTTAAGGTGTTGTTAATTTGATTTTAAAACCCCTCCATTGAGGGGTTTTTTATTAAAAATCATAAATATATTTGATAATATGCACTTATTGAAATTTCAAAAAATACTTAGATATGACAACTACAGATAAATATGGATTTTCTGCCGACAGACCAATTAAAAGTTTGCAAGAGGATTTATTAGGTAGAGCCGATTTTTCTAAAAATTTAAGTGATGCTATTTCTCAATGGAAAGGTGATGATAGTTTAGTTATTGCTCTGCATGGGGATTGGGGTGCTGGAAAATCATCTATAAAAAATATGGCTTTAGCACATTCAAAACAACAAGCAAACTCTCCCACAATTATAGAATTTTCGCCTTGGGAATGGTCTGCACAGGATAAGATTATTCAAGCTTTCTTTGATGAAATATCAAAATCTATCGGAAGAAAAAATTCCTCTCAAGAAGATCAAAATTTAGCAAACATATTCTCTAAATATGGTAATCATTTATCAACAGCTCACACTTTTCTCAAAGGTGCTAATCTTGCTTTACCACTAATTGTAACTGCAATATTAAGTACTGGTGTAATTAGTAGTTACTTTACAGAAAATGTCCAATTACCAATACTAATTGCAACTATTACCTCTTTTATTACTTTAATTTTACCTGCAACTGAAAAAGGTGGTGAATTATTGGGGAAACTTTCTGAAAATTATGAAAAGAAAGCAAAGTTAAATGAACAGAATTTAACAGAAATTCGTGAAGAGCTTATAGAAGCTTTAAGTAAAAGGAAGACTCCACTTTTGATTGTTATGGATGATTTAGATCGTCTTACAACTACAGAATTACGGATGATCTTTCAGTTAATTAAAGCAAATACTGATTTTCCCAATGTAATATTTTTACTTTTATTTCAAAAAGATATTGTAGAAAATAAACTCACTGATAGTACTCAATCTGGTGAGAATTATCTAGAAAAAATTATTCAAATTCCTTTTACAATTCCTCAAATTCAACAGAAACAAGTACATGAGGTCTTATTTAAATTACTAAATAATGTAATCAATAGTCACACTGACGCAGACAAAAAATTTGATAAAGAAAGATGGACTGAAATATATCATAATGGTTTTAAAAATTATTTTAATAATTTAAGAAATGTATATAGATTCAACTCAACTCTTTCTTTTAATTTTAATCTATTCAAAAATAATGATATTTTCGAAGCAGATCCAATAGATTTAATTGCTATTGAATGCTTAAGAGTATTTGAACCAACTGTCTATATAAAACTTTCGCAATCCAAGAGAGCTTTCACAACCTTAAGTTCTAGCTATGGTGATAATCAATCACAAAAAGTAAAATACTTAAGAGTTATTGAAGATGTAATCAATAGTGCATCTGAAAAAAATAAAGAATCTGTTAAAAAAATTCTAACATCTATTTTCCCTACGATTAGATGGATTATAAGCAACTATTATCATGATCATAGTTCATATCAGGAATGGTTCACTCAACTGAGAGTTTGTCATAAAGATCACTTTGATAAATATTTCAAACTGAGTTTTGATAGTGAAGATTTTTCTACATCAGATTTTATAAATTTCATCCAACTAACGGTTTCTAGAGAAAAACTTAAAGAAAAAATACTTGCCCTAGATGCCAGAAATGTATTGGAAGACTTCCTATCCAAATTTGAAGCCTATAGTAAACAGGTACCTCAAGAAAACTTTGAATCATATCTATATGCAATGTTAGACAGTGCTGATGGTATCAACAGCGAATCTAACCAATTTTTTGGCTTTTCATCGCAAACCTATTTATTTAGATTATCATTTTGGTGTTTAGAAAATATTCAGGATAAAAAAGAAAGAGCTACGCTTTTAAAAAAGTACATTAATCTAAATTCGAATTTTTCATTCATTAATTATTTTTTATTTGAAGAACAGAAAAACAGAGAGGAAAATCAAGAAATTTTACTAGATGATTCTGATTTTCAAGCACTCAAAAATGATTTTATTGTTCAATTAAATCGCTTCGCTAATTCATGTCCTGATAAATTAATTCAACATCATTCTTTCCTTTCATTGATGTACCGTTGGAAAGAATGGGAAAATTCTTCAATTGTATTAACTTGGTTTGAAACACAAACTCAAAATATTGAAGGAATATTAAAAGTACTTCAAAGTATGATTTTAGTTACTAGATCATCTAATGATTTTTATACTATCTCAAATATCAAAAAATACATAAAAGCTGATACAGTTGAAAACTTCTTAGACATTACACGCATATTAAATATTATTGACTCTACCAATACTTCTATTCTTTCAGACGAGGAAAAAGAGTTAATAGAAATGTTGAGGAAAGGAATAGAAAATAAAGCAAACAATAGGGATGATGATTTAGATGACTGACCCTCATCTCAACCCTCTCCCTGAGGGAGAGGGAGCATTCTTTATTAATTTAATAGTTATTCGATACGCAATGAAGTCCCCTCTCCTTCTAGGAGAGGGTTACAAAACCCCATGCTCCAATAACATCTCCACCCCACTCACCTTTTTCATATGCTTTAAACGCTCTTTTTCCCACTTCACCTGCTGTTTTAACTCAGCAGCATCCTTATCAATCACCTTATACACATCACTCATTTTGAGCTTTTTAGTGTTGATATGACTGCTCAAGTGAAAAGACGCAAAAATCTCCTCTAACTGGCTTTGCAAATTCTGACTTTGCGCTTCCAAAGACAACTGGTAAAACTTCACTTGCTCAGAACTTAAAGCTTTTGAGCTTAAGCCTTTATTAGTCTCTAGTTGTAGCTGGAGTTTCAGTAAGTAAAATAAATCCTGCTCTGCATAAACTTCGTTTACCTTCTGCAAAAGCTCAGTTTTTTCCAACTTCTTCGCTTCGTCAGGTTCACGGTCAGGGTGAATCATCGCAGTAATTTTTAAATACACGGTTTTTAGTGACTGCGCTGCCATTTTGGCAGCCTGCTCACGCTTTTCTTGTTGTTTTAACTGCTTGGCACGTTCTCTCTCTGCTTCATACTGGGCAGAATCATATTCATAATTTTCCCAGTCTACATCCACGTTTTGTTCTACCGTTTCAGCGAGATCATGATTTTGTATTGAGTTTGCTTTGGCTTTCTTCCCGCGTATATGCTCTGCATGCTGCATATAGAAAGTGTCAATTTTCTCTACCAGTTCTTGTTGCGCGGAAGTTAGCCTCTGTGATTTTTTTAGCATCTTGGCTAAAGCGGCTATTTTGGTGTCAATTTGTGCCAAATCTGCTTTGCTAAAGGCATCGCTGGCTAAGTGACTCCATAGAGTATCGAGCTGTGCAAATAAAACTGTATGTAACTCTGTATAAACGGGTAAAAGCTTGCTGCGTGTATAGTTTTGAATGTCGGCTTGCGCATTTTTCCATGTCGCCAGTTCTTGTTTTTGTTGTTCAATCTGGTCAATTAAGCGATTTAATTTTTTCTGCTGTGGAGACTGCTCAGCCCTGTGCTCTAAGCTGATTTTGAGATTGAAGGACATACTCATCCATACATTGCAAAATAAAAGCACTATAACAAGATTACCCCAATGATAGAACGTCCATGCCCGATATAGCCCAATCTAAATCGTTGATTCACTTCAACAGAAATAAATGCACAATCACAGTGCCTTACAAGGTACAACATACAAATAACACTCTTGCAACATCACGGCGAGGTCAGTGTTTGCATATTTTCCAATCTATTTTTAACTGAACCATGAATAATGCATATATACGTGTGTAAGCAACCCTGATTTTTTAAAAAAACAACCTAAAATCATATATTTAAATTAAAATAAAAAGTTTACTGTCGATTTATCAATTTGGAATACTCTGACAACGAATTGTTTATTTTTATTAAACACAGTATTTTATTAAATTATGTAATGCTATTCAGGCATAGATTCTGCTTTGTTCACTCTAAATTTTATTTATTGGCTTTAAATCTGTTTAAAACTTAAATATTTATCGTTAACAAAGCATCAACAATCTGACCTGCGCAACTGATTAAAACTCGCGCTAAGATGAAGTTAAATCTGTTTGTTAAACAAGCAGTCAATAATGCAAAAACAAATAAACTGATGGAAATTCAGTCAATAAATAAAGTGAAAGATGAAAACAAAACACAAGGAGTTTACCCATGTTATTAAAACGGCCCCTGACTTCCCTACTCTGTGCCAGCACGTTGGTATTCGGTTTAAGTGCCTGTAGTGGCGACAAAACACCAAGTAGTAATGATTCTGCGGGTAAAGAAAGTTCCGCATCGGGAACGCTAGAAAAAATTAAACAGTCAGGAACCATCGTGTTGGGTTATCGTGACTCTTCCATTCCATTTTCTTATATTGCCGATAATCCTAATCAACCTGTGGGCTATGCACATGATTTACAACTAAAAGTTGTAGATGCTGTGAAACAAAAACTAAATATGCCCGATTTAAAAATTCGCTATAACTTGGTCACTAGTCAAAACCGTATTCCATTGGTTTCTAATGGTACCGTTGACTTAGAGTGCGGCTCAACCACTAACAACAAAGAACGCCAACAACAAGTCGCTTTTTCCGTGGGGTATTTTGAAGTGGGTTCGCGTTTACTCACCGCGAAAGACTCTGGTGTGAAAGACTTTGCCGACTTAAAGGGCAAAAAACTGGTAACCACCGCGGGGACTACCTCTGAACGTTATATTCGCCAACATGAAAAAGAACTGGGAATTGGTGAAATAATTTCTGCCAAAGACCATGCTGAATCGTTCCTGATGCTACAAAACGGACGAGCTGCCGCATTTATGATGGACGATATTTTACTTGCAGGGGAAAAATCGAAAGCAAAAGACCCTAATCAATGGGTGATTGTAGGTACAGCACCTATCCATGAAATTTATGGCTGTATGCTTAGAAAAGGCGACCCTGAATTTAAGCAGGTGGTAGATGATGCAATTAAAGCAGTCTATAGCTCAGGTGAAATCAACAATATGTATAAGAAATGGTTCGAACAACCTATTCCACCTAAAAATATTAACCTGAACTTCCCAATGTCGGAACAATTAAAAGCTCTTATTGCGTCACCACATGACCGTGATCAGTAATCTAAGCTGATCATTCTCTCAATGATTATCAGGTAGTGCTTTCACCTACCTGATTAAAAATCTGGAGCTCCTATGAACTATAGCTGGAACTGGGGCGTACTATTTCAATCTACCGGTGTCGGTGACAGTAGTTATCTCAACTGGATTTTAATCGGCTTAGGTTGGTTACTGTTTATTGCCATCGTGGCATGGTCTATCGCATTTGTCTTGGGCAGTATGCTCGGTATTATGCGTACGCTTCCGAATAAAACTGCACGTGCGATTGGCACAGCCTATGTGACCATATTTCGCAATATCCCTTTATTAATACAACTGTTTATTTGGTTTTATGTGGTGCCCAATTTTTTACCCGCAGGGCTGAAAGATTGGTGGGTGAACGATTTAAGTGCCAATACCAGTGCTCTTATTTCTGCCAGTATTGGTTTGGGTTTATTTACTGCTGCACGGGTTTGTGAACAAGTCCGTACAGGAATTGAAGCCTTACCCAAAGGACAAATTAATGCAGGCTATGCCATGGGGTTCAGTACGGCACAATTGTACCGTTACATAATTTTGCCACAGTCTTTCCGTACCATTTTACCTCCGCTCAGTTCTGAACTAACCAACTGCGTAAAAAACACGTCTGTTGCTTCGCTGGTTGGTGTGGCTGAAATTATTTCGCAGATGAAAACGATCAGTGAGTACACACAAAATACCATCGAGATTTATACCTATGTCACCATTATTTTTATTGTGATTAACATCTGCTTAATTCAATTTATGAGTTTTCTGGAAAAACGCTTGCGTATTCCGGGCACAATTGCAGGAGATAAATAATGGACTGGCTCACTGCATTTATTCAAGATTTACAACTCTCTGCGCCAGCCCTATGGCATGGCCTCAGCATTACCTTAAAAGTTGTTTGCATAGCGACCGTAGGCGGTATTTTTATTGGCACATTGTTGGCTTTAATGCGTCTATCTTCTATTCGGATACTGAATCTAATCGCACAAGCCTATGTCAATTTATTCCGCTCTATTCCGCTACTGTTGGTACTAATGTGGTTTTACTTTGCGGTACCATTTTTCTATACCGCAATTACAGGCAATTATTTAACTATCGATACAGCTTTAGTTTCGAGTATTGTTGCCTTCATGCTATTTGAAGCGGCCTATTTTTCTGAAATTGTCCGCGCTGGGATTCAGTCTATTCCTAAAGGGCAAAACGCCGCAGCCTATGCACTAGGCATGAGCTATGGTCAATCCATGCGTCTAATTATTCTGCCGCAAGCCTTTCGAAAAATGACGCCATTGCTACTCCAACAAACCATTATTCTGTTCCAAGATTCAACCATGGTCTATGCAATTGGCTTACTGGATTTTTTCCGTACCAACTATGTCCGTGGCGACCTGATGTCATTATTGACCCAGTACATTCTATTTGCAGGTCTGGTCTACTTTAGCATCAGTGCATTAGCAACATTTATTGTAAAAAGAATACAAAGGAGATTAAAAGTATGAGTGGCCCCAAAATAATGATTGATCTCCAAAACGTCAGTAAATGGTATCAACAATTTCAAGTCCTGACCGATTGCACCACACAAATTTGCCAAGGTGAAGTGGTGGTGGTTTGTGGACCTTCGGGTTCAGGTAAATCGACGCTCATTAAAACTGTGAATGGTTTAGAACCCTTTCAAAAGGGCCAAATTTTTGTGGATGGCGTCCCCATTGCAGACCCAAAAACCGATTTAAATAAATTGCGTAGCCGCGTAGGCATGGTGTTTCAACACTTTGAATTATTTCCACATTTAAGTGTGACTGAAAATTTAACTATCGCCCAGATCAAAGTTTTAGGGCGTAGTGCTGATGAGGCGAAGAAAAAAGGACTGGCTTATCTAGACCGCGTCGGATTAAGTTCGCAAGCCGATAAATTCCCTGCCCAGCTTTCTGGCGGGCAACAGCAACGTGTCGCGATTGCACGTGCATTGAGTATGGACCCGATTGCGATGTTATTTGATGAGCCTACTTCTGCACTTGACCCCGAAATGATTAATGAAGTACTTGAAGTGATGGTCAGTCTGGCGAAAGAAGGCATGACCATGATGTGTGTTACTCATGAAATGGGCTTTGCACGCCAAGTGGCAAATCGAATTATCTTTATGGATCAAGGCAAAATTGTCGAAGACTGCTCCAAAGAGGAATTTTTTACCACACCTCGTAGTGCACGAGCACAACAATTCCTCGAAAATATCTTACATTAATTACGAACATATTCATCAAGTCGGGCTTAGCCCACTTGATGAAGTTTTATTCTGATATTCAATCAATAAAAATACGTTTTCATCTGCTGATCTGGAACATTTGAGTAATATTAAAAATCTGAACAATTATTCAATTTATATCTATGATTTTTAATTTAATTAAATAGAAACTAAAATTTTATGTTATTTTAAATTGCAACATAGAGCACTCTTTTAAGCCGATATGCACTATTTTTCATCGAATAATTCATATTTTTATCTGAATTGGTGCATTTTTTGCTTAATTATTTGCATGAACGGAGTGTTCGGTTGCTGAACTCCAATTTTTAGATTTACTAAACTATTTTGGTGCAAATTCCCTTCCCAAATTTGTACCTAAAGTCGTATTTAGCACTTTTTTCGAGCAAACTATGCAAGATATCGATTTACTTTTTCTACTATTAGGAGCAGTGCTGGTACTGGCCATGCATGCTGGTTTCGCATTTTTAGAACTAGGCACAGTTCGACATAAAAATCAGGTGAATGCCTTAAGTAAAATTCTGACAGACTTTGCGCTTTCAGCAATCGCTTACTTTTTCGTAGGTTACTTCATTGCCTATGGACATCATTTCTTCCATATGGGAGCAACTTTGGCGGCAGATCATGGCTATAACCTGATGCGCTGCTTCTTTTTGCTAACTTTCGCTGCGGCTATTCCTGCAATTATCTCGGGTGGCATTGCGGAACGTGCCAAAATGCGTTCCCAAGCATTAGCAACACTACTCTTAGTTGCATTGGTATATCCATTTTTTGAAGGCATCGTATGGAATGGTAATTTTGGCATTCAAACATGGTTAGAGCACACATTTGGTGCACCCTTTCATGACTTTGCAGGCTCGGTGGTTGTGCATGCCATGGGAGGCTGGATTGCTTTGGCCGCTGTCATTTTACTGGGTGCACGCCATGGTCGTTACAAGAAGGATGGCCGTGTCAGTGCACACCCACCTTCATCCATTCCCTTCCTTGCCTTAGGATCTTGGATTCTCATAGTTGGTTGGTTTGGCTTTAACGTTATGAGTGCACAACGTTTAGATGCGATTTCAGGCATGGTTGCCATTAATTCATTAATGGCTATGGTAGGTGGAACCATTACGGCCAACATGATCGGTAAAAATGACCCTGGCTTCTTGCATAATGGTCCACTTGCTGGCTTGGTTGCTATCTGTGCAGGCTCGGATATTGTGCACCCTTTCGGTGCGCTTGTGATTGGTGCCATTGCTGGGATTATTTTTGTCAAGTTCTTTACCTATACCCAAAACAAACTCAAGGTGGATGATGTACTGGGTGTATGGCCACTACACGGAATTTGCGGTGCCTTTGGTGGACTTGCAGTCGGTATTTTCGGTCAACAATGGTTAGGTGGGATTGGTGGCATCTCCATGATGTCTCAAATCATAGGCACCTTATTCGCTATTGTGGTTGCTCTTGCGGGTGGATTCGCAGTATATGGTGGTTTAAAAGCTTGCATCGGCATTCGTTTGTCGCAAGAAGATGAGTTTCGTGGTGCTGATTTATCCATTCACAAAATTTCAGCAAATTCGGACGATAGTATGTTTTAAATTTTCTAAATTTCCGCATATTGCGAAGCGATTCTCAGGAATCGCTTTTTTTATGCTATCAATTTTATGCTTGCTCTAAATAGGTATATAGCTCATGTAAGGTCTGGATACGAGGAACTTGTAAACGTTCATCTTCAGGGTGAAAACCTTGTAACCAGATGGCCTGCATTCCTGCTTGTTGTGCGCCCCAAATATCATTCACGGGATGATCACCAATGAACAAACATTCTGAAGGATGTACCCCTAAGTTTTTCGCAGTATGCAGAAAAATCTGCGGATGAGGCTTACTCTTCCCTGCTTGTTCGGAACTCACGATCACATCAAAATAATTCTTGAAGCCAAGTCCAGTTAAAATATTCAAACGAGTGGCATGTCCACCGTTCGACACCACTGCCAATACATAATCTTGTTGTTTCAAGCTTTGTAACAACTCTAATGCTCCAGACATGGCAACAGCACACTGTCCAAAATACTGAAACCAGAAATCGGTTAAGTCTTGAAAATCTACCTTAGTTTTCCACGCCAACTCTTGCAATAAAGCAAATGCAACCGATGCCCCAATGGTCGGGTGAGTCAGTTGTTCTTGCTTAGGATATCCGCCATTATCAATTCGGCGGATAATTTGCTGTATTTTCGCCAGATCAGGTGCAAGTATGTATGACTGAAACTGTTCTAGCAAAAACTCACTATAGCGCCGAATACTTTGGTCACGATGGGTTAAAGTGTTGTCCAAATCAAATAATACTGCACGAATAGGCATAAGATTCTCAGGCGACTTTTGCCTTTTAATCTAGCATTTTAAACCATGTTTGCATTACAGATTATCTGCTAAGTTCTACATCAAATCTGTTAAATACATCAGCTCCTCTATCTGCTTTTAAGATTCAATTAAGTCCGATTTAAGCTTGCTTTGCTCTAATCAAAGTCCTCCAAATCTCGTTTGTACGACCATGTCTGAATTACAACGTTTTAGCCTCAAACAAGGACTGATTTTGCTGTTCAGTTTTGTTCTACTGCAACTGCTTTTTCCTGTTGCGGGTCAACTTGACCTGATGTTGATCCAGCCTTGGACAGGCACTCATGGACAATTCCCATGGCGTTATGACTGGTTTTTAGAAACTCTCAATCATAAATATGTTAAAAACCTGCTCATCCTTTGTGATATCAGTTTTGTGAGCCTTTGGCTTGCGAGTTTTAAAATCGAACGCTTGGCAGCAAAGCGCTGGCAATATGCTTATTTATTCTGGATTTTAATTCTAAGCACCACTGTGGTGGGTATTCTTAAATCACAATCAGGACATGCCTGCCCTTGGAATATGACCCAAGCGACAACGACTGGTTTTTTCTGGAACTTTAACCTTAGTCATGGGCATTGCTTCCCTGGCGGACATGCAGCAACCGGTTTTGCCTTAATGACAGGCTTCTTTGCTTTTAGGAAGACTGCGCCTAAACGTGCTTATTTCTATCTTGTTGCAGGCTTGATATTGGGCTTTGCTATGGGATGGGCGCAAATGATGCGTGGGGCACACTTCCTCAGCCATAACCTCTGGACTGCTTGGGTCATTTGGTGCTGTAACGTTGCACTTTATCCATTTTTCTATAAACGACTTGTTCCAGTTCAAACCTTAGACATGGAACAGCCCCCTGCTTTTATTCAACAACCTACTACGGAAAACACTCAAGAAGCCGCTTAATACCTTAGATAAGCCACAGTTATAAGTAAGATAATGATGGTTGAATCTACACTGTATCTCGGTTATTCAACTCTAGCCGATATGCATTTCTTTTAGCACTTACCATACTTTGGTGAGTGCCTAATTCTAAAACAACAGCATAACATTGGACATTTGCTAAAAGACAGAATCTAGCAAAAGTGATCTAAGTTAACCTTTACTTTAATTCAGCTCATTCCAGCTTAAAGAGATGGCTGTACTGATTTCATTTGTCGAGGAAACTGTACTTGAACAAATAAGCCACCTAAAGTCTGGCTTTTTCCAAACTGGATTTTTCCACCTAAATGTTCCGCTGCTTTTTGCACAATCGAAAGACCTAGCCCACTTCCCATCTCTAAGTGATGATGAATGCGATAAAAGCGTTTCATGATCTGTTCATACAAAGCAGGATCAATTCCTGGACCACTATCCTCAACCTGAATCACCGCATCATTGCCTTGTGAAAAAATTGAGACATTGATTACGCCATTTTTAGGTGTGTATTTAATTGCATTATCAATCAAATTATAAATAATAGATCGTGCAGCAGATTCTAAACCATTCACCACGACTTCTTCTTGGCGCTCCATGCCTAAATCAATCTCTTTCTGCAAAGCCACGTGAATCAGTTGTTCTACACAATTTACTGCCACTTGATTTAAGTAAAATGGCTGTTGTTGCATGATATGCAAGCCACTTGCATCTTGCTTGGCTAAATCGAGTAACTGGCTAATTAAATGCTGAATACGAATTAAACCTTGGCTCAAATTTTCTAATGCGATGTTTTCTGGAAACTCACGCAATAGAATCTGCATCTGTAAATTCAGTGCAGTAATCGGTGTTCTGAGCTCATGCGCTGCATCGGCAATAAACTGGCGCTGTTCTTGTTGTGCTGACTCAATCCGTTCAAATAAATAATTCATTTCCTGAATTGTAGGTATTAACTCAACAGGATATCGACTCAGTTTAATGGGTGTTAATTCATCTAGATCACGGCGGGCAATTTCTTGTCTAAATTCATCCATAGGTCTTAGACTGCGTAAAATTACCCAGCCCAAACCCCATAAAATAAACGGAATCATCACCAGATAGGGCACAAACATACTGGTGGCGAGTTCCAAGGCTAAATGACTTCGCGCTGCAAACGGTTGGCTGACCTGAATTTGATACTTTTCTGTCGGTAGCACATACATTCGCCACACCCCTTGCGTGGTGGAGCGATCATAAAATCCAGCCTGATTTACACCATGTAATAACAAATCAAACTGATGCTGCGGATGTACTTGTTTTTCCCATACATCGATAAATAAGTCTTCTTCATGATAGCGCTTATGAATATCAAAATGACTTTTGATGGGTGCAGGGTCATGAGCGGCCACTCGTTCCGCAAGGTTTTTCATTTGGGCATCAAGAATTTCATCCAGTTCACCCAATGAAATCCAGTATGCGGTTGCAATCAGCACGCCACCCAACAGTAAACTAAAACCTGAAACAAAAATCAGCAATCGTTTCTTTAACGATGTTTGTGTTGGCATTGCGTGCAGTTGCTGCATAAAAGCTTAATCCAATTTACCTAAGCGATAGCCCATACCACGAATGGTGCGGATAAAATCTTTACCCAACTTTGCACGCAAATGATGGACATAAACCTCAATAGTGTTGCTATTCACTTCACTGTCGAAATCATACAGCTTATCTTCTAAATTGGCTTTGGAAAAAATTTTATTGGGATAACTGACCAAGGGCACAAGAATTGCCCATTCACGATTGGAAAGCTCTACCTCTTGCCCATTCAATAACGCGATATGTTGTTCAACATCTAACTCCAAATCGCCGTAACGCAATACTGTAGTTTCCTTCGATGGCATTTCTTGCATGCTTCGACGCAATAAAGCTTGAATACGGGCCAATAGTTCTACAAATTCATAAGGTTTTACTAGATAATCATCTGCGCCCTGATTCAAACCATCTACCCGATTCTGCACCTGATCTCGCGCAGAAATAATCAAAACCGGTAAATTTGGAAAACTTTGACGGATTTTTGTCAACACCTGCATGCCATCCATCATCGGCAAGCCCAAATCCAACAACACCACATCAAAACATTGCTGTTGTAGGAGCTTTAAAGCATCAAGCCCATTATTTACCCATTCCACCTGAAAATCATGCAATTCCAATAACTTTTTGCTAGATTCAGCAATCATGAAATCATCTTCGATCATTAAGATTTTGGTCATTCTGCTCATCTTAACTTAAGCCTTTCCTGTTGGATTAGTTGCACATTGTTTTAACATATCATTTTTATCATCAATCACTTGGGTTTTCACATCCAATAAGGACAATAAAGTTGGAAATAAATTATCCTGACTGCGTGCAGCTTGTTTTTGCTGCTGTAAACAACTGACTTGGCTTGCATTGTGCTGTTGCCATGTTGGTGAGAACCACATAATCATTGGCACATGAGTTTGCTGAGTTGGTGCAATTGCATAAGGCGCACCATGTAAATACATCCCACTTTCACCTGTCGACTCCCCATGATCCGATAAATACCAAAAGCCTGTTTGATGATTTGGTACCTCTTTAATGGTCTGAATCACCTGATTTAGAATATGGTCTGTATACACAATCGAGTTGTCATAGCTATTCAACAATTCATCTCGGCTACAACCCTGAATGGCATTGGTCGCACACATTGGTTTAAAAGGTTGGAACTGCTCTGTCGAACGTTTGTAATAAGCAGGTCCGTGGCTTCCCATTTGGTGTAGCACGATCAGTTGCGGTGTTTTATCTTCCGTTGGAATGCTTGCCAAATAAGACTTCAAGCTATCTACCAAAACTTCATCCATACACTCGCCTTCAGCATCACACCACTTTTGTTTTAATGCAGCTGGAATTTCAAACTGATGTACACGATCACAAGCACCTTTACAGCCTGAATTATTATCAATCCATGTCACTTTATAGCCTGCGCGTTGTGCAATATCGAGTAAACCTTCTCGATGACCTGCCAACTGTTCATCATAATCTTCACGCGGCATTCCAGAGAACATACATGGCACTGATACTGCGGTCGCTGTCCCACAAGAACTCACTTGGCTAAAGTTAATGACATTCTGTTTAGATAATTCGGGATTGGTATTCTTTGCATAACCATTCAAAGAAAAACTTTCTGCGCGAGCTGTTTCACCCACCACCAAAACCATAAGTTTAGGCATTCCTTCTGCACTGGTATTCACCACTCGGTGAGCATCTGTACCATATGTCACCAAAGGTAAATTTTCTTTAGGCTTCTGTTTACGGTAATACGATAAAGTCGAAGCAATAGTATTCTGTGGTGAAATCATGCCTTTTAAATCACGATGTTCACGGAAAATCGCAGCAAAATCGACATAGAACACAAACAGTAACCCACCAATAACGGCCAACGAACCCACAACATGCAAGCCCTTGCTCAAGAGTTGTTTCGATAGCGGTTTGTTTTCAATCCGAATCAGTGCAATCAACACCATTGGCAGCACTACCATAAACATGCTCCACACCACAAACTGTATGGAAAACAAATCCAATGCCTCTTTGGTGTCAGTTTGCATCATGTTTTGGACTTGCCCAGGTGAAATAACAACACCCAAACTATTCACAAAATAAGCTGTTAATCCACCTACAAAAACTAAAAATAACGCCAAAATTTTAGCATTCCATTTCCACTGGAATAACTGCAATATCAGGTTATAGAGCGCAACCACAACCAAGACCGTTGCAGATAAAAATGCATAGGCTTTAAAACCTTGATAAGGTGTGAGTAATTGAATTTGCTTATAAAATGCAAAATTCAGAGCAACACCTAACCAAAGTGCAAGTAACAAATTAAATTGATGTAAAGCCAACGGGGGGAAAAACTGTTTCAGACGTTCGAGGCGAGACAAATTCATTTTGAGCGATTCGATGATTAATATCCTTATTATTAATATATAAATTAAAACTTAAAGCTGACTTAAAATAAAAAAAGGACGCTACTTTTGCACCGTCCTTTTGTATGTTTTTTTAAAAATTAGAATTTGAATTCTAAGCCAGTACCAACAACTGGCTGTTTAGTTTCAAAATCACCACGCTCTAGTTTTAAGTAACCACCGTAACCGTATGCTTTCACTTGTTTGCTAAACGCATAATCTACGCCAGCAATAATTTGGTCAGCATCATAATCATCTGAGTTGTCTTTAAAGCTAGTCGTGTTCGCACTGTATTGTGCTTTGATCGTCCATGCTTTTGCAGATGGAATGTTATATTCCGCACCTACTAACCAACCTTGTGAATCATCAATATTGGCAGCTGCGGCTTCATTGCCATTCGCTTCTTCTACTTCAGAAGTTTGATAAAGCGCTTTTAAAGCCAAGCTATTGTCGAGCACATTTAAACGACCAATCGCACGTAGAGTATTCGCAGCTGCAAATGCAGTACCAGCAACACCACCCGTCACTTCTGGCGCAGATGCATTTGTAATACCACGACCTGCAAACGTCGTTGGAACCGCTTTATCATATGCTACACCCGCCACAAAAACTGGGCTGTCATACACCAAAGATGCAGACCAAGTATCGCCTAAACCACGACCAGCCGATTTAGAAGCACCATTGCCTTTTGCAATACCGCTGTCTTCGCCAGTCGCAAGCAATGCATTTAATTTGATTGCACCTGTAGGCAATGTAAGCGCTGGAGATTCATAGACCACAACGTTTGCAAGACGAGTTTCACCCGTCATAATGCCTGTGATGTCCGCTTTATTGTTTACATAGTTATTGAAAGTATCTACAACACTTGAGAGTTGCTTCAGCGGTGTATCATGCGCACCCACTTTCACAGTACCTAATTTTGCATCTTTTAAACCGACATAACGGTTACGTGCAGACCAATCTGATCCTTCGCCATCAGCGTTAAATGCCCATTCAGCTAAATAAACAGCACTTAAACGGTCATTTAATTTTTCGTCACCTTTGACACCAAGGTAAGAACTATTTGAACTGACTTCTACAACATCTTTATCTGGAGTGCCTGACTTATTGTCTTCTGGTAAATAGTCCACACTCGCATCAATTTCACCATAAAACGTTGGTGCCGCAAAAGTTGAACCCGCTAACAAACTTAAAGCAATCGCTGCTGCAATTTTGGTTTTCATTAAATCATTTTCCCTGGTGTTAATTTTGTTACAAATATTACATTGCAGTCACATATTACAAAAGGATTAAATTTTTATTTATATATATGTTTTAATACTTTAGGCTAACAACAAGCAAGTAGCTGAATTGTAAAGTTATTTTTCAAATTTCATCCATCGGAAAATTGTAACAAGACAGAAAATTGCGATAAAAACGATCAAAAATAGATAATTTGTATAGCCTAAAACATCACCAATCAAACCACTCAAGCTATATAACACACCACTGACCGTTGCCATAACAGCGACCTGAAAGGTGAAATCGGTTGCTGCATATTCTAAACGGCTGTATTGCATGACTAAGGTTAACATGACCACCAACAGCATGGCGGAAACTGCATCTTCCGCAGCATTAATCACATAAATCACAACTGGAGCTATCGCCTGTTGCTGTTCATATTGATAAGCCAACCAAGTGTAAGTTGCTAAACAGATAATTTTTAAACCTGAAAATAAGCACAGGGCCTGAGAGCGGCGCAAGATTTTAAGTAATGCACCAGCAAAACCCGCCCCCAATAAAGCGGCAAATGCGCCTAACATGGTGACATATACGCCTATTTGAGTAAAACTCAAACCCAAATCGACCATCAACGGTTTAAGCAGAGCTCCTGTTAGTCCATCTGCCACTTTAAAGGTCAATAACACCCAAAACCACCGCCATAACACGGGACTGCTGCGGTAATACTTTAAATATTGAGCAATTGCTTTGCTTTTCTGTCGCCATGAAGTTGAAGGCTGATGCACCGCCTGTACTGGTGTGGACTCCCGATACAACCATACGGGCAATATATTCAGTAAGACCAATCCCGCCAACAGTAAAAAAGTTGTTTGCCATTCAAACCCATCTAGCATCCAGAGCATCGCTCCGCCACCAACAATAAACCCTAAGCGAGAACCAATTACTTGAAAGGTGTTACCCCAGTGCTGCTGTTCAGATTTTAAAATACGAACCGCCAGCCCATCTGTTGCAATATCCTGCGTCGCACCTACAAAGTTCAAACTTAGTAACACAATAAAAAATAAGAATAAATATTGAGGCTCATTCAAAGCATGAATAGGTAAAAATGATAATGCAATCAATACCATGACCGTGAGCAATTGTGTCGGAATAATCCAACTACGATAATGCCCACGCTGATGGTTGCCTAATCGGTCTACCCAAGGTGCCCAAAGGATTTTAATTGACCACGGCAACATTAATAAGCCAAAACCACCAATATGCGCCAATGACACCCCTTCTGCACGTAGAATGACAGGCAGCGCATGTGTCATAAATCCCACAGGCAAACCCTGCGCCCAATATAGAGAGAACAGCAATAAATAAACATTTTGTGCAATAGGCATAAGCCGTAATCCTACGATGGGTTCTTGGTGCACTGCGGTGAGCATTTTTGCACATCGAAGCTCACATTTTGCCAATGAAGCCATTATTTCGAAAGCGTAATATCAAGAAAAACCAAGAATATTTGTCAGGATGACAAGCTCATGTCCGCTTCATATTTTCCTGTGCTACCGCCCCACGTACCCGCACGAGGCACAGCATTCAGCAAGCGTTTTTTCAGACAGCTCTTTCTCGCACAAGGCTGGTCTTTTTCTGGTGAGTTTCCAGATTTACCCAAAGCAGTTGCGATTATCTCCCCTCACACCTCGAATATCGATGCGTGGCATGGCTTTACTGCACTTTTGGGTTTAGGCATTCAAATTACCGTATTCGGCAAACACACGCTGTTTAAAACACCGCTAAAGCCCTTATTGGACTGGATCGGTGTGATTCCTGTGAATCGCGCTAGCCCGCATGGACTCACACAGCAAATCATTCAGATTATTCAGGATAAAGATAAAATTTGGGTGGGTATGGCACCTGAAGGCACCCGAAAAAGTGCCAGCAGTATTAAAAGTGGATTTTACCGAATTGCAGTTGGAGCACATATTCCAATTGTCATGTTCGCTTTTGATTATGATGAAAAAACCATTCGTTGTTTAGGTGTCTTTTATCCAAGCGGAGACTTTAGCCAAGATTTGCCCAAAATCTTAGCCTGTTATGCAGGAAAATTCTCTGCGAAAAATCCAGAGTGGTTGGCAAAGCCGTTACAAACTCTCGTCAAAAAGTGACTGGAAATATGTGTCAAAATTTGATCTGATATGCGCAATTTTTCTCCTATTTAGAGTGCAATGTCTCACCTACGCTTTATTCAATATGGCCTGATTGGCTTACTCGGCTTTACCCTTGCTGGTTGTGATAAAACAGCAACCAAACCACCTGTAACCACCCCGATTAAGGCACGTGAACCCGTTATCGCAATTGCTCTCGGCGGTGGTGGTGCCAAGGGTTTTGCACATATTGGCGTACTTAAAGTGCTCGAATCGCATGGCATTAAACCTAAAATTGTCACTGGTACCAGTGCAGGGAGTTTTGTTGGCAGTATTTATGCCAGCGGCAAAAGCCCTTATCAGCTGCAACAGCTCGCACTGCAATTACAAGAGTCCGATCTGCGTGACTTGACCTTAAATAGTCAAGGCATTGTGTTGGGGCAAAAACTACAGAACTATGTCAATAAAAATGTCGGCAATCAGCCCATCGAAAAATTTCCGATCCGCTTTGCTGCGGTTGCAACTCGTTTGGACAATGGCAAAAAGGCTGACTTTATTTCAGGCAATGCAGGTCAAGCTGTTCGTGCATCCTGCAGCATTCCAAATGTCTTTGTCCCTACGACTATTCGGGGGAGTAAATATGTCGATGGTGGCTTAGTTAGCCCGATTCCTGTGACTACTGCGAAAGCGATGGGTGCAGATATTGTCATTGCAGTCGATATTTCTGCCCGTCCCGTTGGTAATAAACCACTGAATATGTGGGGTTTACTCGACCAAACCATCAATATTATGGGGCAACAAAGCATTAATACAGAGTTGAATCAAGCCAGTATTGTGATTCAACCTAAAGTTGGGCATGTCGGAACTTTAGACTTAAAAGCCAGCAATGAATCCATCCTTGAAGGCGAAAAAGCTGCACAACTCAAAATTAAAGCGATTGAAACGGCTATTAGTAACTTTAAGAAGTCTCCCGCAGCATTTAAACCTGCACCGAAGGCAAAATTCTAAATAAACACTTTTTTAATATTCATCATCTTAGACATCTGTTACAGTGAATAATGATACCTTTATAAGCACTATTCACTAACACAATACACGAGTAGATGTATGGAATTTGTTTTTGAACCGTGGCACTGGTTTGTCCTCGGTGTTTTATTAATGCTGTCCGAATTAATCATTCCCGCTTTCGCTGCGTTGTGGTTTGGGATTAGCGCCGTTTTGGTGGGTATTTTATTGTGGATTTTTCCTGCCCTCGACTCAACAGTACAATTAGTACTGTGGATGATTCTGTCCATCCTTTGCACCATCGCATGGTTTAGATTCATCAAACCACTCTCCATTGATAAAACCAAAGCTGGGCTTTCACGCGAAGCAACCATTGGTCAAATCGGAATGGTCATTCAAGTCAATATGGAACATGAACAAATTCGCGTCAGGTTTCCAATGCCCGTTTTAGGCTCAGATGAATGGAACTGTCGCACTCTCACAAGTGTGAATGTTGGTGATCGGGTACGTGTAGTCGATATTCTGGGGAATGATCTTGTGGTACAGCCACATCGTCCAAATCATGACAATCAATAAAAGCGAGTAAAACTATGTCAGCAGGATCTATTATTGTTATTGCGTTGTTGGCTTTTGTCGGCATCACAATTTTTAAGGGGGTTCGTATTGTTCCCCAAGGCTACAAATGGATTGTACAGCGTCTAGGTAAATACCATACGACATTAAGTCCTGGTCTAAACTTTGTCATTCCATATGTGGATGAAGTGGCTTACAAAGTCACCACCAAAGATATTGTTTTAGATATCCCATCTCAAGAAGTAATTACCCGTGATAATGCTGTATTGGTCATGAACGCAGTAGCATACATTAATTTAACCACCCCTGAAAAAGCAGTCTACGGGATTGAAAACTACACATGGGCGATTCAAAACTTGGTGCAAACCTCGCTTCGCTCTATCGTAGGCGAAATGGATTTAGATGATGCACTCTCTTCACGTGACCACATTAAAGCCAAACTCAAAGCCGCCATTTCCGATGATATTTCAGATTGGGGGATTACTTTAAAAACCGTTGAAATTCAAGATATTCAACCTTCTCAGACCATGCAGTCAGCGATGGAAGCACAAGCTGCTGCTGAGCGTCAACGTCGTGCAACAGTAACCAAGGCAGATGGTGAAAAACAAGCGGCCATTTTAGAAGCTGATGGTCGCCTTGAAGCCTCACGTCGTGATGCAGAAGCACAGGTGGTACTCGCAGAAGCATCACAACGAGCAATTGAAATGGTTTCATCTGCGGTAGGTGATAAAGAAATTCCAGTTGCTTACCTATTGGGTGAACAGTATATCAAAGCTATGCAAGACATGGCGAAATCCAATAATGCCAAGACGGTAGTTCTACCTGCGGATGTTTTAAATACCATTCGTGGTGTGATGGGTCGCAACAATTAATCCGACAAATGATATCCCTTTGCATTTCAGTAGAATAGGCAGTTTGTGACTGCCTATTCTTTTTTTTAGAACAAAAAAAACAGAAAACTTTGTGAATTTATGTTTAAATCCCGCGCTTATTTTCAGGATATTGTTTGCTTTTTGTAACAATTTGAACAAAAAGCTGAATTTCAGTTTGTGATTTAACTCCCAAGGATAAGCGTATGAGTTCACTGAATCCGACCTTAATCACTTTTTTCTTTTATATCATTGCTATGGTATTTATTGGCTTGATGGCTTACCGCGCAACCAATAACTTTGACGATTACATCTTAGGTGGTCGTAGTTTAGGAAGTTTCGTGACTGCACTTTCGGCTGGTGCATCCGACATGAGTGGTTGGTTACTCATGGGCTTACCTGGCGCAATCTTCTTGTCTGGTCTTTCAGAAATGTGGATTGGTATTGGTTTAATTATTGGTGCTTGGCTCAACTGGCTATTGGTGGCTGGACGTTTACGTGTGCATACCGAAGTACAATATAACGCCTTAACCTTACCTGATTATTTTTCCAATCGTTTTAACGATCACAAGAAAGTCCTGCGTATTGTATCGGCCTGTGTGATTTTAATTTTCTTCGCGATTTATTGTGCTTCTGGCATGGTGGCTGGTGCACGATTATTCGAAAACATGTTTAGTATGTCTTATACAACTGCACTTTGGGTCAGCGCGATTGCAACCATCAGCTATGTATTTATTGGGGGTTTCCTTGCTGTAAGTTGGACAGATACCATTCAAGCCACTTTAATGATTTTTGCCTTGATTTTGACCCCAATTGTTGCCCTGCTCAGCTTTAGCGATACGCAAGAATTAACCATGGCACTTGAAGCAGCTCGCCCTCAAGCCATGAACCTGTTCGGTGACTTGAGTATGGTAGCTATCATTTCGTTAATGGCTTGGGGGCTAGGCTACTTTGGGCAGCCGCACATTTTAGTACGCTTTATGGCAGCAGATTCTGTGAAATCAATTCCAAATGCTCGTCGTATTGGTATGGCATGGATGACCTTCTGTTTAGGCGGGGCTGTGGCTGCGGGCTTCTTTGGGATTGCCTACTTCCAACAACACCCTGAATATGCTGCTGTTGTCAGTGCTAACCCTGAAACCGTATTCATGGAGTTAACCAAAGTTCTGTTTAATCCATGGATTGCAGGGATTGTACTTGCAGCAATTTTGGCAGCTGTGATGAGTACTTTAAGCTGCCAATTATTGGTATGTTCTAGCACCTTAACTGAAGACTTCTACAAAACATTTCTACGTAAAAATGCTTCGCAAAAAGAATTGGTTTGGGTTGGTCGCTTGATGGTTCTATTGGTTTCTGTCCTTGCCATTTGGATGGCTGGGAATCCTGACGCTAAAGTCCTTGGGCTTGTGGCATACGCTTGGGCTGGTTTTGGTGCAGCGTTTGGTCCACTCATCATACTCTCTTTATTCTGGAAACGTATGACTTTAACAGGTGCACTGGCAGGTATGATTACGGGTGCAATCATGGTTATAGTTTGGAAGAATGCCTTCGGTGCGACTGGTATTTATGAAATTATTCCTGGTTTCATTTCTGCCACCATCGCAATCATTGTGTTCAGTCTGTTCAGTAAAGCACCTGAAAAAGACATTACTGATCGATTTGAACAAGCTGATGAGCTTTACAAAGCATCTAAATAATTGCTGTAAAAAAAAACGCTATATCTTCAAAGATATAGCGTTTTTACATTTCAAATGTCTTTAAAACTTATGTTTTAATACATGTCATTAAAACTGTCTTGCCAATAAGAACTGAGAAATTTGTTCTAATTCTTGTGCTTGTCCTTCAAAAAACTGCAAAGCGGCAAAAGCTTGATCATGTAAATTTTGCGCATAAGCTTTGGCTTGCTCTAGGCCCATTAATGCAGGATAGGTCGACTTTTCGACTTGCTCATCTTTACCCGCAGTCTTACCGAGCTGTTCTGTATTGGCGATAATATCTAAAATGTCATCCTGAACTTGAAAAGCCAGACCGATATTTTGTCCATACTGACGTAATTGCGGAATTGCAGGCTCCGTACCCTGAAAAATTGTCACAGCCGCCATCATAATTGCCGCAGTAATTAAGGCACCCGTTTTATTCCGATGAATGGTTTCTAAAGCTTGCTGATCAATTTGCTTGCCTTCCGCCTGCAAGTCTAACACTTGCCCACAGACCATTTTGGACGAAGCTGTCGCTAGAATTTGCATTTGCTTAAGAATCACCGACTGATCAACCGCTTCACCTTGGTCAAACAAACGACTGCCCAAAATTTCGAATGCCATGGATTGTAAAATGTCACCTGCTAAAAGCGCAGTATCTTCTCCATAAGCGACATGACAAGTTGGCTGGCCACGGCGCAACTGATCATTGTCCATGCAAGGTAAATCATCATGTGCCAAGGAATAGCAATGAATCAATTCTACCGCTACGGCTGCACGACGTACTGCTGCTCTGTTTTGATTCGGACGAATCGCCGCTGTTGCGTAGCATAAAGCTGGTCGTACTCGTTTCCCACCCAACATCACGGCATGATGCACTGCACTTTTTAAAGGCTCTGGCAAAGAAAAAGCCTGTAATGCTGCAAGAAGATCTTGCTGAATCTGCTGTTGCGCTTGATGCAACGTATTATTTTGTACGTCAGTTAAAGATGACACATTTGCCTCGAGTATTTTTGCTATACAGCGCCAAAGATGCTGCATGACCATCAAAGTTCGGATTGCTTGTGATTGTACGCTAAATGCGAAGCCTGCCATACACCTTGATCTAGATTTGATACAAGTTAATCTTATAAATAACGATGCTATAGGTCATAT
The DNA here is from genome assembly GCF_008867985.1 of Acinetobacter tandoii. Taxonomy (NCBI): domain Bacteria; kingdom Pseudomonadati; phylum Pseudomonadota; class Gammaproteobacteria; order Moraxellales; family Moraxellaceae; genus Acinetobacter; species Acinetobacter tandoii. Next base: position 567,099 of record NZ_VXLD01000002.1, read on the forward strand.
TTTTCATCCAAGCCAAGCAACTTAAAAACATTTTGCATTTAAATTTATCTAAGTCGACGTGTTTCTCTACATGAAATTCTTCTTTATCACTTATATACAACACTCACCTTTCTGACATCGCTGATGTTTAGGATAGGAATAACATCCATTATGGTTGGTATAATAAACACAATTTTTAAGTCCTTTTTTAGCACAAGATAAGGCTTTATTCGCTAGTTCATAAAATGACTGAGCAAACATAAATTCCCGAGTACTTACCACCCCCACTGAAATCGATAATTCATGCAAAATTTGACCTCGGAAATGCTGTCCTAAAATCTCAACTGCACTTCGATAAATTTCTGCCTGCTCACAACCTTGCTGTAAAGAAAAGTTCGGCAACAAAATCGCAAACTCCTCCCCACCCACCCGATAAATATGCTGTGAAACTTCAATCGGGCTCACATTCGATAAAGTTCGAGCCAAAGCTTTAAGCACATTGTCTCCCAAACTCTGCCCATAAAGATCATTCATTTTTTTAAAGTTATCTACATCAACCAACAATAGGCTCAGTTCGGATGCTTCATGTTGTGTCATAGCATGCAAATAATGTTTTAATTTCAAATCAAAGGCACGACGGTTGGCTAATCCAGTAAGATGATCCTTTTCATTACCACGCCGAAATTCTAAATTGCTCGCCTCAAACTGAATTTTTTTATGCATTAAATTAGAAATATCTGAGCTACATAATAGAACAGATTGCAGCTCGCCATTAATACTATAATTCGGTTTTAAGATAACCCAGTAATAGCGACCAAAGACTTGATACTCAAAAGGTTCAACTGAAAGCCCTTGTCTAAATCGCAACACATTTTGGCTAAACACCTGAAAACATTCTTCAGAAAATTGTGCAAGATTTTGCAAATGCATCTGCTCAACAGAAAGATCAAAGCTGCTGGCAAAAAACTGATTGGTAAATAAAATGTCCCCAGTTGGAGAAAACAATGCGGTTGCCAAAGGCAAAGAATCTAACACTTCATGGGTGTTAATATTCAAACTATTTTGAAGAGAATGTGCATCCATAATACATACATTTTTTTAGGTTAAAGCTACGCAAAATGCTACCAAAAAATAGCTATTCCTCATTCGAATATAAAATGAATAGCTTATAAAAATATAAGATATATAAATTTAAGATTTACTTATTCATTTTTAAGAAATAAAGAATAAAAAAAGCCCTTATCCAAAGATAAGGGCTTTTAAATAACAGTTAGATATAACTTATTTTAGACAATCTTCTGGCACACGCACCCAGCCTTCCATGAGCACACGAGCACTACGGCTCATAATGGCTTTTTTCACTTGCCACTGTCCGTTTTCCAGCACCGCTTGTGCACCCACTCGTAATGTCCCTGAAGGATGACCAAAACGAACTGCTTCACGTTCCCCACCACCTGCTGCCAAGTTCACCAATGTCCCTGGAATGGCAGCCGCTGTACCAATCGCAACTGCAGCTGTCCCCATCATGGCATGATGCAGTTTACCCATAGATAATGCACGAACCAGTAAATCGCTATCAGCTTCGGTAATGGCTTTACCACTCGAAGATACGTAGGCTTTCGGTTTGGAAACAAAAGCTATTTTCGGGGTATGTTGACGTGTAGCAGCTTCTGAGATGTCTTTAATCAGCCCCATTTGTTTTGCACCATATGCACGAATAGTTTCAAAACGCTTCAAGGCTTCAATATCACTGTTGATCGCTTCTTGGAGTTCGGTCCCCGTATAGCCAATATCTTCAGCATTTAAGAAAATAGTCGGAATACCCGCATTGATAAATGTCGCAGGAAAAGAGCCTATCTCAGGTACGTCCAAGGTATCCACAACATTTCCTGTTGGGAACATGGCACCACCATCTTCACCATCATCGGCAGGGTCTAAAAATTCAATCTGGACTTCCGCCGCAGGAAAAGTCACGCCATCAAGTTCAAAATCACCTGTTTCTTGGACTTGTCCATTGGTAATAGGAACATGGGCAATAATCGTTTTTTGAATATTGACCTGCCAGATTCGTACTGTACAAATGCCGTTTTCAGGAATTCGCGCTGCATCGACCAATCCATTTGAAATTGCAAATGAACCGACGGCAGCAGTTAAGTTACCGCAGTTTCCACTCCAATCTACAAAAGGCTGGTCGATAGATACTTGCCCAAACAAATAATCAACATCATGCTCGGCTTGGGTACTTTTCGCTAAAATCACGGTTTTACTGGTACTAGATGTTGCTCCGCCCATTCCATCAATTTGTTTTGCATAAGGATCTGGACTACCAATGACGCGAAGCAAGATTTGATCGCGAATTTTACCTGCGATCTGTGCAGCTTCTGGTAAATCATCTTGTTTAAAAAATATGCCTTTACTGGTGCCACCGCGCATATAAGTCGCTGGAATTTTAATTTGAGGAGCGAAACTCATTGTTTTTTAATCCTTGCTGAACCGTTGTTTTGACACATGCTAAAAATTTTAACCTCATCCATCATACTGCTTTTTAAGAAAAAAATTTGCCGTGCATGACTTAAGTATAAAAAAGCAACGCTTGATCATTATTTTTTAAACCAAGCAGAACGATAGAGTCATTTTTTAAATAAATCTAAATAATTGATTCATCATTCAATTTTATATACAAAAGGTAAAATACTTCTAGTTAAATCATTTGACCAATCGTTCATCTACTAGGCTAAGTGTAATCAATCCTTTACAATCCCTATACATTCATCGTCGGGCTGAGAACTTTGAACAATAACTCTTCACAACTTCAGCGTGGCTTAAAGAACCGTCACATCCAACTTATCGCCATGGGTGGCGCAATTGGTACAGGCTTATTCTTAGGTTCCGCACAGGTTATCCAATCTGCAGGTCCATCCATCATTTTAGGTTATGCCATTGGTGGTTTAATTGCTTTTTTAATTATGCGTCAGTTGGGAGAAATGATTGTCCATGAACCTGTTGCTGGTTCATTTAGTCATTTTGCTTATCGATACTGGGGTAAGTTCCCTGGCTTCCTAGCTGGTTGGAATTACTGGATTCTGTATATTTTAGTGGCTATGACCGAGCTAACTGCAGTCGCTAAATATATCAATTACTGGTGGCCTTTTATTCCTGCATGGGCGTCAGTGCTGTTCTTCTTCGTTGTCATTACCCTTATTAACTTGGGTAATGTAAAGTTCTATGGAGAGTCGGAATTCTGGTTAGCAATTATTAAAGTTGCTGCCGTAATTTCCATGATCGTTTTCGGTGTGTATCTATTACTTACTGCAGATGCAAACTCGACTGCTTCATTTAGTAACCTTTGGACACATGGTGGATTCTTCCCGAATGGCTTTGAAGGTCTATTCTATATGTTGGCTTTCTTAATGTTTGCCTTCGGTGGGATTGAGCTGATTGGGATGGCTGCTGCTGAAGCAAAAGATCCTGAAAAAACCATTCCTAAAGCCATCAATCAAGTGGTCTTCCGTATCCTCATTTTCTATGTGGGCTCGTTAACCATTCTGTTATCTTTAGTGCCTTGGAACCAATTGGATTTGGGCGGTTTAGACAAAAGCCCATTTGTGATGATTTTCAGCCAAATGGGTATTCAATGGGCTGCACATTTACTGAATTTCATTATTTTGACTGCTGCATTGTCTGTATATAACAGTGGGATGTATGCAAATAGCCGTATGTTGTTTGGTTTAGCGGAACAAGGAAATGCGCCAAAAGTTTTCTTGAAAGTGAACAAGCAAGGGGTACCTATTCCAGCAGTATTGTTCTCTGCATTACTCATTTTCGGTTGTGTATTGTTGAATTACTTTGTACCTGAAGATGCACTCGGCCACTTGATGTATGTAGTTGTGGGAGCATTGGTATTGAACTGGGCAATGATTAGTTTGACGCATTTAAAATTCCGTCAAGCGATGAAAGCCACTTCAACTCAAACCAAATTCCCTTCACTTTGGTCACCAGTGAGTAACTATTTAGTTCTGATCTTTATTGCGACTGTGCTATACATTATGTGGACACAAGGCTTTAAAGAATCTGTACTGATGATTCCTGTGTGGATTGTACTGATGGCGATCTTCTTTAAAATGATCAAACCAACCAAGAGCTAAATAGCTTTTGACTGGATTAAAAAGTTATTGTTTCGACAATAACTTTTTTTATGCTTAAAAATCAGTTACATTGTTTTCGTTTTGCGCCCTTAGCTTAACTGGATAGAGCAGTTGCCTCCTAAGCGACCGACGTGGGTTCGAGTCCCGCAGGGCGCACCAAATATTAAATAAATGCAGCTACTCGCAACGACCTAAAGGCTTATTCTGCAATAGATTAAGCCTTTTTTATTGTCTATAGCAACGACATTCAATAGAATGGAAATACCCCTTGTTCGGGGGTACAAATGGGGGTAGTTATGAATACCCCCAAAACTAATACCCCCACCCAATATTTAAGCACATCAAGATAGGTCGGCTATGGGCAACTTGACTGATTTAAGAATACGAAAAATCAAACCAACAGATAAAAATGCGAAGTATTCCGATGCAGGTGGCCTATATTTAATGGTCACGCCTAAAGGCTCTTACTACTGGCGTTATAAGTACCGATTCGAGAAGAAAGAGTATGTTCTAGCGTTGGGGGTATATCCTGACGTGTCATTAGCAGATGCGCGGTTAAAACACCTTGAAGCTAAAAAACTATTGGCAATAGGTATAAACCCAAGTGCAGACAAACAGGCGAAGAAACAGGAAAAGAAACAGGAGCAGCCTTTCTCTATGGTTGTTCAAAGTTTTCTTGAGAATGAAGCAATCAAGCACAAGGGCTATAAATGGGAAATGCTTCGATTGAACAAGATCATGCGTGACTTCCCAGAGCTGGCCAATAAGCCTATCAACCTGATCAACAAGTCTGATCTGATAAGCTTCCGTAATAAACGCTGCCTAGAAGTACAAGGCACATCAGTTAAAAGAGAAATGCAGCTGTTGGGTAGCGTATTCCGTTATGCCATTCGTGAACTGTTGATTATCGAACATAGTCCACTGACCAATGTTGATAAGCCAAAAGAGAATCCACATCGAGAAATGCGCATAAGCCAAGATGACGTTGATACCCTACTAGAGGCTTTTCAGTATTCAACGGATACGCCGTTATTTCTCAAGAAGCATCAAACCGCATGGGCTTTCTTGTTCGCACTTGAAACATCAATGCGATTAAGCGAAATCACCGGTATGCGCTGGGAACATGTCGCTGATGATTATGTATTACTACCAAGTACCAAGAACGGTTCATCTCGCAAAGTGCCTTTAAACAGAAATGCACTGGCCTTACTTGATAAAGCTAAGGGGTTGGACGGTGAATCTGTTTTGACTATTAGTTCAGATAGCCTATCTACGACATTCCGTAAGTATCGTGATACCACCCCACTAAAACATATTAATTTTCATGACACACGCCACGAAGCTTGCACAAAGTTCGCACAGATGATGCCAATTCAGGATTTAGCCAAAGTTACGGGACATAAGGATATGGCAATGCTGATGCGTTACTACAATCCAACAGCGAGCGAACTTGCCCAGCGCATGAATGAGAAATTAAATTAGAGTGTTAAGTCAAATCATGCAATGACTATCAATTACTTGATTATTTGATATATTCAGTTTGCTAAGTCTAGGTTAGCTCCCGAAAGTCGGACACCCAATTCGATTGGCTTAGCAGCTTATTGGGGATGCTGTAGGAGGCATTGATGGCACTAAATTTATATGAGGATGCAGACTATTACTCATTGCATGAGGCATCCGAATATCTTAATAAAAAATATAATAAGTTTGTTTTTTCAAACACATCTCTTTTAAAGCAGATTATCTCTTTCAATATTCCGATTCATATATACAGCTATGGCCTAACAGCTAAAGCTGATTTTAGTTTAATTGACGGTAAAAGGGATTCAAGAAAACCAAAATGGAATAAATGGCTATCCACTTTTTGTATGACTACCGGACTTTGGCTAAAACTGTCAAAATTAGATGCCATCCAATTATTAATGCAGAATCAAATCATTGCAAATGAATTTGATGATGCTGTTCCTTTTGTTTATTCAAATAGAGCTAAAAACATAAAAGAAACTGTAAATTATATCCTTAAGCAAGAAGCTACATTCTTGAATAGAGATGACTTAAGAGAGGAAATAAAAATAAAAATATTGGAAAATAAAGAATTTCTTACGAGTTTTATGGACTTACATCGGATATATCTACTTAAAAACACCACAGATGACCCTTTTGTCTTACATTCCCCAAAACCGCAAAGTGCAACTCTGCAATGTAAAGAATTATTAGAAGATTCTATTTATTACTCAGAAATCAAAATTGAAGATATAACCTTATTAAAATCGAATTTAATGCTTTTAGAAAAATACATTATAGGAGAGGAGGTTTTTTCCTCATCTGCCATAGATGACTTTCTATCTATTCCAAAACATAGACACCCAAAAGGGAAAAGCAGAGCAAAAGAACATGCCCAATTAGCGGCAAGAGCAATTGCAAGCCATTTATGGAGAAATGACAAAGAGCAACAAATAAAAATAGGTGCAATGTGTCAACATGTATGGAATACGCTGTATGAAACTGAACACATGCAGCAGCTACCAGATATGCCAATATCATTAAAAGATTGGATTAAAGATATTGCTCCTGAATATGCTAGAGAAGCTGGCAGACCAAAAGAAATGTAGAGCAAGTGGAACTTAATCTACATTAAGTAGAACTTCCTTTATTTTTATCATTAAAAAACAAAAACATACTCACACCCATCAAGCCAATGCACCGAACCGCAACGGCTTTCTATTTCAATCTATGAAAAGGATGGGTGTATATGTCATCGCAACAATTCTACGAAGAATTTCTACGAATGAAGCAACTCGCTTCATATCCTGCCAAAGAAGCCACCACTCACACGTATAAAAGCGGTATCAACAAAGGAAAAACCAAAAACATTAATGCACGTCCTGCCTCCAAAGGTCTGATCGGTGTATCTGATAAAACCATCTGGCAATGGGTTAAGCGTGGTGAATTTCCTGCTCCAATTAAATTAAGTGACAACGTCACTGTATGGCGTTTATCCGATGTTCAAGCCTGGATGCAATCAAAGGGAATAGAGGCTTAAACATGAATCAGAGCACTCAATACAACCAAATCCTGGCTCATCTCAAGCAAAGCAAAACCATTACACAGGCAGAAGCCATACAGTTATTCAATTGCTATTGCCTTAGCTCGGTCATTTCTCGTCTACGCAAAGCTGGACATGACATCGTGACTCACTATGAACCCAACCTAGTGAACAAGGGCACTCATGCACGCTATGAGTATAAAATGAGGGATGAACAATGAATGTGAAACCTTATTTGGATTCCACCGTTGATATGTTCACTGATGAGAAACCAGTGTTTGCAAGTAGCACTAACCCTTTAAGCGGCATGCAAATTATCTGTAAAAATATTGCAGACTTTGAGCAGAACATCTTAACCCAGACCACCAAAAGTGATGTCAAATCGATAAATGCAGAAAGCTTTTTAGATGCCCGAAATCCAGAGCATGATTGTGCTGGATGCAAAGCCTACCCACTCACCAATCCCAAAGACCTAACCCAGATTACTGGCTATCACATCTTTGGAACAGCTAGACAATGGGATGCCAGCAAAGAACCTTACAAATTAATCAATGAAAAGACCGTATCTTTTCCGATTGGTTCGGGAGTGATGGCAAGCCACACAAATAAAAAATACCTGCCTTATGTCATTGGTACGGACGATATCAAATTATTTGTGCAGATTGCCGAAGCTGGCGAGGCTGTTGTCTATCAACAAAGCATTGATGCTGCATATCTGACGATCAATAATGGCCTACCTGAAACCATCTTTAGAGTGATGGCTGGATATAATCCACCTCAATACAATAAAGACTTATTCATACAGTTGCATGATGATTTTAAGGCATTATCAGACAAAGCACTTAAAGAGTTTTTCAGACAAAAAGTGCAACAACTCCAAAGATCATTTGAGCCTGAGATGCTTGATCAGTCAGAAGTCCAGACAGCAGGCAAAACACCTCAAACAGAGCAACCGACCCAACCAGTGAAAAAGACTGCATCACTTCAAATATTGAACATGAGCAGCATTAAGGCACAGCCGATCAATTGGCTTTGGGAAGGGTGGCTACCACTTGGGAAACTGACCATTCTGGCAGGTGCAGGAGGATGCGGAAAAACAACCTTGCTACTTAGTTTGATTGCTACTATTACTACAAAGGGACAATTTCCCGATGGCACACAATGTAAACATGCTGGCAGCGTTATTATTTTTTCTACCGAAGATGATCCAGCAGACACCTTAATTCCGCGACTGATGGCAGCAGGCGCAAATCTGAGGAAGGTTTACTTTGTTCAAGGTCATGTTAATGAGAAAGGAGAAAAAAAACCTTTCGACCCCTCAAAAGATATGGATTTATTGCTGGAGTATGCAAAGAAAATCGATGGCTTAAAATTATTGATGATCGACCCGATTGTTAGTGCAGTTGGTGGCGATATGCACAGAGCAAATGATGTTAGACGTTCATTACAAACTATTATTGATTTTGCTCAAGATATTGGGTGTGCAGTCATCGGAATTACTCACTTTGCAAAAGGTACAGCAGGAACGATCCCAGTAGATCGAATTATCGGCTCACAGGCATTTACAGCCCTTGCTCGTATGGTGTGGACAGCAGCAAGACGCGAGGATGAAAATGACTGCATTTTAGTTAGGGCAAAATCTAATATTTCCGAGCTGGATGGCGGTATCAGATATGAAATTGAGCAATGCACCGTATCTGACAATATAGAAGCAACTAGAGTCAATTGGCTTGGCCCAATAGAGGGATCAGCTAGGGAGCTACTAAGTGATGTTGAATCTACAGAGAATGATGGTAGTGGCTCAATTATCGATATGGCTATGGAGTTCTTAATTGGCTTGCTAAGTCCAATTGAAAAAATGCCTTCTAAAGAAGTTCATGCACAGGCTAAAGAAGCTGGATTTAGTCCGGCATCTGTCAGACGAGCTCAGGTAAAATTAAATATAAAACCATTTAGGCCAAGCGGTGAAACTGTTTGGTTTTGGTCATTACCAAAAATTCATAGATTGGATGAACCAACCCATTTTTGAACACTACCACCCAATGAGCAACTTGAACAACATGAGCGACTTGGAGCTAACTTATTGAAGTATATATACATTCAAGTCGTTCAAATAAAAAACACTTTAGCAACATGATGCACAACTTGATTTACAAATTAAATCATACACTTAAAGCCAACTTGCTCAACTTGTTCAATTTGCTCAAAGGTACAGATAATAAATTTAAAAGATTGAGCCAATCCCAACATCCTTGTTGGGGAATAAAACCAGACTATCAGAATGCCCTCAAGGTATTCGCTATTGACGCAATCTTATGAGACTAATAAGTCCATTTCCGGTCGCTGTGAAAATCTCGTTTCAGTTGATTGCAACTTCGTACGATTTCCATGTAATCGACATCCTTGGCACTATCAGCACGATAAAAAACCAGCGGGCTTTTATACAAATCTTCATACGTCAAAAAGGCCATCATCAAAGGATGGTTTAAATCACTATCAGTTCTTTGAGCAACCTCATCATAACTCAACCGCAGTGCCATTCTTCCCACGCCGTTACGGGTGAATATATCGCAATAGTACATAAGCTGCTCAGCATCACTGAATGATAGTTTTTCCCCTTGTGTGGTCAGACATCCGTCTGAGCATTTTGAGCTACAAGAAATTTGTGTGACAAGTGTCAACAGTAGAAGCCCTAGTATTTTAAAGTTCATGTTTACCTTCTTATGGGTATTTAAAATAATCAGCAGTTACGAAATACAGTGCTTATTTATAGAGTTAGACTATTCAGGTCCTATATAAAATCAGATATGACATACCCTTGGTATTTGCTGGATGCTTACATAAATATTCTGAGTAAGTATCATTAAAAACGAGCTGTACCTCAAAGACACGTCATCAAATACGGCTTGAGGTACTTGTTTAGTTTATTTCAAATGTTATTTTTCTTCGGTTTCACTGCACGTTGATGGATCAATTTTCCAGTAATCACCCCAGATATGGTTACATATTTCTAGATATAAATTCTGTCTTTGATCTACATCTTTTTTAGTAAATAACTCTATGTTTTCACTGTCACTAGGCGATTGAATTTTAAAAGCCTGGAATGGCAATTTATAGAGCTGTATTGCCTTAGTAAAATTAGGGTTATTCTTATAAGCTTCTTCACTTAAAGATTGAGCCAGTAAATTTTCCTTTAAGTAATGAGGAACCTTTTTAGAAACAGGCATATCCTTAAAAGACTGATTGGTACCATTTGGCAAAAGAAGTAAATCACCTATACGATTTCTATATTCTTCAAATGCACGTTTATCAGTGAAAGAGCCTTGATGTCGTTCATATTTATTTGCCCAAATATGCTCTATCTCAAATGGTTTTCCTTTAGATGGCTCATAATATTGTATGAAATTAGTCTGCATTCCTGATATTTGTTCTACAAAAACAGTCATTCGAGTCAGCAGAAATTTCACAAAGCGATAATTTTGCCCATGCAATCTAAATCCTACAATTCCTTCTATCTTTTGCGGCATTTTATCCAGCTTTTCAGCAAGAATTTTTTTAACTTCTATTAGATCTTTCTGTCTAATTTCTTTAACCAAGCTATACATTGTGTATCGAATAGAAGTTGCCGAAAATAACTTAAAATTCAAAGACCTTCTAACAGAAAATGTTTCGATATAACGGGCAACCAAGTCTATTTTTTGCTTAACTATTGCATCATCATCTGAAAGATTTAATGGTGCCAGCATTAAAGGAATACTTAAAGTAGGTGCGATTCCCCATCGATGTATATAGAAAACGTGCTCAAGCCCTTCCGTTAAAGTCTTTTGAGCATCAAGGATGCTACGGTAGGCTTTCAAAAAGAATTTAAATTTTGTATTCACAAAAGATTCAAAAGTAGTTGAATCACTGTAATCTAAACCAACTTTTTCTGGGTTATCGCGTACCCAACTATGAAAACGCGTACCAATTTTCTCAAAATCTTCATTTTTTGAGCCTGCTGAACCTTGACGAATTGTGTCAGCATATTGAGCACGAAACCAAGATTGGAAAAACTTTTGGTCTTCATTTTTCTCAAAATTTTTCAGATTTTGAATTTCAGACTTCCAAGTTTCATCCGCTTTTTTACGTTTATTTTTATCGCTAAATTTAGATAGCAAAAAGCCTTTTAACATTTCGGATGGTGTTAAATTTAAGCCACGATCATTCATCGTTTCAAAAATCGTGTAAGCATTTTCATCCGAATACGCCGTAATTTGAACAAGAATTACTTTTTCTTTAAGCCAATCAATAAAATTAGCAAAACATTGAGTTATTTCATCAGGAAAAACTTCTGCAATATCTTCATATCGTGCAGCCATGTTTAAAGATGACTCGTCAGCATCACTATCTGTAAATTTACCTGTTTCAAACAAAGCATTAAAACAAGCCAAACGTTCCTCAACCTGTATATTGAAAGTTTTCTCGCCAAATTTCTCTGAAAAAATCATTGGTGCAATATTAAGATTTTCGCCCAATTCTTTTTGATAATGATTTAAAAAAATTAAAAAAAGTGTCAGTGAGGTTAATCGTTGCTGACCATCAATAATGCTTAGGCTTCCATCTTCGGCTGCTGAAACGACAAATGGTCCTAGATAGTAACTGTTATAGTTCTGAACATTTTTACGTAAGTCACCTTCTGTATACTCATTTAAAAAGGCAGACGTTAAGTCCATTACTAATTGTTGAATATGTGTTTTTTGCCAAGAATACTCTCGTTGAAAATAATCAACCGAATATTTCTTTTCATTCAATACCTGATACAGTGACTGATGTGCTGCTTCAATTTTATTGCTAATATTTGACACGAATCCCCCTAAATTATTTTTAAAAACTATTTCATCAATAAATTAAATAACTTGATGACTTTAAGATATGAAACTTGACTTAAAACGAACACACGATTTTTCAAGGAAGGTGTTAAGGTTTTAACTTCCGACCTCAAAATAGTGGTATTGGGATTGTTATGTTCACTATGTGGATAAATCCAACCACCACTTTCTTTAAGTTTAATAGAATCGATGATTTCTTTAAAATCGGCATCAGCCAATAGACAATCATTCACTACACGTTCATTCAGATAAAATGTTGGAGCAGTAAAGTTCAACATTATACCCACTTCAACACCATTCATTAGCCTATAGCAGACCGTTACATTGCCACCCTCTGGGGTATTCACGACTAAAGGTTTTGCTCCAAGCACTTTTTCAAGATAATGTAGTAATTGCTCTTGATCTATATCAACCTCAAAGGCATCCGTTTTTCCATCTTTATCTTTGAAAGACGTCCACTTCATCACGCCCCCTCCACCGCATTCGCCACTAAAACATCAGCCAAATGTAGTTGGGTTTGTCGTGCTTTAGCTTGCAGCACTCGAAGCTGATCAATAATAGAAAAAAGTTGATTTACTTTTCCAACGATACGTTTCTGCTCTAGCATGGGTGGTATAGGAATAATAAATTTAGCAATATTACCCATGCTCAAATTTGGTCTGGCATTATCTACTTGTTTATCAAACATATAATACTTACATATTTGAGAATTAAAAAAATGTAGGATAAATTCTTTATCTAAATACTCTAAGAATAATCTGATAAGACATACAGCTTGATTTATATTCGAAACTTCATCCAAATCATAAATTGCTGTTCTACCAATAGACCCCCCTACAATATTCATCAGAAAATCATTTTTTTCCAAGATGGATCTAGGCTCAATTTGATTGAATTTTTCTTCGACATATTTGAGATTATCTAATATTAATGAATAAGATCCGACATTCTCACTTGTAATAAATAAAATCCCTTCATTAACATAATTTACTCCTTGCCATTTAGGAGAAGAGCCTTTCGTTATTAGTGAGGATATGTTTTCTAATGGTGTCCACGCCCACCCACTTGGCAGCTCAAATGGCTTTTCATCATCCGTAATTTCAGGCAAAGGTTTCGACTTTTTAATCTTCCCTTCTTTAACTAACTTCGCTTTTTCTTCAGCAATCTGTTTGAGCAACTCACTTGCAGGCTCATCACTTGGATCTTGTTTGACCAACTTACCCATTACAGCCAACTGCAAAACCGTTTGTTTTAACTGTTCAATGCTGTAGTCAGTGGTAAATAACAGATCAAAATTGGCTGAAATACGCTGCCAGTTTTGCTGGAATTCATCTGCATTTGCCGAATTGGTTAAAGCATTTAGCAATACATCTACAAGTTGTTCATGCGCTTCTGTACTTAAATTTTGCTGTTGTTCAAGCTGGTCGCAAAGCTGCATCAGTTCATCAACTTTAGCAACGATACGTTGTTGTTCTTTTAACGGTGGTAATGGCAATACAAGTTCTTTGACTTTATCTGCATTTAAATTCTGTACCACTGCACCTGCAGCTGCTTTTGTAAATTGTTTTCGAGCATAAGGTGAACGTAGAAGATAATATAAGAATAATTTATTTATTTTATCTTTCGGCGTCCTGATCACAAGCCATCCATCATGAATACAACCTTCAATATTCATAATATATGGGTAACCAAAACTCATAGAGTTAGACAAAATAAGATCATCTGGATACACCATTCGAGATGAAGAAACCCCAGCGGCCTTTATTTTTTCTGAAGTGGAATTTATATAAATAGTGCCTCTTTCAGAATCTCCAATTTTGATCCAGTTAACCCCATCAGGATCATTTTCATCCGTCAAAAAACTTTTTATTGGTCGTGGAGAACCACCACGAGCAATCGCTGCAATTTCATCGAATACACAAATATGCCAATTTTTAGGTATTTCAAAGCCCAATTCTATATTTGTGGGTTTATTGTCTAATGTTTTAAAATTTTGCTGCTTTTGCAACTTGATCGCATCTTTATAAAGTTCTACAAATTCTTGGTGCGCATCTTCATTAGGATCTTGTGTAGTTAATTTACCCAAGACAGCTAGCTCCAAGATTAATTCACGAAGTTTTTGAACTCCATAAATCGAACTACTTGCCCCAGAACTACGCCCACGTCCTGACTTTTTCTCAGTTTCCGCAGTCAGCCAAATATCTAGATGCTCAGTAATGAGCTGTTTCACGTCTGTCATGTCACTCACCCTGAATTATTGGCTTAACGCTTCGTCTAAAATGGCTTTTAACTGACGGCGAATCACCGCAATTTCATCTTGCAAGTCAGCATAGTGCTTGAGCAACTCTTCAGGGTCTTTGCTTTCTTCTTCAGTCTGATGCGGGTTCTTGATATCCAGGTTGTAGTTACGCGCTTTAATATCCTCTATTGATACTTTCCACGCCTGTTCGTTTTCTACACGGCTAGCAAATCCATCCGTCTCATGGCCCCACCACGCCTTTAAAGGATCAAATTCTTTAAGCTGAATCGGTTTAGTCTTATTGTAGGCTTTGACCCCTTGCGGTAACTGATGTTCATAGAACCAGATCTGCTCGGTCTGTTTGCCTTTGGTGAAGAACAGGATATTGGTACTGATAGTGGTATAAGGTGCAAACACAGTCTTGGGTAAACGTACAATGGTATGCAGATTACAGTCATGCATTAACTTTTCTTTAATGGCGGTTTTAATGCCTTCACCAAACATAAAGCCATCAGGCAGAACCACGGCTGCACGGCCATTGGCTTTGAGCAACTGAATCAGCAGCACCATAAACAGGTCGGCCGTTTCACGGGTCTGGAACTTGGCAGGAAAGTTCTTTTCAATACCCTGTTCTTCTGTCCCCCCAAATGGCGGGTTGGTCAGAATCACGTCTACCCGTTCCGCAGGTGTCCATGAAATATAAGGACGGGCCAGCGTATTATCCCTACGGATTTTCACAGGCACATCAATGCCGTGCAAAATCATGTTGGTGGTACACAGCAAATGCGGTAACGGCTTTTTCTCGATGCCGTTGATACTGTTTTGCAGGACTTTCTCATCCTCTGCATTTTTTACATAGTGCTCACGCACATGCTCAATCGCAGACGTCAGGAAGCCACCTGTACCACAAGCCGGATCGAGGATGGATTCCCCCAGTTGCGGATC
The DNA here is from genome assembly GCF_008867985.1 of Acinetobacter tandoii. Taxonomy (NCBI): domain Bacteria; kingdom Pseudomonadati; phylum Pseudomonadota; class Gammaproteobacteria; order Moraxellales; family Moraxellaceae; genus Acinetobacter; species Acinetobacter tandoii. The sequence continues at coordinate 582,321 of NZ_VXLD01000002.1, forward strand.
GAGAATTTGTGCCATAAAGCTGGTGACCGCACGCGGCGTATAGAATTCACCTGAGTTCTTTGCGGCTTGTAGATCACGTAGTAACTGTTCGTAAAGATCACCAAAGGCATGACGTTCTTTAGATTTATTGAAATCAAAACCCTTTTGAATCTGGTTAATCACTTTACGGATTAAACCACCCGACTTCATATAGTTATAAGCATCGGAAAAGACTGCCTGCACCACCTGAGCACGAGGATCATCGCTATTGGCAGTTAGATTTTGCAGGCTTGGGAACAGCTGATTGTCAATAAAATCTTTGAGTTCGTCACCTGTCATGCCTTCATCATTGGCAGCCCAGTTACGCCAGCGGAAAGACTCTGGAATCGGTGATTTAAAGGTTTCACCATTAATAAAAGCAAGTGTTTCCGCTTCTTTTTCACGGTCATCGACCACTTTCAGAAACAGCATCCAGACTAACTGACCAAGGCGTTGCACATCACCATCTACGCCCACGTCTTCTCGCATGGTGTCTTGAATTGCTTTGATTGTTCCTGAAATATTCATAGCTTGACTATATTTGTACTAAATAAAATTTGTGGGGGATTGTAGCAATTGAGAGTCTAGGAAACATCGGCATAAAGCTGATTTTCGAGCTCTTTCAATGCATCTGTATAATCTTGAGGCGAACCGAAAGCTTGAATAATTTCGACAATTGACCCCATTTGATTAAATGGCGGAACATGCAGAATTTTCACATCTTCAATGGGTTCAATGCCCTGATCCGCATACTTGTCTAACAGCGCATCAAGGACTTGCCGTGCCTGCTCGTTATACTTGGTAAAGTAATTGCGTTTACGCACATTGTTCGCCCGTTCTTTTTTGGTCAATGCAGGCTGGTCATAGGCAATGTGGCAGATCAAATCAAAGGCATCGAAGTCTTTACCCACTTCATCTTCCAGTGCTTCAAAGATAATGCCCTGCTTTTTAAACTCTTCAATAATCAGTGACTTTTTCTCGGCACCTTTCCATTTCCGCAGGAAAGTATCCAGCGACTGATAATCTTTGAGAATATGCTGACGGGTGTAATCTTTCAGTGACTCGGTGACCAGCTTGCCATCATTATCATAGAACTGAACACGCTCACCAATCACATTGACGGCGACACCATCAACCACATATTTTTTGGGTGCTTGATTATCTGTATCATCGTCTGTATCCGTACCCGATCCTGAATGGGTTGAACCTGGCTCTGGTTGCTCTTCTGTATCCAGGGATTGCTCTTCATCTGGAGGAATAACCGACTCATCCCCCTTGGGTTCAAAAATCACCACTGGCTCGCCATCAAAGGTAGGATCACTAAACAGTTCAGTGGCTTTTTTGAAGTCCATAATCGTGAACCAAGTCTTGCCGAAATCTTCATTAATCCGTGTACCACGTCCAATGATTTGCTTGAATTCAGTCATGGACTTGATGTGCTGATCGAGCACAACCAGCTTGCAGGTTTGAGCATCGACACCAGTGGTCATCAATTTTGAGGTAGTGGCAATGACAGGATAACGCTCTTCAGGATTAATAAAATTATCCAGTTCAGCTTTACCTTCTTTATCATCGCCGGTAATACGCATCACGTACTTACGGTTTTCTTTTACTCGCTCCGGATTCAGGTTGACCAATGCCTGACGCATACGTTCTGCGTGATCTATGTCATCACAGAACACTATGGTTTTTGCATAAGGATCCGTCTTGGATAAAAACTCGGTAATCTTCTTCGCCACCAATTCAGTACGCTTTGTCAGCACCAGATTGCGGTCCATATCTTTCTGGTTAAAGATGCGGTCTTCGATTTCATTGCCGTGTTTATCTCGCTGTCCCTTCGTGGGTCGCCAGCCTTGTAAGTCCTTGTCTATATCGACACGAATCACTTTATAGGGTGCAAGGAAACCATCCTGAATCCCCTGTTTCAAGGTATAGGTATAAACAGGTTCGCCAAAATAGGTGATATTGGAAGTGTCTTTCGTTTCCTTGGGTGTTGCGGTCAAACCTACGTGGGTTGCAGAGCTAAAATATTCCAGAATCTCGCGCCATGCAGAATCTTCCTTGGCACTGCCACGGTGACATTCATCAATCACGATCAGGTCAAAAAACTCAGGTGAGAATTGTTTGTAGATGTTCTTTTCTTCTTCCGAACCTGTCACAGCCTGATACAGAGACAAGTAGATTTCATAGCTCTTATCAATTTTACGGTTGGTGATTTTTGCCATGTGCTGGCCAAAAGGTTTGAAATCATTATTTTTGGTTTGATCGACCAGGATATTGCGGTCAGCCAGGAATAAAATGCGTTTCTTCGCACCTGACTTCCATAAACGCCAGATGATTTGAAAGGCGGTATAGGTTTTCCCTGTACCCGTTGCCATCACCAGTAATACACAATCCTGTCCACGCGCAATCGCCTCAATGGTCTTGTTGACCGCATTCACTTGATAATAGCGAGGGGTTTTTCCTGAACCATCATCATAGTAGGGATATTCTACAATCTGTTTGGATCGTTCTGACTCAATCCCATGGTGTTGTTCGTAGAGTTTCCAAAGATGTTCCGGAGACGGGAACTCATCGAGGGATAACTCTTGTTCAACGGCACCAAACAACCCCGTGTGATCATGGAACAGGAACGCATCGCCGTTGCTAGAAAATACAAAGGGAACGGCAAGACTATCTGCATAACCCAATGCTTGCTGCATACCAGCACCTACACTGTGGTTATTATCTTTGGCTTCAATAACAGCTAATGGAATATTCTTTTTATAATACAAGACATAATCTGCGCGCTTCCGCTCGCCACGGGTATGCAGCTTCCCACGCACCATGATTTGACCATTGGTGAAAGTCACCTCTTCACGGATTTGCTGAGCAGTCCATCCTGCTTTCTCTAATGCAGGGTTAATAAACTTGCTACAAATATCACGTTCAGAGAGCTTTTTCTTATCCATCTGAGAGACTACCCATTATTTATTGTGTTATTAATCAAGTAAACAGAATACTCAAAAATGGAATATTAAGAAAGCAGGTAAATCCCAGATAAAAATAAAGTTTTTGAGGTATCCAATTAAATTTAGAAAATATTCATTTCTATGGATACCAGCTTGGATACCGAATTAAACTATGTCTATACAGCGTAACCAATACTGTAACCGTAACTAAATATGCTGTCTTAAAAGATACTTTTTCACACTAACCTAACTGCTAACCAGTATTTTACTAACTAATTACAGCATCCAAAAACATGCTTTTCTATGATAACCAACTTGGTAACCTATTTTGGTAACCACACCAAAGACCTACCATTTTAAAACTTGATTCGAATGCATACCGCCTTGGATACTAAACGAAAATTCTCATTTTTATGTGTAACCAATATTGTTACACGTAACCAGTGCGCACTATTTAAAAACATGCTTTTTCATGCGCACATGATTGCGCACACAATTATTTATCCATTCATTGGCTGATAACATACTTCTGTGGTAACCATCTTGGTAACCAACATTTTGAGCATAAATAAAAACAGCACTTTCCCTGTTCACCTAACTGTTCACCTGTAAGTGTTCACCATACAAATTAAAAAAACATACGTTCCCGTGGAAACCTGATTGGAAACTTGGAAAGGTTCGCAGTAAAAATATGGTTTTGCGTGCGAGCCACTCACACCAGCATATACTTATTAAAAATACTCTAGTTTTTCCCAACCAAAATCATGCTTTTGTCAGTCAGTTTTGTCAGTTCACAAATTGACTGTTTTCAAAGAATAAGGAAGATTGAACGGTAATCCCCCTAAAAATTGAAAGCTGTTTTCTACCTATTGGGGAATTAACAATAAAAACATGGCACATTCTCTACGTCCGGCACTGCCTAAAAGTTGCAGAATCATAGAATGAGAAAAGCGGATGGCCAGTGTGGCATGATTGCTTTGATTATCTGAGTAGCTGTTAGCAGATTGATTATGTTGTCCTGAGCGAGGTTCTAAGTTGATAATTGAACATTTAAATACATATAACGGCGCTATACAGGCTATAGCAGCAATATTGAATCTGTTTGTGATTGGATTCCTGACATATAAAGCTAATAAGCTGCAAAAGCTAAGTTATCTAAACACACAATATGCAATTTACCAGCAAGAGGTCTACGATTGCTTAAACACACTGGATGAATCTGTACAATATTTTCATTCTCAGGAATTAAGTACTTCTAAATATTTGTATGACCTTGAATTGAGTTGTGATGCCCCCTCTAACAAAGACTTATCAAATCAAGTACTCAAAAATCTACGCGATATTTTATATAAAGTAGAAGTCATCAAAGTCACACTCAGGGACAATTTATTGTCTATCAACTCATACGGCTTAAATGAAAAGCAATTGTCTTACAATATCTCTGTGCTTAAAGGCTTTAGATCATGCCTAATTGATAACAATCCAATGAAAAAATATGACTTTTTGATTAATGGTGCGGAGTCTGTTTGGTTAGATGCAGAGATCAACATGACTAATGCATTTGATGAGACCATGAAAACACTAAATGATTTATATGAAGAGGTGAAATATCTTAGGTGATAGGATGGCCGATTAATTTTGATAGCTGTGAGATCAGTAAATATAGCTGATTACTTAATTTAGTAGCACACTAAAAACCTTATGAAATGGTATTTTACGAAAATCTTTATGTGCTACGCCTTTTAGAATTCAGCTATAGTAACGCCAAAGATGCTACCGCTTTGTTCAAAAATTTAAGAAGCACATATAGGGAGTAGTTCTACTCTCAAACAGAGAATAGAACTCAAAAATCTTTAATTCATATGTTTTTTTATAAATTGGGGGTATTTTTTGGGGTATCAAATTTTAGTAATTTCAAATTAATAAATCTATTCAATAACTTATAAAATTAGTTTATGTCCCGCAGGGCGCACCATTTTATGGTGGATTTTAGTCTTTAACGCTCGAAATTAAATATAAACGGAAAATAGACCTTATATTTTGAGCCAATCCAACAAACCTGCTCCCTTAACCACATTCAACACTTAACAAATAGAAAAAAGTCTATTCACGACAATTTTATTAGGATGAAATCAAATGACCATTTGACATCATTAAGTCATAATTTTTGCCATACAATAAGCTTAGATACAGCAATCTTTAAATTATTCTAAAAGTTTTCAAATCAATTGCTCATCTCTGTTTCTAAAACAAATCAGAAATAAGCTTTGTTAACGATTAGGTTCATATCTATTTTGTATATATTCTTTGCAGAAAATATGATCTACCAATTATAAAAATAAAATATACTTAACAAAATATGTTGAGTATATAACATGAAAATATCTTTACTCATATCTTCACTTCCCACACAAAACACAACGACACGTATGAGGGTATGGCGATCTCTTAAGGCAAGTGGTGCGGCAACCCTTCGAGATGGTGTCTATGTACTCCCACTTGCACATAGCGAGAAATTTGATGCTATTGCTCATGATGTCATTTCTGAGCAAGGAACTGCTTATATATTCCATACAGAGTCCCTTTCAAATCTTGATCTTTCGAGTATGTTCAGTCGAAAAGAAGAATACGATGCTCTTTATAAACAACTTACTGCATTACGAGACCACCTGACTCAAAATCAAAAGAAAGAGCTACTCAAGCAAGTTCGTAAACTCCGAAAAAGTATCGATGCACTTGTAGAAATTGACTATTACCCTGACGAAACTCAGGCACAAGTGCTAAACGAACTTTCATTATTGGAACGCGCTATTGCCCGACTCGGTGAAGTTAACGAACCCCAAGCAATACAAACTCATATTCAACTTTTAGACAAAACAGATTATCAAAACCAAATTTGGGCAACTCGAAAAAGACCTTGGATAGATCGGCTAGCTTCTGCATGGCTGATTAAGACTTTTATCGATGCCACACCGACCTTTATGTGGTTAGAAACCCCCACTGATTGCCCCGAAGAAGCCTTAGGTTTCGATTTTGATGGCGCGAGGTTCAGCCACGTCAATCACTGGGTCACTTTTGAAGTTCTTTTACATAGTTTTAATTTAGAAACACCAGCACTCAAGAAAGTTGCTGAAATTGTGCATTACCTTGATGTCGGCGGGATTGAACCACCAGAAGCAATAGGGATTGAAAAAGTCATGCAAGGTCTTCGAAGCCAAATAAGCAATGATGAACAATTATTTGAATTATCCAATCATATTTTTGATGGCCTCTATGCCAACCTATCCAGAGAATAATCATGGAACAAGAACGGAGTACACTCCCCGAAGCAGAAATACAAGCTGTTTCATTTTGGCAAGCCTTTCTGTTTTGGCTTAAATTAGGCTTTATTAGTTTTGGTGGTCCCGCAGGTCAAATCGCGGTCATGCACCAAGAACTGGTAGAACAAAAGCGTTGGATTTCCGAGAAACGTTTTTTACATGCTCTGAACTATTGCATGCTCTTACCAGGCCCTGAAGCACAACAGTTAGCGACTTATATTGGTTGGTTAATGCATAGAACTGCTGGGGGTTTAGTTGCAGGCATTCTTTTTGTACTACCATCACTTTTTATTTTAATTGGCCTTTCATGGGTCTATGTCAAATTTGGTGATGTTCCTATTATTGCCGGACTGTTTTACGGTATCAAACCCGCCGTTGTTGCTGTTGTTTTTCATGCAACACATCGAATTGGGAGTCGATCACTCAAAAATAAATTCTTATGGTTGATTGCAGCACTTTCATTTATTGCGATTTTTTTCTTCAATTTACCCTTTCCTTTAATTGTGTTATCGGCTGCGATCATTGGATATCTGACCAGTAAAAAATATCCCACCTTATTTTCTAGCGGAAATACGCATCAGCAGAGTAAAAAAGATTATGGACGTGCGTTCATTGATGATGATACGCCTACGCCCGAACATGCGATATTTAACTGGAAACGTTTGGGCAGTATTTTACTAATGGGAGGGCTACTGTGGTTTCTTCCGATCCTAAGTCTAAGCTTAACGCTTGGGTGGAATCACGCCTATACGCAAATGGCTTGGTTCTTTACTAAAGCGGCCCTGCTCACCTTTGGCGGTGCCTATGCCGTATTACCTTATGTTTATCAAGGCGCGGTTAACTATTACGGTTGGTTAAGCCCAACTCAAATGATCGATGGCTTGGCACTAGGCGAAAGCACACCTGGGCCTTTAATTATGGTGGTTGCTTTCGTTGGTTTTTTGGGGGCATTTAACCAAGCCCTCTTAGGCCCCGATCATCTATTCTTGGCAGGTGCGATTGGAGCAACAATCGTGACTTGGTTTACCTTCCTATTTTCCTTTATTTTTATCCTCGCTGGTGCACCGATTATAGAATCGACACATAATGAGCTCAAATTTACAGCGCCCCTAACCGCCATTACAGCAGCGGTTGTCGGCGTGATTCTTAACCTCGCACTATTTTTTAGTTATCACGTGCTCTGGCCAACAGGATTTAGTGGCTCTTTTGATATCGTTGCTGCTTCAATCGCACTTGCAGCCCTAATTGGACTGTTCTATTTTGAGTTGAAAGTCATGTATGTCCTTGCTGCTTCTGCGTTAATCGGCTTACTTTGTTTTAGCTTTCTTTAATGTATATCAATTGAATGAAGGCCTTCTTTTGTGGGATGTGATTGAATCAATCCCACACTATTTTTAAACCCCTTATCTTCTATTGAAGTTGATCGTTAGGATTCACCCAGAAAACGCAATCCCACGCCTGCAATAGTAAAAATATACTTTGGGTTCATCGCTGAATCTCCGATTTTGGTTCGGAGTTTTTTCACCAAGATTCGAAGATAATGGGTATCTTCTTCATGCGTGATGCCCCATAACTCCGTCATGATTTGTTTTTGAGTCACGATCTTACCTTGATGACGAATCAGCAGTGCCAACAGTTGAAATTCTTTTTTGGTGAGAATAATTTCTTCATGGGCTAATTTGACGACATGCTCAGCCACATCGACGGATAATTGACCATCATCAAAGACAATGTTCAGTCCAGATTGCTGCGGTTTATTACGAAACATCACTCGAATACGCGCACATAATTCCTGAATGCTAAACGGTTTGGTGACATAATCGTTTGCACCTGCATCTAACAATTTAATTTTTTGATTTTCATCAGGGCGTGCAGATAACACAATCACAGGAATATCCGACCAGAGTCTCATCTCGGTCAATACCTGCTGTCCCTCCATATCAGGTAAGCCCAAATCTAAAATCAGTAAATCCGCACCACGGGTTGCCAAAATTTCTAAGCCTTGCATGCCATTTTCAGCGACATGCACCTGATAGCCTTGTGCGCGTAAGGCAATGTCCAAAAATTTTCGGATTTGAGGCTCATCATCAATAATCAGAATTGATGCATTGGGATGAATTGTTTGTGGCATAAAAATGTTTTTAGTCCTGATGTAACGGTAATCGTATGCGAATTAAGGTGCCTTGACCATCTGTTCCGCCAAAAGCTTCGATACTGCCCATATGAGCGCCAATAATGGCTCTGACAATCGCCAGCCCTAAACCTGTCCCCGTTTTCCCACGATCACCACGCTGCATGGTATAGAACATATCAAAAATTTGTTCACGTTCATCTTCAGGAATGCCGATCCCCTGATCGATAATGTCAATTTGCAGAAATTGTTGCTCTTGCTGAATTTTCAATTCAATCGGAACATTCTCTGGTGAGAACTTGGCGGCATTTTCCAAGACATTAAAAATGGCTTGTTCAATCAAAGCAGGATGCACATACAATTGCGGAAGTTCTTCCGCCAAAACAACTTCGATTTTCACCTCAGGCTGATAGCGTTTCAGTCGTTGAGTTGCCGAGCCAATCAGCTCATCCACACCGATCCAAGCACGACTCAAAGTCAACCCTTGATGACCTAATCGAGTCATATCCAACAGGTTTTGAATATAACGATCAAGTCGTTCGCCCTCGATATGAATGGTATCTAATAATTCATGCCGATCGCTTTCAGGCATTTGTTCACCATAATATTTAAGCGTATCTGCTGAACCAATCATCGCGGCTAAGGGTGAACGTAAATCATGCGAGACCGAAGAAAGTAAGGCGGAGCGGAGCTTTTCCGTTTCAGCCACCACACGAGAATTTTCTAACTGTAAAGAGAGCTGAACCCGAGCAACAGTTTGCGCAATGTCTTCAATCATCAACTCAGTTAAACGTTGCAATTCAAAACTGATGCTTTGAGCGTTTTGATGAAACCGAATTGCAATCACCCCATATTCTTTCACCAAATTTAACGGAATAAACCACCAATCAGAATTGGTCAGTGTATTGGTAAAACGTCCACAGGGTTTCGCATTCTTTTGTGTCCAATCTGCGGCAATCTGATCTTTTTCATTTAAAGCAGAGAAATCCCCTAAAGACTGATTTTCAACTTTTAACCAGACCGTCGCATTTAATGAAGTTTCCAAATGTTGTTTGGCCACGGTTAATACCTGTTCAATATCTACACAAGTCGATAGCTTGCGCTCTAATTCTTGTAATTGTAACGAGACTGAATTTGCTGCGCGTAAACTCAACACCTGAGCACGTAATTGATTGGCTAAACGCCCGACCAGTAAGGCTGAAATAATGAACGTGATAATGGTAATCACGCCGCGTTCAGCACTGATCATAAAGGTAAAGCGAGGTTCGATAAAAAAGTAGTTGTAGAGTAAAAAACAGATGAATACGCTGATAATTGTAATCAACATACGGGCACGTATCGCAACCAATAATACAGTCACAATAAAAATCAAGGCTAAGTCGCTATACCCAATAAAATGATCACTGATTGCCGCCACAATCAGTCCTAGCCATACAATAATGATACTTTCGAATACTTCGCGTCGATTAAAAGCCAAGCCTTGTTCTTGCCAAGATGAATGAGCTATATCGTTCGGGCTGGTCTGATTATTTTGAGCTTTTAAAGGTTGAACAAAAGTGATTTCAAAAGGATGCTGTTTTTCTAACAGTTGGTCAGCAATATGATCTGAAAATAAGCGTTGCCATAGCGATTTTTGAGGGCTTTTGCCAAGTAAAATATTGGATGCACCATAATCGTAAGCCGCCTGTAAAATGGTCGATGCAATATGATTGCTATACAGCAAATAGGTATCTGCACCGAGCTTACGCGCTAGGTTAAAAGCCTTCGTCACCGTAAAAATTTGCGTCGTTTCGGCTTTACTTTTTTGAATCGAAATGACGCTCCACGTTGCATTGCGTCTTTCCGCAATCCGATGGGCACGGCGCACCAAATCTTCTGAAAACTCAGAACCATCTATCGCCAACAGGACGTGATTTTGAATCGGGATAATCTGCCCTTGCGCAACAAATTTTTCTCGATAATCAATATCGACCTGCCCTGCAACAGTTTGAATCGCCAGATCACGTAACGCTGTCAAATTCGCAGCTTTAAAAAAACCTTGTAATGCATGGGGTGCAACATCAGCGAAATAAATCTTGCCATGATTCATCCGTTCTAATAATTCGGGAACAGGTAAATCAACCAGTCGAATGTCTTTCAAACGTTTCAGTAATGCATCAGGGACGGTTTCAGTTACCCGAATCCCAGTAATTTGAAAAACCACATCATTAAGGCTTTCCAAATGCTGAATATTTAAGGTGCTATAGACATCAATACCTGCATCCAACAACTCATTGACATCCTGCCAACGATATTCATGCCGACTATTGGGTACATTACAATGTGCAAGTTCATCAACAAGCACAATTTGAGGCTTTAATTTAAGAATTTGGTCGAGATCCATCTCGTCTAACATTCGCCCTTGATATTCCACAGACTTTCTTGGAATAACATTCAGCCCTTGAATCAAACGTTCGGTATCAGATCGACCGTGGGTTTCTACGACTCCGACCACCACATGCTGCCCTTGTTGCATCAGCTCATGTGCTCGGGTCAGCATGGCATAGGTTTTCCCAACCCCAGGTGCTGCACCCAAGAAAATGGTTAAACGTCCAGATTGTTCACGTTGACTATGTGCCAACCATGCATCTGCTTTATTGTTTCGGTCGATCTGCATAAGGTCTGCTCTATCAACGTATGGTCGATGACAATTGCTCTAAGGCTAAATTTAACCGCAACACATTCACTCGCGCTTGCCCATATACGCCGAACTGTGCAGGCTGAATTTGTTGTTGTACCAAATCACGAACTTGTTGCTCAGGTAAATGACGTTGCTGTGCCACTCGTTTCACTTGTAAAAAAGCACTTTCAGGTGATATATCAGGGTCAATCCCACTGCCTGATGCCGTAACCATATCGTTCGGTACCTTCTGCTCTAAAATATGATTGTCTTGAGCAAATTGCACCGTTCTTTCCTTAATTTGTTTTTGTAAGTCAGGATTGGAAACTGCCAAATTACTGCCCGCCATCCCATCAACACTGTAACTTACCGCACTTGGCCGTCCATGGAAATATTGTCCACCGACAAAATTCTGCCCTACCAAACTTGACCCCACTACTTTACCATTCAGTTCAATGACACTGCCATTGGCTTGTTTCGGAAAAATCAACTGCGCAATCGAAACACTTGCTGTAGCGTACAACATGCCTGCAATCAAGAAACCAACCGTAACCAAACCGAGGCTTGGGCGTAAAACCGAATGAACAGGATTCGATAATTGAAGATTTTTTTGGTTCAATTGCTCATGCTTCAATAAAGTATTCATATCTCACTCCTAAATCCACAATGACACAATAAGGTCAATGAGCTTGATCACAATAAATGGAAAGATCACACCACCTACACCGTAAATCAGCATATTACGGCGTAACAATTGCAGCGCACTGGCAGGTTTGAATTGAACGCCTTTGAGTGCCAATGGAATGAGCATTGGAATAATCAAGGCATTAAAGATCAAAGCGGAAATCACTGCACTGCTTGGACTACTAAGTTGCAAAATATTCAATACCCCAAGTTGTGGAATTGCCACCGCAAACAATGCAGGTAAAATGACAAAGTACTTAGATACATCATTTGCCAAAGAAAAAGTGGTTAATGCTCCACGAGTAATCAATTGTTGCTTACCAATTTCGACCACATCTAGCAATTTGGTTGGATCAGAATCTAAATCCACCATATTGCCCGCTTCTTTGGCTGCTTGAGTACCTGAGTTCATAGCTAAACCAATATCTGCCTGTGCCAAGGCTGGTGCATCGTTGGTGCCATCACCCACCATTGCGACTAATTTTCCTGCTGCTTGTTCGTTACGAATACACGCCAATTTGTCCTCAGGTCTCGCTTCTGCAATATAGTCATCCACCCCTGCTTCGGCCGCAATCGCAGCCGCAGTCAATGGATTGTCTCCCGTGACCATAATGGTTTTGATGCCCATTTCACGTAACAGTGCAAAGCGTTCTTTAATGCCTTGTTTGATCACATCCGAAAGTTCAATCACACCTAAAATATTGTGATTCGAAGCCACCACGAGTGGTGTTGCACCTTTAGAAGCCACTTGCTCTACACGAGTTTTAAGCTCAATGTTGTCTTGAATATTTTGATGGGTAAAGTTAAGAATGGCATCGACAGCACCTTTACGAATCGTTTGTCCAGTTGCTAGATTTACTCCTGAAAGACGAGTTGATGCACTAAACTGAATGAATTCGGCATCTTTCGGCTCTTGGATACTTTCACCTAATTCTTTCCCAAGGCTGATGACCGACTTCCCTTCAGGCGTTGGATCGGCAAAAGAGGTCAGCATCGCTGCTTGGCGTAACTCACTGGGTGTCACACCTGCCAATGGATAAAAAGCAGTAGCTTGGCGATCTCCATAGGTGATCGTGCCTGTTTTATCCAAGAGCAACACATCAATATCACCCGCAACTTCAACCGCTTTACCTGATTTGGCTAAGACATTGGCTTTTAAAGCACGGTTCATCCCTGCAATCCCAATTGCAGGCAGCAAGCCGCCAATCGTGGTTGGAATTAAACAGACCAACAGTGCAATCAGCAAAACCATACTGATTTTGATCCCAACCATTGAACCAATAAAAGGTAAGGTTGCCACCACCACAATAAAGGTGATGGTCATGATATTGAGTAAGATACTCAGTGCGATCTCATTCGGTGTTTTCTGACGGTTGGCACCTTCAACTAGGGCAATCATACGGTCCAAGAAGCTATGCCCTGCTTCATTACTGACTCGAATAATAATTTCATCTGACAAAACCTTAGTCCCACCAATCACCCCTGAACGGTCAGTATTGGCTTCACGCAGTACGGGCGCAGATTCACCTGTAACGGCTGATTCATTGATGGTCGCAAAACCCTGAATAATTTCACCATCCGCAGGAACAATTTCACCTGCTTTAACGATGACTAAATCATCCTTTTTCAGTAAATTTGCAGAAATCACTGTCGGTACGGCATTTAAATCGAGAATACGATTTGCAGTTAAATTTTCACGCGCCTGACGTAAAGATGCAGCTTGTCCACGTCCCTTGGCTTCTGCAACCGCCTCGGCATAATTAGCAAATAAGACCGTGACCAATAAAATCAAGCTTAGGACTAAGCCAAAACCTAAACTGGCATTACCCATCAAAGTGGCAACAAGGGTTAAAACTGTTCCTACCCACACACATGCCATCACTGGATTTTTAAACGCGTGTTGAGGCAGCAATTTATGGAAAGTTTGCTGAATAATTTCTTTATTCAAGATATCCATCTGTTGTGTCGCATTTGAATGTTTCATTGTGCTTGCTCCACGCTTAAACTTTTATCGACAAATAGTCAGCAATTGGCCCAATCACCAACACTGGCATGAATTGCAACAAGGTCAGAATCAGCACGATCCCGATTAAAGTCAGGGCAAAGGTTGGAGATTCGATCTGTAAAGAACCTTTGCTTTCGGCTGCTTGCGGTTTGGTTGCTAAACTCACTGCAATCAAAACAGGAATAATCAATACGCTATAACGCCCTGCCAATAACGCCACACTGGCACTTAGGTTCCACCAAAGCGTGCTATCACCTAAACCTTCAAAGCCCGAACCATTATTGGCATAGGCAGAAACATACTCATAAAACACTTGGCTAATGCCATGAAAAGCTGGATTTGAACTCCCTGTCATGGATGGAAAGGCAATCGCGATGGCCGTCAAACTCAGAATCACTACAGGCTGTAATAGAATCACCAACGCTAATAACTTAATTTCAGTGACTTCAATTTTTCGACCAAATAGTTCAGGAGTACGCCCTGTCATCAAACCTGCGATAAATACGGCAAGAAACAGGTAAATAAAGAACTGTAATAGCCCACAACCAATCCCGCCCCAAATGGCATTGATCAGCATATTGCACAGTTCAACCAATCCCGTGAGTGGTGAAGCCGAGTCATGCATCATATTGACTGAGCCGTTATTGACTTGTGTAGTCAAGCTTCCCCACAGTGCGGATGCCTCAGCACCAAAACGGGTTTCCTTGCCTTCCATCCATGCCATATTGGGAATTAATGAGGATTTTTCTGTCCACAGAGTGAATACTGTTGAAGACAGTGACATCAACAACATGCTGCCAAAAATCATCCACATCAGTTTTTTGCGTTGAATAAAACGCCCAACCATAAACACTGCAGAAAGTGGAATCAGTAAAATCGCTATCATCTCAATCACATTGGACAATGGTGTTGGATTTTCTAAAGGCACAGTACTGTTTGGTCCATACCAACCACCACCATTACTACCCAGTTGTTTAATCGCCACCATCGGTGCAACGGGACCCAGTGGGATATGCTGAGTTTTAATTTCTGTGCTTTGCTCTAAAACTTGTGCTGTTGGACCCGCAGATAATGTTGCTGGGACGCCTTGAAAAGTGAGCAGCAAAGAAAAAATCAAACCAAGTGGAATGAAGAATCGAAATAAGGGGCGGATGATATCCATCCAATAATTGCCCAGATTGATACGATTCCATTTGTTTTGCTCTGAGTTTTCTGCTTGAGCTGATTGTAAAAATAAAGCTCTTAACATCGCGACCAGTAAGGCAAGTCCCATGATTGGCGACAAATATTGCAATCCTACAATCACGGTCATTTGTGATAGATAAGACAATTGTGCCTGCCCAGAATAATGCTGTTGGTTGGTATTGGTCAGGAAGGAAATAGTAGTGTGTAAAGCCAAGTCCCAATTCATATTGGGAATATGGTCTGGGTTCAATGGTAACCAGGCTTGAGCCATTAAAATAGCGACACTTGCCCCCAGCAATAAAATATTGCTCAGAACAAAAGCTCCCAAATATTGTCGCCAGTTCATCCCACTGCGCTTGACGCCGAGTACCGCATAAATCGGTTGCTCAATCCATTTAAAAAAACGGTCACTTTTCATTGGCTTGGCTTGCATCACATCCGCAAGATAAGCACCAAGCGGGTAAGCCAGCAATAATGAAAAGACAAATACAGTAATAAATTCCCACATAGCAAATGCCATTTAAAATAGGTCAGCATTAGTATGGAAATTGAGGGCGTAAATTCTCTATATTGAAAAAAGTCAGCTGCGTAAATTTCGCGTAAATTTTTAAATGATTCAGATTAGGGATAAAAAATTGACTTTAAATAAGAAGGGAAAAATCATCAGTGAACTAGCGCAGAGAATGTCTACAATCGGCACATCGGTTATTACTCATCACCAACAAAATGTTAGAACAAAGGGGTGGAAAGCTAAAAATCAAAATTTCAATGTTAAAAATACGCTCTAATCTGTTCTGCATCATTGAAAATATCTATATTACAGTTTTTACCCAAGATTTTACTTGAATAACTTCTGCATCTGCTTAGTCGCATCAAAATCACATATTACATCTGTTTAAAATTAATCGAATAATGATACATTCTTCATGTTTGAATTTGAAACCAAGCATTCGCTTGAAATGAATACTGAATTAAGCAGAATGGAGGGCAAACCAAATGATAAAAAATTATTTATATAAATTACTTACTCGAATATAGGTTCATCCGTTTAGAGCAAACTGAATTCATGTCTAAAATACCAGAACATGAATCAAGTTTGCTCAAAGCGTTCAATATTTTTATGATTTAGGAACAGTATTCATCACGCTGATTTTCAATCAGAGAAAGCGCAGCATTCCATGCTTTCAGCATTACCATCTCAATAATGTCCGCCTCAAATTGTTGTGCAGTATGTTGACGTACCGCTTCTGACGGAACATGTAACTCTGCTCCACCTGCCATGGCTTTAATTTGTGCCTGACACGCACGCTCTAAAAAATAGATTTCATGGAAAGCACGCTGAATGCTATCACCTGTGGTTAATAATCCATGATTACGTAAAATCATGGCACGATTTTGCCCCAAATCTTTTACCAAACGCTCACGTTCCTCTGTACACAATGCCACGCCTTCATATTCGTGATAACTCACTTTGTTATAAAATTTTAGGGCATGTTGAGAAAGTGGTAATAAACCATGTTTCTGAGCGGAAACCGCAATACCATCTGCGGTGTGAGTATGAATGACGCAATGCACATCTTTACGTGCATGATGGATGGCTGAATGAATCACAAAGCCAGCCGTATTCACCATTTTACCTTGGTCATAATCTGCGACAGTATTACCGTCATAATCAATCTTAACCAAATGCGAAGCCGTCATTTTTTCAAATGGAATACCATATTGATTAATGAGGAAATGACCATCTTCATCAGGTACACGCAAACTAATATGTGTATCAATTAAATCTGTCATACGGAAATGTGCAATTAAACGGTATAAGCCAGCAAGCTGGCAACGTGCTTCCCATTCCGTTTCAGATACGACATCTTTTAGACTTTTCATTGTTTGTAAACTTGTCATCCCTTAATCCCTGTTTTATATCGCTGACTCATACTTGAGTAAATTAGAAAAAATAGCATCAACCCATTATTTCAAATAAAGTTAGTTCTTTATGCTTTCACTGACCTAACCTTCAAATGAATCTTTCGCTTCTTAGCCATTCAGCATCTGTCCATCGAAACTTTAATGAGCTATCGCAGTAACAATCCATGCTTAAAAACATTCTTTATCATAGCGTTGTTTGAGTCTTGAACGATTCTGCTATTTTTTAATCTTATTGTCTTTGAATTGGCATCGTCATTCGTATTCCTTTACTGTGGACATGATGCGTATTACTTTTATGTGAATATAAATTGCCCTTTATCCCTCAATAGCAAAATAAAACATCCGCCTTTAAACTTGAAAATCTAATGCCTAAAACAGAGTCATTAAATTGCTGTGAAATCATTTACATGTTAAAAATAAAGAACTTTATAATTTTATATATGAATCCCAATGAATAAATATATTGCTGCAACTCTCATCTGCGCAAGTGTGATTAGTCATGCTGCTTTTGCCACTTCTCCACCCGCTCCAATTCAACAGCAAAAACAAATCGCAGGTTATTACCAATATCAAGCGGGTGATGTGCAAATCACGGCTCTCCTTGATGGTACCAACTTTATGTCACCGACTCTTTTTAAGAATCTGCCTGAAAAAGAAGTCCATGAAATTTTAAAGAAATACTATGCCGACCAAGCTAAAGGCATACAAACCTCGATCAATGCCTTTTTAGTCAATACAGGCAATTCACTGGTTTTAGTAGATAGCGGAGCTGCGAGCTGTTTTGGTTCACATTTAGGTTCAGTCGTAAACAACTTAAAGGCTTCTGGCTATAAACCTGAACAAGTCGATACTATTTTACTTACGCATTTACACCCAGACCATGTTTGTGGGATCAGCAAAAATGGTGTTGCCAACTTCCCCAATGCCACAGTTTACGTATCAAATGATGAAGTCAATTTCTGGCTCAGTCCAAAGCAAGTCGAAAAACTACCGAAAGAGAAACAAGCAGGCTACTTAGGAACTGTAGAAAAAATTCAGCAAGCTATAGCCCCTTATCAAGCTAAACAGCGTTTTAAAACTTACAAACTTGGCGATAAGATTCAGGGATTTGATGTAATAAATACTGCTGGACATACCCCAGGACACTTCAGTTATGCGCTAAAAACGAAAGATGAAACGGTGGTATTTATTGGTGACATTGTGCATTCACATACTGTGCAATTCGATAAACCTGAAACCGCTATTGAATACGATATTGATCCTAAACAGGCCGTTGCGACCCGCTTAAAGCAGTTTGCAGGGTATGCAAAAAATGGGGAAACCATTGCTGCACCACATTTACCATTCCCAGGAATTGGACACATCTATTCAGTAGATGGAAAAAGCTATCAGTGGATTCCTGTGCATTTTAAGGACTAGTCTATAACTGAACCACCCTCTCCGTTTAGGAGAGGGTCAACGATGTAAAACTGTTACTTCATTCCAAAAATAAGTTTTAACCCAAGTAAAGTCATAACCCCACCTGCTACACGGTCAAAAATCGCTTTCGATTTTAAATAAACTTTCCGTGGACCTTCTGCTGACAAAGCAACTGCCACCAATGAATACCAACCTGCATCAATAAAGAAACACAACATCGGTAATACGACATAAAAATAGGTCGGAATATCTTTTGGCAATAAAGCGGTGAAAATACTGGCCAACACAATCGCAATTTTTGGGTTACTCATTTGTGTAATTAAGCCCAATCGGTACGCTTGTTTATAGCTCATTGGAGCTGTTTCACCATTCGTGGTTTCCATTGGCTCCTTAGCATGCTTAATAATTTTAAATGCCAGCCAAAGTAAATATAAACCACCACAGATTTTTAAAGCGAGATATGCCGAAGGCACGGCTAATAGAATGGCTTGTAAACCCATCACCGCCAATAAACCGAACAACGCTGCACCTGTTCCTGTACCCAATGCAGTAAACAAACCGTGTTTACGCGAAATCGCAATTGAGTTTTTCGCCACATAAATAAAGGTCGGCCCAGGGCTAATTGCGCCTAACATTAAAGCTAAGGTAATTGAACCTAATATAATGAGCGATTCCAAAGCGCACCTCGATGCATTGGGATAAAAATGGGTGCATTATTTTAGACAAAATTTGCACCAAAACCTATCAAAAAATGTGTTTAGCGAAATAAAAAACACTTTAAATCCTATTATCCCAAGCGACTCTATTCCCTTTAATATTGTTATTTAAATACACATGTAAAGTATCTATTAATACCAAAATGATGAACTCAATTAGAGTAATTATTCAATATAATATTTATTATCATATACTTAAAATTATAACACAGAAATTTTACATTTTAATTTAATTACTTTTTTCTCTATAAAACCATTTTTTTAATCAAAATTTCACATTAAATTTTCACATTTCTTTCCTAGTATTCTTACACCAACAATCACATACTAAAAATATGGTTTTATTTTACTTTCTGATAAAAATGACACAAGAGGGTTGATCATGCCGAATAAAAAAACATTCGACGCTAAACACACACATCTCTGGATCGTGGGGGGTGGCATTGCAGGTATGGCCGCAGCAGCCTTTGCCATTCGTGATGCACAAGTCCCTGCCCAAAACATTCATATACTAGAAGAATTAAACCTTTCGGGTGGCTCGATGGATGGCGGTCAAACTCCTGAAGCTGCACATGCGTGGGTTACACGCGGTGGACGGATGCTGACTGATGAGACCTATTTATGTTTATGGGATTTATTTTCGAGTATTCCCTCTTTAGAAAACCCAGACATTTCTGTACGTGAAGAATGTCGTGAGTTTAATGAGCAAGTAAAAACCCACGCCAATGCACGATTAATTGACGCCAAGCACAATATTTTGGATGCAGAAAAATTAGGTTTAAGCAATTTGCATCGAGCCCAAATGCTACGCTTATTAGCATCAAAAGAAGAAAAAATTGGCAGCCGTCGTATTGATGAGTTTTTTGATGACTCTTTTTTTCAAAGTAATTTTTGGCGCATGTGGCGAACCACTTTTGCCTTTCAAAAATGGCATAGCGCGGCTGAATTAAGACGTTACTTCTTACGCTTTATTCAAGAACTGCCTCGCATTCATACTTTGGCTGGGGTAAAAAGAACCAAATATAATCAATATGATTCGATGATTCTGCCGTTACAGCGTTGGTTAGTTGAGCAAGGCGTTGATGTGCGCTTTGGTAATTATGTCACCGATGCAGATTTTCATACTGATGAGACCACACAAGAGCGTCGCGCGACCAAACTTTATGTCACATTACCTGAAGGCAAAGAAGAAATAGAGCTAAAGCAACATGATCTTGCCATTTTTACCTTGGGTTCAATCACTGCCGACTCACGTTATGGCAGTAACGATGATGTTCCCGCACTCATTCGAGATCGCCAAGATCATGGTTGGCGTTTATGGGAAACGCTTTCTAAAAAAGCACCTGATTTTGGACGTCCTATGAGTTTTTATGGCAATGTGGATGAACATAAGTGGGAGTCGTTCACACTGACCATGAAAGATGATGTGCTCCTGAAACGGATTATCGACTATACAGGCAATGAACCTGGTACTGGTGCCTTAATGACTTGGTTTGAATCAGGTTGGCATTTGTCGATTGTGGTTCCCGCACAGCCCCACTTTGCCAATTTGCCACAAGGGACTTTTACCTTATGGGGTTATGGTTTCCAAATAGATCATCAAGGTGACTACATCGCTAAACCTATGAGCGCATGTACAGGCAAAGAAATTTTGACTGAATTAATTCATCAATTAGGTTTCGAGGACATCTTAGAACACGTACTTGCTAACACTGAGGTCACAACAGTCATGATGCCGTATGCGTCAGCCCTATTTGCTTGCCGTAAATCAGGAGATCGTCCTTTCGTGATTCCCAAAGGAGCCCAGAATTTTGCATTCTTGGGACAATTTGTAGAAATTGAAGATGATGTGGTCTTTACCGTCGAATATTCAGTTCGTGGGGCAATGCTTGCCATTTATGCATTCTTTGGGGTCGAACGTAAAATCCCAGAGATTTATAATGGTTTACTCGATCCTAAAGTTGGATTAAAGGCTTTAGAAGCAGTTTTCCACTAATGACTTGAATTAAAAAAAAGAGCATCCTTCAGATGCTCTTTTTTTTAATCTGTTTTGAATCAGTCCAATTTTTGCCTTCGTATTGGCAACTAAAATCAAGTCAAATTCATCCACAATGAAAAATACTAAGGTTGTGAATGATCGACGTGGGATGTTTGATCACGAGCCATCGACTTATAATCATGATCAGCCACAGGTACGCCCCCAATGACCATGGTTCTAACCATCGTTTGAGGTTTATTCAGATCATCCTTTGCATCACAAGCTGTGAGCAACCCTGCCATAATACAGATCAGTATCAAGGATATTTTGTTCATCACATCCCCTTTTTTCTTTCTTATTGTTTATTCAGCATAGCACTTTTATTTTTCCAATCCTATTAACTTTGTTACAACTTTTATCCTTCGACATGAGCAGTTTTAAGGCATTTTATTTCTTTTAAAAATATTAATTATATAGTAAAAACAATAATATAAGTAAATTAAATTAGAAACCTATAAAGTCATTTACAAAATCTTACAGGACTGAATATTTACAACGGACATTTTTGTCCGTTAAATTATAGTACTCCCAAATCAAATGAAATAATCACCATGACCAGTCGTCAACAGCGTGCTGCACAAAACCGTGAAGAATTACTCGAAGCCGCAGTTCAGGTTTTTCGCACTCATGGGATAAATGCACCGCTGCAAATGGTCATTGATGCAGCCAACGTCGGACGAGCAACTTTTTATCGTAATTTTGAAGACCGTCGTGCGTTGGTGATTGCACTTATGGAACAAGCTTTGGAACGGCTTGCACTCCGTGCTGAAGCGTTTTCTCAGTATGACGATGGCTTTATTCGTTTAATTGAAAACCATGTCTACAACTTACCTTATTTAACTGCACTGATGGAATATTGGCGGGTGATTGATCGTGATGATCCCATCATGGTCGATATTTACGCACGTCGCGATGCAATTTTACAGCCTTTGATTGATCAAGCCGTTCAGCACGGCGTGTGTCGCCCCGATTTGACCACAAAAGATTACGCCATGATTACGGCTATTTTAAGGACTTCATTTCAAGGACTGACCGATAAAGAGCAACAACAACTTGCGCAACGTGCGATTGAGCTACTCCTCAATGGTATTCGATCATAAGGGGCTCCAATCATGACACAGCCCCCACGCCTCCTCGAACCTGCGCCAAACTGGACGCCCGAAGAAAAGCCAACCCTACCTGGTTCCCCAGCCGTAATTGCTCACTCCAATACCAAACGTATTCTATATTTTTGTATTGGCTTGTTTATCGCACTGTCTGCAAGTCTGAGTAATGGTTTTATTACCGCAAATTTGCCCTTAATTCAGGGTGAATATGGACTCACTCCTTCTGAAGTGGCTTGGATTCCTGCTGCTTATGTCATGGCAAACGTCAGTTCTAATCTGATTTTGTTTAAAGCCCGCCAACAATATGGTTTACGTCTCTTTTCTGAAATTGGCCTACTCATTTTTATTGTGGTTTTGGTTTTACACGTCTTTGTACATACCTTTGAAATGGCAGTGTTGGTACGTTTTATTAGCGGCATGGTTGCTGCACCTCTCAGTTCTTTAGGTATGTATTACATTATGCAGGCCTTTAAGCGAGAGGATTTTGGTCGCAGTATCTATTTAGCTTTAGGCTTCCAACAGCTCGGCATTCCCTTGGCGTGGATCATTTCTCCATACCTCATTGATGTGAATAACTGGAATGTCCTATACACCTTTGAAATTGGTTTAGCCCTATGCTGTTTTGCAATGGTGGTGTCTCTTAAATTACCCCGCAGTTTAAGAGTGGCTGTTTTTGAAAAGCAGGACTTTTTCACCTTTGCTCTGCTTGCGCCCGGTTTTGCCTTTTTGTGTATCGTGTTAACCCAAGGACCAATCTTGTGGTGGTTTGATGTGAAATGGCTGGCTTACCTTTTAATTGCAGGGTTCAGCCTGATTGTGATTGGTTTGGTGTATGAACATTATCGGGTCAACCCTCTCATTATGACCCGTTGGTTGGGTACATCATCCACGGTGCGTTTTATCATTGGTGCCTTTGCAATTCGCTTCTTAATGTCGGAGCAAAGTTATGCTGCGGTAAGTTTTCTCAAAACCATGGGCATGGGACCCGATCAATTTGTTCCGCTCTATGTGGTGATCTTTTTAGGCATTGTGTCTGGAACCTTATTTAGTGCGATCACCTTTTCACGTGAACGGATTATTTGGCACCTACTGTTAGCTGAAGCTTTGGTATTGGTTGCTTGCGGACTGGATTTCCATCTCACTAGCGATGTTCGTCCTTCCAACTTTTATGGCAGCCAATTTTTGGTCGGCTTTGCCAGTGGAGTATTTATTGGTCCATTGCTGGTTACAGGAATTTTAAGTGCCATGCAAAAAGGCCCCACCCATATTGTCACGTTTATTGTACTTTTTTCAGCAACCCAAACTTTTGGTGGCTTAGTCGGTTCATCCTTTTATTCCACCTATCAACAGGTTCGAACCCAAAACTACCGTGCCGAAATCATTCAGCAGCTCCCAGAAACCAACCCTTTAATTGCTCAACGAATTTTAACCTATCAGCAAAGCTCACAACGTTACACGCTCGATCAGCAATTAGAACAACAACAAGCCTTAAAAAACTTAAATCAAGTGGTGACTCGAGAGGCCCAAGTACGTGCCTATAACGATGTGATTAGCTTCAATGGCATTGTCGCCATGCTGCTGTTGCTATGGGGGACATTCCTGATTGCACGGAATCAATACCAACTGCGGCAACAAGCGAAAATCGGTCAAACCTAATGCCACCGCTCCCTATTTATTTGAGAAATTGTTATGTCTGATGATCAAAAACCAGTAGCTCCCACTGAAACAAATGTAACTTCTGAAAATACCCCTCAGCCTGAACAGACCGTGGCAGCAGTAACACCGATTACGCCACCTTCGAGTAAACTGATTCCAACAGCGAAACGTACCTTGATTTTGATGTTTTTAGTACTGATCATCGGTATTGGCATTATTTTATGGGCATGGAAAATTGGACCTTTTGACAGTGCAGTTGAGTCTACTGACAACAGCTACATCAAAGGCAAAACCACGGTGTTATCGTCTCAAATTAACGGCTACGTCAAAGATGTATTGGTCAGTGATTTTGATCACGTCAAAAAAGGCCAAGTACTGATGCACATTGATGCTACGACTTATGATCAGAAAGTGACGCAGGCGGAAGCTGGAGTAGATCAAGCTAAAAACAACCTATCCAATCAAAGCCAAAATATTGCACAGCGTAAAGCCGATATTGTCGCGGCAGAAGCTAAAGTCGAACAAGCGCGAACAGCCTACCAACTATCATTGGCACAACAGCAGCGTTATCAACAGTTGGGGGACTCTGGTGCAGCATCTAAATCAGAACAAGACAAAGCCGTTGCAGATACGCAAAATAACTTAGCCCTATTACAACAGGCGCAAGCCAATGTACTGGTTGCTCAAGAAGCGTTAAAAACCGCACAAGTCGCTGAAACTGGACTCAAAGCGCAAGTAACCAATGCCGCTGCACAACTGGATCAAGCCCAAACCACCAAAAATTACAGCAGTATTATTGCCCCAATGGATGGACAACTCGGTGAAGTGAACCCACGTGTGGGACAATATGTGGCGGCAGGTACACAGTTGCTCTATCTGATTCCACAACAAACTTGGGTCACTGCCAACTTTAAAGAGACTCAAATTGCCAACATGAAAATTGGGCAAAAAGCATGGTTTACGGTGGATGCCCTCAATCATCAAAAATTTACAGGTCATGTCGAGCAAATTTCCCCTGCGGCTGGCTCAGAGTTCAGTGTGCTTAAAGCCGATAATGCTACGGGCAACTTTACTAAAGTGGTTCAACGCATTGCAGTACGTATTGCGATTGACCCGAATCAAACGGGCATAGAAAACTTACGTCCTGGCATGTCCGTGATTAGTTCAGTCGATACCCACTCTGCACAACGTTAATCTTGTGCAGAAAAAATTCATTTTCATTTACACTATGCTCTGAGCCAAGTTGATAAAAATTCTATGTTTGACCAAATTGCCCAAACCATTCCCTATCAGCAAATTACTGTCGAAGGATTTGAAATTAGCATCAAACGTTTGGACTTGGTTCATCCACATATTTCAGGCAATAAATTTTTTAAACTCAAATACAACCTGTTAGCGGCACAGCAACAAGGCTATAAAAAACTGCTGACCTTTGGTGGGGCTTATTCCAATCATATTGCTGCGACGGCCTATGCAACACAGTTATTTGGATTTGAAAGTCTAGGCATTATTCGAGGTGAAGAGCTAGCCAGTAAACCCTTAAACCCAACTCTACATACGGCGCAACAATTTGGTATGCAGTTGCAGTTTGTAACGCGAGAAGCCTATCGACACAAGCAAAGCTCAGCCTACTTAGCACAGTTACAACAAGATTACCCTGACTATTATGTGATTCCTGAAGGAGGAACAAATCCCCTTGCCATTCAAGGCTGTACAGAAATTCTCTCTGATGAAAATCAACAAAATTACGACCTGATATGTTGTGCAGTAGGTACAGGAGGAACGATCACGGGGTTAATTGAAGCCAGTCATTCACAACAGCATGTTTTGGGCTTCTCTGCGCTCAAAGGAGATTTCTTGAGCACAGAAGTTAAGCAACTCACCCCAAAACGGAATTGGCAAATTACCGATCAATATTGTTGTGGGGGCTATGCCAAAACCACGCCTGAACTACTGCAATTTATTCAAGACTTTGAGCAGCAATATGACATTCCACTGGAACAGATTTACACAGGCAAAATGCTGTTGGGCTTAACCGATTTAATTCAACAAGGTGAATTTCCAGTAGATCATCGCATTTTAGTGATTCATTCTGGCGGGCTTCAAGGCCGTTTAGCTGCGCTTTAGATAGTCCTGAAAAAGCAAAAAAGATGGTCTATAATGCCCTGCTTTATTCTCCCGTGAGTGTGTCATGTCCACAAATCAATATGATGTCTTAGTTTTAGGTGCTGGTGCATCTGGCTTAATGACAGCCTATATGGCAGCTCAACGCGGACGTAAAGTCGTGGTGGTAGAAAAAGCCAATAAAGTCGGTAAAAAAATTCTCATGTCGGGTGGTGGTAAATGTAACTTTACCAACCTCTATGTCGAACCAAGCAACTTTATTTCACATAATCCGCACTTTGTAATTTCAGCCCTGACCCGCTATACCAATTGGGATTTTATTGGCTTAGTTTGTGAGTACGGCATTGAATATGAAGAACGTAAACATGGTCAACTCTTCACCCTCAATGGTGCTAAAGAGATTTTAGCCATGCTATTAAGTGAGTGTGAAAAAACAGGTTTGGTCGATATTAAAACCAACTGTGAAGTGAAAGCCATCACTGCACTTGATGAACAAGGTTTTCAAATTGCCACAACACTGGGTTATTTTGAAGCTGAATCTGTCGTGGTTGCATCGGGTGGCTTGTCTATTCCAACCTTGGGAGGGTCAGGCATTGGTTATGAAATTGCGAAACAATTTGGTCATCATGTTTATCCGACTCGTGCAGGTTTAGTACCTTTCACCTTCTCGGACAGCTTTAAAGAAGTAACTACACGCTTAAGTGGCAACGCTGTAGATGCAACTTTATCGAATGATTTAAATTCTTTCACCGAAGCTCTTTTATTTACCCATCGAGGACTCAGTGGGCCAAGCTCGCTACAGCTTTCAAATTATTGGGATATTGGGCAAAGCTTCAAAATTGACTTCTTGCCAAGCATAGATTTGCAAGATTACTTAAAAGCGAAAAAACAGAGTCAACCTAAAGCCCTACTGCGTACTTTACTGGGTGAGCATTTCCCTAAAAGCGTGGTGGTTGAACTACAAAACCTCATTTGGCCTGAACTGGCTGAAACTGCGATTGGCCAATTGTCGGATGAAAAACTGGAACACATTGCAACGCGCTTACATGCATTTGAAGTCAAACCATCAGGAACAGAAGGCTACCGTACTGCTGAGGTGACTTTAGGTGGCGTAGATACCACTGAAGTTTCATCGAAAACCATGGAAAGTAAAAAGCAAAAAGGCTTATATTTTGTGGGTGAAATACTCGATGTCACAGGACATTTGGGAGGATTCAACTTCCAATGGGCATGGTCATCAGCACATGCTGCTTCGCAATATGTTTAATCTTTCTCAAACAAAAACAGGCAACAGATGATTTCTGCTGCCTGTTTTTATTTGACCCAAATTTCAAGTGATAGATGAAATATCAACCGTTACTCTAAATAGTCCGTACGCAATAAATGCACTTGTTGATTGGTATGCACACGCTCAATCGCTTTTTGCATTTGGTCTAAACTCTCTTGTGTATTCGCAACTTTAGTCAATGCATTTAAACGGATTAATAAGAATTTAAACATTGTTATTCCCTTCCTTATCTATTTTTAGTTCTAAATTTAATTCAGAAATATGTCAGCAGTATTAAACTAAATACTAAATGATACTGAACATTTTCTATCAATAGCACAATCAAATTTAAAATGCGACTCTTTCAGCATAAAGTATTAGGATTCCTGTTTTAAGGGATCCTCTTCTTCAGTGGCATTCGCTTGTGTTGATTGTTGGGCAAAAATAAATTTATAGGCACTCACTAAAAATCCGAAGGTAATTCCTGCAATAATGATTGGGGCAATAATCGTATTTGGTCTTTTAATTTTCATCATTTTTCCTCATTTACAAGATCGACCTGCCTAAGCATGATCGATCTTGGTAAAATTAAACACGTTATTTCGGGTCATCTTTTGGCTGAATATCGACATCTTCTTCAGCTTCTCCCGTAGAACCATATGGGTTATTCAACGGTTTATGCTCAGGGTCGACCAATAGATCATCTGGAACAACCTGATCTGTAGGTGATGTTGCAGCGGTTTGTGGCTTGACCTGTGTAGATGCCATTGGTGTCGACGTTTTCGGTTGAGGATTAGGTTCTTTGGCCTGCTTTTTCGCACAGTCAATCAAGTCAGTCAAAATACGTTCCGCAGGTTGACGACCTCCTAAGCCAAATGCCAGTGCAAATGCCACAGCGACAGCACCCAGAGTTAAACCAAATGCCAGATTTACAATCGAATCGGCAATTCCCATTGCTCTTAAGCCCATGGCAACGACCAATCCCATAATGAGCACACGAACCAGATTGGCTAACCAAAGCGAACTCTGATATTCACCACGTTGTACAATATTTGCCACCAAATTGGCCAACCAAAATCCAATCACTAAAATGACAGCGCCTAATAGAATATTGGCACCAAACTGAATAAACATGGAAATCAGTATACTGACTTGCTCTAGACCCAAGCGATTGGCTGCTTCAGACACTGCAAACAGCATGGTAAAGAATACAATCAGATAACCCAACACACATGAAATTTTCGTAGTGCCTAAAAAGCGCTGTAGATCAAGTTTGGCAGGAATATCATCCACGCCAGTTCCAGAAACAACATCTACCACCAGATTTGCCACAAAACGTGAAACGACATAAGCAATAATCAAAATTAGCCCAGCCGCAATAATCTGCAGAATCGCATTCATAATTTCGTACAACATAGCTGTTGCGGGTTGCGAAATTGAATCAATACCCAAGGCTTCAAATGCAATAATTAAGGCGGTAATAATAATAATGGCGAAGACAAATGATCCCAGTACATGAGCTAAATTCGAGTTCTTAAACAATCCGATTTTTTGCGCTTGCTTTTGTAGATCTAAACTTTTTATCAATCCTTCCAGAATACCTCGAACAATTTTTGCCAAAATATAGCCGACAAATACAATCACAATAGCAATAAACAAGTTTGGTAGATATGAAATGGCTTCATTCAACATATTTTGAATTGGGAACAGCAAACCATTTAAACCTAAAATCGACAGAACAATCGGTAAAAATAGCAATAGAATCAGCCAGTAAACAATCTCACTGATATTTTGACTGATTGGACTGACGCCTACATCTTCACTCAATTTTTCATCGAGCTGAGTTCGATCCAGTAATTTTTTCAGCCCAACTTTCACTAAGTTGGCAAAAATCCAACCAATAAAAGCAACGGCTGCCGCTGCCAAAAGTTGAGGAATAAACAATAAGAACTGCTGAATCATATTACTGAATGGACCACTGACGCTGGTCAGATTTAAAACATTCAATGCACCAATTACGGCGATCAGCAGTACAATCCAAAAGACAATTCTAGACACGATGTTTTCAATATTGGAACGATGTCCCGTTGCACCCGAAAGCTTTTGATTGGTGCCTAATTTAGATAACACCTTCTTCACTGCAGCAGCGATCACTAAAGCAATCACCCAACCAATGAGCAAGATAGCAACAGCAGACAAAATTGGATGCAACTGATCCCAGTAATACATTCCATTCATTTCAGGGGGTCTCATTCCCCCTTCAAAAAACTCATTCATGTCTATTCCCTCTTCTTATTTCTGTTCATAACCGACTCCATCAGGAGCTTGATTGTTGTTGTATTCATAAAAACATGGAGGTACTCAATAACCTTAGAATTTGTATTTTTTTTAATCAACACTCATATGCAGAATTACAACAAAAGGGCACATTCAAATAGCAAAAAAGCCCTAGCTTATTGAGCTAGAGCTTTTATCGAATAAAAAATCATTTAGTTAAATCGTCTGTTTAACTCAAGCAAATCCACCCCGAATTATTGCATCGAACCCCGTCTTCTCACATTGTTTCAAAGACTTTCCCCGTTGCACATTCTTAACTTGGCGTTCCGCTTGAAAGCATATAGACCACAAGTGCCAAGAAAAAGATACCGACTAAGATTAGCATGTACACTGGTAAGCGTTTTTTTTGTCTTATTTCTTCAGCACTCGTGACATGAGGCGGTTTATTGAAATCATGTACCATGTTCCCCTCACAAAAGTCATCCCTTGTTGAATTTTTATACTAACAACAAAAACTATAAGATTGTGTGACAAAGCATTATTTGATCGTGAGCGCTTGTAAATTATCTATAGAAAAATAACTTAGCTTTCATTTCTGTAGAGCAGGATCTCGCTTTTTTAAAAAATTCCATGTAGCAATTGGGGTTGCCCCTGCTCAATGACCATTTCATGCTCATCTTTTAAATTCACACCAGAAAATTGTAATTGTTTGGACTTCGACATGAGGGCAACAAGGCGTTGCACCGCTGTCACTTCATCTAAGCCTGCTGGACGCACATTCGAAATACAATTACGCATGGCATCATGACAGCCTTTTTGAGCTTGCCACGTATAATAAATACCCATGCTATCTGGAGAACTCAAGCCTGGGCGCTCTCCAATCAACATGACCAACATTTGCGCATTTAAAATTTGGGCAATTTCATCCCCCAAAGCCACTCGGCTTCCTGTTGCGATAACAATAGGGGCGATGCTCCAACCTTGTTGGGCACACGCCTCTAACATTTTAGCAATAAAACTCACCGCATTATCTTCAATCGCACGTGCAGATAAGCCATCGCCTGCCACAATTAATACATCATATTGTTTTTGTTCTGATTGCATTGCTGTAAGCATTTGCCTTGAAGTCGCCGAAAGTTCTCGCCCCAAATCAGGACGTTTCAAATAGGTATCTTTGTCGACTGCACAACTACTAACTTGCACAAAAGGAATGGTCTGCTGTTCAAATTGCTGGCTTAATAATTCAATATCAAGAGGTTTTAATACGGCATCTTTAGCTTGGGCATGAGCCAGTTGAAACTCTAACAGTGGACGAGTTGGTAGACTTCCGCCTGTACGCCCCAAGGCAATTCGAGCATCGGTAAACTGTTTCAGTTGTTCCCAACTATTTTTTTCAAATTGCTGTGGATATTGAACATCATAATGTAACTTCATCCATATCTCCCTAAACTAAGACATCAGCAAGCGTGAAAATCTTTCAGGCATGTGCTGAGGCCATTCCAGTCTTGAACTTTGCTGTTTTAAAATGCCTTGCTGTTCAAGCCAATTATTAAATTCAGGTGCTGGCGCAAGTCCTAAAAGCTGACGAATGTATAAAGCATCATGAAACGATGTGGTTTGATAATTCAACATCACATCATCTGAACCTGGAATGCCCATAATAAAGTTAATACCTGCATTGGCTAATAATGTGAGCAGAATATCCATATCATCCTGATCTGCATCGGCATGGTTGGTGTAGCAAATATCGCAGCCCATCGGGACACCAAGCAATTTTCCGCAGAAGTGGTCTTCTAAGCCTGCACGTATAATCTGTTTGCCGTTATAGAGATATTCAGGACCAATAAAGCCAACCACGGTATTGACCAAAAAAGGATTATATTTACGTGCCACTGCATAAGCTCGGGTTTCAATGGTTTGTTGATCTACCCCATGATGGGTTTGACTGGAAAGCGCGCTGCCCTGACCTGTTTCAAAATACATCACATTTTGTCCTACGGTTCCTCGCTTTAAGCTGAGTGCAGCCTCATAACCTTCTTGGAGTAAAGCTAAATTAATCCCAAAGGCGCTATTGGCTTGCTCTGTTCCTGCAATCGACTGAAACATCAAATCTATTGG
Organism: Acinetobacter tandoii; assembly: GCF_008867985.1. Classification (NCBI taxonomy): domain Bacteria; kingdom Pseudomonadati; phylum Pseudomonadota; class Gammaproteobacteria; order Moraxellales; family Moraxellaceae; genus Acinetobacter; species Acinetobacter tandoii. The sequence continues at coordinate 613,921 of NZ_VXLD01000002.1, forward strand.
AACATTTTTATTCGCCAGTTGAATACCTGAGCTTACATGCGTCAGCACACAAGACTGCGTCGGAATATCATATTCTTGTATAATGTAATCTAGCAGCTTTAATAGTTCTGACAGGTTTTGCAGGTTATCAGTTGCAGGGTTTATCCCAATCACCGCATCACCATTGCCGTACATCAAACCATCCAAAATACTCGCAGAAATCCCTAAAACATCATCGGTGGGATGATTGGGTTGTAAGCGTGTCGACAAATGCCCTTCTAAACCAATAGTATTGCGAAACTGGGTAATCACACGGCATTTTTTTGCGACTAAAATCAAATCCTGATTGCGCATAATTTTACTTACAGCAGCCACCATTTCTGGCGTTAAACCCATCTGTAGTGCAGTCAATTTTTCCGTAGTAGCATCGGCACTCAATAACCAATTTCGCAAGTCACCTACTGTAAAATGCGAAATCGGATAGAATGCTTCAGCCTCATGTTCATCCATAATCAGTCGGGTCACTTCATCCTGTTCATAAGGAATCAGCGCTTCATTCAGAAACTGTTTGAGTGGTACATCTGCCAAACACATTTGTGCCGCTACACGCTCGGTTGCATTCTGTGCCGCAATCCCTGCAAGCTGATCACCCGAACGTTCAGGTGTCGCCTTTGCCATAAGTGTTTTTAAATCTGAAAAAACATAATGTTGATGTGCAACATCAATCCGATAGATCACTGCCCAGACTCCTTAGGTATTGAGTTCTTGTTCTGCTGCCTGAATATTGGCAAATTCTTCTTCTGGAGTGCCTGCGACCAAATGATGACGGCTATAAATTAAGAAATACAGGATAAAAACCGTGTAAATTGCGGCTGCCATAAACCACACTTTTGGATCGACTACAAAGCCTGCAACCGTCGCTATTGCTGCTAAAACTAAGGCAATCGAAGCGGTGACAATTCCACCAGGAGCTTTGTAGGGACGAGGCAGATGCGGTTTAGCAATTTTCAATTTAATATAAGCCATCATCATCAATACATAAGAAATGGTGGCCCCAAAAACTGCCATCAAAATCAGTAGATCACCTTCACCTGATAAAGACAGCATAAACCCAATCACCCCAGGAATAATGATGGCTAAATGTGGTGCATGGTTTTTATTTGTTAATGAAAGTTTCTTAGGTAAATAACCTGCGCGAGACAGGGCAAAAATCTGGCGTGAATAAGCATAAATAATCGAGAAGAAGCTCGCAATTAAGCCTGCTAACCCCACAAAATTAACAAAACCTGCTAACCAAGTATTTTCGCCATAGACCACTTTTAACGCATCTACCAATGGTGCACCAGACTCTTTTAAGGTATCAGCGCCTGCGGCACCCGCACCCAAAAATAAAATGGCTAAGGCAAACACAGCTAAAATCAGCATTGAACCGATCAAACCACGTGGTAAAGATTTATGTGGCTCCTTGGCTTCTTCTGCCGCCAAAGGCACACCTTCCACCGCCAAGAAAAACCAGATGGCATAAGGCACAGCCGCCCAAATGCCTAAATAACCCAAAGGCAAAAATGCGCTAGCCCCAACTGCATCGGTTTTGACAGGAATATTGAGTAAATTCTGGCTGTCAAAGTGTGGCAACATCGCCACAATAAAAACCAGTAATGCTACGGCAGCCACGGCGGTAATAACGAAAATAATTTTTAAGGCTTCTCCCGCACCTTTAAGGTGAATGCCCATAAAAAACAGATAACAAAGTAAATAAACGAACCAGCCACCAACCCCAAATAAAGATTCACAATAGGCGCCAATAAACACGGCAATTGCAGCAGGAGCAATCGCATATTCAATCAGGATTGCGGTTCCCGTTAAATAGCCCCCCAAAGGTCCAAAGGCAGTCCGTGCAAAGCTATAACCTCCTCCCGCTGTAGGTAGCATGGTCGACATTTCCGACATGGCTAAACACATACATAAATACATGATGGCAACTACAATCGTGGCAATAAACATGCCACCCCATCCACCTTGCGCCAAGCCAAAATTCCAGCCTGCAAAGTCCCCAGAAATAACATACGCAACGCCTAACCCAATCAGTAATAGCCATCCGACAGCCCCTTGCTTCAGTTTGCGTTGAGCAAAATATTCTGTATTGGAATGATGATCTGAATGAGTGTCAGCAACTATACTTTTGACATTTGACATAGGCACCTCGCATTTGCTTGATGCTAAAAACAATGCATAAGCCATACCAATTTTAACTTTTTGTTCAAATTGATTTGTCTTTATAAAAAAGCAGATGGTCTGCTTTAAAACATAAACGTTTTTGCTTGATGGGGGATATTGTTACAGCTCAGCGCACGTCAAATAATATGTAACCAATCTGCCGCAATATTGCGAAACTAGAGTATAATTATGCACCTCATTTTAAATGCTCCTAATCTTTATGGCGTATAGTCAACAAAGTGTCACACTTGATCTTGACACCGACGTCACACATCAATGTTCACTACACTACACACGTGATCAGCATCTGATTGGTATTATTGAATTTACCAAGCCAAGCTATGTGCTGAAATGGGGTGATTTAGAATATTTTCGTCGTCGTACTGAAGAATTTTCAGTCATGCCTTTTCCAGAGTGCGTGAATGCCATGATTGTGGACATTCGCAATATAGCGGCATTTTTAGATAATGAAGTGCCAATTTTGCCTTGGCGTTTAGTGGAAGAGGAATGCCCTGTCCGTTTAGTGGTGCCACAAGATCGTCTGGAATATTATGCAGGCTTTTTTGAACCAACATGGCTCAGCACAGATTTAGACAGTGCCATTTATGAAATTCGCGATTTCATGGATATGTTCGTGCACTAAGTTTTAGTGACAAAAAAATCCTCCTAAATGGAGGATTTTTAATGTTCATTCAAAATGCTGATAACCGATGAAATTGGGGTTTACCAATAATTTTCTACCGCGATATTGCCCTCACCACGGCGATTCATTGTTAAGCCACGAGCTTTCAACGCCTCTTTGGTATCTTCTACCATTTGCGGATTACCACACAACATCACATGACTTGTTGCAGGATTCAGTTGGTAGCCAACAGCTTGTTCAAGTGCACCATTCTCGATCAATATTGGCAAACGATCATGCAATACGGCTTGCGGATCACGGGTCACAATCGGCACAAATTTAAAACCTGTATGCCCTTCACCAAAAGTCTGTGCAATCTCTTGAATACGCTCAACATAAGCCAATTCGGAAGCAGTACGAACACTATAGACCAAATAAATATGTTGATATTTGCTCCATGTCTCAAAGTCTTGCAGCATGGAAACAAAAGGTGCTAAGCCTGTGCCTGTTGCCAATAGCCATAAATCCTGAGGTAATGGCAACTGATAACGGGTAAGCGTTAAGAATCCGTAAGGGATTTTTTCTAAATACAGTTCATCGCCCACTTGTAAGTGTTGCAAATTGGACGTAAATGCCCCATCAGGTACTACAATTGAAAAGAATTCTAAGGTTTCATCAAACGGTGAAGACACAATTGAATAGGCTCGAACCACCAATTCATCGCCGACTTTTAAGCCAATACGGGCAAATTGACCTGCAGTAAACTTAAAATGTGCAGGACGTGTCATGGTGAAACTAAATAAAGTATTGGTCCAACGCTGAACAGATAAAACCTTTTCTACGCTAAATTTTTCAATTGACATGATTTCGACGTGGCATCAAAGACTGCGCTCATGTTAGCATGACAATATAATTTATTAATATTTTTTAAATGTTAAGGCTACATTCATGCGCATGACTTTACGCCAATTGGCTGTTTTTGTAGCAGTCGCTCAGGAAGGCACCGTCACCAAAGCCAGCGACGCGGTGAAGTTGACTCAAAGTGCTGCAAGTATGGCACTGGCAGATCTGGAAGACGGCTTAGGGGCTCCTTTGTTTGACCGTTTGGGTAAGCGTCTGCAATTGAATGATCTAGGTCGTTTCTTATTGCCACAAGCCCTTGAAATTTTAGGACGCTGTGAAGCCTTTGAACAAGCGGCAAAAGGTGAATTACAAAGTATCGATTTGCGTTTAGGGGCAACCTTAACCATCAGTGATTACTTAATGCCTGATTTAATGGCAGATTTTTTACAAATTCAACCACAAGCACATTTACAACTTCAGGTGGGTAATACCCGCCAAATGATTGAGGCAGTCAACCAATTTCAGTTAGATCTGGCGTTGATTGAAGGTTCATGCCACTTACCTCAGCTCCAATGTATCCATTGGCGGGATGATGAACTGGCGGTCTGTTGTGCCCCCAATCATCCCTTGGCACGCTTGAATCGTGAACTCAGTCCTGCTGACTTTGACAATGTCGAATGGATTCTCCGCGAAGAAGGTTCGGGGACTCGTGAAGTGTTTGACAATGCCATTTTGCAAGATTTGCCTGATGCCAATATCCGCCTGACCCTTGGACATAACGAAGCAATTCTTAAAATTGTTGCGGGTGGTTTGGGCATGTCCTGTATTTCTAAACTCGCGATTGAACCTTTACAAGAAAAAGGACACTTAGTGGTACTGAATACACCATTCTGGCAACTCTCACGACCATTATTCATGTTAGTACATCGCCAAAAGTATCAAGGGCCTGGTTTAAAAGCCTTTATGAAGTTCTGTGAAGGTTAATCTGCTATTGTAAAAATGCTCCTAGACAGGAGCATTTTTTATTTCAGAATTTATCTTCTAAACTGCTTCTCACATGGCTCACCATCATGATTGCCATCCATTTGTGTATTTGGGCAATTTCTTATGAAAAATACGGCTTCATCATAAGATCGCATCTGACTACAGTGTGTGCGTCCATCACATTTAAAATCAGCAATCGGCTCATTTTTTTGTACAATAGCTAATTTTGAAACTTCAGATTGGGGCGATACACTTATATTCCTCTGTTGCGTATTCACCGCATATCCAACTGTATCTAAGTTTTTGCGTCCCTGAACCGAGAGAATTCGATCAGGTAAATGACCCAATGCTTCTCGCTGTTGCTCCACAATTCGCTTTTGTTCTTTAATGAGTTGTTCTGCTTTTAATTGTTTGGCTACGCGATGATCCTGCACTTTTTGATAGGCGACAAAACCTAATCCAGCAATGACAATCAGAACGAATAAAACCATATATTTTAAACGTGATACAGATTTTCTTGGCAGAACAATTTTCTCTGCAGGCGGTACTGATCTGTAATTGAAACTATGTTGCTCAAGAAGCGGTTGTTCTTCAGGCTTTAAATTTAAGCGTACAATATCAGATGCCTTAAATTTCCCCTGTTCTTCGATTACGCGAAACTTGAGCAGTTCTCCCTCATTGGGTTTAATGTGCCAGCTTGGGAAATCTTTAATGTGGAAAAAGATGTCTTTCGGCTCATCTTCAACCTGAATAAAACCAAAACCACGTGTAGAATTGTAGTGCTTAATCTTCCCCTCAAGAAACATAATTTGCCCTAAACTTTTTTATTTTTTCTATTCTAATCAATAAAAAAGAGACCCTAAAGCCTCTTTTTAAAATTCAAAAAGAAATAATTCTATTAGTTCGTGATCAACGTCTAAAGTTTGACAATAAAGCTGAAGTAATCGATTTATTGTGTGTCGACACTTTAGACTTTTTCGCTTTGGCAGAATTGTCTGCTACACGTTCAATTTTAATTGCTTTGAATTTGTTGCCATTCTCGACGACTAAAAATTTCACCCGTTCATTGCGTTTCGGCTCACCGTCTGCAAGCGGAAAATCAGAGATATGAAAGAAAATATCTTGCTCAGGCGTCGTAATAAAACCATAGCCTTTATCTGCGTTGTATTGGGTAATTTTCCCTTGTTGAAATTCAGATTTCATTCATTTCCACCTATTCTGCCAACATGCTGGATACAGTATATAAAAAAGAGGCTGTTACAGCCCCCATTTTCAGCCATAACACTATTAATCTTTTTGCACTGAGCCAAAGATTTTGTCACCAGCATCACCTAAACCAGGCACGATATAGCCTTGTACATTCAAACCCTCATCAACAGAAGCAGTAAAAATCGTCACATCTGGATGTGCAGTTTCCACCTTTTTAATACCTTCAGGTGCTGCAACCAAAACCATGACACGAATATCTTTACAACCGCTGGCTTTCAATACATCAATGGCCGCAACCAATGAAGAACCCGTTGCCAACATTGGGTCAATGATCATCGCAATACGGTTTTGAACATCTGGAACCAATTTTTTATAGTAAGTACGCGCTTCTAATGTTTCTTCATCACGCTCTAACCCCAATACTGAAACTTTCGCACTTGGAATCAGATTTAAGAAACCATCCAACATGCCAATCCCTGCACGTAAAATTGGTACCACGGTAATTTTTTTACCCGCAATACGTTGTGTCGTGACTTTACCCGCCCAACCATCTACTTCATGATCTACCACAGGTAAATCTTTGGTTGCTTCATAAGTCAGTAACATGGTCACTTCCTGTGCCAATTCACGGAAATTCTTTGTACTAATATCAGCACGACGTAATAAACCAAGTTTATGTCGAATCAGAGGATGACGAATTTCATGAATAGCCACGGGAGTACACCTAAAAAGATCTAAATATAATTCATCTTATTATAAATGTTTTTTATAAATCTTATAAGAAAAAAAGCCTCCGACTGGCGGAGGCTTTTTAATTAACACAATAATTTTTCAATTATTGACGCGTTAACATGAAATGCAATGGAGATAAAATCTCAGCTTGTAAAGCCATTTTGATAATTGGATCTGGATAGATACCAATAACCAATACTGCAAGTGCTGCGAGTAATACCATAATACCACCCACTTTTTGACCCCAGTGATCAACAGCATCAATACGTGGCGTATCTGGTGGAGTCATGTACATCACAACCATTACACGGAGATAGTAGTACAAGCCGATACCTGAACCTACCACAATCATCGCAGCCAAGAACCAGTGCTGAGTCGTTACTGCAGCCATCACCACCAAGAACTTACCAATGAAGCCAGCAGTTAATGGAATACCCGCTAAAGACAACATCATGACAGTTAAGGTTGCAGTTAACACTGGACGGCGCCAGAATAAACCACGGTAATCAGCCAGACTTTCTGCTTCATCAACGTTGTTGTAAGGGCTAGACATTAATGCAACTGCACCGAACGCACCAATTGTCGTTAATACATAAGTGATCACGTAAACTGATACGTTGCCCAAGCTTGCATAAGTCATGCTGATTAAACCAATCAACAAATAACCAAAGTGTGCAATCGATGAATAACCCAGAATACGTTTCAAGTTCACTTGACGTACTGCCAAGAAGTTACCCACTAAAATCGAAAGCACAGCAATAATAGTAATGATCGTAACTAACGATTCAACCAAAATTGCGCCAGAAGTTAGTAAGTAACGTACAAATAAACCAATCGTCGCAACTTTTGCAGCAGTTGCAAGGAAAGTCGCAATCGGAGCTGGCGCACCTGCGTAAACATCAGGCGTCCATTTGTGGAATGGTGCCAATGAAAGCTTAAAGCCCACTGCAAAAATAATCAGCGCTAAACCAAGGAGTACCATTGGTTGACGAATATTTTGCATTAATGCTTGGAAAGATTCGTAGAAAGACAATGAACCTGTATAAGCATAAATGTACGCCATACCCATCAGCAACATTGCCGAAGCTGTTGCAGAAAGAACCAAGTATTTAATACCTGCTTCTAATGAGTTTGCACGCTGATGCGTATAAGCCAACATACCGTAAACAGGAATCGACATTAACTCTAAGCTAATGAAGAAAGACGCATAGTGCGAACTTGCTACCATTAACATTGCACCCGCTACCGAGCACAGCATCAAGATATACAGTTCTTCACGGTTATCTTTATAAGTTTCAATATAAGCATGTGACAAAGTACAACATGCTAGCGATGCAACCAAGATCACCAATTGGTAGAGCATGGTGAACGGATCCACCATGAACATACCCATCACGTTTGATGGCGCAAATTGCCCACCAAACATGTTCAATAAAATATTTGCCGCAGCAAGGTTTAAACCGACCACAGAAGCTGTTGCGATTAAATTATGATTACGTTTAATCGAAGTGAGAATCATCACAACGATCGCGGTCAACGCCACGATCATTACAGGAGCTAATGGCATAAGCTCAGAAAAAGACATTGTGAAGTTCATGGCTTATTGCATCTCCACATTTTCGAGTTGAACAGATGCTTGATGCACAACGTCAACGACTTCTTGAACTGGAATGTAGCTGTTTGCTAACCACGCCATGCTTGAATTTGAAATATCAAGGAAGGTTTGTGGGTAGAGACCAAGCCAAAGCAGACCAAATGCACAAATTAATAGAATACCAACTTCACGCGCATTCAAATCTTTCAGTGGACTTGCATAATGCTCTTTTTGTGCTTCATTTGGTGTACCAAATAGAGCTTTGTGAATCAAAATTAGACCATAAAGCCCAGCGAATACTAAGCTGATTGCAGCCAAAATCGTGAATACTGGGAACTTGGCATAAGAACCCATCAAGATCAGGAACTCACCAATGAAGTTACCTAAACCAGGAATACCCACTAACGCCGCTACGAAGAACATGAGGAAGAATGAAAGGTATTGGAATTGACCACGAATACCGCCCATTAAACGCATGTCACGTGTATGTAAGCGCTCATAAACCTGACCACACATAATGAACAGTGCAGCAGAAGATAAACCATGCGCCAACATCATGATCATCAGACCTTGGAAGGTCAAAATGTTACCTGCATACAATGCAAGTAAGATGAAGCCCATGTGTGAAATTGAAGTATAAGCCAACAGACGCTTCATATCGGTTTGCTGGAAAGCACACCAAGCACCGTAGAAAATACCAATTAGACCCATGATGATTGCGATGTCTGCAAACTGTGCAGAAGCCGCTGGGAAGAACGGAATAACGAAACGAAGTAAACCGTATGCTGCTGTCTTAATCAAGATACCCGCTAAGTCTACAGAACCTGCTGTAGGTGCTTGCGCATGTGCATCTGGTAACCAGCCGTGTAATGGGAATACAGGAAGTTTTACTGCAAAACCCACAAACAAACACAACATGAAGGCATAAGCTACCGCAGGAAGCTGTGCATCAAGCGTATTCGCTACACCTAACAAGTAGTTGTAATCAAAGCCAATCATACCTGTCATCATGTATCCATAAACCACTAGGCCTAGAATACCGATGAGCATGATTAAACCAGCAACTTGCGTATAGATGAAGAACTTGGTTGCAGCGTAAACACGTGATTTACCATCTGCACCACGGTGTCCCCAAAGTGCAATCAAGAAGTAGATTGGAACGAGCATCATCTCCCAGAAGAAGAAGAACAAGAACATATCAATCGAAATGAATACACCGATGACGCCGCCCAATGACCATAACAGGTTCAAATGGAAGAAGCCTACGTTCTTTTGAATCTCACCCCAAGAACAACCAACTGCCAAAATACCCAACAGCGCAGTTAAGCCCACCATTAATAATGATAAACCATCAACTGCTAAATGGATATTGATGCCGAGGGTTTGAATCCACGGCAAGAAAAACTCTGCAGACCATGTTGGGACTTTTGCACCCAATTCATAGCTGTAAGTACCCGTTTGCCATAAAGCGACCGTTAAGCCCAAAGTAACGAGCATACCTACAAGCGCAATATAGCGTGGTAGTTGTTGGTCGAGCTTATCGACCAACCAACATAAAAAACCTGCAATGAACGGTACGAGGATCAGCGCGGGCAAAACCATGTTGTTTGTGATTTCCATCTTATTTCCCCACTACCTGAATCACGACTAAGATCATCAGTAGAACCACAATGCCCAGTGACATGCTCGATGCGTATTCACGCAATGAACCTGTTTGACGAGAGCTTGTAAAGCCGTTACCAGCTTTCACAATTGCAGGTAATACCAGCCATAAACCATCAATTGGGTCACGACCACAAATCTTAGCAATCAGTAAATATGGTTTTACGAAAATCAGGTCATACAAGGTATCGAAACCGAGTGCATTGCGGCAAATATTCGCCAAACCTGCACCCAATGAAGTTTTCGCAAAACTTTTCACTGCACCGTAAGCAAAAGCAAATAAGATTACACCAATCACAAGACCAGCAAGCGCGATACCCACGGCAATATGTTCCGCACCGTGCACACCTGCTTCCATCGCTTCTGGAATAATCACTGCTGGAATTTTTGCAGCATTCAAAATGCTTTCTACTGGTGCTTTAAGTGCTGCACCAACGAAAGTTGAAAGAACCGCTAAAATTGCCAAAGGCCCCCAGTACGTCACGCCTTTGATTTCGTGATATGGCGTATTTTCTTTACCAAAGAATACAACCCAGATTAAACGGAATGTATAGATTGAAGTTAAGAAAGCACCTGCAACACCTGTCCAGTATAAGCAGTCATATAAAGCCACTGCCTGACCTTTCATCCATACTGCACCCAAGATTGCATCTTTCGAGAAGAAGCCGACAGTAATGAATGGAATTGCAGCCAATGCACCGCCACCAATGGCGAAGCAAGCGAACAGGAATTTATTCTTGTAGAACAAACCGCCCATTTTGAAAATGTTTTGTTCGTGGTGGTAAGCCAAGATCACCGCACCAGAAGACAAGAATAATAATGCCTTGAAGAATGCGTGAGTCAACATATGGAACAGACCAGCTTGGTATGCTTCAGCACCCACTGCCATAAACATATAACCCAACTGACTCATAGTTGAGTAAGCCAAGATACGTTTGATATCGGTTTGAACCAATGCAGCAAAACCAGCCACCAATAAAGTCACAGCACCCGTAATCGAAATGAACATCATCACTTGAGGTGCCATTTCAAATACAGTGAACATACGGCAGCAGAGATATACACCCGCAGTTACCATTGTCGCTGCGTGGATCAATGCAGATACTGGTGTAGGACCAGCCATCGCATCTGCCAACCATGTTTGCAGTGGAATCTGTGCAGATTTACCTGCAGCACCTAGGAACAACATCAATGCTGTCCAGATGGCCATCGATGAACCTTGCGTTAATACTGTAGGTGCCGCAGCAACCACTTCCGCAATGTTTAATGTACCGAACTGTTGGTAGATTAAGAACAATGCAATCAGTAAGAACACATCACCAACACGTGTAACCGTAAATGCTTTGATTGCAGCAAAACCGTTTTCTGGGTTTTGGTAGTAGTAACCAATCAGCAAGTACGAGCACAGACCTACACCTTCCCAACCTAAGAATAACAATGCCAAGTTATCGCCAAGAACCAGCAACAACATGCTTGCAACGAACAGGTTGAAGTAAGAGAAGAAACGTGCAAAGTCTTCTTCACCACGCATGTACCATGACGCAAAAATATGAATCAGGAAACCTACACCTGTAATCATGCCCATCATCAATAATGATAAGCCATCTAGGTGCAAGCTAATGCCTGGTGCGAAATCACCAACTTGGAACCAAGTCCACAAGTGTTGTACTTGTGGCGCAGAACCATTGTTAACGAAATCCATCCCCGCAATAAGGGCAAATAAAGCAGATAGACCTACAGCCCCAACGCCAATAATCGCTGCAACTTTCTCAGGTAAATTCTGGCGCCCCGCCGCTAATAAGACAAAACCGATTAGCGGGAATAAAACTGTTAAATATAAATAACTCATCCGCGCATCTCACTAGCAGCATCCACATCCAAATGATGGAAGCGATGATAAAACTGAAGGACGATCGCAAGACCGATACAAGCCTCTGCTGCAGCAAGGGTCAAAATCAGAATGAACATGACTTGCCCATCTGGTTGTGCCCATGCGCTACCCGCCAAAACGAATGCCAACGCAGCAGCATTCATCATAATTTCAAGGCTCATTAACATAAATAATAGGTTGCGTCGAACCATTACACCGTAAAAACCCAGTGCAAAAAGAATGGTCGCAACGATCAAACCATGTTCTAAAGGGATGTTGCCCATTATTCTTTGTCCTCTTCTGCACTTGGCTCACGTTTACCTAAGTGGAATGCTGCAACCAGTGCTGCAAGCAATAACATCGCGGCAACTTCTACCAATAATAAGTAGTGAGTAAAGAGTGCTTGACCAACGGCTTTCGGACCTACGATTTCAGTACCCATCACAGGGCCTGCTGTAGTGTAGTCTGAACCTAACATCCAAACTAGAATCAAGCCCATTAGGAAGCTCATAAGTGCTGGATATGCCCATGCCGATGATGTTAACCATTTGCGTTCTTGATCAACTGTATGTTGACCAAGGTTCAGCATCATCACCACGAACACGAATAACACCATGATCGCACCAGCATAGACGATAATTTCCAGTGCACCAGCAAATGGTGCCCCCACAATCATGAACATCCCTGCAACAGCAAGCAAAGACACGATCAAGCTAAGTAACGCATGTACAGGGTTCGCGTTAGTAACAACACGAACCGTAGAAACGATGGCCACGAGTGCCATCAAATAAAACGGCCACATCATGGTAATAGACTCCGTACATCAACAGGTGCGCTTTCACGTTGCGCCTGACCTTTTTCTTTACCTGTTACAGCCATACCTGTAACACGATAGAAGTTGTAGTCTGGATATTTACCAGGACCTGAAATGAGTAAGTTTTCTTTCTCATAAACTAGGTCTTGACGAACGTACTCACTTAATTCGAAATCAGGTGTCATCTGAATTGCAGTGGTTGGACACGCTTCTTCACACATCCCGCAGAAAATACAACGCGAGAAGTTAATACGGAAGAATTCTGGATACCAACGACCATCTTCTTTTTCAGCTTTTTGTAGTGAAATACAGCCAACTGGACATGCAACAGCACATAAGTTACATGCCACACAACGCTCTTCACCATCTGGATCACGCGTTAATACAATACGACCACGGAAACGTGGTGGTACGATTTCTTCAGCTGGTACTTCTGGATATAAAATCGTGTCACGTTTACGTGTCACGTGGCTGAATACCATCCACAATGAACGTACAATTGACCCAACTCCAGCTAGAAACTTAAACATTTTGTTCTCCCTGCTGTCTTAGGCCTGATTCATCAGAATCACAGCACCAGTCACAAGTAAGTTGACCAATGCCAATGGCAAGCAAATTTTCCAACCAAAGTTCATCACTTGGTCATAACGTGGACGCATTAATGAACCACGCGCCAATACAAACATCATTACGAAGAATGCTGTTTTGATAATGAACCAGAATGCTGGTGGAATGAACGAAATCTCAAGGTTGAATGGCGCTAACCAACCACCGAAAAATAAAGTCACGATAAGTGCAGAGATTAAAACGACGTTGACGTATTCCGCAACGAAGAACATCCCCCATTTCATACCGCCATATTCGACGTGGTAACCTTCAGCCAATTCTTGTTCTGCTTCTGGTTGGTCAAATGGATGACGGTGAGTTACCGCAACACCTGCAACCACGAAGATCATGAAGCCTAAGAATTGAGGAATAACAAACCAAACATCACGTTGTGCTTCTACAATTTCACGCATGTTGAATGAGCCTGCAATTGCGACTACACCCATAAGTGAAATACCCAAGAATACTTCGTATGAAATTGTTTGCGCAGCTGAACGTAAACCGCCTAGTAATGCATATTTGTTATTTGAAGCCCAACCACCAAATAACACTGCATAAACTGCAATACCAGCCATTGCCATAAAGAACAATAAGCCAATGCTCATGTCTGCCACACCCAAATATGGGCTAACAGGAATCACCATGAACGACAGTACAGCAGTTGCCATCGCAACTGCTGGCGCTAAACGGAAGGTTAACTTGTCGGCGAATTTTGGTGTCCAGTCTTCCTTAAACATGATTTTCAACATGTCGGCAACAATCTGGAACATACCGCCAGGACCAACACGGTTTGGACCGTAACGGTCTTGCCATAAGCCGAGCAAACGACGCTCGATAAATGACATCAATGCTGCAATCAGAACCACCACCAATAAAATGACAACGGCTTGAATAACAGAGTACGCAATTGGCCAGTTTTCAGCCCAGAGCGGTGTTTGACGTATAATTTCTTGATTCATGAATTACACTCCTACCGCGACTGAAACTGGTTCTGCTAAAGAAACAGTCGGTGCAAGACCAATTGGATAACCGATATAGCCTGCTGGTAAATATTCAATGACTTGAACTGGCAGGCTAATGCTCGTTTCGCCTGCTTTCACCGTAATTTGTTGTCCATTTTGAACATTCAAACGTGCTGCATCTTGTTCACCCACAGCAAACATTGCTTCAGGAATACGAGACTGCATAGCAGGTGTTTTCACCGTGAATTCACCAGAAGCAAAAATGTGATGCATCGGCACTAGACGGAAGCTTTCAGGGTTAACAACAACTGCTGAAGGTGCAACATAAGTACGTGCTGGACGTTTCGGTAAACGATCGAATAAACGAACACCCGAATCACCACCTTTTAAATGACCACCCACATTGTCTTGGAATTTATTCCATGCTTGTGGAGAGTTCCAACCTGCTGACCACGCAAATGGCACAAGTGCTGACGGTGTTTGAGTCCCCACATAACCTTCCATAGAGAATGTTAATGCAGAGTCAATGTCAGTCGGTTGTTTTGGCTCGTGAATCGATAACGGTGCACGAATTGCAGTACGACCTGAATAACGACGTGGTTCACGTGCGATTTTCAAACCATGAACACGGAAACCAGCATCTGGTGCAACATCTTCAATTGCTTGTAATGCTGGAACATTCTTCGCAACAGTTTCAATCACATCATCAAGCAATGTCCAAGAAATTGCTTTGCCTTTTAAGCCAGTTTCAATGGCATGTAACCAACGCCAAGATTCTTTGATCGCATATTCAGGTTTGTAGTAGCTTGGGTCATACACTTGGTAGAAACGTTGTGCACGGCCTTCTTGCGAAACAACAGTACCATCACCTTCAGCGAAGCTTGCAGCAGAAAGTATAATCGAAGCTTTCTTCACAGTTTCAGTTTCAGAGTGATCAAGCACAATCACATCTTTTGCTTTGTCAAGTGCTGCATCGACCTGAGCTGTAGGTAAACGACGGTAAAGATCGTTTTCAACCACAATTACAGTGTCATAATCTTGTGCAAATGCTTGCTCCAAGCTTTGACCACCTAAGATTGCCAAGCCCATTGAGTTCACTTCTGGAACAGTCAAGGTCAAGCCAGCGTTACCCAAGTTTTGAGCAACTTGTGCAGCGGCTTCCATGATTGCAGGATCTTGTAAGCTTGTACCTGAAATCACTAAAGGTTTCTTCGCTGCTTTTAACGTGTCTGCAATGGTTTGCGCAAATGCTTTCGCATCTTCAGCCAAACCAGAAACCACTTCACCTTTCAATGCCGCAGCAACTGCAAAACCTAAACGTGCGATATCATTTGGAGAGGCAACTACCTCGCCTGTCGCAACGTCCGCTAAACGAGTTTGAGTTGCAGCCAAGATATAAATTGGAGATTTTGCATCTTGTGCAATACGTTGTACAGGTTCAGCCAACCAATCTTGGGTACGACGTTCTGCGGCCATTTCTTTAGCTTTATTTTTCGCTGCTTGACGAACAGACAATGCCATACGAGGTGCAGTTTGTGTTAAATCTTCACCTAAGATTAACACCGCGTCATAGCTTTCAATTTCACGCATGTTCGGGTTGTAAACACCCTCGGTTTGCATGATTGAAGCAGCTAATTCAACCAGATTTTGCTCTTTTTGAGACATACCCGTTGAATAGTTGTCTTGACCGACTAATTCGCGAAGTGCGTAGTTCGATTCGAGCGATGCACGTGGAGAACCAATACCTAAGACTTTTTTGCCTTGGATATTTGCAATCACGGTGTCTAATGCTTGATCTACAGAAACAACAGTTGCTTCAGCACCATCACGGAATTGTGGTTGACGTGGACGATCTGCACGGTTTACATAACCCGTACCGAAACGACCTTTGTCACACAAGAAGTATTGGTTTACTTCACCGTTGAAACGGTTTTCTACACGACGTAATTCACCATAACGCTCACCCGGTGAAATGTTACAGCCTGAAGAACAGCCTTGGCATACGCTTGGCGCATACTGCATATCCCATTTACGGTTGTAACGTTCAGAATGAGTCTTATCGGTGAATACACCTGTAGGACAAACTTCAGTCAAGTTACCTGAGAATTCAGATTCTAAAGTTCCTGATTCTGGACGACCAAAGTAAACGCGTGATGCATTTGCATAAACGCCGAAGTCCGTACCGCCAGCATAGTCTTTGTAGTAACGAACACAACGGTAACATGCGATACAACGGTTCATCTCGTGCGCAATAAACGAACCTAATTCTTGGTTGTAATGCGTACGCTTGGTGAAACGGTAACGACGACGGTCATGTTGAGTCATTACAGTCATATCCTGTAGATGACAGTGACCACCTTCTTCACAGACTGGACAGTCGTGTGGATGGTTCGTCATCAAAAACTCAACAATTGACGCACGGAAGTCTTTCGCTTCTTTGTCTTCAATCGAGATGTAGGTATTGTCAGATGCAGGTGTCATACATGACATGACCAAACGACCACGCGTATCTTCTGGATTCGCGTATTGAGTCACAGCACATTGACGGCATGAACCGACAGAACCTAAGGATGGATGCCAACAAAAATATGGGATGTCGATGCCAAGGCTTAAACATGCTTGCAGCAAGTTTTCAGAGCCGTTGACTTCATACGATTTTCCATCGACATGAATTGTAGCCATAGTCGAATTCCTTAAGCTTGTTCTACGTTGCTAGTTCGAGCGGCAGCATCTACTACCTTGGCTTCAAACTCGCTACGGAAATATTTAAGTGCGCCCATTAACGGTTCCATTGCACCTGGAGCATGTGCACAGAAAGTTTTACCAATCCACAACTTACGCGTCAGTTCTTGTAAGTGATCGATATCTTCTTTCTTACCCGTGCCATCTTCCAATGCTTTAAGCGCTTTAACCGCCCAAGGTAAACCATCACGACAAGGCGTACAGAAACCACATGACTCACGTGCAAAGAATTCTTCTAAGTTACGTGTAGCAGAAACCATACATTGAGTTTCATCAACCACCATCAACAAGCATGTACCTAAACGTGAACCTGCTTTCATGATGCTCTCCGCATCCATAGGAAGGTCAATGTGTTCAGCAGCCAAGAAGTCTGTAGATGCACCACCTGGTAACCAAGCTTTTAACTTAAGACCATCACGCATACCACCCGCATGCTCTTCGATCACTTCACGTGCAGTCGTACCAAATGGAAGTTCCCATAAACCAGGGAATTTAACCTTACCTGATGCACCATAAATTTTGGTGCCTGGATCTTTCGATTTACCAGCAGAAAGGTTGATATACCATTCAGGACCACGCAGCATGATTGCTGGTAAGTTGTTGTAAGTCTCTACGTTGTTGACAATCGTAGGACGCCCCCAAGCACCTGCAACTTGCGGGAATGGCGGTTTAGTTCGTGGGTTGGCACGACGACCTTCAAGCGAGTTAATCAATGCAGTTTCTTCACCGCAGATATAACGACCCGCACCGGTATGCACATGCATTTCGAAGTTCCAGCCAGTTCCAAGGATGTTTTCACCCAAGTAACCTTTGGCACGGATTTGCTCTAATGCTTCATTTAAGTATTGAGCAGCTTCAATGTATTCACCACGGATGAAGATATAACCATGCGTTGCTTCAAGGGTATAACCCGCAATCAACATCCCTTCGATCAATTGATGAGGAAGTTTTTCCATCAACAAACGGTCTTTAAAGGTACCTGGTTCCATTTCATCGGCATTACAAATCAGGTAACGTGGACCTGAGTTGTCATTTGGTGCCATCAGTGACCATTTGATCCCTGCTGGGAAGCCCGCGCCACCACGACCTTTAACGGTTGCAGCTTTAATAACTTCAAGCACATCTTTTGGCGGCATGGTTAATGCTTTTTTAAAGCCCGCATAACCTTCAAGCGCTTCATAGTCATCTGCACTATGAACAAACTCTTGTTTACTCAAACGCCAAGTTAATGGATGAGTTTCTGGGTTACCGTCGCCATAAATTGGTTTTGGTTCGGTATTCATACATACTTCTCCAATAACTGTTTCACTGAAGTCACTTCAACTAGACCGTGTGTGTCTTCATCAATCATCAGTGTTGGACCCTTGTCACAGTTGCCTAGGCAACAAATTGGTAACAAAGTAAAACGACCGTCTGCAGTCGTTTGACCAAACTGAATACCCAACTCACGCTGGAATGCCTCAGCCAATGTTTCCGCGCCCATCAAGAAGCAAGCAATCGAGTCACAAAGCAAAATTACGTGACGACCTACTGGTTGACGGTAAATACGGTTATAGAATGTTGCAACACCTTCAAGATCTGCAACGCTCATGCTAAGCATTTGAGCAATCGCATTCATTTGCGCATCATCTACCCAACCATTACGGCGTTGTACACACTTCAGCGCGTCAAGGCAGGCTGCACGTGGGTACGGATAGTGATCAATGTGATGTTCGATATCGTGAATTTCTTCCGCAGTCAAAATTCCTTCAACGTTCACACGTGGCTTTTTATCAGTCAAAATCATCATAATGCGTTACCCCTTAGCGATCCACGTCAGCCATTACGACGTCAATTGTCGCCAAATAAATGATCAAGTCAGATACCAGACTGCCGTTAATCACTGAAGGCATTTGCTGTAAATGGGTGAAAGTTGGTGTACGAATACGGGTACGGTAACTCATAGTCGACTTGTCAGAAGTCAAGTAGTAGTTACTTGCACCTTTCACCACTTCAGCCATCACAGAGGCTTCACCAGCAGGCATTACAGGACCCCAAGATACGCTTAAGAAGTGCGTAATCAAGGTTTCAATATCTTGTAAAGTCTTGTCTTTTGGTGGTGGAACAGCCAATGGGTGATCCGCTTTGTATGGACCAGATGGCATGTTATCCAAGCACTGTTTGATGATTTTCAACGACTGTTCGATTTCACGGTAGTGAACGATAACACGCGCATAAGCATCGCCTTCGTACTCTACTGGCACTTCGAAGTCATAGTTTTCATAACCACTGTATGGGCGGTATTTACGAACGTCAAAGTCGATACCTGTTGCACGAAGACCTGTACCTGTTACACCCCAAGCTAATGCAGATTTTGCATCGTATTGCGCAACATTACGGGTACGACCTTCAAATACAGAGTTTTTAAGCGCTGCTGTATGGTATTCCTTCAAACGTTTAGGCATCCATTCAAGGATTTCACGAATCAAGTGCTGCCAGTTGTTTGGAAGATCATGTGCCGTACCACCGATACGGAACCATGCTGGGTGCATACGGTAACCTGTAATCGCTTCAATTGCGTCATAGATTTTTTGACGGTCAGCGAACATATAGAATACAGGGGTCATACCACCCGCATCCTGAATTGCAGTACCAATATATAACAAGTGGTTATTGATACGGAACAACTCAGACATCATGACACGGATACATTGCGCACGATCAGGCACTTGAATGCCCGCAAGCTGCTCAACACCCATCACGTATGGCATGTTTTGCGCACAACCACCTAAGTAGTCAACACGGTCTGTATACGGAATGAATGAATGCCAAGTTTGACGTTCAGCCATCTTTTCCACACCACGGTGGTGATAACCGATATCAGGCACACAGTCTTTCACTTCTTCACCATCTAACTGCAAGATCACACGGAATGCACCGTGCGCAGATGGATGGTTAGGACCTAAGTTCAGGAACATGAAGTCTTCGTCAGCATTTCCGCGTTTTAGACCCCAATCTTCAGGGACAAAACGCAAGTGCTCTTGCTCGAAGTCTTGTTTCGCTTGGTTCTGCATGTACGGTGTATATTCCGTAGCACGTGCAGAGTATTCCTTGCGTAGCGGATGACCTTCCCAATAGGTTGGCAACAAAATACGACGGAGCATTGGGTGCCCTTCGAAATTAATGCCGAACATATCGTAAGCTTCACGCTCGTACCAGTTTGCATTTGGCCAGATATTAGTTGCAGTTGGAATATTGAGATCACTCTCATTCAATGCAACTTTAATACGAATATCCGTATTGCGCTCTAATGACAATAAGTGATAGAACACTGTAAAGTCAGACGCAGGCAAACCGTCACGGTGAGTACGTAAACGCTCATCTACCGCAGACAAGTCAAACAGCATCACGTAAGGACGTGACACTGTACGCAAGAACATTAAAACTTCTTGTACGCGTGCGCGCTCAACCCAGACCGTTGGAAAATCTTCACGAGTCGTTTGCACATAGAAGTTCTCACCAAATTTGGTTTTAAGTTCTTCTATGATTGCAAATGCTGGGCGTGAATCAACTGCTGTTGATTCTGGCATAGCAATGTCAGTTTCAGCCATTGGCTTGGCTTCCTATTTAATACAAATTCAGTCAACCTTAACGACAATTACACCTATCTCGGGTGCATCAAACATTCATCGTTAAAATTATTTAATTTCATCCATAGAGCGTAAGTTTTTCACCGCAATACGCTGTGCATTCTTACGATCGCGCTCTGGCATCATCTTTGGCTTATATACTGGCTGAAGATCATCACCAATCACGGCAGATAGCGGACGACGCTCTAATTGAATTTGGTCCTGTAACAACATTAATGCTTGGATTAATGCTTCTGGACGTGGCGGACAACCTGGGATGTACACATCGACAGGAATGATTTTATCGACACCTTGCACTACAGAGTAGATGTCATACATACCACCTGAGTTTGCACAAGCACCCATTGAAATTACCCATTTAGGCTCTAACATTTGCTCGTACAAACGCTGAATAACAGGCGCCATCTTAACAAAGCATGTACCTGCCACAATCATCAAATCTGCCTGACGTGGTGAAGCACGAATTACCTCAGCACCAAAACGTGATAAGTCATGCACACCAGTTAAGGTCGTTGCATACTCTACGTAACAGCAAGATGTACCAAAGTTAAACGGCCAAACTGAGTTCTTACGTCCCCAGTTTACTGCTGTGTGTAACACGTCTTCTAAACGAGTCATGAACACATTCTTATTCACTTCTTCTTCAAGCGGATCGGTAACGATCTGACGCTCCTGAAGTGGATATTGATCAGCATTCGGATTCGCACGGGTTAAGGTATATTTCATCCCGAGTTACTCCTTATCAGATGAGACAGTCGGTGATTTTGCTTTCACGCGACCAGATGATTGAGCTGGGATATGACCCGTAGGGTCTGTTACCAATTCTTCAATAGAGTTAAAACGTGTAATGTCAGCAATATTCATATTTGGAGAGCCAACTTTAATCACTTTACCAGCAGCTTTACGACGGTCTGTAGGTGCCCAATTCAACGCACCCACTGAAACTGCATAAACCAATGCAATCAATAAATCGACCACAAAAATTACAACAGTTGTAAAACCAAACCAGCCCACTTCACGTACAGAAGTAGACCATGCGTAAAGATAAAGCGCTTCTAAGTCAAAAACCACGAAGAAAATAGCAACCAAATAGAACTTTGCAGACAAGCGAATACGTGCACCACCTGCACCCACTACGCCTGACTCAAACTGCTCTTGTTTAGCACGGCCCCATGACTTACCCCCAAGGAGTAATGGAACTGTGAGCATAAAAGCACAAAGAAATGTAACGCCGATCACGAAGGCAATAATTGCCCATTCGTATGGAGTAATGGCACTCATGCGGGGATAACTCCTGGCAGGCCTATTTATTAACAAAGAATGTATGTATTGGCCTTCAAATACACCAAACACAAAATTAATCCCGCCAATTGTACCTGATTTATGATTTCACTTGCTAGTTTATAGGTCTTAGTCTTTTGGATGATTTTTTGAGCTTTTTTCTATATTTCTACGCATAAAACACTGAAACCCACCCCACTATCGCTTTATTGAATAAAAAAATAAAATTCCATCATTTTTTTCAACATGGCTTTCATTTAATGTGGATTTCTGTGCAAAGCTGAATTGCTGAAATCCTTTATTTGTCGAGCCAGACAGCAAATTTTGACAATACTGGTAATTCAGAAATAATCCAATATCACACTCTAGGTGTTTTATAAATTTGGAGTAAAAACTACCAAGATGACGGAACCACTTTTAAACAAATTCTTTTTTTATTTACAACACTGCTACACGACTAAAATTACGCAAAGATCATGATTATGGTATTCCTATATCATCATGTAAAACAAATAATAAGGAGCAACCATATGAATTTAGAATTCACTCATAAACCAAATTATTACTTGTTTGCACAACTGCTCATTCGTCATATTGAAAACTATATTACAAAGCATCCTGATGCAAACAATGCGATATTTGATCTACGTGACGTCTATGAGTTATTCCGTCAGGATCGCGCTTCAACTACGACCAATTTAGACGGAATATTCAACATAGTAGATGACTATAAAGTGGAAACATTAAACGGAGACCAAAAATTAATTACAGGTCACTCTATTGATACTGTAAACAATTCGTTATTAATCGATTTCAATCAAGAAGCATTAGAAAGTCTCAAGAACGGTAAACAAATTATTGAACCAGACGCCAGCATTTTGGATTAAAACACTATAAATACAAGTAGATAAAAGCCCAGCTAAATCTCTTTAAGATCAATACTGGGCTTATCAATAATTTAAAAGTAAGAACTTAATTATCCAAACTTTCTTTGGACCCTAATTTCTTTTTATTCGTCTTCGCGAAACGCTTTGCAGGCCAACTCATGGTGAATCTAGCACCTTTTAAAGTTGGGCTCGCATCAACTTCTATACGTCCACCAAACCAATAAGCAATACGACTCACAATGGAAAGCCCCAAACCATAACCACCTGAGGCACGGGTACGGCTATCATCCAAACGAGCAAAAGCCTCAAAAATGCGTTTACGGTCATCTTCGGCAATACCAGGACCATCATCTTCAACGCAAACATAAGCCATGCCCGCATCGGTTATGCCACCACTGATCACAACCTTATGATCGCAGTAACGCACTGCATTTCCGACCAAGTTTTGCACCACACGATGTAGGTAACGGCGCTCTGCATCTGCAACAACAGTTGGTAAGGGAGCTTCTACAATAATTTCTTTTTGCGTTTTCAATGCTTCCGTTTCTGTAGCAACTTGCTCAAGCACTTCAGCCAACACAATTTTTTCAAAATCAAGTGAAGGTGTACCCTGCTCCAACTTGGCATAAGTCATGATTTCATCAATTAAAGTATTTAGTGCCTCAATATCTTTATCAATCATGTCGACTTGCTGTATGCGATACTCATAATCATCTTCCTCAGCCAGCATTTCCATACCGAATCGAATACGTGCCACAGGCGTTCTGAGCTCATGCGAAACTGCACGCATTAATTCTCGCTGTGCTTCAATCAAACGCTGAATATGGTCTGACATACTGTTATAGCTTGATGCCAAGCTTGCCATTTCGTCAGTACCATCAATCGGTAAGCGCAGACTCAAATCGCCGGATTTCATGCGATTTAATGCATAGTTCACTTCGCGAATCTTACGCTGCATAGGCAATATCAGACCATAAACGCCCAAGCTCAAGACAAATAAGCTGAGTAAAGTAATACCCGCTGCCAATTGGAATGGCATCCAATTAAACAAAGGCACTGGTCCCAGTACCAAAACCTCGGATGGCGTACTTGGAATAGGAGAAACAATCGAAATAGTTGTGCCGCGTACTGTGGCACTATCACGATATAAGATAATGCTATGATCTAAGCGTAAACGCCCAATTTGCTCTGAATCTAAAGGAAGATTTTGTACTTTCTCTATTTCAATTGGATAGGAAAAATGCTTCTGAATTTTCTCCAGATATTCTTTTTCCTGTCCTGGGTAGTACACCAGATAATCCAGAATAAAAATAGGTAGCGCTTTCATTTGACGCTCACCAATTTTATCTACCTTTACATATAGATAGTGATTGGTATCATTTTTTAAGCCGATAATAATATAAGCAATTGAGTTTTGCGCATCATAACGCACAGCAGCCTTTTGCTGACTAATACGTTTTTGTTCAGCTCGTGAAAGGTCAACCTTGTTAGCATCGACATAATAAATAGGCAATTCTAACAAGTCTGAAGCATCAGAAATCCAGTCTACCTTTTGTTGGACTGTCTGCTGACGCGCAATCCCCTCACTGATAATAAATGAAATACCATCAGTTAAAGACTCACGATATTCTTGCGCACGCTGGTAATTAATAATTTGCACCAGCAAATAAGCAAACAGCGCCACGATTGCAACCAGCACAACCAGACCTGCATAGATGCGCAAGAATATACTGTGTTTAAACACGAAAATGTCCTGTGTGAATCAAGAGTGATGTAAATTACATTCCGTTGGTTTCTTTAACAAAAAGATAGCCTTTACTACGCACAGTCTTAATTCGTTTCGGATTTTCTGGATCATCGCCAATTTTTGGACGAATACGCGAAATACGGACATCAATTGAACGGTCTTGACCATCGTATTCAATGCCACGTAGACGTTCAAAAATGTCTTCACGCGATAAAATACGTCCTGCATTTGAAGCCAACAACCAAAGCAAGTCATACTCAGCGCTGGTAAAATCGACCAATTCACCATTTAAGGTTACAGAACGACCACCGTTATCAATCACCAAATCGTCAAATTCGATGCGTTGTGCCACTTCATCTTCAGGCGCTTTGTCTGTACGACGCAACAATGCACGAATACGTGCAAGCAAAACACGTGGCTGAACAGGTTTAGCCACGTAGTCATCTGCACCCATTTCCAAGCCAAGCACCTGATCCATATCTTCAGTACGAGCGGTAAGCATTAAAATTGGTTGATGATAATGTGGACGCACTTCACGACAAATGGTTAAACCATCTGCACCAGGTAACATTACATCGAGCACCACTAAATCTGGTTGCTCAGCAATAATACGACGAATGGCACGGTTGCCATCTGGTTCTACCCCAACTTCCAATCCATTACGAATTAAATACTCTTGGGTTAAACGTGCAAGACGCTCATCATCTTCTACAATTAAAATTTTCGGTAACTTTTCTTCTTGGCTCATAAGCTGCCCCTTCAATAGGATGAAGCGTATCTTTTAAAAATCCGACAGATACGACGTAATATAATTTTGCAATATACACACGTTTACATTGTAAACAAGATGCTATTCACCAAACTGATACATCTAAGTAGCTTTTTGTAATATTTTTTAATCGTTGAATTAATTGGCTTTTTCAGTTTGTCATTTTTTGAACTCAATTCCACACATCTTATTACAAAATGGATAATTATTAATCAAATCAGGCAATTGATCATAAACTGTCTGATCAGTTTTATTCTTTTTTACTTATCCACAAGGTTATCTATAAGCAGATAAATAGAGCTTTGCTATGCTATGCCCTTGTCTAATAAGGCTTAAACCATAAGCATAAAAATAGGGAAATTTGAGCTAATTTTTTTTGACAGGAATCAGAAAAATTTTTAGCAAAATGTCAATATTGATCTACCCTCAATTTTCCCGTATCTTGTGTTCAATTCAATTTTAAACCACTAAGTCTTGTGTTTATTCCTCAAACACTGTGGCACACTTTTTGCCCAGTTCAAATGGTCCATAAACATAACAATAGATGACAATGGAGCTATGCTGACATGAGCGTAATCACATCCACCCCTGGGCAACTTCAGGTGATTAAACGAACTGGTGATGTTGCTGCTTTTGATGCCGAAAAAATTTCTGTCGCAATTGGTAAAGCCTTTTTAGCGGTAGAAGGACAACAAAGTGCCGACTCTAGCCGTATTCATGACCGCATTTCACAACTTACTGAAATGGTGATGAATACCTTTAACCGTCGTTTACCTTCTGGCGGTACAATCCATATTGAAGAAATCCAAGACCAAGTGGAATTGGCACTCATGCGTACTGGCGAACAGAAAGTTGCGCGTGCCTATGTGATTTATCGTGAACAACGTGCATCTGCTCGTCAGCAAACAGGTGCTCATCATCATCCGACCTTGCAAATCACTGCACAAGACGGCCAACTTAAGCCATTAGACTTGAGCGCGCTCCAAGCTAAAGTCAACAAAGCAGCTGAGGGTTTAGAAGGTATTGATGCGCAAGCCATTATCGATGAAACCATTAAAAACCTTTATAACGGTGTAAAAGAATCAGACATCTCGACTACGATGATGATGGCAACGCGTACCCGTATTGAGCAAGAACCAAACTACACTTACGTAACGGCTCGCCTACTTCGTGATGAGTTAGTTGCAACAGGTTTAACCTTCCTTGGCTTGTCTGAAGATACCGTTGAAGGTGATGCTCTAGAAACTTTCCTTAAAAAAGGTATTGAGCTAGACCTACTTTCACCAGAACTACTTAACTTTGACCTTGCAAAATTGGCTGCTGCGATTCAACCTGAACGCTCAAACCAATTTACATACTTAGGTCTACAAACTTTATTTGACCGTTATTTCATCCATTCAGATGGCGTACGTTTCGAATTACCACAATTATTCTTCATGCGTGTTTCGATGGGTCTTGCCCTTAACGAAGAAAACCGTGAAGAACGTGCAATCGAGTTCTACAACTTATTGTCAAGCTTCGATTACATGGCATCTACCCCGACGTTATTTAACTCAGGTACGTTACGTCCGCAGTTATCGAGCTGCTACTTAACCACGATTGATGATGACCTATATGACATTTATGGCGCGATGCGCGATAACGCAATGTTGTCTAAATGGGCTGGCGGTTTAGGTAACGACTGGACACCTGTTCGTGCTTTGAACTCGTATATCAAAGGTACAAATGGTAAGTCACAAGGTGTCGTTCCATTCCTTAAAGTGGCAAACGATACCGCGGTTGCAGTTAATCAAGGCGGTAAACGCAAAGGTGCAGTCTGTGCATACCTAGAAACTTGGCACTTGGACATCGAAGAATTCCTAGAGCTACGTAAAAACACAGGTGATGACCGTCGCCGTACACATGACATGAACACAGCAAACTGGGTTCCTGACTTGTTTATGCAACGTGTGTTTGAAGATGCTGAATGGACACTGTTTACACCGTCTGAAACACCAGACCTACACGACTTAACGGGTGCAGAATTCGCTGAGCGTTACGCACACTATGAAGCGATTGCAAAAGAAACAAATATGTTGCACAAGAAAATCCGTGCAAAAGATTTGTGGCGCAAAATGCTGTCGATGTTGTTTGAAACAGGTCACCCGTGGATCACATTCAAAGACGTATGTAACTTACGTTCACCACAACAACATGTGGGTGTAGTTCACTCTTCTAACTTGTGTACAGAAATTACCTTAAACACAAGCAAAGATGAAATTGCAGTATGTAACTTAGGTTCGATTAACCTTGTACAACACGTTCAAGGTGGTGTGTTAGACCGTGAAAAGCTTGCACGTACTGTGAAAACAGCAGTTCGTATGCTCGATAACGTGATCGACATTAACTACTACGCGGTCCCACAAGCTCGCAACTCAAACTTGAAGCACCGTCCTGTCGGTATGGGTATCATGGGCTTCCAAGATGCACTATACGAAATGCAACTGGCTTATGGTTCTGATGCAGCAGTAGAGTTTGCTGATGAGTCGATGGAAGTCATTAGCTACTATGCGATTCAAACATCAAGCGACCTTGCACTTGAACGCGGCACTTACGAAACATTTAAAGGTTCATTATGGGATCAAGGTATCTTACCAATTGACTCACTTGACCTCGTTGCAAAATCACGCCCTGAGCGCATGTTTGAAGTTGATCGCACACAGCGTTTGGACTGGGACACTTTACGTGCCAAAGTTCAAAAAGATGGTATGCGTAACTCAAATGTAATGGCGATTGCCCCAACAGCAACCATCTCTAACATTTGTGGTGTATCTCAATCGATTGAACCAACCTTCCAGAACTTGTATGTGAAATCTAACCTTTCAGGTGAATTCACTGTGATCAACCCGTACCTAGTACGTGCGTTGAAGGACCGTGGTCTTTGGGACTCTGTAATGGTCAATGATCTGAAACACTTTGAAGGTTCAGTTCAGAAAATTTCTCGTATCCCAGAAGAGCTTAAAGCAATCTTCGCAACTGCATTTGAAGTTGAGCCACGTTGGATTGTAGATGCTGCATCACGTCGTCAAAAATGGATCGATCAGGCACAGTCTTTAAACCTTTACATCTCTGGTGCGAATGGTAAGAAACTTGACATCACTTATAAGATGGCATGGTTACGTGGTTTAAAAACGACTTATTACCTCCGTGCACTAGGTGCAACTTCGGCTGAGAAATCAACTATTAACACAGGTGCATTAAATGCGGTTAAAGCAACTACAGTCGCAGCGCCTGTTGCAGCAGTAGCTGAAGAAAAGCCAGTTGCAGCGCCTGTAGCAGAAGATGAAGGTTTTGAACAAGCGGCACCAGTGCCAATGGCATGTTCAATTGACAATCCTGACTGTGAGGCTTGTCAGTAATCTGACAAGTTTCAAATCCCCTAACCTTCCTTTGAATATCTCGAAGTACACGGGATAAAAGTCCCTCTTTTTAAGGAGGGATTTAGGGGGATTAAAAACTTTGAAAGAAATTAAAAAAGGAAAAGACCATGCTCCATATGACTCATAACTATCTGTTAGGACTCGCGGTTTTGGTCTTTTCTTTTGTTTTCTTTTACGTGCCAATGGTCTACGCATTTGTAGCCATTCGCAATCAGCAGCGTAAGCAAAATAAGTAGTGGGGATACTTGCTCTACCGAACAAAATTAGAGCATTTATCGACAAAACTTAATTTTGCTTACACAAATTGAGCGTATAGTAGGACATCTTCTTGGTTGAGATGTCTTCATAAAAGATATAAAGCAACGAAGAGAGAATTGATATGTCTATCCTAAGTTGGGACGATTTAGAAGATGATTCGCAAAAACCGGCTGCACCTGAGCACAAGTCTGCGCCCGTCGAACCGCAAAAAGCGCCTGCTGCGCCGTTGGTATCTGATGCAGAGCAACCACAGAAGAATGTGGCAGCTCCACAATCCGCTGGAACCCGTTCAGTGCGATCAACAGATCCAGCCGATCCGTTGGCAAGAGCATCTAACGCTCTAGAAACTTTAGACGTTGCGCCTGGTCTTGAAGAGCTTGAGATGGGTGCTCAGCGTGTACAAGTTGATGATAAAGCTATGATTAACTGTCGTGCTGACTTGAACCAACTTGTACCATTCAAATACGAATGGGCTTGGCAGAAGTATCTAGACGGTTGTGCAAACCACTGGATGCCTCAAGAAGTCAACATGAACCATGACATCGCACTTTGGAAGTCTGAAAATGGCTTAACTGAAGATGAGCGTACCATTGTAATGCGTTCTTTAGGTTTCTTCTCGACTGCGGATTCATTGGTTGCAAACAACTTGGTATTGGCAATTTATCGTCACATTACCAACCCAGAATGCCGTCAATACATCTTACGTCAAGCCTTTGAAGAAGCGATTCATACTCATGCTTACCAATACTGTATCGAATCTTTAGGTATGGATGAAGGCGAAGTCTTCAACATGTACCGTGAGGTTCCATCTGTAGCACGTAAAGCAGCTTGGGGCTTAAAGTATACTCAATCTTTAAGTGATCCTTCTTTCAAAACTGGTACACCTGAAAACGACCAAATTTTGCTGCGCAACTTGATCGCGTTCTACTGCGTACTTGAAGGCATTTTCTTCTACTGTGGTTTCAGCCAAATTTTGTCGATGGGCCGTCGTAACAAGATGAATGGTGTTGCAGAGCAATTCCAATACATCTTGCGTGATGAATCGATGCACTTGAACTTTGGTATCGATATGATTAACCAAATCAAGATTGAAAACCCACATCTTTGGACAGCAGAATTCCAAGAAGAAATCATTCAGATGATTCTTGAAGGCACTATGCTTGAAATCGAATATGCTCGTGACACCATGCCACGTGGTGTATTGGGCATGAATGCTGCAATGATGGAAGAATACTTGAAATTTATCTGTAACCGTCGTTTAAGCCAGTTGGGCTTACCTGAACAATTTGCTGGTGTGAATAACCCATTCCAGTGGATGTCTGAAATGATGGACTTACGTAAAGAGAAGAATTTCTTTGAAACTCGCGTAACTGACTACCAAACAGGTGGTGCATTAAGCTGGTAAGTAAATATCCGAAAAAATCCCGCCTAGATGGCGGGATTTTTTATATTAAGTACTAACTCAAAAAAACAACTCAATAAAGAAAAACCTCCCCGATAAATCGGAGAGGTTCATGCAGTGATTCAAATCAAATAAGACGGTTTACTGATCAACTAAAGGACAATCACTCCCATACCATTTACAATATCATTGTCCACAAATACTGTGTTTGCACCGAGCGTATATTGCGTCATCGTTACACCATTAATGGTAGATTCTGCACCTTTAATCGCACCAATCATTTGCACCTGATCATGTGAATCCCCCAAAATTTGTAGTGTATTTGATCCAGTAACTTCCAGAACATCAGCGGCAGTCAACGTCAATTTCGAACCTTCTGAACCATTACCCAAATCGATACGCTCAATATTGGTAATATTATTCGATGTCGTTAAATCTAAGTCTATTCCACCCAATAACGTTAAAGTATCTGTACCCGCACCACCATCAATAGAAACAAAACCTGTTCCTGAAATAACGATTACGTCATTGCCATTACCTGCATTGAAGGTATCCGCACCATTCCCATCAATCAGTAGGTCATTGCCGTCACCACCATTTAAGGTATCATTTCCTGCCCCACCACGGATTAAGTCATTTCCAGAACTACCATTTAGCGTATCATCTCCATCGTAACCATAAAGACGCTCATGAATGGTGCCTGATGCACTATTATTTAATGTATCGTTTGCAGAAGTTCCTTGAATAATATCAGGATTACCTCCAGCCCCTAACAAGTTCTGTAGTACCTGAGCATTCAGTAATGATGAGAAACTGTCAGAATCTGTTGCACCGTAACTATCGGTTGCTGTCACAGTAAAACTACCCAAGGCACTCACATTCAAACCTGCAACCAAACTCAGTAAATTTACATCGGAATTGAGCTGAATCGTGGCTAATAATTCATTCACAGCTAAATTATCGATATTTCCACCATCTGCCGCTGTAATGGTTATTGTTGATGTTGCTCCTACAACACCCAATATCCCCGATGTATTGTTAATATGAATTTCGAGTCCCAAATCTGCTGCTAATTGAGCTGAAGCAGAGAAACTAAGACTTCCCAAATTCACTGTAAGTAGACCATTAAATTTTACTTCTACCGAACGCAAGTTTTGGTTTTGATCGACAGCAATAAAAGCCTGTTGATTCAAGTCAATGATGCCAAGCGCATCTACACCAATTAAGCCCAGTAAAGTCGCATCGGCAGCTTGTGCAATCGGTGCTACATTCGGTTGTGTTGAGGTAGATGGTGAAGTTGAGTCAAACGTGATATTGGTTGAAGCAGTATCACCATCATTATCTACTATCACCACATCAAAAGATGAGGAACCATTTAAATCCGTGTTCGTGGTTGCCTGATCTACCAAGAGGTTTCCATTTTTAAGTAAATTCGAAATAATCTCTTGCTGGGTGGTATAGCTACCCACTAAATCTACATTCGTAAATGTAATGTGCTTATCAGAAGTTGTGGTTGGTGTTGCAGCCGAAAGCGTACCCGCGGTATTGATATAAAGAATTGTATTGGTACCATCAAAGACAAAGTATAAATAATTTGCCAAGTTTCCAATACTTGTCCCTTTCGCCAATTCACCGACTAATAAGCCGCGTAAGTCGAGAATATCCCCTCCACCCGCAACAGGTTGTTTAGAAAAATCAGTAATGGTATCTACTGCTGGTGCCACAACAGTCCCCTGATCCCCTTTCTCCCAAAGGAAGGTGTCATTGCCTGAGCCACCCGTTAGAGTATCATTTCCTGTACCACCACTTAAAATGTCGTTACCAGCACCGCCATTTAAAGTATCGTTACCCGCCCCACCGCGAAGTAAATCATTCCCTTGGTTACCTGTTAAATTATCATTTCCAGCATAACCATATAAACGATCATCACCATTGGTTCCATTGAGTGTATTTATACCGCTTGTACCCTCTACCACACCTGCTGGGTCATTACTCGGATCTAATAGGCTTACACCAAGCAAATCGGTATAAGAAGTACTAGAAGTCACGGGTTGACTATCTGTTGCAGAAATAGAAATTGTCGGCACTATACCTAATGATACTAAATCTATACCATATTGATGAACGTAAACAGTTGCTAAAAACTCATTCAATTTTAAGTTATCAATTGGTCCCCCATCTAAGGATGTGATTGTCAATTTTGAATAAGATTGGGTTGTAACTAACAGTAAATTTACAATGTCATTCTCTTCTACAACCTTTATTCCAAACTCTGCTGCCATCTCAACAGACCAATCTAATTTATAGTAATTTAAGACCCCAATACTAATGGCAGCACCTGCGTTCACGACAACCGATTTAATATCGTTATTCGGATCAATTGCTGTTAAAAGTTGATTGGTACCAATACCAATCAAACCTAAAGCATCGGCATTCACAAGACCCAATAAGCTGGCAGATTTATTGATTCCCACAATTGGCGCTTGAGCTGTTTCCGTTATTGCTAATGAGGAATAACTATAATGCCCCGTCAACATATCTACGACCAGAACTTCACCCGTGCCTTTGTTGATAGTTAACTCATCATTTGCAGCATTAAAGCTATAAGTAATTGAACCTGCAGCTCCTGAAGCTGAAACTGAATCTGTTACAGGTGAATAGCTTAAGGTATAACCATCGACCGTGATACTTTGCACATGACCGTGATCTGCACCATAACTAACGACTAACTCTCCCTCTACTGTAGCAGGCTGAACATCAACATTATATGTAGTATTTGAAGCAGCGATTGGCGAATCATCTTCAACATTAATCATCAAAGTTGAATTGGTTGTTCCAACACCATCAGTAGAAGCTATGGTAAAACCAAGACCTAAAATGTTTTCAAGTGAAGCCATTGGGTGGTCTATCGGCTGTTTCAAGGTAAAGGTGTAAGCCCCTGAAGTTGAAAGTGTCAGTACCGCAACCTCTTTCCCTCCTGCTGTTCCCGTTAATGTATAAACGCCTGCCGTAATCGAACCATTCCAAGTCACTGGCTGCCCCTCAGACGTGATACCCGATGGACCAGTTACAGCCACATTAGTTAAATTACCAAGATTTAAAGTTCCTGATACCATTGTTGAATTTGTTGTATCCTCAGGGTTACCGACAGCATCAGCATTTGCTCCTGCCAAGCCTTCTTCTGAGACAGAGACGATCACGACATCGCCTTTGGCAGTATCGCTATCGATGGCCACATTTGTAGAAACATCAAAACCATAAGCAGTCACTACACTCCCATCTTTAACTGCATCTGGAGCAATCGTAACTACACCCGTAATCGAATTGATACTTACCCCTGTTGGCAATGGGGTTGGTATTGGATTTGCTGCCAAACTCCAAGTACCATCACCTGCTTGTGATGCAGATAAGACAACAAGAATATTTTCTTCATCAATATAATAAATTTCCTGCTCAACATTATCCGCACCCGGAGTTACAGTGACAGAACCATCATCCAATGCAACGACATCTGGCGCATCTGCAGTCGATGGTGTTGTATCATCTGGATATGTTGTACCACTGTCCTGAGCAGTATTGCCTAAAAGGTCTGTACCAATGGAAGTAACAAGACTGCCATCTTTTATTGCATCACGCCCGATACTGACTACACCCGTTGTACTATTAATACTGACATTCAATGGGGTTGTATCCAAACTCCAAGTTCCATCAGGTGCTTTAGTCGCAGTTAAAGTTACATCAACATCCAATTCATTCTTATAAGTGATGATCTGTTGAAGATTATCATCACCAGGAACAATACCCACTGAACCGCCCAATACTGCAATGACATCTGGCGCATCAGCTACAGTATCAATAACCACATCTTGATTACTAGTGGCGGTATTACCCGCAGTGTCAGTTACTGTCGCCACCACCGCATAGGTTGCATCGGCCAAGGTGGTACCCG